>CAUPXM010000001.1:0-262435 GCA_963515585.1 uncultured Campylobacter sp.
CCCTGAAATTTGGTTGAAATTTTGTTTATCAAAGATTAAATGAATAGGAATTTCAAGCGATCGCTCAACATAGAATTTTGATCAGAATTTTAAATTTTTAAAATGAAATTTAACATAGTATTTGCCCGTGTAGCAGCGGGCAAGCGAATAGAATTCCGCCCGCGCGGCGGCAGGCAGAATTCTTTAAAATTTTAAATTGCAAGAATTTAGAATTTTAAAATTTATGACTTAGCGGATCTCTTTTAGCTGTACGACTTCGCCGGCGAGCATCTCCTCGGCGCTCTCTCCGGATTCTGCCGCCAAATCCCTTTTTTTGGCAAGATCGACGTTTTTGATCTGCAGATCGAGGTCGTTTCGCTTAGAGGCCTTATCCAGCGCCTCCTCGCGGGTAATGATGCCATCTCTGTAAAGATCGAGTAGGTGCTGATCGAAGGTCTGCATGCCGTAGGTGTTGCGACCATCGGCGATCGCGTCAGGAATTTCATCGTCACGCGCATCAAGTATCATATCCTTAATACGGGTGTTTTTGCGTAAAATTTCAACGACGGCTACGCGCTTGCCCTCGATAGTACGAGCAAGGCGCTGAGAGATGACCGCCTCTAGGACGGATGCAAGCGTCATTCGGATACGCTCCTGCTCGGCTTGCTCAAACATCGCGATGATACGGTTTACCGTCTCTTTTGCGTCAATAGTGTGCACCGTCGAAAACACTAAGTGGCCCGTTTCCGCCGCGTGAAGCGCCGTCTCGATCGTCTCCAAATCGCGCATCTCGCCCACAAATATAACGTCCGGATCCTCTCGCAGCGCGGCGCGAAGCGAATCGGCGAAGTTATTGCAGTCCTCACCGATAGCGCGCTGATTGATGATGCATTTATCGTCTTTAAATACGAATTCCACGGGGTCTTCGATCGTAACGACGTGGCTGGTTCTTTGTCTATTTATGCGATTGATCATGCTTGCGATCGTTGTCGTCTTTCCGCTTCCCGTAGGCCCCGTAAGTAGCACGACGCCGCGCATAGCCGTATCGCAAATATCTTTGATCGAAGGCGGCAGACCTAGATCGTCGATCTCTGGAATTTTAACCGGTATCGTTCGGAAAACCGCGCTGATACCGTCGATTTGAAAGAAAATATTAACGCGAAAGCGATAATCTTCGTTTAGCTTGTAGGTAAAATCCACGCTCTTTTTCTCGATGAGCTCTGGAAAGCGCGTGATGAGAAGCTCCTTAGCTAGCGTCATCGCATCTTCTTTCAAAAATGGCGTTTTGCTAAATTTTACTAGCTCGCCGTGGATGCGCCCTCTGATAACCGCGCCCGATTTTATATGAAGGTCGCTACCGCCATTTTGGATCAAAAATTCCAGATATTTATTTAGCCTGTCTCGCTGCTTAAAATCCAGCGTAGAAGCGTCAACTTGATACTGCGAATAATCTATAGAACCCGCCATCATTTCTCCTTTTTAAGTGTTTTTATTATCTCTTTAAATGCCTCTTCAAAGGCCGCCAGTCCGTCATCCAGTAGTTTTTTATACGCCTTTTTCATATCGATCTTCGCATCCGCTACTCGGGCAAAAAAATGCTCTATCTCTTCATCGCTCGGCGGCATTTTGGGCTTTTGATCGCCGCTTATAAAAGCCTCTATCGTCTCAAGCGGCGCGGTGTTTACGCAGCCCGGATACATTAGCTCGCTTACGTAGTAATCCTTCGGCAGATCATCTCCTTTTACGCCTGTGCTCGCAAACAGCGGCTTTACGTAGTTTAAATTTTCTTTAGCGATGATATTGTAGCACTTCGCGGCGTTCATTATGCCGATTTTGCCGGTAGGAAGGCCTGCCGCGGCCATTTTTTCATCCAGTAACCTATCGAAGCGGCTAACGAAGATGCTAATTACGGTTTTTGGTAAATTTGCTTTCGGGAAGTAGCGACGAAAGCCTGCGACCCCCTCTTTTATCGCCTCTATACATTTTACGGTCTGCTCGGGCGAAAAAACCAAGGTCGCGTTTACGCTGATCCCCTTTTTTAGCAGATCGCGCATCGCTTCGTAGCCCGCCTTGGTTGCAGGGATTTTGATCATAACATTTGGCATGCCGATCGTGCTATATAGGTGCTTGCCCTCGCGGTACATCGCCTCGGCGTCGTCTGCAAAGCATGGATCAACCTCGATACTCACAAAGCCGTCATCGCCGTTAATGAAATTTTTAAGCAGGCTCTCCGCCGCACTTCTGATGTCCGCAGTGGCTAAAATTTCATACAGCTTTTTAGGCTCTTTTTTTCTAAATTCCTCTTTGGCTGCATCGTATGCTGAGGAGCTTAGGATCGCGTTTTTAAAGATTGCGGGATTGGAAGTCGCACCGTTAATTATGCCTTTTTTGATCAGCTCGTCGAAATCTTTATCGATAAAATCGCGCTCCAAAAAGTCGCACCAAAGGCTGAAATTTAGGGCTTTATCATACATATTTCATAATCTCCTTCAAATCTTTTTTTTCAATGCAGACGCTCGCCTCGCTTTTTAAAATTTCATTCGCGCAAAAGGCGATTTTAAGTCCCGCCTCGCGAAACATCGAAACGTCGTTCGCACCGTCTCCCACGCACATTACCTCGCTCGTCTTTAGACCCATCAGCGATTTAAGCTGCGCAAGCAGCGCGCCTTTTGAGTATCCAAACATCATCTCGCCGCCGAAAAGCCCAGTTGAAATTCCGTTTTTTTCATGCAGATAGTTCGCAAAGCTCGCGTCAAAACCCAGTTTTTTCTGCGCGGCGTCGGTGGCTAGATGAAATCCGCCGCTAAAGACGATCACCTTTATGCCTTTATTTTTCAGATACGCGATGATCTCGCTAGCGCCGCAAACAAAAGGCAGGCTTTCTGCGATAGCTTTAGCATCGCTAAGCTTCATCCCCTTTATCAGCGCCACTCGCTCGCTAAGGCTCTCGAAAAAATCAAGCTCGCCTGCCATCGCGCGCTTCGTAATTTCGCTAACTTGTCGCTGCGTGCCCATTTTAGCGGCGAAAAAACCTATCGTTTCGCCGTCCATCAGCGTAGAATCAAAGTCGAAAACACAAAGCTTTATCATAAATATCCTCGCAAAAATTTAGGAATTATAGCTAATTTAAGTTTAAGTTTTTTGGAATTAGCATAAATTTTTCGCTTTTTGCGACCTCGTAAATTTTGCTCCTAACCCCGAACGAGCATAAATTTATATATTTTTTTTCGCCGAAATATAAAATTTCATCTTGATGATAGTGCCCCTCGATGATTAAATTTGCCGCATAAAAATCGATCTTCGGCGCGATTATATCCTTAAAATTTGGCATTTTTCTGTAGAGGTTTTTTCCCTCTTGCGATTTTAAGATCATCTTTGAAATTTTAAATTTTAAAGCGCGATCGAGCAGGTCCATAAATTTCAGAAAAGCTCTGTTTCGTAGCGAAAGCAGAGCAAATTGCGTCAGGCGCGGCAAAAACAGATCGCCGTGCGCAATCTGTACCACCTCGCCGCTCTCGCAGATAAGTTTCACGGGCTGCGCGCCGTTTGGATAAACTTTTGCGCGGGGAAAAATTTCGCGCAGATTAAAATCGTGGTTGCCCTCGAAGTAAAAAATTTCGCATTTTCGCGACAGCTCGTTTATTAGCACGATCTCCTCTTTGTAGAAGCGCTGCACGTAGGTCGTATTTGCCAAAAAATCAAACATATCGCCCATCATAAAAATTTGAGGCGGCGGCGTAGACTCAGCCTTCAGCGCGCGCAAGAATTTCAAAAATTGCGGTCTACTCGCGCCTGCGTGCGCATCGCCGATAAAGATCGCGCCCGGTTTTATCGCCTGAATTTGATCATTTTGCATCTAGGCTCCGGCGCGTGATAGTTTTTGCAAAAATTTCATCGCTTAAATTCCGTGTGCGATACGCGGCAACGCCGTAGCTTCGGCGAATCCGCACATTAAATTTGCGTTTGCGACCGCCTGCGATGATGCTCCGCGCAAAAGATTATCGATCGCCGAGTTGATCCAAATTTTATCGCCCGCAGTTTTTACAAAAATATCGCAAAAGTGCGTCCCTGCGACGTTTTTTATACTCACGGGCTCGCTTCGGACGCGCACGAAAGGCTCGTTTGCGTAAAATTCCCGTAGCACCGCCTCTGCATCCACGCTCTTTTGCAGCACGCCAAACGCGCTAACCAGCATTCCGCGCGTAATCGGCAGCAAATTCGGCACGAAAAGCGTGCTAAATTCGCCGCCTCTTAAAATTTCCAGCTGCTCTTTGATCTCGTCTGCGTGGCGATGCGAGATCGGCGAGTAGGCATTTGCGTTTTCGTTCACGCTTACGAAATGGCTACTTGCTTTAAGGGCCTTGCCTGCGCCGCTTACTCCGCTTTTTGCGTCGATAAATACGCCGGTATCTGGATAGAGCAATCGCATAAACGGCGCGAGCGCCAAAATGGAGCAGGTAGGGTAGCAGCCTGGATTCGCCGTAAGCCGCGCCGCGCGGATCTTTTCGCGATTTAGCTCGGGCAGTCCGTAAACGGCGTGGGCTAAATTACGAGGGTCTAAATGCGTGGTGTAATTTTTCTCGTAAAGCTCGCGACTTAGGCGGTAATCAGCCGATAGATCAACTACCTTGACGTTTTTAAATTTTAAAATTTCGCGGGCAAATTCCATCGCTTTTTCATGTGGCAGCGCTAAAAACACAAGCTCGCATCTTTGCGCCGCAACGCGAGCGTCTGCGGCTTCTACGCGCATCTCAAACACGCCGCGAAGCTGTGGGAAAATTTCGCTTATTTCACCATCTGTCGAAGCGCCCAAATATGAAATTTCAAAGCTCGTATGGGAAAGTAGAATTTTAATCAGCTCAAGCCCCGTATAACCGCTAACGCCGATGATGCCTACTTTTTTCACGCTAATTCTCAAATTTAATCGGCTTGTATTCGACGCTTAAAATTTCCACATCGCGAGTGCCCGATGGAAGCTGAAGCACCACCTGATCGCCCTCGGCTTTGCCTAAAAGTTGGCGCGCGAGCGGCGTATTGATATTGATGAGCTTGCGCGAGATATCCGCTTCGCTAAGGCCTACGATCGTGTAAACCTCCTCCCGCTCGGTCTCTACGTCCATAAAGGTAACGGTGGAGCCGAATTTTACGCGATCGTGCTCGTATGTCGAGGGATCGATGATTTTACTTCGAGAGACGATATCGCTAAGTTCGGCGATTCGCGAGAGTAGAAACGCCTGCTCTTCGCGCGCCGCGTGGTACTCGGCGTTTTCTTTCAGATCGCCGTGTCCGCGCGCGATGTCGATCTGCTGCACGATGTGAGGCAGCTTCACGCTCTGAAGCTCTTTGAGCTCGGAGGTGATCTTTTCGTATCCGTAAAGCGTCATTGGTTCGGTCGTCATAATCTTCCTTTCTTTTTATCAAATTATATAAGCTTTAGCCTTAAAATTTTAGCTCGCAGGCTGCGTTAAAATTTTTGCCACGTTTTCGCTGGAGCCGAATTTCAGATAATCTAGCAGCTTCTCGCTCGCAAGTTTAAATTTAGCGGCGTCACAGCGCTCGTATGCAGAAAGTAGGTTTTGCGCGCTTACTTCGCCTTGCAAAAGCTCCTCGTGCAGCGGCTCCTCGCCTAAAAAATCAAAAATAATATTCGCAAGCCCCACGTGCTTTAGCTTTACGAGCTTTCGCGCGAGCCAAACGTCAAACGCGCGAGCCTTGTAGCACAGCACGAACGGAGTGCCGATGAGTGCTGCCTCAAGCGTCGCCGTACCCGAGCAGATGAAGGCAAAATCGCAATCCTTAAGCGTAGCGGGAGTATCGTTTGCGATGCTAAAGCCGTCCAGAGGCCCGTAAATTTCATCTCTTTGATCCATCAGATGCGGCGGGATTATCAAGACTCGCTCGCTATTTTCAAATTTAGGCGCAAGGGCTCTAAAAATCGGCATCAGTCTTGAAATTTCAGCCCTGCGAGAGCCCGGCATAAAGGCGATTTTGCCCTGTTTATCGTAGTTTGTTTTTTGGAATTTTATCTCGTCAAGCAGCGGATGTCCCACGAAAGAGTACTTTGCGGTTTTAGCGCTTTGACCGCTCGGGTGCGCGGCATCCTCTTTCGGCACGGCGTCTTTATCTTTTACTTCTTGTAGCGAGGCGTCTTTGCTCTCCGCTTCTTGCGGCACGGCGCCTTTATCTTCCTCGCAATCCGCGCCGAAAAATTTTGCCTCAAAAGGCCAGATTGAGAGCAGATTATCGCAAAACGCCTTCAGCTTCTCCGCTCTGTGCGGCTTCCACGCCCAAACCTGCGGCAGAATATAATATGAAATTTCCGCGCGCGCGCCGCTTTCTTTGATCGCGCGAGCTAGCGGTAGATTAAACGCGGGCGAGTCGATCAAAAGCACGCGATCGCACTCCGCCGCAAGCCGCGTCATCTGCGCTATCGCACGCTTGGCTTTTAAAATTAGCGGCAGAATTTCTATAAAACCCATCGCCGAAAATTCGCTGCTTTTGTATATCGGCGCGCCCAACTTTTCATCGAAAATTCCGCAAATCTCGCAAGCAGGATCGAGCTTTTTAAGATGCGCCAGAACCTCTTTAAAATGCAGGTTCGCCGAGGGTTCTAGGCAAGAGATTAAATATTTCAAATTTGGCCTTTTGAATTTTTGTTAATTATAGCAAAATGTGCTAAAATTAAGCCGACAAAGGATTTAAGATGAGAAATTTTAAAATTTTAGCGTTATGCAGCGCGTTCGCGATGTTGCTGGGCGGTTGCGGCGCGGCTAAATACCAAAAGCGTCAAGTCACCGAGGATCCCGCAGTAACGGCGCGTTTTGAGGCGCTTAGTAAGCTAGGCTCGCCCGCACTCGTCGCTAAAGCCGCAGCTAGCGAGATCGCAGCAGACGTAGGCGGCACCAAGCCCCATGTTAAGGTCGCGCAGTTTGCCTTCCTCGAAGAAATTAGCGCACAAGGAAGCGATCTGATCTATGCCTACTCGCTAAGTCCTGGCTGGGCGAGCTTGAAAAGCTCCGATCGGCAAAAATATCTCAAATTGCTAGCCAAGGATATTACCGAAAATGACTGCAACGCACCTAGTACGCGAGCTTTATTGCGAAACGGAGTGCGTGAAGTGCACCGATTTTTCTACGATTATCCAAGCTCGCACCTACTTGATTCGCAGGTAAGCGAGGAGATATGCCGCAAAGCAGGGTTATAGATAAGTCTAGCGTAATTTTATGCCGCGGATTTGCATCGGCGCGAAAGCAAAATTTCGTGGTGTAAAATTTTACGATAATTTAAAAGACAAATTTTGCGGCGAGTTGCGGAGTGCGGTCGCAAAATTTAATTTAAGAAATTTCGAAAGTGAAATTTAGGCGATGAAATTGCGTGTCAGGCTATAAAAAGCTGTAAAAATTTGTAGCGAAAAAAGATAAAATTTCGTAGCAAAAAGGCGGAATTTTACGCCACGCAAGCTAAATAGCAATTTTTGCATAGTAAAGAATTAAGCGCTAGAATTTTTGCAGATAGAATTCCGCCCCGATAGGTCTGTCGTGAAATTTTAGCTAAAGAGAGAATATGAAAGAAATTTTAATCACTAACGACGACGGATTCGAAGCGCGCGGGCTTTTAGAGCTCGCGAGCGCGCTAAGATCGGTCGCAAACGTCACCATCGTAGCGCCAAGCTCGGAGAAATCGGCATGCTCGCACTCACTCACGCTCACGCGTCCGCTTAGATTTATCAAGCTCGACGACGGATTTTTCAAACTAGATGACGCCACGCCCGCAGACTGCGTGTATTTGGCGCTCCGCGCGCTGTATAACCGCAAGCCCGATCTAGTGATAAGCGGCATAAATCACGGCGCCAACGTCGCGGAGGACGTGACCTATTCGGGCACGTGCGGAGGCGCGATGGAGGGGGTTTTGCAAGGCATTCCCGCGCTCGCGGTCAGCCAGTTTTACGTCGCGGACTCGCTGCAGCGATACGGATTTGATCTCGCGTGCAAGCTCGCGGTGGAGCTGGTCGAGAAAATCTTTAATAAAGGCTTTCCTCTGCCGCCGAAGCAGTTTTTAAATTTAAACGTTCCTGCCGTCTCAAAGCAAGATTTTAAGGGGCTTTCGGTTGCTCCGTGCGGCGAGAAGCTCTACGATACCGACGCGCAGCTAAACCGCAATCCGCGCGGAATAGAGTATTATTGGCTCGGCAAATCCACGCTCAGTTTTGATGCGAGCAAAAACGAAAACAGCGACATTTCGGTGCTTTTTGAGGGGCGGGCGACGCTAAGTCCGATTAAGTTAAATTTAACCGCGCACGAGCAGATGAGCGCGCTAGAAAGGTGGATGAGAAACGATGAGTGAGGTCGTAATAGACCGCTTTTCGCGCTCGCGCCTACTTTTCGGCGAGGATTTCGCGCGATTGCAAAGCGCTAAAATTTTAATCTGCGGCTGCGGCGGCGTGGGCGGAGCGGCGATAGAGGCGCTGTACCGCAGCGGCGCGGTAAGCTTAAGCGTAATCGATTGCGATCGCTTCGAGATCACCAATCAAAACCGCCAGCTTGGAAGCGAGCACGTAGGTGAGCTAAAATGCGAGGTTTTCGCGCGCAAATTTAAAGGCGTAACGCCGATCGCCGCTAGGATCGATGAGGAATTTTTATCTAAATTTGATCTGGCGCAATTTGATTTCGTAATCGATGCGATCGACGACGTGGGCGCCAAGATCGCTCTTGCGCTGCGCTGTAGCGAGGCGGGCACGGGCTTCGTAAGCTCGATGGGCGGCGCAAAGAGGCTCGATCCCGCTAAAATCGAAATCCGCTCAATCTGGCAGACGCAAGGCGATCCGCTCGCGCGCAAGATCAGATATGAGCTGCGAAAGCGCGGTTTTGCGAGCGATTTTGACGTCGTCTGCTCGAGCGAGCCGCCGCGCGTCAAATCGATGGGCAGCTTCATGGGCGTTACCGCAAGCTTCGGGCTTTTCATCGCAAGCTACGTCGTGCGCAGGCTGATAAGCAAGCAGGCTTAAGCGGTTAAAATTTTATAGCGTTTCGGCGCGCGGCTCCGCGTGGTCGTACTTGGCGGTTAATCAGAACGTGCTTTGCGTACGGTGCGGCACGGCGGGTATTTTGTAGCGTGCGTGCGGTTAAAATTCAAAAGCGGCGAAAGCAGAATTTTACCAGGCGACGAAGATAAAATTTGCTCGGCGCGAAGGCGAAATTTCGTTCGCCACGAAGGATAAAATTTTGTCTGCAAAGATCGGCGCAGACTCAGCACGAGATAAAATTTAAAGATCACGCGAGCTACGCGCGCAGGCTGATGTATACGGCGCGCCGTTTTAGCGGGCGCCAAATAGCGGTCTAGGATTAAAAATTTAAATAGGCGGGTCGCGAGCTTGCTCGTGAGCGAAATTTAAGCAAGCCAAGTTTACGCAAATGTTCTTTGCGGCGGATTTTCGCAGCAGCGCGATTTGAAATTTTATCGCAGTTTTGCGCGCTTTTTGATGCAAAAAGAGGCGCACCCAGGCAAGTAAAACCAAATCTGCGCGCATCAGCCGCCGCGTAGCGACTAAATAAGCGTAAAGCGTAAGCAAGACCCAAGCAAACGCAGCGGCAAGCTTAATTCTAAATTCCATTTTTTACCGCTCGCAAAAAGCGGAATTTAGAAATTTAATTTAAAGGAGCAGCGATGAATGAAATTTTTACACGCACGAGCGTGCGGAATTTTACCGAAAAAATGCCGAGCGACGATCAGATCGAGCTCGTGCTAAAAGCCGCAATGCAAGCCCCTAGCGCGGGCAACCAGCGCTCATGGGAGTTTTACGTAGTGCGCGACCGCACCGCCCTTACGCTACTTAGCAGCGTCGGCACCTACGGCGGCTGCACGAAAGATGCGCCGCTTGCGATCGTAGTCTGCACACGCAAAAGCGGCTTAAAATTCCAGCCCTACGCTCGCTACGACTGCGCTTGTGCGGCAGAAAATCTCTGGCTAGCGGCGCACCATTTGGGGCTTGGCACCACGTGGCTGGGCGTAGCGCCCGATATTTACGCGATGGAGCGCGTAAGAGAAATTTTGGATCTGCCTGGGCATTTAGAGGCGTTTTGCATTATGCCTTTGGGCTTTCCGTCTCGCGTCACAAAGGCGCATTCACGCTTTGAGCCCGCTAAAATTCACTTCGTAGGCTAGATATGTTTATTTCGCAGAGTAAAATCGATGATCTTATCGCTAGCGACGGCGCGTTTTTGGACCTTACGACCGAGCTTTTGCGGGACTTTGTGGACCTAAACGCGCCCGCGGGGCTTTCGATCGTAACGAGGCAGGATCTGATCTTTAGCGGCGGGCAGATTGCGCGCGAAGTGGCGGCGCGCCTAGGCTGCGAGACGCAGCATCTAGCGCGCGAGGGAAGCGCATTTTGTGCGGGGGATGAAATTTTTAGCGCGCAGGGGAGCTTCGAGAGCTTGCATAAAGCTTGGAAGATCGTTCAGATCGTGTTTGAGTACTCCTGCAAAATTTCTACTTACGCGCACGAGATGGTTGCGCTGATGCGAGAGGCGAATTCGCGCTGCGTGCTAGGTGCGACGCGCAAGAGTTTTCCTTTTGCGAAAGAGCTTTGCGTAAATGCGCTGATAGCGGGCGGCGGAACGATGCACCGCCTGGGGCTGCACGACAGCGTCCTGTTTTTTTCAAACCATATCCGCGCGTTTGCGAGCTTTGGCGAGTTTTGCGCGCAGATTGCTAAATTTAAAGAGCGCGCGCCAGAGCGAAAGATAATGATCGAAGTAGCGAGTGAGCGCGAATTTAGCGAGCTTTTGGGATACGCGCCGGATGCGATAATGTGCGATAAGATGAGCCCTAGCAAGCTTAGAGCCTGCGTTTTGAGGCGAGATGAAGCGGCGCCGCAGATTAAAATTTGCGCCGCGGGCGGCATAACTAAAAATAACTGCACCGAGTTTGCGGCTACCGGCGCGGACGTGCTCGTAAGCTCGGCGGTTTGGAATCAGGGCGTGTGCGATCTCGGCGGAAAGATAGAATTTATCTAAATATTAAATTTTAATTATGATGCAGGCTGTGCGTCATAGATCCGCAAAAGAGTGGGATTTATTAATAAATAAGATTATATTTTGTAAAATTCTTAAGATTTCAAAAAAAGAATTTTCATGAAAAAAATTGCTTTTATTTTAGCGCTTGCGGCAAGCGTTTCATTCTGCGCGGATCAGCTGATAATCGCAGCTGGCGGCGGATACAAAAAGCCTGTCTCGGCCGTGATCGAAAATTTGAAAAAAGAGGGCATGGACGTGGTGGGTTCGTTTGCAAACCTTGGCCAGCTCGTCATTCAATCGCGCGAGAATAAAATTTCATTCATCGTGGGCGACGAGGCGTTTTTGAAAAAAAGCGATCTAAATATCACTAAATTTGAACGCGTCGGGCGCGGCACGCTTGTTTTGGTGACGCCGAAAAATATCAAAATACAGGGTGTCTCAGAGATCGAAAAGTTCGATAAAATCGCGATGCCAGATCCCAAAAAGGCGATTTACGGTATCAGAACGAACGAGTTTTTACAAAACGCCAAGATGGACGGGGTAAAAGATAAAATTTTAGCCGTCGCGGGCGTGCCGCAGGTGGTTGCATACGTCATCAACGGCGAGGTGCAGGCGGGCTTTATCAATAGCACCGAAGCGGTCGCCAAAAAAGATGAGTTCGGCTCGATCATCTACATCGACGAGAGCCTCTACAGCCCCGCATATATCGGCATCGCAAGACTAAGCGCGTGCAGCGAGCAGGCGCTTTGCGAAAAGGTGATGAAGGAATTTCAATCGGACCGCTCAAAAGAGATTTTTTCAAAATTCGGTCTTAAATGAGCGATATCGCCTGGATCACACATCCTCTGATACTAAGCGCCAAAGCCCTATTTTGCAGCTTTTTGCTGCTTATTTCAATAGGGCTAGCAATCTCGTATTTTTTAGCTTTCAGTAAAGCTAAATTTAAAAAGATCGTCGAAATTTTAGTGATTTTTCCGCTCATCTTCCCGCCGATCGCGACGGGATTTCTACTTCTTTACATCTTCGGAAAGAGCGGATTTATCGGCTCTGCGTTAAATTTAGACATCGTTTTTAACTTCTATTCATTGGTAATCGCCGCATTTTTGGTGGGTCTGCCGCTGTTTGTAAAGCCTGTGTGTGCGAGCTTTGAGCTCTTTCCTAAAAGCCTAATCGAAGCCGCGCAAATTTTGGGCAAAAACAGAGTTCAAATTTTCCTCTTCGTAATCCTTCCAAGCTCGCTTAAAACGCTAGGCTCCGCGCTCATTTTAGCGCTCTCGCGCGGGCTTGGCGAAGTAGGTATCACGCTGATGTTGGGCGGAAATATCGTGGGCAAAACCGACACGCTAGGCCTTGCTATCTACAACGCCGTGTATGACGGCGAGAACGAGCGAGCACTGATTTTAAGCGTTTTGCTCGTAATTTTCAGCTTGATCTTATTCTTCGCGATAAGCCTTTTAGATAAAAAGCAAAATTTATCTAAATAAGAAAAATTATTTTTTAAGTATTTTTGGATAAAATTGCACTCACATTTCATTTTAAAGGATTTATCATGAAGAAATTTCTAATTTCATCAATTTTAGTCGCAAGCGCCTTGATCGCTCACGAGCACGGCGATATGCAAAATTTCGACCCTAAGACCGGCAAGCACCTCGTCATTGCGATGGAGCAACTAGGCGAGAAGGGCAACGTAACCGTCGGCGAGGTCGTAGCGGTCGAGACGAACTACGGCGTGGCGTTTTTCCCGAATTTAAAGGGTCTTACTAGCGGCGTGCACGGCTTTCACGTGCATCAAAACGCCGACTGCGGCGCGACCGAGAAGGGCTTAGGCATGAAAGCTGGCGGTCACTGGGATCCGAGCGATACCAAAAAGCACTCGTTTGCTTGGGACGATAGCGGCCACAAGGGCGATCTGCCTGCACTTTTCGTCGATGCTGAGGGCAATGCGGTCTATCCGGTGCTGGCTCCGAAGATCAAGAGCTTAGATGAGCTAAAGGGCCACTCGCTGATGGTTCACGTAGGCGGCGATAACCACAGCGATCATCCGAAACCGCTCGGCGGCGGCGGCGCTAGAATGGTCTGCGGCGTTATAAAATAAGCCTCGTTGCGGATGAAATTTAATCATCCGCAATCTCTAAATTTAGCAGCCCTGCGGTTAAATTTACGCGATGAAATTTCGCCGTTCGCAGCGCCGAGATACGCCCGCTTTGCTGTTAAATTTACGCACGGCGGGCTTTGATACAACTTATGCAGCGCAAAATTTATGTTAAATTTACGCGCTGCGCACCTCTTGCCTTCCGCTTAAAATTTTAAAATTTAGCCTTGTTTGCGCGCATTGTGCTTCTGCTTTGTTTTTGCCGCAGCGGCGTAAAATTTTCTAAATTTACGGCGCCGAGCTATTTTGGCGGCGCGAGCTTCATTTAACTTTTTCTTCACGACTTTTTCCTACAATCACGCTAACTTTCACAAAGGAGAGAGAATGAAAAAGATTGTTTTAGCAAGCGTTTTAGTTGCGGGCGTGCTGTTCGCCGCAGATTTTAGCTCAAGCACCCCCGAGCAGATCAATGCCGCAGTTGCTAGCGCGGACGCCAAGAGCTTAAGCGAAGCGGCGTTTGAGATCGATAAGCGCGCGGGAGAGCTAAGAGCGCAGGCAAGGGATCTCAAGCGCGGATTTAAGACCGAGTTTAAAAAGAAACTGGACGCTATGAGCGTCGAGGATCGCGAGAAATTCCTAGACGAGTTTAGACAAAACTATAACGCCCAGGCGGGCAAGCTAAGCGTCGAGCAGGCGGATAGGCTGGATATCGAGCTTAAGGATCGCGGTAATTTCGACAAATTTAAAAGGCCCGCTCACGGGTTCGGCCCGCACAGATCGCAGGCGGCTCCCGGCGAATGCGGCCATATGCCGCATAAAGGAATGGGCGACGGCACGGGCCTGGCAATGCCGCCAAGAGGCGATATGCCGTGCAATCAAAATGCGGGCGCCGCTCCGTGCCCTATGGCGCAGTAGTGCCGCTTACAAGCAAGCTACGTAGTTCCGCGCAGCATTTGCGCGGAATTGTGTTTTAGTGAAATACGGCGCGAGAATTTTAGAATTTTAGCTTGAAATTTATGCGGCGTAACGCCGATGAAATTTCGCTAAATTTTATCGACGCAGGCAAGGTTTTGAAATTCTACGCGGCGAAATTTTAGGACGTGAAATTTTAAAATTTCGTAGCGGCGGAATTTTAAAGCCCAGTGTTTTACCTGTAAATTTTAAAATTCCGCGGCGCGAAAATTTTATATCGTGAAATTTTAGTTTCTTGCGCCGCTCGGCGTGCCGCGCTAATAATACTAGGCGAGCAATCTTACAAGCCTAAATTTAGTAAGCATACTTTTAAGCTAAGACGCGCTGTTTCGCTGCGATAAAATTTGCCGCGAAATTTCGCAATTAAATTTTACGTGGAATTTCACAGGGTATAATTTCAAAAATTCTACGCAAGGAGGCGGGCTATGGCAAGGGTTTTGATCGTCGAGGACGAGGGGATGCTGCTAGACATGATGTGCACCTACATGCGCGGCGCGGGGCACGAGGTAAGCGGCAGCAAAAGCTACGACGAGGCGCTCTCTTTAGCGTACGAAAAGAACTTCGATCTGTGGATCTTCGACGTCAAAATCATCGGCGGCAACGGCTTTGCGCTGCTTCGCGAGCTGCGCGAGGCGGGGCGCGGAGCACCGTGCATTTTCACGACGTCGCTAAATACTCTGCAAGACATCGAAAGCGGCTTTGGAAGCGGCTGCGACGACTACCTCAAAAAGCCCTTCGAGCTAAAAGAGCTGGCCCTGCGCGCGGACAATCTACTAAAGCGCACCTTCGTCCACAACGCCGCCCTGCGCGAAAATATCGGCGGAGGTTTTAGCTTCGATATGGCTCAGCACGCGCTTTATCGCGACGGAAGAGCCGTGCCGATGCCGCAAAAGCAGGCGCGGCTTCTTGCTCTGCTTCTGAAAAACCGCGATAAATTCCTTAGTAAAGATGAAATTTTCGCCGCGCTGTGGGACTACGACGAGAGCCCGAGCGAGCTTAGCCTGCGCGTTTATATCGCGGAGCTGCGAAAAATTTTAGGCAAAGATCGCATCATAAACGCCTCCAAGCTCGGCTACAAATATATCTAGGAGCGCGCCGTGTCCAAAATGCGTCAAATTCTACCGATTTTTTTGCTCTACACTCTTACTAGCGTCTTGTTTTTGGCGCTAGTAAGTAGCATATTTTATGAGCGGGAGAAGTTTTTTATCGCGGATCGCGATGCCTTTGCGATCAGAGATTTCAAACACGGCTTAGAGGCTAAGCTAGCGCGCGGCGGGCGCCTAAAAGAGGGCGATTTCGACGCCATGCAGGCATACGCGGCGGATCTGAATAGCAGCGATGAGATCGCACGGGATTTCGAGCCGAAGGATGACGCGCCGCGCGTGTATATGGAGGGGTCGAGCAGGATTGAGCAGTTTAATCTCACCGCCAAGGACGGCACGGAGTACTACGTAGCGATCAAAACTGAGGCGCTTGAGGGCAAGCTAGCAGCGCTAAAGCTTAAAATTTTAGCCGCGAGCGCACTTGTTTTGGCGCTTATTTTGCTGATCGCGTATTTTATCATCCGCCTTTCGCTGCGCCCGCTTTACGAAAAGATCGAGTTTCTTGACGGCTTCATCCGCGACACGACGCACGAGATAAAAACCCCGCTTAGCGTGATTTTGATGAGCATCGAGCTTTTTGATACCGATGCGAAAAAATATCTGGGCAATATCAAGGCGGGCGCAAACACAATAAACGCGCTGTTTGAAGACCTAACCGCGCTAAGCTTAAACAAAAGCGGCAGCGGGAGGGAGGTAAATTTAGGCGAGCTAGTGCAAAGCCGTATAAAATATTTCGGCGTCGCTGCGGAGCAAAAGCGAATAAGCTTGAGCACCGATCTGCGCCCGGTAGCCTTTTGTGCGGAAGAGTTTAAACTGCGAAAAATCATCGATAATCTGCTTGGCAACGCGATAAAATATTGCGACGAGCTCGGCTGCGTCGAGGTGAGCCTGCGCGAGCGTTCGCTTCGTATCAAAAACAGCGGTGCGGGTATCGCGCGGCAAAATTTGCCGCATATTTTTGAGCTTTACACCCGCTTTGATCAGCGCAACGGCGGCTTTGGCATCGGGCTTTTTATCGTGAAAAAATACTGCGACGAGCTCGGGCTTAAAATTTCGTGCGATAGCAACGAGGACTGGACGGAATTTGAGGTGAAATTTTAACTTTACCCAAATGAAATTCTGCGCGAACGAAATTTTAGCAGGCGGGCTTGTTAGGCTTAACCGCGCGGGTTTTAAATTTAGCTGGCGATTCCATTCGTAAAAATTTACGCTAGGTTATAATTTGATGGCGGAATTTACGCATGCAATTCGATCGCGCTCGCAAAATTCGTCCGCCGGCTTGCAGAATACATAGCGTAAAATTCTACGGAATTTCGTGAAATTTTATTTGAACGCGAGCAGAATTACGGCAGCTAGGGATAGAATTTAACGGCAGTTTAGATAAGACCGTGCGCGACAACCGGCAAAATTTCGTGGAAATTTCGCAGCACGCCGATCGAGACTGCTTGCTCTGCTATCTCATACATGCCGTATTCATAGCCCGCACAAAAGGCGGCGCTGCTTTGGGTTTTGATACTCGAACGGAAGCTATCCCTCTTCCCATTCTTGCTGCTCCAAGTCTTGCTTCGCCGTGATACATGCCGAGCTTATCTTTCGTCCACGCAAAGCCTGTGTGTGCGTGCTTATCGATAAAGATGCCGCCGAGCCCTTTGCCTATTCCCGTATTATGCGGGTGCTTTTGCAAGATGTTGCAGTAGGCTACGCTTAAATCAATGCTGTGGCTGTCCGTGTTTAGCCAGGATCACGAATATCTTGTCGAGATTTGCCTTTGCCCTAAAATTTGCACTATCTCGTCTAAGCTTAAAATTTTGCCGTGCGAGTCAAAGCCTACGTTTAGTATGCGCCCCTCTAGGCTGGAAGCGCGGTCGTGCAAGTGTCCGTGAAGCATAAAAGAGCCTTTCGAGGCGCGGTTGTGCTCCTCTACGGGATAGTGAAACATACAGATGCTCATACCTGTTTTGCCGTCCTTTATCGCGCCCGCGCCGCCGTCAAAATTTAGCTCCTTGTAGTGCAGGATATCGCTAAAGATAGGATTTCCGTCGTCTTTTAGTTCGCGTAGCAGCGCTTCTTTGTTTTGGCTGATGAGCGTATCGTGGTTGCCTAAAATCAGCACATGCGAGCCGTTTAGCCTACGCGCGACGCTTTTTAGATCCTTTAATTTATTACAAAATGCAAAATCGCCCAGATCATAAACCGTATCCTCGGGCCCCACTACGGCATTCCAGAGCTCTATTAGCTTTTCGTTCATCTCGCTTACGTCGTTAAAAGCCCTAAATTTAGGGCAGTATTTCATAATATTGCCGTGATAAAAATGCAAATCGGAGGTAAAAAATATCATCATTTTTCCTTTAAGCTTTAATCGCTGCATCAAATTTGAGCTTTACGTAAATTTGCACGGCGTCAAATATTCGCACGGCAATCGTTAAATTTTTTCTAAAAATTCTTTTATAAAGCCTAGCTTGCCCTGCTCGTCAAGGGATCTAAATTCCCGTTCGTTTGCTTTGATGTGATCGACCAATGGGTGAAATTCCTCATCAAGCTTGGTTTTATCCAGTTTGCCGGAAAGCGCCTCGTTTTTACTGCGAGCGAAAAATTTATTCACGAGATAATAAGGCGTTTTCATCTTAAAGCAAAAATCGTTTTGGCTCGGGATATACACCATAAAGCCCTCGAATTTCGCCTCTTTGACTATATTTTTTAGCTCCGAAAAGCTCGTTTTTAGATACTGCTCGCCCTCTTTATAAAAAGGTCTTTTTAGCGCTGCGGCAGTGCTTGCGGCGATTTTATCCAGTTCGAATTCGCTCGCTTGCGCGCCGGTTTTAACGTCGATAAGTCCAATAAAAGTCTCTCCAAGCTCCTCTTCTACGATGTGCGGGTCGCTCTCGTCAGTGATCTCAAATAAAAAAGTTTTATTTGGATAGCGTTTGAAAATCTCTTCAAATTTGCAGCAGTGCTCGCGCGTCATCTGTGCAAATCTACTATCGGTCGATCCCGTCGTAGAGTAGATGACGCGACGGTTAAAGCTCGCGCCGCTTTCGTGGGCATCTACGTAGGTGCAACACCCCAAAAAGCCGTTTACCTTTCGCACGGCAAGCACGGGCGTATCGTCTGTGATGTCGATAGGATAAAGGCTTTTGCGCGAGGTAAATTCCGAGTAGTTATAGACCTTTTTAAACGGACGCACGATGATATTTAGATTATCGTCCATTATGAGCCCGCGCATCTCAAGTAGCGCCTTATCCCAATCGGCTTTGAAAAAGACGCGTTTTGAGTATTTGTAGGTGCGAAGCTCTGGATAAAGCTCGCTTTGACGCGCGCTCCAGAGCCTTTTGTCCTGCGTGGCGGCGATATATTTTTTCGTTACGTAGGTATTTTGCGCCGTATCAAAGGGCAGATCGCGCCTGTTTAGAGCCGCCGCGTCTTTAATCTTTTGCGCTACGCTTTGGCTCATAGGATTAACGGGCGGGATCAAAATTTCGCCCTCTATTTTGTTGTTTGCAACCTTGATAAACATCGCTATCACGGTATCTTCATCGACGCCGTGCTCGGAGGCGAAGAAATTTTGCATTCTAAAGCATTCGAAAATAAATCCATTTTGGGCGGCTTGTTCTTTTAGGCTTAGCAGTTCTTTGGTGCGCGCGCTCACGTTACTAAGCACGATAAGAACGTCTTTAGCTTTGTTTTCCAGAGCAAATTTATACGCCTGCTTTATCTCGCGGGCGACCTTGCGCTTTGCATCCTCCAAAAGCTTCGGCGACCAAGTATAAACCCCCGCTTCATCAGTTAAAAACATATCGTTTTCCAGATGATAAATTTGCGCCTGCGGATATTCGTTTTGAAATTCTTTAATTTTCTCTTTTGCGAAAGTCGTTTTACCAGAGCCCGCGTGTCCGCGAACGACTATAAATTTTCTCATTTTACCGCCTTGATTTTATGTGGCGATATTCTACCTGAAATTTGAGCGCTTTGGTATCAAGAAATATGGATTTCGGTAAAATTTAAGGCTCAGCGGAACTTAATACCCCTTGATTTGAGCCTAAGTTAAAGAGAGCCGATTTTAAATAGAAAATTTGCGCTTTGCCAAGGTGCTGAAAGTAAAATTTAACCGAATTTAGCCTTGCCGAAGCGCTTGATCGACGAAGGCGCCAAATTTTGATAGACGCGCGATAAAAAGCGTATTTATCCTTGCTATTTGATTTAAATTTAGCCCCGCAAAGGGGCTAAATTTACGCTTATTTCTCGCCAAGCGGCCAATAAACGATCGGTTTGGCTCCGAGTCTTGCTTCGCCGTGATACATGCCGAGCTTATCTTTCGTCCATGCAAAGCCCGTGTGTCCGTGCTTGTCGATCGAGATGATGCCGCCGCTGCCTCCTAGAGCTTTGACCTGAGCTACTGCATCTTCGGCTGCTTTTTGCACGTCTTGCGTTTTGTATTTATACAGAGCCGAGACCTCGTGCGCGGCGTTTACGCGCATGTAGATGTCGCCCGTGCCGGTGCAAGAAACCGCCACAGAGTCGTTGTCGGCATAGGTTCCAGAGCCGATTATCGGGCTATCGCCGATGCGGCCGGTCATTTTGTTGGTCATGCCGCCCGTGCTGGTCGCTGCGGCTAGGTTGCCGTTTTTATCTAGCGCGATCGCGCCTACGGTGCCAAGATACGGACGCTCGTGTAAATTTAACGACGTCTTTTTCGCCTTTTCGCTATCAAGTAGCAGCTTTTGCTTCTCTTTGGCTTTTTGCAGCGCGTCGTATCTAAACTGCGTAAAAAAATACTTCTGATCGACCATCTCTAGGCCGTTTTCTTTGGCGAGCTTGTCGGCTCCCTCGCCGGCGACTAGCGTATGCCACGTCTTATCCATCACGAGCCTGGCGCCTAGGATAGGGTTTTTGATATGCCTCGCCATCGCGACCGCGCCCGCTTTTTTGGTCGAGCCGTCCATGATCGAGGCATCAAGCTCGTTAAATCCGTCGGCGGTAAATACCGCGCCCTTGCCCGCGTTAAAATTCGGATCGTCCTCAAGCACCATTATCGCCGCCGTTACGGCATCCATCGCGCTGCCGCCTTTCTCAAGCACGGCTTGACCCGCCAAAAGCGCCTTTTTCATCGGCTCCTCGCGGATTTTAAATTCCTCCTTGGTTAGATCAAGCCCGCTGGTGCCGCCGTGAATGACGATAACTGGGGAAAATTTCTCCTGCGCATTCGCAATCGTTAGCCCGAGCAGGGCCAAACTCGCCGCCATAAAAACGGCCTTTGAGAGTGAAAAGTGCTTCATATCTCATCCTTTCGAAAAAATTGCAGAATTTCTAAGAAATGATATAACTTTGCGCTTTTCGTTTCGCTTAATCAAATGCGAATTTGGCTGGATCTAAATCTAATGCTTTGAGCTTAAAATTAAGCTTTCGCTGTCAAATTTAACGCGACTCAATTTGTGGTACAATCTGATGGATCGATTTAAAATTTTATAAATTTGGGTTTGAGCGTTAGTAAAATTTAATTACCTCAGCTCGATAAATTTCAACCGCGCGTCATAAAATTTTAGCGCGGCCGTATTTTAAAGGGTGCTATGCGAGCGAGCTCAAGCACGCACTCACCGGCAAAGCAGGCTTTAAATCAAAACGCCTCAAGCTCGCCGTGCGCGATCATTTAGTGTTGCGTCGGAACCGACGCCAGTATGTTTTGACGGCTCAATCGCAGCTTTTTTCTCCGCGGCAAAGGCGCGTCAGGTCGTATTTTAGCAGCACCAAGCCAAGGCCTAGCAAGAAAAGGTCTTTAAAGATAAAGCCGTCGATCTTGCCTAGCTGCGGCAGTAGGCTGAGCGTGCTCAGCGCCATGACGATTACGATGAGATCACCCACGATGCCCGCCTTCGGCTTGAAAAAGCCCGCGATGAGCGAGAGATAGCCCACGGTCTCCACCACGCCCAAAAAATAGCTCGCGCCGGCGTCCCCGAGCGCTGAGGGCAAAAACGAAAGCCACGTCTGCGAAAAAAGCGGCTTTAAAGCCTCCACCTCGAACTCAAACCACTTGTAGTTGCCCATCACGGCAAGCACTATGATAACGGAAAGTCTAGCGAATATAATATCCGCGTCGCCTGCGACAAATTTTTTTACGATCTCCCTCATACGGCTCCTTTGTAAATTTTATAGCGGTATGATAGCGAGCTTGCGTGCAGACTACGTGAAGGGGCGAAATTTCAAATTCCAAATTCCTCGGCTTCACGAAATTCTGTCCCTCCACAAAATTTAGTGGCTCCACAAAATTTGAAATTCCATGCCGCGCGCCGTAAAATTTTAGCGTGCGCATCGTATGATTTAACGTGCACGCCGTAAAATTTTAACGTGCATACAAAATTTTAAAATTCTCGCCCAAATTTAAGCTATAATCGCTTCAAATTTTAAGGAGCCGTAAATACTAAAATCATATCCTCTTACGATGCAGGGCGCGGAGTTTCGCGGGCACGGCGTGACGGTAAGGGCGGGCACCTATATGCCGTGAGTGCGACAAACGACGGAGCTGCAATGTATGCGGTCTGCGCAGATATTTAAATTGGACAGATTAAAATTCGGCTTGTAATTGTAGATTAAATTTAAACGCAAGGCTTGAGGCGCCGAACGCTTTGGATATGAAATTTACCTATTTAAGTCTCATGTTCGCTAGCCGCAGCACCCTTGCGAGTCGTATCCCGTCTCTCGCCCATTCGGCAAATGCCAAAAACCGCGAATTCTTTGGTATAAAGCACGCCGTAGCTCACTTGCTAAGTAAAATTTACTCGCTTTGCGTGCCGTTTCAGATTAAAATTCAAATCCCTCGCCTTAAAATTTAAAGCGGTCGCGGTAAATTTCAAGGAGCGAAGTGGTGCGAGCTGCCGCGAAATTCCATCGAGCTTTGCGGCGTGCGCGGGCAAACCTCGGCGATAATATTGATCGCGACGCCCGCCTTAGCGGCAATTGCGTAGATTTTGGGCAAAAACTTCGGCGCGAAGCTAAACAAAATCTCGTACTCCTCGCCGCTTTGTAGCGCAGCCTCGCTAGGACGGGCGATCCAGTGCGCACCCACGCCGCTAGCCTCCAGTAGGCGGGGCAAGTCCTGCGCGAGGCCGTCGCTAATGTCCATCGCCGCGCTGATGAGCTTCGCCGCCTTGTAAAAAAACTTATCGCGCAAAACGGGCCTGACGAGGCGCGAATTCTTTGAAATTTTTGCGCGCAGATCCTCGCGCAAGCGATATGAACCACTACCCGGCACAGGATTTTCGCCTGCAGAGCATTGCGACGTAGAATTTTCGCATGCGAGGCTTTGCGACGTAGGGCTCTTGCGATCGTCTCCACTCTGCGACACGGAATCTTGCGCCGAAATTCCAGCGTCCAAGCTCGGCGGCTCGGCGCGCGCAGGTAAAATTTTATCGTCCAGACTTTGCGGCTCAAAGTCCAAAATTTGCATTGCCGAAGTTTCATCATCCAGGCTCTGTAGCTTAGCATGAGCGAGCGAAATTTTATCGCCCGGGCTTCGCACCTCATCGCCAAGATTTTGTGCCGCCGAAGCCTCGGCGTTTAGACCCTGCGGCGCGGTGCTTAGGCCTTGCACCGACGAAATTTTATCGTTTCGGTTTTGTCTCTGCGAGCTAGCGGGCGAAATTTCATCTCTTAAAAGCACCGCTAGATCGCGCCCGACGCTGCCTAGCTCGCCCGTATGCGCGATGAGATCGCCCGCGCGCGCGCCGCTGCGAAACACGGGGCGCTTGCACTTGCCGATCAGGCTCACGCTAAGCGCGATGCGATCCGAGCCGATCGTGTCGCCACCGATGATCCGTATGCCCCACTCCCGCGCCGTTTCGCTCACGCCCGCGCACAGCTCGTCGATCTCGCGCGTGCCGATCTCACGCGGCAGCGCAAGCCCCAATAGAGCGTATTTGGCGCGCGCATTCGTCGCGATCATGTCCGAGATGTTTACGAGCATCGCCTTTGCGCCGATCTCGCGCAGGCTAAGCCAGCCGCGGCGAAAGTGCACGCCCTCGACGAAAAGGTCCTTGCAATACGCTCGCTCGCCGATTACGGCGCAATCATCGCCGTTAAGCTTCGATCTAAATTTCTCAAAAATATACCGCTCCTTATCCATGCTCCCTCCGTTAAATTTAGCGTTACGCCGCAACCGTGCGAAAGCTAAGAAGCCCGCATTCGCGGGCCTTTGTTTAAATTTCGTCGCGCACGCGCAGCAGGAGTTCTACGCTCCGCTTTGCAAGATTATAGCGTAAATTTAGATTTTCGCCGCGCGAGTTTGGGCGCGGGCTTGCGTACGGCTCGATAGCGAAATCGGCAATCGTATGAGCTTTGAGGCTTGGACATGGCTCTCGGTATGACTTGATGCGGACGAAGGCCCGCGATAAAACAGCGCCCGAGACTATCTCTTGCATGCACCCGTCTGCGCGCACTCGCGCAGATGACGGCTCTTTAAAGCGGCGAGTTTGAAATTTTAAAATTTAGCGCAGGCTGGCAAGATAGTGCCGTAAAAGCGTGGCTAAATTTTAAATGCTTCGTAAGCATAACGGCGATAAAATGGATTAAATATTTTTTAAAAATGGGAAATTTCATGAGAGATTGCTACAAAGAGCCGATAATCATAGAAAACGACTACTTTTTTAGGCTTACTATATCAAATAAAATCATGTGCGTGCTTATATTCTTGTCTTTTGTCTTGCTAAATTTAACGCCGGAGCTGGATCCGCATAAAGAAATGATGAGAAGGGCGTCATTAACGCTAGGGATTTTCGGAATTTTATTTAGTATTTTTTGGGAGATAAAAATAGCCTATCAAGAATTTTACAATAAGTTTTTTACAAAATTTTATGATGATAAAATTTCATTCGACCATATAGACGAACATATGAAATTTAAAACCGAAATTTTGCAAAAAGATGATCTTGTATCGGTAACTTGGGCGTTGATACCATACAATGAGCAAGACGTAAATATATGGATCAAAGATATAAAAAATAGGAGAAAGAGAATGGTTGGGTATTTGGTAAGTCCAATATTCTTTTTAATCACCATGCTACATCATTTCATTTTCTTAGCACTCAACGGATTCAAATTTAAAAAGTATATATTGTATAGGTTTAAATCAGGCATTATTGCAGTGCCGAATAATAAATTGTTGAGTGACAAAGACGTTAAATTTGAGCTCTCATCTTTGTTCGGTCTGTATACGAGCGATCTACTTTAAGATCTGCAACGACATAGCACGAGTTCATGCAATTTCACTCGGTACTCAATTTAAAATTCTAAAATTTGAATTAATAAATTTGAGTAAAAATTTCGGGCGGCGCAAACCGCCCGAAACGTAGCCCGAGATACCGCGCTAAGCCTTACTGCTCGTAAAAGCCGCTCGGTTTGGAGATCGTGTCGATGTAGATGTTTTTGGTCTGGGTGTAGTGCTCCAGGATCATCTTGTGCGTCTCGCGACCGATGCCCGATTCTTTGTAGCCGCCAAACGGCGCGCCGGCGTGGATCTGGTTGTAGGTATTGACCCACACGCGACCCGTCTCAAGCAGGCGTGCGACCGTGAGTGCCTTTGCGATGTCGCGCGTAAATACCGCGCCGCCTAGTCCGTAGAGGCTGTCGTTTGCCATGCGGACGAGCTCGTCTTGATCTTTAAATTTAATCACGACGCCCACAGGGCCGAAGATCTCCTCCTGCGCCACGCGCATGTCGTTGCGCACGTCCACGAGTAGCGTAGGCTCGACGAAAGCCTCTCCCGCGCTATGTCGCTTGCCGCCCACGGCGATCTTAGCGCCCTCCTCTACGCCGATTTTTACGTACTCTAAAATTGTATCGGCTTGCTTTTTGTTGATCTGGCATCCCATCTGGGTGTTCGGATCGAGCGGATCGCCTACTTTGATGCGCTTAAATTTCTCTACGAGCGCCGGTACGAATTTATCGTAGATGCCCTCCTGCACGAAGATCCTGCTTCCCGCGCAGCAGACCTGGCCTTGGTTGAAAAGGATCCCCAGCTGCACGCCGTCGATCGCAACGTCGAAGTCGCAATCGTCAAAGATGATGTTTGCGCTCTTGCCGCCAAGCTCAAGCGTAGCAGGGATGATCTTTTGCGCCGCGGCTAACGCGATGCCTCTGCCGACCTCGGTAGAGCCCGTAAACGCGAGCTTGTCGAGCCCTTTGTGAGTGCGGACGAACTCGCCTGCCTTGCTTCCCTTGCCGGTTACTACGTTGATGACGCCCTTTGGAAGTAGCGGCGCGATTAGGCGGATGAACTCCAAAATGCTAAGGCTGGTCTCGGAGCTTGGCTTAAACACGCACGTATCGCCCGCAGCAATCAGCGGAGCGAGCTTCCACGCAGCCATCAAAAACGGGAAATTCCACGGCACGATCTGTCCTACTACGCCGATCGGCTCGCGCAAAACGACGGATAAATAGCGCTCTTTTAGCATATTCGCGCTGCCCTCCTCGCCCAAAATCACGCCCGCAAAATAGCGGAAATGCTCGATCGACCACGCTACGTCGACCGCGCGCGTCTCGCGGATCGGTTTGCCGTTGTCGATAGTCTCTACGGTCGCGATAAACTCGGCGTTTTGCTCTAGGACGTCGGCGATCTTGTTTAGTAGCGCGCTGCGCTCATAAACGCTAGTGCGGCGAAAGCTCTCAAACGCCTTGCGCGCCGCAGCGACCGCTCTATCGACGTCCGCCTTGCTAGCATCTGCGATCTTTGAAATTTTCTCGCCGGTAGCGGGATTAAAAACGTCTAGGCTCGCGCCGCCTTCGGCACCCACAAACTCGCCGTCGATGAAAAGCTTATAGCTTGGTTGGATTGTAGCCATGCTTACTCCTTACGTGAAATATGACATTCGCTATTATATATCCGCGGCGATTAATGCGGCATAAATTTCGGAGCGAAAATCGGTTAAAATTTTGCGGTGTGTAAATTTGAGAAGCAATGCGGCGCGCGCGAAATTTTAAAATTTAATCTGCGTGCGCGACAGCGGAGGTTTGAAGCGGCTTTGAAGCGGCGTGAAATTTGACCGGGTGCGAGCGGCGAAATTTCAAAATGTAACGTTTATGAAACGAGAGCGGAAATTTAGCTACGATAAAATTTCAGAATTCGGCTTTGCTAAATTTTAAAATTCGGTTGCTTTGAAATTTTAAAATTTGGCTCCGCCGGAATTTTAAATTCGGCTTCGTTAAAATTTTAAAATTTTGCGAAGTAAAATTTCATAATTCGGCTTCGTCGGAGTTTTGAATCGGGCTTCGTTAAAATTTTAAAAATACTTTTCGGAATAAAATTTCTACAACTATCTTTCGCGCAAACTTTGCAAGCCCCTTAACGCTCGCCCGTAAAGCTCGCTTGGACACGGGCGACATCCGAGCAAGACGAAAGTGCGGCGCCGAAAGCAGCCGCAGCTGTTTCGCAAAAGCAGATGCAGGCGGCGTAACCCGCCCTACTCGCAGCCCTCGGGCGCAGCGGGCGTAACCGCTCTAGCGTGCAGCCTAAGCTCGTATGCACAGCTTCGGACGCAGAAGTACACCACTCTAGCGCAGTCGGACGCGGGGGCAACTGTTCGCCGCGGCTCGTACACAACTCAGACTCAGAAGCGAATCGTCCACGCCACAATTTAAACGCAGTAAACCAACCGCTCGCGCCGCGGCTCGCGGCTCGTTTGAGCACATGGGAGGACAACCGCTCTGCGCGCGTCAGGCCCATTCAAGCCAAAAAATCGAACTAGGCGTACGAAACTAATGTTATCGCAAGAAATGCGCGCTTTGAATTCGTTTGGCAGGGGGGGCGCAAACCGCTTAAAATTTTAAAATTTAGGCTCGAAAAAGGTCTCTTCGTGGATGTTGGCAAAGGCAGCTTGCAGACTGATAAAAAACCTCGGATGGGCCTTTTCGTACTGCGCCAAAAGCTCCTTCGTAGCGGCGCGCGCGGTAGGTTCCTTGCCGCCGTATTGCTTCGCGGGGCAAACCTCCTCCTCGCGCATGATCGGAAGCTCGTTATCTCTGGCGCAGGCTGCGATTTGACGCTCGCGCGTGAGAATGAACGGACGGATGATCACAAGGCCATTTTCGGCGACATAGCGCGGAGCGAGGGTGCGCAGCGCGCCGTTGAAGGTAAAATTCATAAAAAAGCTCTCCGCGGCGTCGTCGAGGTGGTGGGCGATGGCGATCTTATTAAAGCCGTGCTCAAGCGCGTAAGAGTAGATGTATCCGCGCCTCATACGCGAGCAAAAGCTGCAAAACGTAGTGTTTGCGCGGATCTTTTCCTTGCCGAATTCAAAAATTTTAGTATCGATTATCTCATAGGGGATCTCGTGCTCTTTAAAATGGGCGCTTATCTCGCGCAGGTCCTCGCCGATACCGTAGGTGACGGTCACGGCTCGAAACTCCCAATCTAGCGGGCTTACGCTTTGGAAGTGCTTCAGTACGTGCGCCAAGCTCATGCTGTCCTTGCCGCCGCTAAGAGCTAGTAAAATTTTATCGCCGCGCTCGAACATCTTGTATTTGGCGTTGGTTTGTCCGACGCGGCGAAGTAGCTTTTTGGAGAGGTTTATCATAACCTTTCGATCATTTTTAGGACGAAATTTGCGCTCGTTTGCGCGCTTTTTACCATAAACTCGTCAAAGTCGAACTCGGCTTTGTGCCCCGCCTCGTCGCTTATCGCGCGCAGCACGCAAAACGGCACGCCCAGCGCGTCACACACCTGTGCCACGCTCGCTCCCTCCATCTCGACCGCGCTCGCGTCAAACGTCCGCTCAATCCAGCTCTTGCGCTCCTCGCCGCTTACGAACTGATCGCCGCTAGCGATGACGCCCGATTTTAGAGTGATGCCAAGCTGCTCGGCGACGGTTTGCGCTATGGAATTTAGCCTCGCGTCGGTTTTGACTGAAATTTTACTTCCAGGCACGAATCCGTGCGGATGCCCAAACGCCGTGATATCCAGATCGTGCTGCACGAGCGAGGTGGCGTATAAAATTTCGCCGATCTTAATGCCGCGCTTCAAAGCTCCCGCGACGCCCGTAAAAATGAGCGCGCGCGCACCGAATCTCTCGATCATAACCGTAGCGGTCAGGGCGGAATTTACCTTGCCGATCTTCGAATACGCGATCACTAGATCGTGGCCGTTAAGCTTAGCGGCGTAGAATTTATTATTCGCGTGCTCCACAGCCTCCACGCTCACGCCCCGCTCGCGCAGCGCAGATAGCAGCGGCTCGATCTCTTCGGGCATGGCGCCTAAGATCGCAACTTTCATCCATTCTCCTTTGCAAATTTTACAAACTCGTCTAGGCTCGCAAGATCCATGATGCTGAAGGTCGGCTTTTGCGTGATCTTTTTGTTTATACCTTTTAAAACCGCCGCGCCGAACTCGACGAAGCAATCCACCTCGCCCTCGTAATTTTTGATGCTTTGCTTGTAAAGCACGGGGCTGATAAGCTGGGCTTTCAGCAGCTCTAGCGCTTCGGATTTCGCCCTGTATGTTCGCGCTGTGGCATTAGCGACGACGGGGGCAAAGCTCTCTTTTAACGCGGGGCGCAAAAATTCCAAAAGCTCGTCGCTGGCGCTTTGTAGCATCGGGCAGTGGCTCGCGACGCTCATATTAAGTAGCATTGCGCGCTTTGCACCCGCGGCTTTAAACTCGCCCTCGAGCGCCGCGAGATCGTCTTTTTTGCCCGCAACTACGATCTGCCCGTCGCAGTTATAATTCGCCGCCCAAACCTGCTTACCGACGCTTCTCGCATTCGCGCAAATTTTCTCGACCGCCTCGTCGGCAAGAGCTAAGATCACCATCATTCCGGCGCCTTTGCCCTCGCAGGCGCTCTGCATTAGCCTACCGCGAATATTTACTAGCTTTAGCATCTGCTTCAGCTCTATTCCTCCCGCAGCGCTTAGCGCGCTAAACTCGCCCAGTGAGTGTCCGAGTAAAAACTGCGGAGCGATGTTAAGCTTTTCTTGATCCGCTCTTTCTTGCAGCGCCGCAAGCGCCATCACGGAATTTAATGCAATCGCAGGCTGCGTAAATTCCGAAACGTCAAGCTTGTCGCCGGGCTCAAACAGTAAATTTTTAAAATCGATGTCGGTAAAACTTGAAGCCTCATCCAAAAGCGCGCGCGCAGGATCGGAGTTCTCGTAAAACTCCCTGCCCATGCCTACGCTTTGGCAGCCCTGCCCCGGGAAGATAAAAGCAAATTTCATAAAAAAGTCCTAATGCTCGTGATGGTGCCCGCCGCAGCACTCGTGATCTTTCCCGTGATCGTGACCTGCGCAGCATTCATGACCGTCTACATGCCCATGGCCTCCGCAACACTCGTGATCCTCTGCGTGATCGTGTCCGTGTCCGCCGCAGCACTCGTGCCCCTCGTGATGATTATGTCCGCAGCCGCAGCTGTGAGCACCCTCCGGCTGGCCGGTAAGAATTTCATCCGCCGTCGCTTCGCGATTCTCGACGATCTTTATATTAAATTCCAGCTCCTTGCCCGCAAACGGGTGGTTAAAGTCGATAGTGACGTCCTGCTCGCCGATAGCTTTGACGCTCACGCGGGTGGTCGCGCCGTCCTCTGCCTGGCCGAAAAGCTCCATGCCCACTGCCAGATCGATACCCGCAAACTGCTCTTTAGGTAGGATCTGCACGGCGTCCTGCTTATACTCGCCGACCCCGTCGCTCGGGCTTATGCGAACCGTTTTGCTCTCGCCCGCTTGTAGATTTAAAATTTCATCTTCCAGCTTTTGGATGATTTGATCTTTGCCGCTAAGAAAGGCGATCGGGTCGGAGTTTAAATTTGACTCTAAAATTTCGCCGGTTTTGCCGTCTTTTAGCTCATAATGCATCTTTATAACTCGGTTGTTAGCCATAGTTTTCTCCTGTTTAGAATTTTATTTTGAGTTTGTATTTAAAATTTAGGTTATCTAGTGGGCGCGGCTTTAGCTTCTTTGGAATCCGGGTATGAAGCCTTTAGCGCTTTGTAGAATTTATTTGCACTGTCTTTATCGCCGATCTTATCGAAGCTGATCGCAGTGTGATAGAGGAGCTTTGGGGTGTAGTCTTGGCTCTCGTTGTGCGAGATGCTCTTTTTATAATAGTTTATCGCTTCTGCGTATGAGCCGGAAAAATATGAAATTTCGCCCAGCATATAGTTTGCCTTTGCCGGCTTGTAATTTTTGGATACTAGATAAGCATAGCGCTCTTTTGCGCCCGAATAGTCTTTTTTGGCATATAAAGCATCGGCCTCTTTCAATACTGATGCTTGATCTTTTGATTTAAAATCGGAGTCTGATTTTGTACTAGCAGGGGCTGAAGCAGTGCTTGCGTCTAATTCAGCGTTTTTTTTTACGCTACCGCCGCTGCCTAATTTTTTATTGATTTCAGCAATTTGGGCTTTTATAGTAGCGATGTCTCGTTTCATCTGATCTAGCTCGCTGCTGCCTTGGCTTTTGCCGGTAGCGCGAATTTCTAGATCCGCCACTCTGCTTTCAAGTTTTGAAATTTGGGAATTAGTGCCTTCAAGCACTGTACGCAAGCCTTCTACGCTCTCGCGAGTACTATCAACGCTAGACTGCATCTCGCTTATACGCTTGCGGTTATCGCGCAATACCTGCTCGTTTTCAGTTAGTCCGTAAGAGCTGCCTGAATCAATATTACCAGCATCAAATGCAGAAGTTTCTGCATTTAAAAAAGTGGCAGCTCCCAAAAGAGCCGCCACCGTGAAATTTTTAAATTTCAAATTAGAATCCAACTTTGAATTCGTCACGTCTATTTTGAGCATCGCACTCTTTAGAATGCTCTGTGCAAGCCATATTGCTCTCGCCGTAGCTTACTACGGAAATTCTACTCTCATTTACGCCTTGAGCAACCAATGCGTCTTTAGCTGCAGTAGCTCTCTTTAGACCAAGAGCATAGTTGTACTCATCAGAACCCCACTCATCGCAGTTACCCTCAACTTTGACGGTTAGGGACTCTGCGCCTGCCTGATTGAATAGAGCTGCGTTATTATTGATTGTGCCTTGCTGATCGGCTCTAATATTAAATTTATCAAAGTCGAAATAAACAGTGCCAACTTCACTTTGGATCTGAGATGCCAAAGCAGCTAGTCTATCTGCATCACTTGTGCTTGTAGTATCGGCCTCTGGGGTCTTTTTAGAACAACCGCTCAATAATAGAGCAGCAACTGCTATCGAAGATAAAACTAAATGTTTCATTTTCTATCCTTTCAAAAAAAATTGAAGTCATTATATCACGAGATTTTTTAATATTTTACCAATCAACCGATTGAATTTTACCCACTCTTAACGGAAATTGGAAACTTTTATTCTCGTTAACTCTGATAATACCTACCGAGCTTCCGCTGCCATCTTGCTTGATAAACATAATGCTACCGCCATCGCTAGAAAATCTAGGAAACATATTTTTGCCGCTAGCCGTTAACTGGCGAATCATATCGGTTTGAGTAGAGATTAAATATATATTAAATCCGCCCCCGCCGTCGCGACTAGAGTAAGTAACGTAATTACCATTTGTGCTAATGGAGTTGTTATTTTTGCCGTGATAGACGAGCTGCTGAACGTTACCGCCGTTTATGCTAGTGGCAAATACGTTCGGATAGCCCAGACGATCGCTCACAAAAGCCACGCGCGAATCGCCGTCGATAAAATTTCCATTTACATCAATGCCTGCATAATCAGTAATTTGCTTAGCGCTGCCCGAGGCTATATCATATAAATAAATATCGGGTTGATCTTTAGGCGCATTGGTGATTAGAAGCTTTCTGCCGTCGGCGCTTACATCTGAAGCTATCGTCATGCCATGACCGGTAAAAATTTTACTCTTGCTACCGTTGGATAGATTAAATTTATAGATAGCGGGCGTATTTTTATTGACATAGTAGGTATAATAAAATTCGTTCTGCGCTGCGCTTGCCCATTTAGGGAAGATATTTAATCCGCCGCGAAGCACAACCTGCTGGTAAGTAAGCGTATAGTCAGCCACCATGATCTCGCTCTCACGCGTCGAAGTGTAGCGAGAGAGCAAAATCATCTCCTTCATCCAATCGACATTTGAATAGCCTAACTGCTTGACGATCTCAGATACCGCCATATGGGCTAAAAACGGATATTTCTCAGCATTTGAAAGCGTAAAGCTCTTCTCGTACATCACCCTACCGCTGTTTGCTTCGAGCACTTTGGCTTTTAGGCTCATCGGCGAGCTTTTATCACTTACCGCGTAACGCACGATAAGAGCGGCACCGCTAGAGCCTAGATTGTCGGAAGCGCTCGCATCATAGCTGCTTTGTAGATACTCGTCGCTGACTTCAAAAGTCGCGCCGACCTTTAGATCGCCCACCATAAGTTTAAAGAATTTGTTGCCAAATTCTGAATTTGCAAGGTTCGATGCATCCTGAACAACGATTTTAGGTAGATTTACCCCTTCGTTTACGATAGACATAGTCGCATCTGCCGCGAAAATGCTACTACAAAATGCAAGAATCAAAAGTAGTTTCTTCATCTTTTCTCCTTAAATTTAATTTGCTACGTCGGATAATACCATTTCAAATGTGTGAGATTTATTATCCGGTGATTTTGGAAAGCTTAGCTTAGGAAGCTCATCTAAAAATTTCCTTAGCTTTTGGTTGAATTCTGTACTACGCCCAAGCTCTAAAATTTGATAATTTAAAACTCGTCCATTGTTGCTAAATTCTATACGGACTCTAGCCTCATCGGAAATGCCTGCTTGATACTTCGTCCATAGAGCTTGCAATTTCGACGCCATCTGCGAAAAATAAGCATCTAGCTCCTTTGAAATTTGAATTTTACCAGATTTTTGCGAAACGGAATTTCTTTCATAAGTAAAATTCTGTTCCGAATCCGTCGCAAAAAGCATACAGCAAAAGGCAAAAATACAAAAAAGTCTCTTCACATTTTTTCCTTACAAATTCTAATTTGTCTTCATTACGTCGGACATCGTAGTCTCAATATCATGCGATGCTCCGTCGGGAGACTTCGGAAAAGTCTGGGTCGATATATTATCCACAAAATCTCGCAACTTCTGGTTAAATTCCGTCTCTCGCCCCATCTCTAGAATTTTACAATCCATCACTTGTCCATCCGCGCCAATGATTATCCTAATTTTCGCATCATCTTTCGTAGTTGCGACGTATTTACTCCATAGAACTTGAAGCTTTTTCTCGATAGCGCCGTAATAGGCGTTATACTCGCCCGTCCTTTGCGTCCTGCCGCCAAGCTTATCGGATTTGACGACAGCATTTTTAGATGCCGCTTTATCCTTAGCACTAGAGGTGGCGGTTTCTTTATCGGACTTTTTGTTACTCTGAACGGCGTCGCTAGCTTTAGCGCTCTCCTCAAGCTTCTTATTGTCCTTAGTCGTATCCGAAAAAAGATCGCTCAAGCTCGGTTTTTCCTCTTTTTTTGGCTCCGGCTTAGTTTCCTCTTTTTTCTCTACTACTTTTTCAGAAGGTTTATCTTCCAACTTAGGCTCGGGCTTGAGCTCCTCTTTTTTGGGCTCAGCTTTAGGCTCGTCCTTTTTAGGTTCCGGCTTCGGCTCTTCCTTCGGCTTTTCGGGCTCTTTCGGCTTTGCCTGCACCGGAGGTGGCGGAACTACTTGCGCTGTAGTTTTAATTTTATCCTCCGGCACGTCCTTAATATTCTTATTTTCAAACTCGCCCTGCTTCGTTTCTTTAGCGATTTCAGGCGCGGACGGAAGTTTATCATCTATTTCGAAATCAAAAGTAACATCCATATAATCGTTGGGATTGTCGGTATATTTTTTAAATTTTTCCTGCGGCTTTGAAATTTGATATAAAAGAACGAAAATCACCAGCAGATAGGCAAAAAGGGCAATTAAAAACGATTTAAAATTATCGTATTTAACCCCCGTAAAATTTGAATAATTAGCCATTTGTTTGAAGCGCGACTTTAGTAAAACCCGCTTGCTTTAAGCTCTTTAAGACAAACATTACATCGTCATAAACGAGTCTCTTATCGGCTTGGATATAGACGGGTTTTTCCAAGCTATACTTGCCGGTGCCTTTAAGCAGTACGAGATTATCCGGGAATTCAGCTAGGCTCATCGAGCTTTTGTCGATATAAACCTTGCGATCTTCGCCGATACGCACAAGCAAGAATTCCGCGGTATTTTCCGAAACCTGTGCTTTTGAGCCGCTAGGCAGTTCGATCTTTTCATCGTAGATAATCGCCGTTTGCGCGACCATTAAAATCGCTAGCAAAACAAGCATAATATCGACGAGCGGAGTGATATTTAACTCTGGATTTTCGTCGAAATTATACATTAAATAGCTTTTCCAGTGTTTGCTTTAAATAGCAAAATATCCGCTGTACGATTTATAATGCTCATAACTTCGTATGCTTTGCGTTTTATAAGTAAGCTAAAGGTGTATGCGGGGATCGCTACAAAAATTCCACATCCTGTGGCAACTAGCGCCTCGCTGATCGCAGGAGCGATAGTATCGATGCCGGAATTTCCACCGCCGAGCTTGGAAAATGTGTGAAGTATGCTAACAACTGTACCAAATAGCCCGATAAACGGCGAAGTGGAGGCGACGATAGATAGCCAAGTAAGTCCGCTAGTGGAGTCGCGCTCGGCCTTGCCTTTATAAATTTCCAAGGCTTCTTTTGAAATTTTATCGGTATTTACTTTTTGAAAAATAGAGCCCGAAAGCGAAATCCTACCACCCATCAGCAAGGATTCGAGTGCCTTTGCTTCGCGGTGTTGCCACGCACTAAGCCCTACAAATCTGGAGATTAAAATCGTAAAAGTGACGATAAAATAAATGGATAACCAAGAAAGCACGAATATCGTAATAAACGTGCTTCTCGTAAAATAACTTAAAATTAGATCTAGCATATTTAACTTTGCCTTGCGAATTCGTCGACTCTAGCCATGATTGCTGCGGAATTTGCCGCATCGGAGCTAATAGACGCAAGCATATCTTTGGCGCGTTGCAAAGACTTCGCTACGGCGCTTTCGCTATCACCTCCGATAGCTACGGCTTGAGTGGCTAGAATAGTAGTTTTTTCTTCTGTAACTTCCAAAAATCCGTCGTTTACCAAAACAAGCTGCTTTTTGCCATCTTTATCTACGATCTCAACGACTCCGCCTTCGCTTTTATCTTTAAGCCCCGTTAGCAAGCTCGCATGCCCCGGCAAAATACCCATTTCGCCAGTAATGCCGGGGAGTTGGACGGATTTGACTTCGCCAGAAAAGACCATCCCTTCGGGCGTAACGATATCTAAAAGCAAAAATTCTTTCATCTTAAAATTCCTATGCTTTCATCTTTTCAGCTTTTGCTACTACCTCGTCGATATTTCCCACCATATAAAAGGCATTCTCCGGCAAATCGTCGTATTTGCCCTCTAAAATTCCTTTAAAGCCAGCGATAGTTTCCTCTAGCGAGATATATTTGCCCGGACTTCCGGTAAATACCTCGGCTACGAAAAACGGCTGAGATAGATAGCGCTCGATCTTTCTAGCGCGCTCGACTACGAGCTTATCCTCTTCGCTAAGCTCGTCCATACCTAAAATCGCGATGATGTCTTGCAAATCTTTATATTTCTGAAGCACCGCTTGGACGCCGCGAGCGACCTTGTAATGCTCCTCGCCGATGATTTGTGGATCAAGCATTCTTGAGGTCGAATCAAGCGGATCGACGGCAGGATAAATTCCTTTTTCGGCGATCGCTCTGTTTAAAACGGTCGTCGCATCAAGGTGCGCGAAAACGGTCGCCGGCGCAGGGTCAGTAAGGTCGTCCGCAGGCACGTAAACGGCCTGAACGGAGGTAATGGAGCCCTTTTTGGTAGAAGTAATGCGCTCCTGCAATTTACCCATTTCGCTAGCAAGCGTAGGCTGATAACCGACCGCGGACGGAATTCGTCCTAACAGCGCGGACATCTCCGAGCCCGACTGCGAGAAACGGAAGATATTGTCGATAAACATCAAAACATCAAGCCCTAGCTCGTCGCGGAAATACTCAGCCATCGTAAGACCGGTTAGCGCGATACGGTTTCTCGCACCCGGCGGCTCATTCATCTGACCATAGGTCAAGGCGACTTTATCCAGAACTCCGGATTCTTTCATCTCGTTATAAAGGTCATTTCCCTCTCTCGTTCGCTCGCCGACGCCCGCAAATACGGAGTAACCGCTGTGTTTGAAAGCGACGTTGTGGATTAGCTCCATGATGATGACGGTCTTGCCGACACCAGCACCGCCGAATAATCCTACCTTGCCGCCCTTTGCGTAAGGGGCTAGCAGATCGACTACCTTAATGCCGGTTTCAAAAATTTCGCTCTTCGTGCTTTGATTTTCAAAGCTAGGCGGATCTCTGTGGATCGACCAGCGGGTTTCAAATTTCTCATCCTCGCCCTCGTCGATCAGATCGCCTGTAACATTAAAAATTCTACCCAAGACCTTCTCGCCCACTGGCACCCTAATAGGCGCGCCAAGAGCCGTAGCCTCAAGCCCTCGCCTAAGTCCATCGCTCATATCCATAGCGATCGTGCGGACGCGATTGTCTCCAAGGTGCGCGGCTACCTCTAGGATCAGCCTGCGATGAGCGCCTTCGACGTCAAATTTAACCTCGATAGCTTCATTAATCTTCGGCAAGTAGTCCTTGAAATCGACATCGACCACGGGACCCATTACCTGAGAAATTATTCCTTTCATCCGTTTTCCTTTCATTTCATTGATTCGACGCCGCTTATGATCTCGATAAGCTCAGTCGTGATAGAGCCTTGTCTGGCTTTGTTGTATGCTAAATTTAACTGCGATACGCGCTCCTTGGCGTTGTTTGTCGCATTCTCCATAGCGTTCATTCTAGAGCAGTGCTCCGCCGCCAAAGAGTCAATAAGCGCATAATACATGCTGTAGCTTAGATAGCTCTGGATTAAATTTAACATCAATGTTTCTTCGTCCTCAGGGCTTTCAACCTCTACTTCCAATGTAGATGTTTTTAAAGCATCCTCGTTAATCGCAGGCTCACCGATCGGCACCAATGTATTTACCCGCATCTCTTGGGTAATCATATTCAAATAGCCGTTATGGATAAGTATAACTTCGTCAGTTTTACCTTCGTTAAAATCCTTAACCGCGGCTTGCACGATTTCGTTAGCTTTCTCGGACGATGGAGATGAGCTCACGCCGATATATCGCTCCAAAAGCTCAATGCCTTGAAAATCAAAATACTCTATCCCCTTTTTGCCGACGGCACGAAGGCGAACCTTGATCTTTTTAGCTTTAAGCTCCTCGATCAAAGCTTTGATCTTTTTGATGGTATTGATATTAAAACCGCCGCAAAGCCCTTTATCTGCGGTGATAAACAGCAAATCAACCACCTTTACCTCTCGAGTGGTATCAAAAATTCTAAGTTTTTCGTCGTTGCCCGAATTATTGCCTACGTAATTTTTAACGCGCGCAGAAATTTCACCCAAGACCTCGTTAATCTTCACCGCATAAGCTCGCGAGCGCATCGCCGCTTCTTTAGTGTTTTTAAGCTTAACGTTGGAGACCAGCTTCATAGCTTTGGTAGTCTTCTCCGTATTTCTGACGCTTTTGATTTGAAGTTTTATATCCTTTAAATTTGCCATAATTTAGCCTTCTTAAGCGGCAAATGTCGCTTTAAAGTCATTTAGAGCCTTGATTAAATTTTCTTCCAAATCCTTCTCGATGGTCTTTTTGCTTCTGATCTCTTCAAAAATTTCAGGATATTTCGCCTCGATATATGGATATAGCTCAGCTTCAAATTTGCCAATTGAGCTCGTAGGCACGTCGTCTAAAAATCCGCGGCTTCCCGCAAAGATGATGACCACTTGATTTTCGACCGGAAGCGGCGAATAAGGAGGCTGTTTTAAAATTTCAACCATTCTTTGTCCGCGATCCAGCTGCTTACGGCTGCTCTCGTCCAAATCGCTCGCAAACTGCGCAAATGCCTGAAGCTCACGGTATTGAGCGAGATCTAGGCGCAAGGTTCCCGAGACCTTTTTGATCGCTTTAATCTGCGCAGAACCCCCGACGCGGCTAACCGAAAGACCTACGTTGATCGCAGGGCGAATTCCAGAGTTGAATAGACCCGATTCTAGGAAAATTTGACCGTCAGTGATAGAGATAACGTTTGTAGGGATATACGCCGAAACGTCGCCTGCCTGCGTCTCGATAATAGGAAGCGCCGTTAAGCTGCCTGCACCGAGTGCATCGCTTAGTTTGCTAGCGCGCTCAAGCAGGCGGGAGTGCAGGTAAAATACATCGCCAGGATACGCCTCACGTCCTGGCGGACGGCGCAAAATAAGCGACATCTCGCGATATGCGACCGCATGCTTGCTAAGATCATCGTAGATGATAAGCGCGTGGCGGGAGTTATCTCTGAAATACTCGCCCATGGTGCAGCCCGAATATGGCGCCAAATACTGAAGCGCAGCCGCCTCGCTAGCACCCGCCGCAACTACGATCGTATAATCCATCGCGCCGTATTCTTCAAGCTTTTTAACGACTTGCGCGACGGTAGATTGTTTCTGTCCGATCGCTACATAGATGCAAACGACGTCTTGGCCCTTTTGATTGATGATGGTATCAACAGCAACGGTGGTTTTTCCTGTTTGGCGGTCGCCGATGATGAGCTCGCGCTGTCCGCGACCGATCGGCACTAATGCGTCTATCGCTTTAAGACCGGTTTGAAGCGGTTCGTGGACGGATTTACGAGCCATGATACCTTTGGCCTTTTCTTCGACAAATCTAGTATCGCTAGTCTCTATCGCGCCCTTGCCATCGATTGGCTCGCCTAGAGCGTTTACCACGCGACCGATTAATGCATCACCTACCGGAACGCGCAAAAGCTTACCCAGTCTTTTAACGCTACTACCTTCGTTAATACCGCTAGTATCGCCTAAAATAACGATGCCGACACTGCTTTCTTCTAAATTTAACGCAATACCACGAGCTCCGTTTTCGAATTCGACCATCTCGTTAGCCATTACGTTTTTTAAGCCGTAAACATTAGCAACACCGTCTGCGACCGAAACGACCTTGCCGGTTTCTTCGATATCAACGCTAAGATCGAAATTTTCGATTCGCTCTTTGATTATGCTACTGATTTCGTCTGCCTTAATTTTCGCACCCACGCTTTACTCCTTTAAATTGCTTTTAAAATATATTCGCTCATTTTTTGTTTCAATCTATCAACTGAAAAACTAATCTCAAATCCAAGATCCTCGACTTCGATCTTAATGCCTTCAAGCTCGCTTTTAACGGGTTGAAGAGTAATATCTGCATTAAATTTCTTTGAAATTTTAGTCTCTAGCTCTTTTATTTTCGCGGCGTCTATTTCGGTGGCGGAATAAATTTTGCCCAAATATTTATTATCCAGCGCCGCAATATTCTTGCGCAGTTCCTCGACTATCTGCGGGATTAGTGCAATACGCCTATTCTTAGCTAAAAGTTTAATAAAATTTACGATTTTTTCGCTTGGATTTTTTATAAATGACGCGATAAGTTCCACTTTGGATTCCTCTTTTAGCGTCGGAGATTTTACAATATCTCGGAATTTTGGAATTCTAAACGCACTCGCGATGCTCTCGAGCGTCTGCAAAACAGAGCCTAGTTCATCTTTTTTATAGCTCAGTATCAGGGCGTTTACATATCTTTTTGAGGTGTTATTTATCATCATCCGACCTTTTTCTCTACGATTTTAACCAGTTTGTCTTGACCGAATTTAATATCATCCGATGCAAAAACGTCATCCAGTATCTCGCTTACGACCTCTTTTTTGATCTTACGCGCCTCAAAGCTCTTCTGCTCGTCGAAAGATTTTTGCAAATTCGCAATCTCTTGCTCGGTCGCATTTTTTATCTTTTCGGCAGCGAACACGATCTCTTTTTTAGCGGTTTCGATTAAAGCTGCGCCTTGGACCTTAGCATCTTGAAGATCTTTTTTAGCTTGCTCCTTGCGAGCTGCGGACTCTTTTAAAATTTTTTGATTAGCTTCAAGCCTAGATGCGATGCCGTCGATTCTACCTTGATATGCTGCTTTTGCAGGACCTTTTAAAAGATAAAACAAAATTCCGAAAAATAAAATGAAATTTATGCTTCGCCACAGCACGTCGTAGTCTTTGACCCCATCGTGCCCACCGTTTGCTAAAACAAACGCCGGAATTATAAATAAAAATAGATATTTTTTCATACTGAAATCCTCATACTTTAGCCACAGCGCTGCTTAGAGCATTTTTAAATTCCGGAATTTTGGCTTGCAAATCATTTTTTAGGTTGCGCTTTTGCTCATCCAAACCGCCTAAGAATTGATCAAAATCCTCCTCCATCGCGGCTTTTTTCTCGGCTATTTCTCTGACGGCAGCCTGCTTCGCACTATCCATCGCCTCTTGCTTTATTTTAACAGATTGCAACTTCGCAGCATCCATGATCCTTACGATCTCTGCTTTATCGGCATCTGCATCCTGTGCATTTTTCATCGCATTTGTCTCATCCTCTTTAATAATAGCTTCTCGCTTTTCCATATGCAAAAGTAACGGTCTATAAAGCTTGATATTTAAGAAGTAAATCAAAGCTAAAAATACGACGATGGTCGTTATCATGGCGGTCAAACTTACGTCTAACATCGCACCTCCTCTAGGTTAGTTTTAAACAAAATGCGTATTTTACAATATGAAAAATTAAAATACACTATAAAAAATCATCCGATTTTCTTTAAAAACTCGGAAATTTGTAAAATTTCGCTAAATTCGATCGAAATTTTACGCTCTTTGATACTTATTTTACCAAATTGATCAAGCTTGGCCTTTAGCTTTAAAAGCTCGGGCTTGAAGCTTTGAAATTCCACGCCAGGCTTTTTCTCTTTCGGAACGGTTTTATCTTTGAGCTTTTTGACTAAAGTTTCAGTATCTCTTACGCTTAGGCGCTGTCCTAAAATAGTATTTAGAGCTAAAATTTGATCCTCTTTTTCAAGTCCAACCATTATCTTGGCGTGCCCTTGCGAAATTTTATCCGCGCTTATGGCGTCTTGCACTTCGGAGCATAAATTTAAAAGCCTTAGCGTGTTGGTAATCTGCGTGCGGGACTTTTTGATGATGTCGGCTAACTCCTCTTGCGTGATCCTGTATTCGCCGATAAGCTCCTTATAGGACTTAGCAAGCTCGATAGGATTTAGATCCTCGCGCTGGATATTTTCGATGAGGGCAAGCTCCCTTAAATTTTGAGATTTTATGTCCGCGACTACGGCTTTGATTTTACTCTCGCCCAAAAGCTTCGTTGCTCTTAGGCGCCGTTCGCCGGCGATAAGGACGTAAGAATCATCTTTTTGAATAACGATGATAGGCTGAATAAGCCCGTGACGGGCGATGCTTTCGCTTAGCTGCCTAAGTGCCTCCTCATCGAAGCTCTCCCGCGGTTGATATGGATTTGGCTCGATTTTATCAACATCGATTTCGATAACTAAGCTATCGGCATTTCCGCTTTCTAGCTCCCTGTTATAAGAGCTTTCTACGTCATCTAAAATCGCACCGAGCCCGCGCCCGAGCGCTCTTTTTACCTTGCCCATTTTTGCTCCATTATGGATTTAGCGAGGTCTTGATAGGCGATGGAACCAGCAGATTTTATATCGTATAAAACCACCGGCTTGCCAAAGCTTGGGCTTTCGGCTAGCTTAATATTGCGCGGGATGATGACTAGATCATCACTCTTACCGATACGAAAGAGCTTATCGTCGAAATACTCGCGTAAATTCGCAACTGTCTCTTTGGCGAGATTGTTTTGCAAACTATACATCGTAGGCAAAAACCCGCGAATTTTTAAATTTTTATTGAGCGTTTGCTTGACGACTTTTACGGTATTTAGGATCAACGCGACGCCTTCAAGCGCATAGAATTCGCACTGAATCGGGATGATGACGCTATCACTTGCGACCAAGGCATTTACCGTAATGCTACCGAGCGTCGGCGGCGAATCGATGATGATGAAATCGTATCTATCCTTAACCTCGGAAATTTTATTTTTTAGCATTAGTTTGAAGTCTTTCTCTTCACTTACTTCGCGCTCGATGCCTACAAGTCCGATGTTTGACGGCACTAAATCCATAAACTCAAGTTCGGTCTTTTGGATCACTTCGGACATGCCCTTACGCCCCGTTAGGACGTGATAAATGTTAAATTCAAAGTCGCTGCGGTTAAAGCCAAGCCCAGTCGTAGCGTTCGCCTGAGGGTCTACATCGATCAGTAGAACCCGCTTTTTCTTTATCGCTAGCGACGCAGCGAGATTAACCGCCGTGGTCGTCTTTCCGACGCCGCCTTTTTGATTGGCAATCGTAATTACTTCACTCATCTTAAAGCATAAACCCTTTCTTCATTTATTATGATCGATCCGTCTTCGCAAAGTTTAGCCTGCGCGAGTGAAATTTTTTCGCCGCCTAGATGAACGCTAAATTTTTGCGATTTTTGGAATTGTAACGAAAAATTTCTAAAAATTTGCTTCCACGAGGTTTTATTTTCATATAGCGCAAAAAAGCCCTCTATAGCGTCTTTTGCGCTGATTTTTATATCTAAAATTCCCGCATATTCGGGTGCGCCGAGTAGGTTTATGCCGATGCCGCAGACAAGGGTATTTTTGATCTTATTCGTCATCGTCCCACCGATTTTGCGCTCATCCACATAAAAATCGTTGGGCCATTTAAGCCAAAGCTGCGAGCCGAGCGATGCTAGAAGCTCCTGCATAATCATCGCAAAATATATGCTCGCTGACTGAGGCGGCACATCTGCGGGCAGATCGCTCTGCGTGACACAGAACGAAAATGCGAGATTGCCGCTAGCGCTCTGCCAATCATTGCCACGCGAGCCGATACCGGCGCTTTGGCGATTTGCGGCGATCGCGAAGGGCGGCGTTACCCTGCCTTCGCGCACGGCGCCTACTAAAAACTCCTGCGTAGAGGGTATTTGTTCTACGAATTCTATCTGCAAAAGCCGCTCCTTGCGTAAAACGAAGGGCTCGTCTTGAAATATTGCAAACGTTTAAATTTCATGCCGCAATAGAATTTTGCGACAAGATAAAATTTAGTATGATTAAATTTTACGCTCTTGCTAAATTTTTCGGCAACGCGGATTTTCCCAGCAGCATTTCGATAAAATTTTAAAGCTTTGTCTCGCAAAAATTCTGCGGCACGATCATAGAATTTTAAATGGTGCGTGTTTGGCGCAGCGCCGTAAAGTCCACAACTGCGGCGGCGAAATTTAAAGCTCCTGTGAGCGTAAAATTTTAGAGCATAGAAGCGAGGTTTTAAAATTTTATAAAGCCTTGATTTTGGAGCTTCGCTTCGAAATTCCGCACAGTAAAATTTTACTTCACGACCGAACCTGGAGCAAAATTTCGCCGTGACCCCGAAAGTACGACATAAAACGCGAGAATTTAAAATCCCGCTTAGCATAGCAGATCGCCGATCTTTAGCCGCTTGCCGTTTAGATATGCGCTAGCGTCTACGGGCCTTTTGCCAGGCTCTTGCACCTTTATGATCTTGACCGTACCCTCGCCGCAAGAAACGCAAAAACTGGGCTTATCAACGCGAATAATTTCGCCCGCTCGTTCAAATTTACGCCCGCAAGATTCGCGCAAAAGCTCTAGTTCTAAAATTTTTAACCCGCTAGATAGATATATCCCGGGCCAGGGCGTTAGCGCACGAAATTTATTATAAATTTGCCGTGCGCTTTCCTCAAAGCCAAAAAGCCCGTCTGATTTGCTTATTTTTTTGCAGTGCGTAGCCTGCGCGCCGTCCTGCTTTAGCGGCTTTAAATTTGCAAAATTTCGTAGCACTCGTACTATAAGCTCGCCCGCTAGATCACCCAGTTCGTCAAACAGCTGCGCCGCCGTTTTATCCTCGCAAGGCATGTAGGCAAAATCAAGCATATCTCCCGTATCAAGCCCCGCATCCATCAGCATCGCCGTTACGCCCGTCTGCTTCTCGCCCGCTAGTAGCGCGCTTTGAATGGGGCTTGCGCCGCGGTATTTAGGCAGGATCGAGGCGTGCAGGTTTATGCAAGGTGCGATATCAAGCACGCTTTGCGGCAAAATTTTACCGTATGCGGCAACCACGATAAAATCAGGCTTTAGCTCTTTTATCTGCGCTGCGACCGCCTCGTCTTTTAAGCTCGAAGGCTGAAAGATCGGCACGGCGGGAAGGTGCCGCTGTGCGTAAACTTTAACCTCGCTCGGAGTTAAAATTTGCTTCCTGCCGACAGGCTTATCGGGCTGCGTAAAGACGGCCGCGATCTCAAATTTCGCCTCCGCAAGCGCGCGCAAAATTTTAGCCGCGTATTCGGGCGTTCCCATAAAAACTATATTCATTCTTTTCCTTTAAATTTAGCCAAATCACGGCGCTAGCGATCGCGCGGGCGCTAATCGTGCTCGCAACAAATTTTACGCAGATCACGGGGCAAACACGGGTCCACACTCGCGCGCCTTATTTGACGGCGGATTGATTTTTATCCTCGGATCCGTCCGGCCAAGGCCAAAAAGCGCACGGATCTTCGGACCAATAAATCTTTGCAGACGGTTTCGCTCCCAGCTCATCAAGGCTAATCTTGCCGTCGCGATTAGCATCGAGCCTCTTAAATTCCGAGCCTGAGCGCAGATTTAGCTCTACTCTCAGCCCGGACGGTACCTCGCTCGCCGTCCACTCCTGCAAGCTCAGCGCGCCGTCATGATCCTTGTCGTTAAAGTCCATAAATTCGGCACCGGATCGGCGGGATCGCAACCGTATGCGCCGAGACATAACAGCACAAGTATAAAAATTTTATTCATTTCGCCTTCTTAAAATTTTATCTTTTTGTGGCGTTTGCGAGCAATAAATATAAAATTTACCCGCATATACGGGCGCGCTTAAGGCCTAAGTTCGCAAAAGCCCTCTACGGCGTGGCTTTTAGCGCAGCCTACAGCTCCTTTTTAAGCAGCTCAAGCATGTTAAATTTTAGCTCGTTTATATTTTCTCCCGTAGCCGAAGATATCGGCATCACGAAAAACGGCTTAGCGGCGTCAAACTCATGAATATCTTGTTTAAATTTCATCTCGCCAGCCGTGCACGCAAGTCCCAAATGCGACAAAAACGCGTCAAATTTTTCCTGCAAATTTTCTGCCGCGTCCGCGCGAGTTAGAGCGATCGCGTAGTCTCTTTTTGCAAGCCCCTCTGAAAATTTCGCCGTCTCGGCCCTCAGCGCGTCAAACTGCTCCTCGAGGCTGCGGTAATTCGCAAGATCTAGCATAAAAAGCAAAATTTTCGTGCGCTCGACGTGTTTTAAAAACTGCACGCCAAGCCCACGTCCCTCGCTAGCCCCCTCTATGATGCCAGGGATATCGGCCATGACAAAGCCGCTGTATTCGTCAACCTCGACGAGACCGAGCTTTGGCGTGAGCGTAGTAAACTCATAGTTTGCGATCTGGGGTTTAGCGTTTGAGACGGTCGAGATTAGCGTGCTTTTGCCCACGTTTGGAAACCCTACGAGCCCAACGTCTGCGATGAGTTTTAGCTCTAGTCTTACCTCGCGCGTCTGCCCCTCTAGGCCTTTTTGCGCATATTCGGGGGCTTGATTGATCGAGCTTTTAAAATGCACGTTGCCAAGCCCGCCTTTGCCGCCTTTTAAAAACAGCCTCGTCTCGCCGTCATTTAGCATATCAAGCACCAGCTCGCCGCTATCCTCGTCGTAAACGCTGGTGCCGGGAGGGACTATGAGATAGAGATCTTCGCCGCTTTTGCCCGTCTTTTTGCGACCCTCGCCGGGCGCGCCGTTTTGCGCCTTAAACTCACGCTTGCCCTTGTAAGATGAGAGGGTGTGGGAGTTTTTATCGACCCTAAAATACACGTCGCCGCCGTCGCCGCCGTCGCCGCCGTCGGGACCGCCTAGGATGACGAATTTTTCGCGGCGGAAGCTGACGCAACCTGCGCCCCCGTCGCCTGATTTGACGCTAAATTTTACGCTGTCTATGAACATAGCTATCCTTAAATTTAAAACGGCAATTATAGCCAAATGAGTTGAAGATAATTTTTAAACGGATGAAATTTTAAAAGAGGGGCTTGCGCCCCCGAAGATTTAGCGATATTTACGCAGCCGGATAAACCGATACTTTTTTGCGATTTTTATCTTTTCGCTCAAATTTTACGACGCCGTCGATCAGCGCGAAAATCGTGTGATCGCTGCCCATGCCTACGTTGCAGCCCGGGTGCGTCGCAGTGCCGCGCTGGCGGATGATGATGTTGCCCGCGCGAACGAACTCGCCGCCGAATTTTTTAACGCCCAAGCGGCGCCCGATACTATCTCTATTATTTTGGGTTGAGCCCTGACCTTTTTTGTGTGCCATTTCCTATCCTTTATGCGTTGATCGAAACGACTTTGACGCGGGTGTATTGGCGTCTGAAGCCGCGTTTTACTTTTGAATCTTTACGTCTGCGTTTTTTGAAGATAACGACTTTTTTATCCTTGCCTTCGCAAACGACTTCCAAAACCACCTTGGCACCCTTTACGAACGGTGCTCCTACCTTTAACTCGCCGTCGTTTAGCGCTAAAACTTCGCTAAGCTCGAGCTTTGCTTTCGGCTCTGCATTAAAATGGTCTAAATTTAGGTAGTTGCCCTCTTCGACCTTATACTGCTTGCCGCCGTGTTTGATGATAGCATACATCAAAAATCCTTTAAAATTTGGTAGCCAAAAAGGCATTTGCCGTGCAAAATTTAAAAGCCCGTTTGGTATGAAACTTTGAATATTATCCGAAATTTTATAAATTCCTACTGAAACGCCTCGCAAAATTCCTAGGAAATTTCAAATTTGAAGGGCTAGGATTTATTTTAAACTAAAGATAAATGTGCTACTATCGCAACGAAATTTTTGAAGGAGAATTTTATGAGAAATTTAATAGCTGCGCTTGTAGCAGCGGTATTTTTTATCGGTTGTTCCAACTGGAATATATCCAACGAACCAAGCGGAGTACGCAATCAAACAAAATCCCAAAGCAGCAAAACAAATATCGGCGGCGTAAATGATAAAGTCCAAGAAGTCTCCACCGCAGGCACCACTGATATGGTCGAAACGACTTTGCCCGATAGCACAGGTATGACTAATGCGCCGAAAGATCGCAGCGATGCATTTCATATCAACCAAGTAATTTCTGCATGGAATAAACAGCCAGACTCCATCAAAACAACCGAAGACAATGGCAACATCTACACCTGGAAAAACTATAAGCCGGGCTGCGACGTATCGCTTACTAGCGACTCAGAGGGCTACGTATCAAAATCCGCTATCAAATCAGCACTCTCTCAGTGCCTATAACCAATTTATCCGCGACGCCGAAATTTTAAAATTTCGTAAAATTTCGGCTTACGAGCGGGTCTGCTTCGTCAAATTTAATCTTAGAGTTATATGGTTCACTCTTAAAAATTTACTATTCGTATTGTATAATCGAGGACTTTTAATCACTGGAGTAAAATATGAAGAAAATTTTATTTGCAGGTGCGCTTTTAGCGGCATTAGGAAGCTATGTCTCGGCGGGCGAACACGTCAAGGTATATCACGGCGAGAGCTGCGGCTGTTGCCACAACTGGGCAAAATATATGGAACAAAACGGCTTTGAAGTCGAGATGATTTCCCTGGCCGATGAGCCGCTTATCCAGAAGAAGAATGAGCTTGGGCTTCCGCTGGAGCTCGCTAGCTGCCACACCGCGATCATAGACGGGTATGTAGTCGAAGGACATATGCCAGCAGGCGAGATCCGCACGCTAATAAAAAATAAGCCTAAAGATGTCATCGGCATAGCAGTGCCTGGCATGCCGCTAGAAGCGCCAGGTATGGAGCAAGGCTCTCAGCCCGAGGTCTATGACGTGGTGGCGTTTAAAAAAGACGGCTCATATCAAAGCATCGCCACTTACAAAGGCAAAGAAAAAATCAAATAATCCGCCGCTTTAAAGCGGCAACTTGCTTATTGGCTCGATAAAATTTTGCCTATTTATGGCTCGATGCAATTTGCCTTAGCCGGCGAATGCTGCCACGATCTGCAAAGGCGCCGCGTAAAGTAATTTCAAAAACTAGCATGATAAAGGAAATTAAAATTCGGGTGGATGGGCTAATAGGGGTCGAACCTATATTCACAAATCCAGAGTTTGTTGTCCTGCCATTAGACGATAGCCCACTGCGGAAGCGGTATTTTATAGAATTTTGCTTTAAAAAAGCATAAGAGCGGGCGGAATTTTAAAATTTTGCAAAATTTTAGATTAAATTTAAAGCCCTGCTGCGCCTAAACGATAAAACTGAAACGCAAAAGCTAACGCTGCTTTCATCGGCTCCGATAAAAGAATATGGCTACTCGCCGCGGAGCTAAATTTTAAAATTTGGCTAGTTTATCCTATATTCGCACTTTTGCGAGCTATTTGTCGCAGGATGAAATTTTAGCATATGCCTGTCTTCAAAACATATATGTTTAGTGCTCGCTGGGCGCGGGCGCAGCCTTAAATGCTATAAATCACACCGAAAATCCGTAGCGAGCATAATTGCGACAAAACCCAAATACGGCGCCCAAAATAAGCGTCAAATAGACTTGCGGCAAGGTTGCGCAATAAGGCCCGCCAAATACTCGCCGCAAGCGAAACATAGAATTTATCGCGATTAAGTTGGGTTTAACTAAAATCAAAGCCAGAATTTGAGTGCGAAGCTTACATTAAATTTTTTGCAAAATCCATTCGCAGACTCAAAAGATATTGCGAAATTACATAAAATTTGACTGCGGTGAAATTTTCTCATACATTGTGTTAATACAAACCGAAAATGAATAAAACACAATTACTCGAGGTAGCAAAATTTTCTCATACGTCGTTAATACCGAACATTGACAAATCATATCAAGCACGACGAACAGAGTGAAATCTCTCATACATCGTTGATACGGCACGGGCTATTGCTAGACCAGAGTAGAAATATGCGAATTTAACTCCGCGCATCGCTTGAACACTTAGAAAGCGCCTTGCTTTCCAGCTAAATAGCACGAGCAAATTCATATCGCGTGCTGTTTAAAACGCAAAAATTAATTGGAATTTCAAATTTTAAATTTCGGGCACGGGTTCGCTTATAGTATTTGCAAAAATAGTGCATCGAAGCTAGAAAAATTTCGCTCCGTCGCGCCTAAAATTTTGATGAAATTTCGCGTATCAACTCAACCGCCTCTTTTGCGTCCGCACATACGAACTCAAAATGCGCCCGTAACTCCGAGGCGCTGCCGTAGCCGCAGCTTACGCCCACGCTTCGCACCGCTGCCGACTTTGCCGCGATGGCGTCAAGCGACGTATCGCCGATCATAAAGATATTTTGGCTTACAGAAGGCAGAATTTCGTCACTGCAAATTTTGTCATAACAAGGAGTGGAATTTAGCTCATGTGCATCATAAATTTTACTGCGGCGCGCTCCGCTTTTATAGCTCTCGCCCTCGATGCCGATACCGCTCTTTTGGCCCTTGTCGCCAACCTCATGTCTATCGCTCTTTACTTCGCTTAAATCTTTAAACGAAATTCTATCAGAATTTTGACTCGCGATGCTGCTTAAATTTTGCTCGCAAACTTTGCTAGGATCAGGATCAAGCGCAGAAAGGCTCTTTAAATCAGGCACTGAAATTTTACTCAAAATTGCGCTCCTGCTAGCAGCGCTTGTATTTTCATCATCAGTCGCGTCGTGAGTTTTACCGCGAGCCGCATGCGGGCTTTGGCTAGTGGTCGCGCCGCAAATTCCTAAATTTTCGAGCGCCTTTAAGATCGGTTCGGCGCTTGGTTTGGGATTTTTCACATCCTCTCGTCCGACGATGGTGCCAAAAAATTTCGCGATGCCAAGATGCTGCAATAAAATTTTAGAAAATTTCGACGTTTTAGTGGTTACGACGCCTAAATTTGCAAACTCGCTCGCCGCGCGAACCGCCTCGAACGCACCGCTTAGCAGAACGGTCTGATCCAAAAATATCTGCGCGTATCGCTGTTTGTAGACGAGCACGAAATTCTGCACATCGCGCGTCACACCTAGACGCTCAAACATTACCTCTAACGGATGTCCGATAAGCCTTTTTATCGCTTCGTCGCTAGGCTCTGCGGCGCCCAAATGCGCAAACGCGTAGTGAAAGCCGTCCAGTATCGCGGGCGTGGAGTCTATGAGCGTACCATCGAGATCAAAAAGCAGAGTGGTTTGAAATTTTGGCATTTTAAAATTTAATTTGGATATAAAAAAAGCGGAGCCGAAGCTCCGCTTATGTGGATCTAGAAAAGATTATTTTCTAAATTTAGCATCAACGCGTCTATTTTGAGCGCGACCTGCTTTAGTAGCGTTTGTAGCGATAGGCTTAGTCTCACCGTATCCTACAGTGGTGATTCTGCTAGCATCTACGCCGAAGCTCTTAAGTGCACCTCCAACTGCAGCAGCTCTGCGCTCGGAAAGCTTTTGATTATATGCATTCGAACCGGTGCTATCGGTGTGACCCTCTAGGATTACTTTGTAATCAGGGTGAGCTACTAGCACGTCGCTTACGTTTTTGATCTGGTTCATAAACTCAGGAGAAATTTTTGAGCTATCTGTAGCGAAATTTACGCCCAAATTTAATCTAATAACCTTCTCGCAGCCATATTCATCAACAACTACACCAGCAGGTGTGCCTGGGCATCTATCGACATTATCGCATACGCCGTCGTTATCTGCGTCTTTGCAGCCTGTAGGAGCCGGAGCGGCAGCTGGAGCTGCATCAGCATATCTCTTGCCAAAATCAACTGCAAAGCCTAGAGTATAGAACAATACGTGATTGCCGTCGTCAAATCTGATAGCATCGCGTGCTTCAAGTTTTGTAGCGAAGTTGTCGGTAATATAGTATTTTAGACCCAAGCCGTATTGACCGAAGCCGCTATCTTGATCGCCATCGTTGTAAACGTCTTTGGTGTAATCCATATAGCCAAGACCTAGTAAGCCATATAATTTGAAATTATCGGTAAAATTTACTAAGTCTTTTACAGCATTGATGTGATAATATTTAGCGTCAGGCTTATCGTTGCCTACTCTGTGAGCTAAATCCTCTACGCCAATATTGCGAGAGTAATCAAAACCAACCTCTACTTGATCGATAAACGAATCTTGTAGATTTTTGGCAAGACGTAGACCGAACATAAAATTCGAATCCAAATCCATATTTCCCTCATGAGTCATTCCACCAATAGTAGGGGTGATCTCCCAGTGATAATCAGCATCGCTAGCGAACAATGCGCTGGATGCACACAAGCTTAATGCAAGTAGAACTTTCTTCATTAAACATCCTTTCAAATAAAGTTATAATTCGATATTACCATAAAATTTTTAAAGAATTTACAAATTTGCGACAATTTCGCCACAAATTTGTAAAAAACATTATCTCTTAGAGAACTGCGGACTTCTACGCGCTTTGCGGCGACCGAATTTCTTTCGCTCAACCACGCGGCTATCGCGAGTTAGCAGACCTTTTGGCTTAAGAGCCGCCCTAAAATCTTTGTCCATCGCGGCAAGCGCTTTTGAAATTCCGTGCTTTAGCGCATCTGCTTGAGCCGAATATCCGCCGCCTAAAGTCTGCGCGGTGATATCCATCGAGGTCTCTTGTTTAGTCGCCAAAAGCGGCTGAACGACCCTTAGTTTAATCGCTTCGTGACCGCCTAGCCAGGTGTTTAGATCCATACCGTTTACTACGATTTTGCCGCTTCCAGGTTTTACCCAAACCTTAGCTACGGCAGTTTTTCTCTTTCCGGTTGCATAAATTGTCGCCATGATTATTTTCCTTTTTTAGTTGTTTGCGCAGTATGAGGGTGCTCACCGCCTTCATATACGAATAGCTTTTTGATCATCGCCTTGCCGAGCTTCGTCTTAGGAAGCATACCGCGAACCGCAAGTCTGTAGAGCTTTGCGGGATTGTTTTTAAGCAGGTCTTGAAATTTCACGCTCTTTACGCTTCCGAAATAGCCCGAGTAGCTGTGATAAAGTTTATCGTCGCCTTTGTTATTGCCGGTAAATACGGCTTTTGAAGCGTTGATGATAACGACGTAGTCTCCGCAATCCACGTTTGGAGTGTAGCTTGGTTTGTGTTTGCCGCGTAGCAATACCGCAACTTCGGTAAGCATCCTACCGAATCTTTTGTCGGTCGCGTCGATAACGACCCAGTCGCGCTTAACTTCGCTAGGCTTTGTAATTTCTGTCATGGTTTCCGCCTTATTAAAATTTGAGCTGTGATTATATAGAAATATCCTTACGTATAGCTTAATTTAAGCTATCTTTAATCTATCTGCACTCAAATTTCATCTAAGCTTTAAAATTTTATCCCTCCTCATTCACTTCGATCAGCTTAGCGCCCGCAGCTTCGAGAGCCAGCACGAAGGCGCGCACCCTCGCATGCGGATAAAACTCGCGGATCACGCTTTTATACCGCGCCACTTGAGCTTTGTTTTGCGCGAGGTATTTTTCGGAGCTTTTGTAGTCAAAAAGCAAAATTTCATCCTGCTCAAAGCACGCCAGATCCACGCGCAAAAGATCACCCTCCACGCTTTTGATCGGCATCTCTTTATAGGCTTGAGCGCCTCTTATCAGAGCTAAAAATTCCCCGTTTTTGCTTAGACCAAGCGCCCGCGCCGCGATATTTTCAAAATCCGCATCGTTTAAAAATTTAGCGTAGCGACCTCTTGCCAGGCTCACTCCTCGTAAAATTTCATCCGCCGCAAATCCTTCGCTCATCTCCAGAGCATAGTGTAGCGCCTCGCCGAAATATATCGCGCTTAGCGCCTCCGTTTCGCCGCCGCCTGCTTTTTCTTGCGAGCCTTGAGGCTCGCCCGCTACGAGCGCGATCTTTTTGCGCGGCGGTTTCTCCTCTGATTTTACGGAGCTTGGAATTACGTAGCCGTATTGAAAATCCGGGATATCCAGCCACTCCACGACGCCCGCGCCCTTGGTCTTTTTGGCGTAAGGCGAAAAAAAGCTATAATTGTATTGATCTATTTTTGACTCGGAGCGTTTTACGATGATGAGTGAGCGTTCGGCGCGTGTAAATGCCACATAGAGCTTGTTTATATCCTCTTCATGCGCAGAGCGATCGTTTTCATCCATTAGCACCGCAAATTCCGCATCCAAGCTCTTTCTGCTCGCGAATTTATAAAAAATCCTCCACTTATGCGTGGCAAAATCATAGTCCGTCGCGAGCTTTGAGCTCTCGCCCCGGTCTTTTCCCCCGATTCGGTCGCAAACGATTACGTGTGGGAACTGCAGCCCCTTGGACTTATGCACGGTCATAATTTTAATGCCGCTTTGTTCCTTGGCAAATACCTCCGTTTCGTCGTTTGCAAACAGATACTCGCTAAAACTATTAAATTTTGCCAGCGTCTCAAAAAATAGCAGCAGATCCGGATCGACAAAATTTAATTTCAGCGTGCTAGCGATAAATTCCGCCGTCTTTTGCGCGTTTTTATGCAGATCGACCGCTATCTTTTTAAGCCGCCTACCCAAAATCGCTTCGGCGTTTCGCAGATAAATTTCATCGCCACCTACGCAAAATTTCGCGTATTGAATTACGGCATTTACTTGCTCGCTGCAACGCAGAGCCTTATTTGAGCCGCTACACACCTCGCAAAATTCCGATAGCATCTCTTTTAGCGCGCTTACGTGCTCATTTTTCCAGCATAAAATCGCAATATCATCAGCTTTCACGCCGCACTCCTCAACAAGCCCGCGCGCTTGCTCCGCAGCCCCCTTTAGCACATCGTCGTATGAAAACGCTGCTACGTAGCCGTAATCGTCGCTTTGTACCTCAAATAGCGGCATTTGCGGATGGGAAAGCGGATAGTCCTTGATTTTTTGCAGCACCGAAGCGGGCAGATCGCTATCTAGCTTATTTGCCGCGATTTGATCTTCATAAGACGCAAATTTATCGCGCAAGATCTCATTTACAAATTTTACGATAAGTTTTAAGCTACGATAATTACGCGGCAGGCTCTGCGTTTTTATTTGAATAAACTGCTCGCGCAAAATATCAAAAATTTTTCTCTCTGCGCCGCGAAATTTATAGATGCTTTGTTTTTTATCGCCTACGTAAAAAAAGCTGCCGCAGCGCTCTTCCGCCCCTTTGCCAGCAAGCGCCTCGGAGATTAGCGGCAGCATGATTTCATACTGGCAAATGTCGGTATCTTGGAATTCGTCGATTAAAATATGCGTGATTTTAGAATCGAGCCTGAAATACAAAAGCTCGCGGTTGCCCTGCAACGCCTCTGTGCTTGGATTTAGCAGCGAGTGCACGGCTGCGGTGACATCGCCGAATGTAAGCTTACCGCTTTTACGCTGCACCGATTTAAGCGCCTCGGCATAAATTTTAATTAGTCCTGCCAGCTTAGCCGCATATATCGCATCCATCCACGCTATTTCGCAAGCTATGGCGTCTTTTAGCCTTGCTAGCTCACCGTCAAAATACGAAATTTTTTTAAGCTGTGAGCGCGGATAATCGAAACTGCCGTTGGCAAGAGCCGAAAGAATGAAACCAGAGGATAATTTTGACAGATCACTAATAGGGCTTAGCCCATTTACGGCTCCAGCGCTTACGCCCGCATCTCTCGCCGCTTTTTGCAAGCAGGATAAAATTTTATTTATCTCTGCTAGCGCGGAGCTTGCGGGAAGCGTGGGCGGATTTATGCTTATATCGCCTCTCCAAATGCTTTGTAAGCTATTTAAAAACTCGCTCTTTGTCATTCCTGAGTCGCTTACATAATCCACGACCTCTCTTAATAGCGCTTCGTTTTTACAAATCGCGCTTAAAAACGCCGCCTGCTGCACACCTAGTATGCTTTCGTCGTTTTCAAATCCGGGATCAATGCCGCTATTTAGCGCAAAGGAGCGCAGAGCCTTTGCAAAAAACGCATCGAAGGTAAAGACATTTAGGCTCTCGTTTAAAAATTTAGGCAGTAGGCGCTGTTGCGCTGCCAAAACCTCATCCACGCTTAGCCCTAAATCAGCACAAATTTGCTCCAGCTCGGCGCTAGGCTTTAGCGAGTCATCCTGCAAAAGCAGCAAATTTTGAAATTTCTCCACGATGCGCGTTTTCATCTCAGCAGCAGCTTTTTTAGTAAAGGTAAGCGCTAAAATTTCATTGATCGGCTCGCCTTTTAACACCAGCTCGATGAACCTCACTGCGAGATTGAAGGTCTTACCGCTGCCTGCGCTTGCTTCAAGCGCCAGATAATTTTCAAATTTTGCCATCGATCTGCCCCTTACAAATGATTTTATAATCGCAGTATTCGCAGCTTTGCACCGCCTCCGTACGCGTAAAAGCAACCTCGCTTGCAAATTCCTTGCCGATAGAGCTTAGCGTCTCGCGTAGGTTTTCTAAGCTAGGCGTTTTGTCGCCAGGAGCCGCAAACGCGCAATCTTTTAGCGACAGATAGGCGCATTCGCATTCCTGGGCTAAAAGCGCGCGATAAAACGTAAGCTGAAATTTTTCCATATGCTTTTTAGCTGAACCATGTTTGTAATCGATGATGAACTTCCGCCCTGCCTTATCTTCGTCGATGCGGTCGATCCGCCCGCTCAGCTGCACTCCGTCAAGCTCGCCTTTTAGCGATACTTCACTACCACTAAAGCTCCAAATTTGCTCATGCCCTTCTAAAAGCCTAGCTAGCTTTTCTACCGATTTTAGCTCAAGCTCCGCATCAAAGCGCGCGATGCCCGCTTCTCGCGCGAGCTGCGAATAAATAGAGCGAAATTTTTGCATGCTAAATTTCATCCCCGCTCGCTCGTATAAACGCTGAAAACTCGTATGTAAAATTTTGCCTAAAAGCGCATTGTCCTCGCCAAATTTTAGCCCCTCCCTCAGTCCGAAAACGTAGCGGTAATAATACTTCCTCTTGCATTCTAAAAACGTATCCAGCCGCGAAAACGACAGCTCCTCAGCAAAAAAATCATGGCGAGCCACGGGATCTTCTTGTCCGCATAAGGCGGGCTTAAATTCCTCTCGCCCAAAAAGTCGTAAATAATCCTCCTGCGAAAATTCCGCGTCTTGTCGTACTTCAAAGCTTTTTAAAAACCGCGAAGGCAACTTCTCGACGCTTTGCAGATAGCAAATCGCGCTTTTTTTAGCGCCTCTTAGCAAGTCGTCGTAGTAAAATCTTTGTAAATTTTCGCGGTCTGCGTGGCTGATGAGCCCCGCTCTAGCGCGCAAAGCGGAGTTTAAAAACATCTCTCCGCTACTGCGCTTTGGCACCAGATCATCGTTAAAATCGGGGATTATCACGCCGTCAAATTGCAGTCCGCGGCTCTCTAAAAGCCCCATTACCGTGACCTTTCCGCCACGAACATCATCAAGCTTGATACGCGAAATTTCTAACAAAAAAAGATCGATCAGATTGCCTAAGTTTAGGTTTTCGTCCTTAAATTTTCGAAGCAAAATTTTAATTAAATATAGCGGCTCTTTTAGCTTTTCTTGCAGCAGCGCGTCGCTAATTTTAGGTAAACAAGCAAGCTTTACAATTAGTGCCGCAAAATGCTCGAAGCTTACTTGCTTTGCAAAATCGCGTGCGAACCCGCCAAAAAGCGCCTCATCCACACCCACACTCGCAAAAAACAGATCAAGCTCCTGCGGGTTTGGGCGCTGCGGATACTCATCTGCGCCCTCGCGCATTTTAGAGTGCCTAAAGCGATCGCGCTGTTTAGGGCTTTTTGAATATCCATCTTCTTCCTCAAGCTCTATATGCTCCAGTTGCATAGAGTATCGTAGGCTCTTTTGCTGCTTTAAAAGCTCTTGCTGTTTTGCACGAGCTGAATAATCGCGCTGCTGCGCACACTCCAAAGGCTCTTGAAACTCCGTAAAATCCAAAGAAAAGCTTTGTTCTCCCGCGCTATTCGTGCGTTCCGCCGAAATTTCGCGCAGAATTTCAAAATTTTCCGTATTTTCAAACTCTCGCGCAGACATAAAATTTAAATCCGTTTTGGAATTTGAAAAAATTTCGCAATCAAACGCGGAATTTTGCTGTGCTAAATTTTGCGAAATAGAATTCTCCAAAGCGAAATTCCCAAGCGCTAAATTTTGCTGTATCGCGGAATCCTCCGCATTCAAAAATCCTCCATCCGGGCTTTTTAATGCGCGGTAATCTACGCCAAATTTCGGCGTGCGCGCTTCTTTTAAGCATTGCGAAATTTTCTCTAGCGTTACGTAAAATAGGCTATCTTCAAGCTTCTCTCCCATCGCGAAATTTAGCATGCGGTGCGAGCCGCGAGCCCTTGCGATGCGCTCGTCGTAAAGCCGCAGCGTGCCGGCAAAGCTCTCGTCGGGCAAAATCACCGCGATGCGCTCCGGCGCGATGCCCGCGCGCACAAAGGATGAAATTTTTTCAAAAACGTAGCTAGCCTGCAAGCTTCGCAGCTCAAAGCCTCTACACACAACCGCTCCGCCCACGCTTAGCAGCTCTCGGCTTAGAATTTCACCCGTACCAAGATTTACGCGGTATGCAAAACCTAACTCTAGACTTATGCCGCAAAGCTCCTCCACCGCGCGCACGGGCTTGGAATTTAAAGTCGTGGCTCTAAAGCTCAGTACGACCTCGCTAAGCCCCGCCGCGCGCTTAAAAATCTCGAACTCAAATGCGCTAGGATTGCCGTCGATGTTGATTTCTATCCGCTCAAATCCGCGCAGATAGGACTCGTTTAGCTCATAAAGCGCGGGCAGCGTGATCTCATCGTAAAATCCATGCTCGCGCAAAATCCTTGCATACGCCCCCGCTAGCTCTCGCAGAATTTCAAAATGCTCGGCATACCACGCATAGGTGTCGCTAAGATCGAGCGCATCGATACTTACGCGCTCCGTCGCAAGCTCCTTGAAAAAGCCGAAAAGATACTCGCGGTTACGCATAAACTCGTAAAGCTCGTTAGGGAATTTAAGCCTCTCGCCTGCGCGCTTGCTCTCGTTTACCGCCTGCTTCATAAAAAGCGCGCGGTCTATCTCGCCGCAAGCGACAAGATCCGGTACAAAAAGCGCCTTTTCGTAGAATTCCGCCAACGTAATCCTTGGCGCCAGCACGCCGCCACTCTCGTTTTGCAGCGCCGCGCGTAGCGCACGCGAGCTGGTGTAGACAAAGAGATTTTTAGAGGGCAAATTTTTCAAAACAAATCCTTTAGAGCGATTCGCAAAACGCGGAATTTCGCGATATTTTAGCAAGAAATTTTTAGTTTGGGCTTTTAAGCAAAGAAGTTTTTGAAAAGCTTGAGAGGCTAAATTTTATCAAGTCAAATTTAGTAAATTTAGGATGAGCGTAAAATTTTAATCTATGGCGCTTTGGCGCGGAATTCTACCTCGCTCCGCATTAATCTCGGCATATTTAAACGCAAAATTTTACGAGTGCAATTCCGTAAATTACAAAGCGGCAAAAAAGCGATCAAATCTAAGCTGGCTCAGGCTCGATCTTGTATCCCAGGCTCGGGACGTTTTTTATGATTTCGCCTCCCACTTTATCGCGGATACGCTTGACGAAGGTGCGAAGCGCCGTATCGCTCACGGCTTCTTCGGTCCAAACATAACGCTTGATCTCCTCGTAAAGTACCAGCTCGCCCACGCGACTGGCTAGCAGCGAAACAAAAGAAAGCTCCTTTTTAGTAAGCACGATCTGCTCGCCATCCTTCAGTAAAATACGACGAAGCCCGTCAAATACGTAGCCTGCGCCCATATTTACGACTCGTACAGAGTCCAGCTTAGACTTCATCAGCGCACTTATCTCTAGCACGAATGCGGCGATATCTACCGGCTTAAAGTAATACCGCTCGACGCCAATCTCCATAACGCCTTTTAGTTGCTCCTCCCTACTGAAGCCGCTAAGCACCACGATAGGGGCATGCGGAAAGATCTGTTTGATCTGGCGTATCATCTCAAGCCCATCCTCGATCGGCATTAAAATGTCGGTAATGACGAGATTGGGGCTAAATTTTTTGAATTTTTTCACACCTTCAAGCCCGTTTTGGGCATTGTAAACGTTGTTAAAAATACCCTCAAACGCCTTATGCAGCGAGGCTAGTAATTTAGTATCATCCTCGACTAGCAAGACGTCCAGCTCTTTTAAAGCGCAGCTCATAGCAGACCCCTCAAGGCGAAATTTCAAACGAAATTCTTTCAAATTTTCTCTTTTATTGAGCTTAAAATAATGTTAAGTTAAAAATTTAATTTCATAAAGTAACACAACTCTTATTTTAGGTGCAAATATGGGCGGGATTAAAAAAGAAGCATGGATAAAAACCGCGGCCTAGGAATGGGGCAAAATTTAAAATGACGCAAGCTAAATCTTATCGGTGCGAAAAAGATTTAAGAGCGGCTGAAAGTAAAATTCCAAAGCTGGCGCAGGTAAAATTTCACCACGCGGCGGAGTGGAATTTTATTTTAGGCAAATGGCTTTTAGAGGGAAATGAAACGGCGCCGATAAGGTTTGAAGGGCAGGTATAGTTTATCAAAAACTAGGGCATAACTGGCAAAATTGCGTCAATAAGACTTTAACGGGCGGGCAAAGTTAGATAAATTTTACAGGCGGCAAAGCGTTTATTGGCATAACTTTGACGGCAACGAGACGGCTCGCCAAATTTAAAGGACTTGAAGTCGTGCGAAATGTACCGCAGTTTTGAAAGGGCTAAGCGCACCAAGTCCAATTTTTAAATTTAAAACGCATGAAATTTAGCCGCGTGTGCGCTTAAAAGCTACGTGTAAGCAAAATCGCGCAAATGAAAAGCATGCGGCGCGCAGCCGGTTTAAATTTAAAATCACGACTAGCGCAGATCCGTTTCATCCAAAAAGCTGCTTAATCCAAAATCACCGCGGCAATCCTTAGTTCGCAAAAGCGTGCTTTACTCACTACTCCGACTTGCGATTATCCAGGCTGCGACAGGCTTTAAATTTACGACGCAAAGACCGCATTAAAATTTAAAGCTTGCCGTAAATTTAAAATTTTACCGCGCGATCACGGTAAAATTTCATGCAGACAAAATTTCAAAAATCATAAAATTTCAAGAAATTCTTTGAAGATATATTTGCTTTCTGTAGGCCCTGCGCTGGCTTCCGGATGGTGCTGCACCGAAAATACGGGATATTCCCTGTAGCGCACGCCCTCGATCGTGCCGTCGAAAAGATTGCGGTGCGTGATCTCGCAGATCTGCGCGATGATTTCGGGGACGTTGTAGTTGTGGTTTTGCGCGGTGATCTCGATCGATTTGGTGCGCAGGTTTTGCACGGGGTGGTTTGCGCCGTGCTGGCCGAATTTCAGCTTGTAAGTCTCATATCCCATCGCGTTACTTAGCAGCTGATGACCCAGGCAAATTCCAAAAATCGGCACGCGCGCTTCGACCATTTTTTTGATCTGCGCGATCTCCTCTTTAAGCATGCGAGGCTCGCCCGGGCCGTTTGATAAAAACACGCCGTCGATCTGCCCCTCTTTAAATTTTGCAATCAGGCTCTCCGCTTTAACGTCGTGCGGGAAAACCTCGACGCCGAGCCCCAGATCGCAAAGCTCGTTAAGGATGTTTCGCTTGACGCCGTAATCGATCACGGCTATCTTTTTGCCGCAGCTTGCGGGCTGGGAGTAGCTTCCGCGCTCGGCATCCCAGCGACCCGATGTGTGTTTGTACGGCGCCTTCGTGCTTACGATGCTTACGTAGTTGATCTCCTCTATGCGCGCAGACTCGCTAAGCGCCTTTTTAAGAGCAGCCTTATCGCTGATCTCGGTAGAGACGAAAGCGCGCAGACTGCCCTGATCGCGCAGCATCTTAGTTAAAAATCTAGTGTCGATGTCGTAAACGCCGAATTTTTCGTTTTGCAGAAAATAATCCTCCAAGCTCATCTGTGAGCGGAAATTTGAAGGCTCGTTGTTAAAATTTCTTACGAAAATTCCGCTTGCGTGGATTTTGGAGCTTTCCTTGTCGTTTTCGTTGATGCCTACGATACCGATTTCTGGCATAGTGAAAATAATAAACTGCCCCGCGTAGCTAGGATCTGAGATAATCTCCTCGTAGCCGGTGGCAGAGGTGTTAAACACGAGCTCGCCGAATGCGCTGCCACCCTTGCCGAACGCCTTGGCTTGCAGATAGATGCCGTTTTCTATGTAGATATACGCGTTCATTACAGCATGCCCCGTTTTCTTAGCTCCTCTTCGTAGAGCTTTTCAAACACAAGCTCGTATTCTTCGGTGCCGGGAATCAGTTTTTGCTTGTAACCCTCGATCTTTTCATAGACCGCATCCTCAATCTTTTGATAATTTTTAAGATATTCGTCGATCGCGTTATAAATTATCGTCTTTAGCCTGTTTTCCGAGACTTTGTAATCGATCAAATTTTTCTTCCAAACGGTTTCTAAAATTTTATGCGATATGGTGCCGTAGCGATCCTCAAAATTTAGCTCGAAATTCTCGTCGTTTGCGATGTGGCGTTTTATGAGCCAAAACATATCTTTTTTATTCACGCTCATCTCATCTAGCTCGCTTATGCGCTCATCTATCAGCTCGTTTGCGCGCTCGTCTATCGCTCTTTCTTTTTGCAGATCGCCCCTTATGATCTTATCCGCTTCCTTCGAGACGGGCTCTATGCCCGCACTAAGCGTAACGCAGCCCGAGTTTAGCAGATCCAGCGCTATTTTATGCGCGATATATGGCACGTGTGGTAGTCGTATTCGCATGATCGTTCCTTTAAATTCAGTTCTATGAGCGGTCTCGCCGCCCGCGTTTGCAAACGGCGGAATTTTAAAATTCTTAAAATTCCGCCCGATTTTATAAAATTATCGTGTCGCTTCTTTCGGGACTGGTAGAGATAAAGCCCACCTTCGCGCCGCTTAGCTCCTCTATTCTGCGGATATAATTTTGCGCGTTTTGCGGCAGATCCTCAAATTTTGAAATTCCCTTGACACTATCCCAGCCAGGCATCTGCTCATAAACCGGCTCGGCAGCTTCCAAATCGATCGGGAAATAATCGATTTCCTCACCCTTGTAGCGATATGCGCGGCAAATTTTAATACTCTCAAAGCCGTCTAGGACGTCAAGCTTCATAAGCGCGAGCTTGTCTATGCCGCTAAGGCGCACGGCGTATTTCGTAGCCACTCCGTCGAACCAGCCGCAGCGGCGCGCCCTGCCCGTCGTGGTGCCGTACTCTTTACCGATCTCGCGCATCGCCTCGCCTTGCGGACTCTTATCCTCGGTAGGAAACGCGCCGTTGCCCACGCGGGTGGTGTAGGCCTTTAAAATTCCCATCACCGTACCGATATCTTTCGGCGCGAGCCCGAGCCCGCTGCAAGCCCCGCCCGCGATGGTAGTCGAACTCGTGACGTAAGGATAGGTGCCGTGATCGATATCAAGCAGGCTTCCTTGCGCGCCCTCTACGAGCACGCGCTTGTCGTAATCAAGCGCCTTCCACAGCATATGCGTGGTATCGGCGATGTATGGCTCGAGCGCGCTTTTATAGCGCTTTAGCTCGTCATAAATTTCAAGCTTGCTAGGAATTTTAACCCCCGCTTTTTCAAAAACGCTCTCATGCGAAGCAAAATCGCGCGATAGCGCCTCGGCAAGTCTTTCGGGCTCCAAAAGCTCCGCTACGCGGTGTCCCGTGCGCGCGATCTTATCGGCATACGCAGGCCCTATGCCCTTGCCGGTGGTGCCGATCGCAAGCTCGCCCTTACTCTTTTCGCGAGCCTGATCGATCAGCGAGTGGTACTGTAAATTTAAAAACGCCTTCTCGCTTATGAAAAATCTGCCTTTTAAATTTTCAAACTGTGCCATCTCGGTAATCAGCACGTCGGGGTTGATAACGACGCCGTTTCCGATGATGTTGATGATATTTTTATGAAGCACGCCGCTGGGCACCAGATGCAGCGCAAATTTCTCGCCGTTTATGACGATGGTGTGGCCTGCGTTGTGCCCGCCGCTGCTGCGGCATACGAAATCATAATTCGCGCTTATCATATCTACGATCTTGCCCTTGCCCTCATCGCCCCATTGGGCGCCGATGACTACATCAACTTTACTCATTTCTCATCCTTTTGCATAATTTTTTCTATCAAAGCGTCCACTAGCAGCGCAAAGCCGCTGGATTTTAGCCCGTCAATCTCATAATTTCCGCCGTTACAATACACTGCGCCCGCGTCTAAAAATCTAAAAAATAGCGCGTCGTAATAGCGCATTTTAGAGTAATACAGCAGCGAAACGCGGATATGCTCGTAATCCACGCCTAGGCTTAAAATTTCATCCAAACACGGCTTTAGCTCTTCAGGCACCTGCGCACGCAGAGCCTGCACGTCCTTTAGCGACACGGCGCGAGCCGTAGCGTCCAGCCAAGGCAAATTTTGCTCAAGTAGCGTCTCAATCTTGCCCTTTTCAAAAATTTCAAGCGGCAGGTTTAAAATTTCGCAAATTTTTTTCGGAATTTCTATGTTGCTTAGCTGAAGCGCGGGCATAAGATCAAATTCTTTAAAAAATTCCTGCGCGATTTTAATCGCAAGGGGCAAATTTTTCTCCCCGATCAGCTCCGCGCCGATCTGATAAAACTCGTCGCTTGGGTATTTGAAGGTCGGCTGGACGTAAAATAGCCGCCTTAGCTTATCGTCTTTCAGCCGCTTGCGCACGATACGCACGACGTCCACGGTGCTGTCTGCGCGAAGCGCGAGCTCGTGGTTCGTGGGATCGGAGAGCTTGAGAAGCTTTTGCGGCGCGACGCTTAAGTGCTGATGATATGAAAAATATGGCGTTAAAATTTCGCTAAAGCCGTTTTTAACGAGGATTTCGCTCGCTTTATTTTCCAGCTCGCGCTTGAGCTGCGCGCTCTTTCCGAAATAAAGCCTCGAGCCGTTTGGTATCTCGTGATCGAAATCGGCGCTAACGCTATCTATCATGCTGCCTCCAAATCGCTTATGAACTGATTCAGCTGCGTTTTAAAGCTCTGAATGAAGCTTGCTAAAACGCGATAATCAAGCGAAAGAATATCTAAAATTTGCTTACGTATTTCTGTATTTAGCGCAAATTTCTCGCTGCCCGCGCTTTGAGTTTTATTTAAAATTTCGCCGAATTTCGCTCTATAGCTTTCAAACTCTCCGGGGCTAAGCTCGCCCGTTTGGCTACGCGCGATAAAGCTTAGCGCCAAGTCCTTGTAATCAAGCGCATTTAAAAAGCTGATAAACTCATCTTTGTCGATGGCTGCGAGCTTGGGCGTATCTTTAAAGCGCGCAATGAAAGCGTCTATCTCTCTGCGATCAAGCGCTTTTGCGATAAAATTTCCCTGCAGATAGTTAAATTTCAAATTGTTTAAAAGCCGCAGCGACAGCGCGTTTTCGACCCCTTGAGCGCCGAGAGCAAAACCAAACTCCCGCTTTAGCTTGCCTGTGATCTCCACCATCGTTCGGATAGCATTTTTTTTCTTGCCTATGTCAAGGCAGAGCTCGCGGTCGATTTTAACGACATCAAAAGGCTGGGCATTCAGGAATGGGATATTGCTTTTATTTGCACTATTAAGAGCAAATTTAACCCCAAGATCTGCATAACGCCCACGCGCAGGGGCGAATTCCTTAAAATTTTGCTCACTAAAATCGGTTATCTCAAACATCAACTCGCCTTTTGCATTAGCTCTGTCTCGCAAGCTGTGAGCTACGAAATCGTAAAATTCGTCGTTTGTAAGCACGGCTAAACTTACGTTTATAGAGCAGTTTGCGCCCGTTTGAGCGTTAAATTCCATCATCTTTGAAAACGCAAATTTTGAGATCGGCAACTCAAATCGAGGCTCGCTTAATATCTGCGCAAAATCCTGCGGAGCAAGAATTCCGCGCTTTCCGCGATCCCAGCGTAAAAGCAGCTCATATCCGTAAATCTGCGCGCCGCTAATGATCGGCTGATAGAGCACGAAAAACTCCCCCTCTTCGATCGCTGCAGCAATCCCTTCCTCGCTAGGTTCGTCTGCTTCGGCGCGCTCAAAGATGCAGTAGCGGTTTTTACCGCTCGTTTTGGCGCGATACATTGCCCTATCCGCGCGCGATAAAAGCCCTGGAAAATCGATCTTTTCGCTGCCGTCGTAAAACGCTGCGCCAACGCTGATACTTGCGCTAATTTCATTGCCTTTGAGGTTAAATTTCATCTTTGAAATTCCAAGCAGGCGATCTAATAGCACATGCGCGGCATCCTTGCTTTGCAGATCGCCGATAATGGCGCCAAACTCATCACCGCCTAAGCGCGCTAAAATATCGCCTTTACGCAGCAGTCCGCTCATCGCCTTTGAGATCGCTTGTAAAAACATATCGCCGACCTCGTGCCCGTAGGTGTCGTTGATCGCCTTAAAGCCGTCAAAATCGATGAAAAGCACCGCCATAAGCTTGGAATTTTCGCCCGAGTTTGCGGTAAATCTCTGCGCAGCCTTCATAAAATACACTCTATTTGGAAGCCCGGTAAGCGCGTCGTGATGGGCGATCTTAGCTAGCTCGCTCTCTTTTTGCTTGATCTGCGAAATTTCGGTAAACATCAAGATGAAATTTGAAGTAAGCGAAAAATCATCCTTTATCGCAATTGCCGTAAATAGCGCAGGAAAGGTGCCACCACCTCTTTTTAGTCCGTAAATTTCATCTTTGTAAGATGTCTGTTTGCCGACGAGATTTTTTCTAATCCTCTCCATCACGTCTGCTCCGCCCTCCGTAGGAGCGAAGAAATTTGGAATTTTGCCGATGGTTTGGCTTTCGCTATAGCCGGTGATTTCATAAAAGGCGTTATTAGCGCGCAGCACGCGACCGCTCTCATCTGTGATTAAGATCGCCTCTAGCGAGCGCGAAAAGACGTTGGCATTTAAATTTAACTCCAGCTCCGTCTGTTTGCGCGAGCTGATATCTTCGAGCGTAGTTTTTACAAGGCGCGAGCGAGAGCCGTGCTTTTCGGTGACGTAGCCTTGCATACTGATCCAAGTATAGGCATTAGCGGCATTTCGCAGACGGAATTCGCAGCTAAAATCGCTCCTAAGCCCGGCGGTGCATTCGCGGATCATTTTATTAAAATTCTCTAAATCCGCGAAGTAAATTTCATAACTAAACTCCCCAAAGCTCATCGCAGTATTTAGCCTTTTGCCGCGATATTTTAAAATTTTAAAGTAATTTTTATCAAACGACAGCGTCTGCGCATCAAGATCGATTAAGCAGGTACAAAAATTCCTAGTCTCGATTACGGTGCGGTAAAAGTCCAAATCCTCCTGCAAGCCGCGGATCGCCTTAACATCGTCATCAATATTTTGAAAATAAAACGCAGCCCTGGCGGCGGACTTTTTGACATAGATGCTCACTTCGTAGCTATAGCGGATATTGTCATTGTGGCGAATTTTATAGCTTTGAGAAAAGCTTAGCTCTTCTGCGGGCATATCGGCTAAGCGGTTTAAAATTTCATTTTTAGCCTCATTCGCATCCTTTTCATCCAGCAAATCCCATAGCCTTATCTCGCCGCTTAAAAACTGCGCCGCTTCGTAACCCCAAAGCTCTTTTATATTTTTACTAGCATCTACGATCTTGCCCGAAGTGTAGTCAAACACGAGCGTAACGATAGGCGCGTGATTTAAATACTCATATTTTTGCTTAGTTTCATCGTAAAATCTGCGATATTTTGACGCATCCAGTACCACAAAAAGGGTTGAAATTTTACTTCCGTCGCGGATATAAGATTTTTTAACATAAAGGTCTTTGACGCCATTTTTGGTCTCTTGGCGGGTTACGACATAGTTTTCTTTGACATAGTTTGCGCGCTGGGTTTGATAGGCGTGATCGTAAAACGAGCCTGCTTGCAGCGCGAATATATTCCGTCCTACAACGTCATCGCCGTAAAGCTCGCGTGCGCCGTTGCTAGCGCTTTCGATCGTGCCTGCTACGTTATCGATGCTAAGCACAGAAAGGGAGCTATATTTTAGCGCATCTTTAAAGCTGAGGCTAAAATCTCCGTGGCGCAAATTAGACTTCAAGACCTCGTCTATGGATTTAGAAATTTCTAAGACGGAGCTTAGCGGATTTAGCGCTTCTATATCGCGAATTTTGGAGTGATAATCTCCTTGGCGCAGAGCGTTTTGAACTGCTGCAAGCGGGATAAAAACGCGCTTTTTTAAAAACGTAAAATTTGAAATTAGAAGGATTAAATAAGCTAAAATAGCCGCCGCTAGCGCTACGACGATAAAATCGTCCGCGCCCAAAAAATAGCCGGCTCGTTCGCGAGCCATTACGAAATTATCCCCAAATTTCGCAAGATATGCAAAGCTTAACCCAGATTCGTCTTCAAAGCTTACCACTTCGCCTAGGCGCGAAAAATCAAAATCCTGCCCTAATATATCGGTTGCGCTGCCAGGAGCGTTAAAAAATTTGCCTTCGGCATTAAAGACCAAAATATCTCCCAGCGAGGAGAGCCTGGCAATCGGTCTAGCAGTGTTGGCAAAGCCTAGTAGATACGAATCAGCATTTACACGCTTGATTAAAAAATACCGCCACGCCCCGTCCATCATCATATAGCGCGATACCCATTCATCCTTTTTTAGCTCGCCTGCGATATCCGCAAGCCGTATCTCGCCAAGATCCGAAATACGCGCATCCGATGAAAAATGTGCTAAGCTCTCCTGTTCCGCGCCGCGGGCGCGTAGATAAAAAATAGCGTCAAATCTATGAGAAGATTTTACGACATTACGGATCAAATCCGCATAAAGCTTGCTTTGCATAGCTTCGTGCCTTGCGTCTAAAGAAAGGATAGTTTCTTTTAGAATTTCAAGCTCGCTAAAAAGCGACTCGTCGGTATTTTTAAGTAAAGTAATCGCCGTGCGCGTCCGCAAATCAAGCTGCGTAGCGATCCTAGTGCGCAAAAAGCTAATCTCGCAAACTACTACAAGCGTAAGCAGCGCAGCGCCTAGAATCAAGGCGGCGTTAAATCTTTCGGTAACGAAGTCTTTTTTGTTTTTCATGCCAAATTCCAAATTTTGCGGGATTTTAGCAAATTTCGTTTTAAAGCCGATTTAAGCTTGTATTTTTGCGCCCTTTGCGCCCAAAAAATGCATAATCAAAAGCACGGCGAAGCTAAAGAGCAGCATCAGCGCCGAATATGCGTGAGCCTGCGCAAAATCGAGCGTTTCGGTTGCTTCGTAGATCGCGATGGAGGCGACCTTGGTCTGCTCGCTCACGCTGCCGCCGATCATCAGCACGACGCCAAACTCGCCCATCGTATGCGCAAAGCAGATCACCAAGGCGCTAAGCATAGAATGGCGAATCGCGGGCAACGCGACGCGAAACAGCTTGGAAAAATAGCCCTTGCCGAGCGAGTCACACGCCCAAAAAAGCGAGCGCGGAAGCGAGCGAAAGCCCGAAACCAGCGGTGAAAACATAAACGGCAGCGAGTAGATACAGCTCGCGATCACTAGCCCGCTGAAATTAAATACGAGCCGAAGCCCGAAGTGTTTGTCGAAAAACTCCCCCAGCACCGAATACGGCGAGAGAAAAACGAGTAGGTAAAACCCTAGCACCGAAGGCGGCAGCACGAGTGGAAGCGAGATGATCGATTCGATCACGCTTTTGCCGCGGAAATTTTTTCTCGCCATAAAAAACGCGAGCGGCACGCAGATGATAAACAACGCGAGCGTCGTCAAGCTGGCAAGCTTTAATGAAACGAGAAACGGCGTGTAATCGAGCCCCTTTAGAATTTCAAACATTTATCCTCCGAGCCGAGCCGCTGGGCCCAAACTATAAAATTTTAAAAGCCTAGCTCTGCTTTAAAATTTAGAGGCAAAGCTGGATAGAATTTGCGCAAACCTCATAGTCATAAGGCTTTGCAAAATGAAATTTTAAAAATTTCACGCAAGCTAAAGCGAGCGGAATTTATAAAAGTGCTTGGCCAATAAATTCCTTCAAGCGTGCAAATTCCGTCAGGCATTTAAACTCTACTAAGCTGGCGGTTCTTTAAGACCACGAATTTTGCTGAGCTAAATTTCAAAAAGCTTAGCTTAGCTTTAAAACTTGAGCGGGCAGGATTTATCTGAGCGCAAATTTCACGCAAGATATAGCCAAACGGCATTCTCTGAACAACTTAGTGGAATTACATTGAGCCTGACAAAAACAAAATTTTAAAATTTCGCATAAACCCAAAAGACCCGGTTAATGAAATTTTGCCGCAGCTCTTATTGAGCGAGTTTAGCACGCAAGCTTCAGGCCGTTAGAGCTTTTAAAATTTCAAAGCCACAAAATCCAGGTAAAATTCTAAATCTGAAAATTTTAAGTTTGCGCGAAGCTTCACATTAAATTTTTTACCAAAATCGCATGATAGAATTCGCGCAACTCCTGCCAAAAAAGTAAGCTAAAAGCCGCCAAATTTAAAAATAAACCCACCACGCCAATTAATAAATTCAAAGAAGGAATTTAACGGCGCCTGTCTGCGCAAAATCTAAAATTTAAGCTTACTTTCCCCACGCTATCTAGTCTTGCATTGCGGTTTTGCTCTAGCCTGCGTTTAAATTTTGTGTTTCATGAAAATCTAAGCGCGATGCGAATGAAATTTTAAAATCTCACCGTATTTTGCGGGCAAATCTAGCTAAAATTTCGCAAAATCCCTCGTCTAAATTCCATAAAAGCCTGTATTTAAATCTCTAATCTAGTTGAAGTTTCCTACTTAGGCGCACCTAAAAGCTTGTCTGCAAGTTTAAATTTTACGCAGAGTGATATTAAAGGCTTTGGCACCCGCTTTGACCTCATCGCCTACTTGCAAGCCATCGGCTTCTGCATTGCTTAGCACCACTTCGCACAGCTGGCTGCCGATCGCTACGACAGCCACTTTGACCCCGTCGCGTGCTTGCAAATCAACAATTTTGCCCACGAAAGAAAACTTCTGAGAGCCGCTAGTTTTAAGAAAAATTTCCTCCGGCGTACCGGTACGGACGATCCTGCCGTCCTTCATCTCATAAACTCGCTTGCAAAGCCTATAAATCTCGCTTACGTCGTGGCTTACCAAGATCACGGTCTGATGAAACTGCTCGTGGATCTTTATCAAATACTCTTGGATTTTTTCGCGCATCGTAAAATCAAGCGCCGAAAGCGGCTCGTCAAGTAGCAAAATTTCAGGCTCTTGCATCAGTGCGCGAGCAAGTGCTACGCGCTGCTTCTGTCCGCCGCTAAGACCCTCGACGCCGGATTTTGCAAACTCGCTAAGCTCTAAAATTTCAAGCAGCATCGCAGCTTTTTGCGGATCGTTTCTGGCAAAAAGTAGATTGCCCGTCACGCTCATATTCTCAAAAAGTGCGTAGTCTTGAAATAAAAAGCCGATCCTGCGCTTGCCTGCACTTAAGAATTCATTGCCTTCTTGCAGTACACGATCGCCGTCTTTTATACTACCGCTATCTGCGCGCAAAAATCCCGCTAAAATGCGCAGCAGTGTAGTCTTACCGCTACCGCTGCGCCCATATAGGCACACAAACGAGCCTTTGTTAATCTCCAAGCGAGCATCAATCGAGAAATCATCACTGATTTTTTTCTTACAATCAATCGTTATCATATTTTTCTATATATATCGCAGTGGCGCTAATGTATGCGAAAACCTCGTCGCCATCGCGTAAAGCAAGCTCCTGCGCAGAATGCGCGCTAATGAGCACATCAAAGCTTATCTTGCCTTCAAATTTTAACGTACATAGAATTTCGCCTAAGTTTAGGCTCGTAATCTTGCCGTGAATTTCATTTTCGCTAGATACACCACTTAGGGCTTCGCGAGATAAAAGCACATCAGTGCTTTTAAAGCCCACGTAAACTTCGCTGCCCGCCTTAAGCTCGCTACTTAGCTGCAGAAATACACCACGTAGCTTGATACCGCCCGCGATAAATCCTACTGAATGGATGCCGTCTTTTTGTAAAATTTCGTTGATTCTCGCTCTAATCATTAAAACTCGTATCCGTACTTAGCAAAAATTGCCTTACCCTTATCGCTTAGGATAAAATCATAAAACGCCTTAGCTTCGGCATTGTCTTTGGCGCGATTTAGCACGACCATGCCTTGAGCTATCGGCTCGTAGAGTTTGGTGTCGACCAAGACGAAATTTTCGCCCTGCTTGCAAGGCTTGCCGTTGCAGCCGTCCTTTGCCATCTTAGGCGCATACATCGCGCTAGCTGCGATAAAACCAACGTCGGACGCTTTAAGCGCTTGCGAAAGAGCCTCGCCGATCGATTTTGCTTCTACGATTTTGCCTTTGATCTCATCGTAAATTCCCGCTTTTTTGAAAGCTTCCACGCTTGCAGTACCGTATGGAGCGGTCTTTGGATTTGCTATCGAAATCGTTTTGACACTAGGATCTTTTAAAGCTTCGAGCCCCTTGCTAAGATCTACGCCGCGCATGCTAAACATCGCCACCTTGCCCTTTGCGTAAGTTTTGGCAGGCGCCGTCGCAAAGCCCTCTTTATGCAGATCGTCTGCAAATTTCATATCCGCCGCCATAAAAATATCAAACGGCGCGCCGTTTTTAATCTGCGTGCTAAGCGCACCGCTGGCGCCCAAGCTCACGTTTAGCGTGGTTTGCGGATGTAGCTTGGCAAATTCCGCCTTGATCTCGTCAAACGCATACGTCGTGTTCGCAGCGGCAGCTATGCTGACCTCGCCTGCGCTAAGCGCGCCTGCGGTTAAAATTCCTAAAAGCACTGCTTTCAACTTCATTTTATGCCTTTCGTTTCGGCTCTCACCGAGAATTGAATTGTATCTAAAATTTTAAATTTACGCCTTAAATTTCAAAATTTTGCGCACCCGATCTCATCCTATTATGCACCAATAATGATCTCGCTAGGCTCGATGATCGCCGTTACTTCATCTCCTACTCCTAGAGCCATCGCGGTGGCAGATTCTCGCGTGATGATCGACGTGATAGTTTGATGCGAGTTCGTATTTAGGCAGATCTCGGCATTTACCGCGCCGATTTTTACCTCGCAAATCGTGCCCTTTATCTGGTTGGCGGAGCTTACTCTCAGATCGTCCTTGCCGTTTTTTGCGATGATGACGCTAGGAGCCTTGAATAAAAACAGCACCTCTTTGCCGACTTTGAGACCCAGGTTTTTCTCGCTTTCTACCGTTATCATCGCGCATAGCGGCTCGCCGCCTGCGAGCTTGGCGATAATTTGCGAATTTACCGCTCCGGTTTGGATCTCGGTGATCTCCACGCTTAATTGATTTCTCGTAGAAAGCTTCATACCGATCTTTTCTAGGCTCAAAAGACTCTCTTCGGTGATCTCGTCAAGTTTAAAAATTTCGCTTAAAAACATCTCGCCCGCGTGGCTGATAGCATCATAAGCGCGAATCAGCTTGTGAGCGTATGGAGTGAGCTCCGAGCCGCTGTTTTTCTTAGTGCCTTGAGTGCGGACGATGAGAGGCTTTTTGCTCGCGTTATTGATTAAATTTAGCGCATCCCAGCCGTTTTTATACGACACTCCTACGATCTCTGCGGCCTTTGTAATACTTTTAGTCTCATCTACGGCCTTAAGCAGCTTAATGTGCTTGGCTAAAAGCGATGCTTCGTTGCCAAGCAGGAATTCCAAAGCAAATTTTGCGTCCATTTTCATCCTTTCTTATTTACTTTCGCGTGATTTTATAATATATCCTCTGATATATTTCTTAAAGAGCCGCAGGCTTTATTCTGCGATATAAAGAGGGAAATTCTATATGAAATTTTACCTTTATTGACAAAATTTCTTTAAATTTGTAAAATCGCCACTTTGATTTATAAAGAAGGGTCGCATTTGAAATTTATAAAAATTCTATTCTTAGCCGCGGCATTGGCACTCTGCGGTTGCTCGCAAAAGCAAGACGTAGCGCCTGGCGATGCGGATGGTTTTGATGAGGAGTTCGCGCAGCGCGAGGTTTTCGATCCGCTTAGCGGCTATAACCGCGTTATGACGAGCTTTAACGACGTATTTTACTCATACATATTAACCCCCGTAGCCAGCGGCTACGATTACGTAATGCCCGATCCGATCCAGGGCGCGTTTTCAAATTTTTTCTATAATATTTTATATCCGATGAGGCTCGTAAACAACCTATTACAGGGTAAATTTGAAAATTCTTGGGACGAGACGAAGCGATTTTTGATCAATTCGACCGTCGGCTTCGGTGGGCTTAACGATATGGCAGGCAAATACTATGGGATTCCGCGCCATGACGAGGATTTCGGGCAGACGCTAGGATACTGGGGCGTGCCGGCAGGTCCGCATATCGTCTGGCCAATTTTGGGGCAGAGCAATCTCCGCGATACAGCTGGACTTGTAGGAGATTATTTTTCAAACCCGATAAATTATATTAAAGACGGCACCGTTCGAAACTCCGTCAACGGATTTAGAATATTTAACGACTACTCGCGCGATCCTAAATTTTATGAAAAAATGACCAAAGATGCGGTGGATCTGTATCCGTTCTTACGCGATGCTTACGAGCAAAATCGCGAGAAATTAATAAAGGAATAAAAATGAAAATTTTAAAAGTTCTAGCGCTTTGCGGAGCGCTTTTGATTTCGGCGCATGCTATTAGCGATGCGGATATCGAGCCAGTGATGAGCCAAAAGGTCGCCGAGGCCGTAAATATTATGCGAAGCAGCACCCCGAAAGACGCAAAGCCTGCAAAAATTTTTGCGCTTTTCGACGGCTATTTTGATTATAAGATGATGGCGAAGCTCTCCCTTGCGAAGCATTACGCTAGCCTTAGCCCGGCGCAGATCGCGGAATTTAACAAAGCTTTCGAAGCGCATCTAAAGCGCTCGTTTATCGAAAAACTTTCGCTTTATACCGATCAGGATATGAAGGTGCTAAGCAAACAAAGCCCGAGCGATAAGCGCCGCGTGCTAAAAACGCAGGTCATCGGCGAGCAGAAAAACTACGACATCGATTTTAAATTTTATCCTACCGGCTCTGATTGGCGCATCTACGACGTCGATATCGTGGGCGTTAGTTTAATTCAGACCTACCGCTCGCAGCTTGGCGACGTAACGCAAAGCTTGGGCTTTGACGAGCTTATAAAGCGGCTAAATTCCACCGTCATCAATAGCGGCGAATAGCAGCGCGCCTAAAAGAGCGGTATTTGAAAAAAATTTTTCGCTTAATCGTCGCGTTTCCGAAAATCACGCTCGCGCTGTTTACGGCGCTGGCGCTGTTTTTCGGATATTACTCCACAAAGCTTGAGATCGATGCTTCGAGCCAGACGCTTCTACTAGATAATGACAAAGACCTTCAAATTTGGCGCGAAGTATCCAAACGCTACGAAACGCCGAATTTCTTGGTGCTTGCATACACTCCCGCGGGCGATCTTTTAGCGCCCGAGACGATCCGCAAAATAGCGCAGATGGACGCGGCTTTTTCCAAGCTGGATTTCGTCGCTAGCGTCACGGACATCACGAATGTGCCGCTTTTGCTAAACAAAGGTGGTGGCATGAGCGAGCTGCTTAAGCACATACCCACTCTTACCGACGCGGACGTAAATTTAACCGCGGCTAGGCGCGAGTTTGCCACAAGCCCTTTTTATGCGTCAAATTTAGTAAGTACCGATTTCCGCACTACCGCAATTTTAATAAATTTAAAACCGCAGACCCGCTACGAGGAGCTTTTGCGCGTAAGAGACGGGGCTAAAAGCGCTCTAGAGCAAGCAGAGCATGAGGCCAACCACTCGGGGGCTCAAATTTCACAGCTCAAAGACGCGCTTAAAGTTGCGGAGCAAAATTTTAAATCCTACCGCGACGAGCTACGTGAAAAGGATCATCGCGATATCATGGCTTTGCGCGCGCTGATCGCGAGCTTTGAGAAGGAATTTGCGGGCGACCGATTGTTTCTAGGCGGGCTGAATATGATCGCAGACGACATGGTGGGCTACGTCCGCTCGGATCTGGCGACCTACGGACTCAGCGCTTTGGTGCTTCTGCTAGCTTGCTTTTGGCTCTTTTTTAGACAGGCGAAATTTATCCTGCTGCCGCTTATCATCTGCGCGTATTCGGTCGTGCTCGCAGCGGGATTATTCGGCTTTTTGAGCTTTGAGGTTACGGTGATTAGCTCAAATTTCATAGCGCTTCAGCTCATCATCACGGTTTCGGTCTGTATCCACCTAATCGTCGCCTACCGCGAGTTTAGCGCGCGCTTTCACGCCTTTTCGCAGCGCCAGCTCGTTTATGCGGTGCTGCGCGAGCGCGCAAGACCCTGCTTTTTCGCGATCTTTACGACCGTTATCGGCTTTATGTCGCTAATTTTTTGCGATATAAAACCCGTAATTTCTCTGGGAATTATGATGAGCGTAGGCATCAGCATCTCGCTAGTTACGGCATTTGGAGTATTCGGCGCGGTTATGTCGCTTCTAAGGCGCACGCACAATAACCGCAGCTTCGAGCAGCACTTTAAATTTACGCTTTGGTGCGCCGAAACGGCGCTACGTAGCAGAGGCGCGGTTTACGGCGTTTGCGCTGCGGCGGTGATCTTTGGACTATACGGCATCTCGCAGCTGCGCGTCGAAAACAGCTTCATCGGCTACTTCAAAAAAAGTACCGATATCCGCGCGGGCATGGAGGTCATCGATACAAATCTGGGCGGAACTATCCCGCTTGATATCGTCGTTAAATTTAAAAGCGCAGGCGGCGCAAATTCTGCTAGCGGGAGTGAAAATTCCGCAATCGGCAGCGCAAATTCTAAAAACGGCGAAAATTCCAATCCCTCGGGGCGAAATTTTGCGGCAAATTCTACTCGGCAAAATTCTATCGCGCAAAATTTAAATGATCAAAATTTTACCGAGCAAAGCTCCGCTATGGCAGCGCAGCCAAGCGGCGCCGTAAATTTAGATCAAACCCATGCCGCAAATTTAGAGCATAATTCCACCGCGAGCGACGATTTTGGCGATTTCGAAGCCGAATACGCCGCCAACGAAAACAAGCCGCAGTATTGGTTCACCTCGGAAAAGATGCGTATCATCGGCAAAATAGATGATTTTTTGAAGGACAAAAACGTCACGGGACACGAGTTTATTGGCAACGTAAGCTCGCTCGCATCGCTTTTAAAGCTCGGCAAGCAGATTAATCAAGGGCGCGATCTGGACGATCTAAGCCTTGCTTTGATCTACTCTGAAATGCCGGAAAACTACCGCGAGATGGTGCTTTCACCTTTTGTAAATATCAAGGCGAACGAAGCGCACTTTAGCGTCCGCACGATAGACAGCGATCCGCGCTTACGCAGAGCGAAATTCCTAAAAGATCTGCAAAGCGGGCTAAATTCTTTGCTGGCAGGCGAGCAGGCAAGCGCGCAGATCAGCGGTATAATGGTGCTTTACAACAATATGCTTCAAAGCCTGATGAGCTCGCAGATAGGCACTCTGGGTATCACGGTGCTCGTGCTTTTCGTGCTTTTCGTGATCATCTTTCGCTCGCTGTCATACGCGCTTATCGCGATCGTCGTAAATTTAATCCCGCTTTGCGCCTGCTTCGGCATTATGGGGGTTGCGGGCATTCCACTAGATATTATGAGCATCACGATAGCGGCGATTAGCATCGGTATCGGCGTGGACGACGTCATCCACTATATCTATCGCTACAAGCGGGAGTTTGCGCGCAGCGGCGACGAGGCTGCGGCGATCCGCGCGAGCCACGCAAGTATCGGATATGCGATGTATTATACGTCGTTTGCGATCATTTTGGGCTTTAGCGTGATGATGATGAGTAATTTCTGGCCTACGATCTACTTCGGGCTACTGATATGTTTGGTGATGAGCCTGCTGCTTTTGGGCGCACTCATAATCCTGCCGTCGCTAATAATAAGCCGAAAGAGATTAAAATTTAGCCTCTTTAAAGCTAAATAAATTTTATCTCGCTATAATTCCCGCATTTGGAGAGGATGGCGACCTGGTGGCGTCTGCGGACTTCAAATCCGATAGGAGGGCGGTTGACCGTTTTCCGGGGGGTTCGATTCCCTCCCTCTCTCGCCGAATTCTTTCATCAAATTTCACTTTTACGATTCTTGATCTCTAGTGCTTCTCGAATTTATCTCAAATTTCAGCTCTAAATTTATCCGTTATTAAACAGAGATGGGTAGCATTGCTCGTTAACTTTTATTGAAGGAGCGAGTATGAAATACGTATTGGGCGCTGCGCTTGCGGCATTTATTTTTGCAGGATGCGGCGATAACGATGTGGAGCTTGTCAAAAACTACACCTTACCAGATTTTAAATCTATGAGTATCGGCGCGGCGATCGAGGGCTCGAAAATCTGCAAAAATATCACGTGGAGCAAAGAGGAAAACGGTGGATTAAAGACGGTTAAGATGCTCTGCGACGTGGATGTAGAGCAGAGACTTAAATCATATAAACAAGAGATGCTAGACTCGTCTTTAAAAAGAGTTATGACTTTTTATGAGGGCAAGGCTTACGACGCGCAGGGTTTGCTTAAGCTGGCAAAGGAATACTGCAAGTTAAACGAAGTCAAATTTCAAGAAGCGCTTAAAACCAAAGGCAAAATAGAATTTGAGGAGGAATGGAAGTCGGTTGATTGCGACGATAAACTAAAAGGAGAGATACTGAAAGAAAGCAATACCGAAATCTACATAGACTCTATTATGGAGCGCTTAAAAGCGGCCGTTTATTACTCGCAAATAACCGCAGAGCAATTGGACGCGAGCTTCGGACATAAAGAAGATGGGTTATCAAAGCTTGCTATCGAGCTAAATTTTATCGTAAATGCTGATAAAAGCGTAAGTCTGTCCGATAAATTTAAACTTATCACGAACGGCAAAGAAGATCCCGTAAATAAAACGAAGGCGAAAGATATCATCGCGGGCTTCTACGAAAGGCGGTAGGCGCCTCATCTTGCGGCTAAATTTTATGAAATTTTAAAATTTAGCCGCTTTTTTTGTATCAAAATTTCATTCAAAATTTCAGGCGTGATTTTAAATTTAAAGCGCGGCAGAAGCAGTTTCGCTCGCCGCGCCGTGGAATTTTACGCCGAAGATAGGCTTATTTATCGTGTCCTTGCAGATACGCGATCGCGCTAAGTGCGGCAACCGCGCCGTCGCCTGCCGCGCAGACGACCTGCTTAGGCGCATCCTGCCTCATATCGCCCGCCGCAAATAGCCCGTGTACGCTTGTTTGCATCTTTAAATTTACCGCGACCTGTCCGCCCGGCGTGACGTCGCAGATGAACTTGCCATCATCGCCCTTTAGCACCTCGTTTCGCACGTCAAGCCCCACGAATACGAAGATCCCCGGCAGCTGCAGCTCGCGCGCGGCGCCGCTGGTTTTATCCTTGACGACGACGCCCGTTACGCCGCTTGCATCGCCCTTGATCTGCTCTACGAGCGTGTTTGTAATGAGCTCGATATTCTCACTTTCGCGCACCTTTTGCACGGTCGAAGGCGCGGCGCGAAACTCGTCTCGGCGGTGGATTAGGTATACTTTGGAGCAAATTTTAGCTAGATACAGTGCCTCCTCTAGCGCAGTATCGCCGCCGCCGAGGACGGCAACCTCTTTGCCCTTATAAAAAAATCCGTCGCAGGTCGCGCAGGTACTGACGCCGCGACCGAAGAACTCATCCTCGCCCTCGATCCCCGCGCGGCGCGGAGTAGAGCCCGTAGCGACGATAACGGCATGTGCGCGACATGTTTGATCGCCCTCAAGATAGATCGTAAAATTTCCGTCGCCGTCTTTCGAGATACGCAGCACGCGCACCATCTCATGCTTTAAGCCAAAGCGGAAGCACTGCTCCTGCCAAGGCGCCATAAAGCTCATCCCATCGGTCACCGCGGCGACGCCCGGGTAGTTTTCCATCTCGGAGCTTGAGGTGATCTGCCCACCGGGCATACCCATCTCAAACATCACGACATCTTTTAAACCGCCTCTAGTAGCATAAAGCCCCGCCGCTAACCCTGCAGGGCCGCCGCCGATAATTGCTAAATCTAACATTTTTTCTCCTTAATTATTTTATTAAGTAAAGCCGCAGGCGTTAAATTTACGAATTTAATTAATAAAACAATGAGTGGGAGAGAAAAGGGCGAAAGCCGCCCTTTTAAAATTTACAGAAGCGAGTTTAGTTTGTCGGCTATGATCTGCTTAGATTGCGCGCCGATAAGCTGAGCTTTTAGCTCGCCGTCTTTGAAAAATAGAATCGTAGGGATCGAGCGGACGCCGAACTGCACCGCAAGATCCTGCGCTTCGTCGGTATTTACTTTGCAAATTTTAGCCTTGCCCTCGTAATCGTTCGCAAGCTCCTCGATGATCGGGGCGATCATACGGCACGGCCCGCACCAAGGTGCCCAAAAATCGACTAATGCGACACCCTCTTTAGTAACGTCGAAATTCTCCGAAGTAAGCTCTATATACTTTCCCATAATGTTCTCCTTGTGTTAAAATTCTGTGGATTATAGTTAACTATCTTAAATAAATAATAAAAATTCTAATTTAAAAAGATATGTTGGCGATAAATTTTATCTGCTTTGGATAAACTTCCACCACGTCGATCTGCCACGACTCGTCCGTATCGCAGCTCATCAGATAAAATTCCGCCGCCTTTAAAATTTTAGCCATCTTAGCACTAGTTACTCGCTCCGCAGCGTCATAATCGCCGCTAGTGGCCTTCACCTCGACGAAGTGCAAAATGCCGTCTTTGCGCGCGACAATATCAATCTCGCCGAAGCGGCAGCGGAAATTTCGCTTTAAAATTTCAAACCCTTCGCCGCGTAAAAATTCCGCCGCACGGTCTTCGCAGGCAAAACCAAAAAGATATTCTTTTAAGCTCAATTTAGCTTTCGATCCTGATCATAAAAGGCTTTTGCGTGATGAAATTTTCGCCGCTAATCACGCTTATAGCGCGCTTTATATCCTTCTCGCAGCACGTATGCGTCGTGAAAAACAGCGTCACCTCCTCATCCGTTTTGAGCTTAGGCTTTTGCAAAAAGCTGTCGATCGAAAGATCGTTTAAGCTCATAATGTTCGTAAGTTTTGCAAGCACGCCCTTCTCGTCGCGCACGCGCAGCCTGAAATAATACTTCGTGCGGATCTGCTCGCTTGGCAGAATTTGCATAAAATTTTCACTAGGCAAAATTTTATAGCCGAGCATCGGGTTTTTGTTATCGCGCGCGATGTCGATGAGATCGCTTATAACCGCGCTTGCCGTAGCGCTTCCGCCCGCGCCGGGGCCGTAATACATACTCTCGCCGACGCAGTCTCCGTAGATGCTCACGCCGTTCATTACGCCATCGACTTTTGAGAGCATTTGATCCTTTGAAATGAGCGCAGGATGGACGCGTAGCTCGACTTTATTGTCGCACGCGCGCTTAGCTACCGCAAGCAGCTTAATTATGAAGTCGAATTCGCGCGCAAAATAGATATCCTCCTGCGTGATCTCCTCTATTCCCTCTATTAGGATATCTTCCGGATCACCGTGCACGCCGTATGCGATGCTAGCCAAGATCAAAAGCTTATGCGCCGCGTCGAACCCGCCGATATCAAAGCTAGGATCGGCTTCGGCGTATCCGAGCTCTTGAGCTCGCTTTAGCGCGTCCTCAAATTTCTCATTTTTTTGCATCATATTCGTAAGGATGAAGTTGCTCGTGCCGTTTACAATGCCGATTATCTTTTCGATACGATTGGCGCTTAGCCCTTCGCGCAGGGTTTTTATGATCGGAATTCCGCCCGCCACGCTCGCTTCAAAGCCAAAAGGCGTATCGCCCGCCAAAGCCTGAAGTTTGTAGCGATGATAAGCCAAAAGCGCCTTATTTGCGGTAACGACCGCCTTTTTACGCTTTAAAATTTCACTTACGATCTCATAGGGCTTTTCTACCCCGCCCATAAGTTCTACAAAAACGTCGATATCGTCGCGCTCGATGATGCTTTGCGCGTCGCTGCTAAGCGGAATTTGCACATCGCGCTTTTTACTCGTATCGCGCACGAGTCCGATTACGGGCTCTATGCTAACGCCCGCGCGCGCAAGGATGATATCTTTGTTTTTGATCAAAATGTTTGCAACTTCGCTACCTACGGTGCCGACGCCTAAAATAGCTACTTTCATCAGATCTCTTTCAAATATTTTTTTATATTTCTAGCGGCCTGGCGGGTTCTATTTTCGTTTTCGATAAAAGCGATCCGCACATAATCGTCTCCCGCCGCGCCAAAGCCAACGCCCGGGCTTACGGCGACGCACGCCTTGGTAAGAAGCTGCTTGGAAAACTCCATACTCCTTAGATGAGCCGCCGCTGGCGGCAATTTCGCCCATGCAAACATCGATGCGCTAGGTTTAGCGATCTGCCAGCCCGCGTCCGCAAAAGCGTCGATCAAAAAATTCCTACGCTTCTCATAGGTCGCGCGGATCTTCTCTACGCACTCTTGCGGCCCGTCCAGCGCGATCGTGGCGGCTACTTGGATCGGCGTAAACATGCCGTAATCAAACCACGATTTGATCTTTTTAAGCGCTGCTACGAGCTTTTTGTTGCCGCTTACAAAACCCACGCGCCAGCCCGCCATATTGTAGGTTTTAGAAAGCGTGTACGCCTCAACCGCGACGTCCTTTGCGCCCTGAACCTCAAAGATCGACGGCGTTTTGTAACCCTCAAAAGCGATCTCTGCGTAAGCGATGTCGCTTATGATATAAAACCGCTCCTGCCGCGCCATCGCCACGAGCCGCTCGTAGAAGCTCTTTTGCACGACGACAGTGGTAGGGTTGTGCGGGAAATTTACGACGACGTATTTTGGGCGCGGAATGCTCTCGTCGAAGGTTTTTTGCAGATCGATGAAAAATTTATTCTCATTAAAATTTAAATTTTCATCATAAGCAAGCGGGATTTTAACGACGTTGCCGCCCGCGATGATGAAGGCTTGGGTATGGATCGGATACGCAGGATCGGGCACCACTGCGACATCGCCCGGATTTACGATCGCGCTAGTTAGATGCACGAAGCCCTCTTTAGAGCCCATCACCGCGACGATCTCGCTTTCCGGATCTAAGATCACGCCGTATTTACGCTTGTACCAATTCGCGCACGCAAGTCGCAGCTTGTAGATGCCCTGACTTACGGAGTAGCCGTGCGTCTTATCCTTTTGCGCGCTTTCGCAAAGCTTGTCTATTATATGCTGCGGCGTCCTGCCGTCGGGATTGCCCATCGAAAAATCGATTATGTCCTCGCCGGCTCTGCGCGCCGCCATTTTTATGGCATTGACCTCAGCAAAAACGTAATTGGGCAAACGCTCGATTTTTGAAAAACGAATTTCGTCAAACATCTCAAACCTCTTATCTTAAAGTAATTTTCAAGCTTTATTTAAAATTTAGCGCCTTAACGCGCGATCTGCTCGCGCCGCACGGAGGCAAAATTTCAAGCCTTAGCGTCGATGCGGCGGCGCTTTTTATATTGCTCGGGCAATTTAAACTTTTACCTCGCTAAAATTTTAAAACCGCGGGGGCGCAGAGGCGTTGATCGTTTAAATTTATCGCGTCGCGACACTTTGCGGCGCTGTTTAAATTTACGTCCGATCAAAACGATAACAATCAAAGCTTCCGTTTTGCACGGCGCCGTGGACGACGCCTCTTAAATTTAGCGCTCTACCGCAAGTGCCCGCACCGCTTAAAATTTTATCCGCACCGTTAAATTTTACCTGCGCCGTTTAAAATTTTATCCAAATCGGCGCAGTTTAAACCTTTTAAATTTACACTCGCGAATTTAAATTTAAACCGAGCGCCGCAGAAAGCCAAAATTTTACTCTCGGTGGCGGCAAAAGCCCTACGAGCGAGAGCTTTACCACTTCTTGCCCTTGTTTAGGCGCAGAAACTCATCGGCTGAAATTTTAGTGATATTGCCATCTTTGACGTGGAATTTTTGAGTGTTTCTTTCGCTGAAAGTTACGTTGCCATCGGCTTTACCGAGCTCAAACATCCCGTGACCGGTAGAGATTAGCAGCTCCTCATCTCCTTGCGAAGCGACGACGTAAGGGGTATTGATGACCATCTCGCGCTTCTTGCCGCTTTTTAGATCAATGATCCCGATCCACATCTTGCCGCGCGGGCTAAGCACGATATCTTTGCTGGGCGCAGGTGCGCTTTGCGTGGCGTTTTCGTCGGTGGAATTTTCCTCCGTTTTGGCACTCGCGCGCTCGATCCTGATAGAGCGATCCAGCGCATTGAGCGAGCTTAAATTTTCATCCGCAGCAGCGGCTGCATTGGCATCTGACTTTAATGCGAATTTTTCATCTGTAGCGTTGTGCGAAATGACGTCGATACCGATGTTTTCAAGCTTTTTTTGAGTGTTATTTACGATTGGAGCGTCCGAGTAGGTGGTTTTGTTTTGTTCCCATAAAAGCGAGCCCAAAAATTCGCCGAAGCTTTTATAAAGTCCAAAATAAAAGATCGCGCCTATGATTAGTACCATCGCAAGCAGCCATAAAAGCCAACCGCTGCCGCTTTTGTTAGGGCTGACCCTTTGACCATAGACCTGCTCGACTTTAGCTTTTTTAACGGGCGCAAAGCTCGCTTTGGCGCTCTCAAACTCGCTAAGCCAGTCCGATAGATCCAGTCCGAACTCGCGCTCTAAAATTTTAATATAGCCCCTAACGTTAAAATTTGCCAGCTTCTCGAAGTCTTTGTTGATGATGTATTCTAAATTTTGCGCGTCGATGCGCGTAGTACGCGCTATCTCGATCAGATCCATAGATTTTAATTTATCCAGATCGCTATTTTTTGGCTGCTGCGTTTGCTCCGGCTTCTCGGTTTGTTCCGCCTGCTCGTCCGTATTATTTAACTTCTCTTTTATTTCTTCCATTTAAAATTCCATCGCATAGTATCGCAAATGCCGCGCTTACGTTAAGCGAATCCCAGCCTTCGCGCATCTTTATCGATACCGCGCAGTCGCATTTTTTAAGCGCCCTAGCGGGTATCCCCTCTTCTTCGTTCCCCATTACGAGTGCGTTTTTCGCGCCGAGCTCTAACTCCTTAAAGCTCGTCCCGCCCGCACTCGCGGCGTAAATTTCAAAGCCGTTTTGTTTAAGCTCGTTTATCACGCTAAGCCCGTCTGCGACCTTAACGACATTTAGCTCATACGCGGCGCCCGAGCTAGCGCGCACTACGCCCGCCATATTTAGATTATTTGCGACGACGATCACGCTGTCTGCGCCCAAAGCATAGGCGCTGCGCATTATCGCGCCGATGTTTCCGACATCGGTAAGCCCATAAAGGATCGGCACGAATTTATCGTTTTTGACGCTGGCCAGATCGCCGAAGCTAAACTCCTCCACCTCGGCCAAGAAGCCTTGATGGTTACCTCCGCGAGCGAGGGCTTGAGCTTTTTTAGCATCGGCGCGCTCGATTTTTACGCTGGTAGCGGCGATCTTTTTAAAAATTTCTTTCTCGCACTCCTTTGCAAGGATGATGCGGATAAATTTCTGCGGATGCCGGTTTAAAAGGTGCAAAAACAGCTGCTTGCCGTAAATAATCATTTTGGGATTTTAGCGAAAAACGGTTAAAATATGACTTAGCGTATCAAATTTTTATATATTTCTTTGGCGGGTTCGCCGTTTATTTTTGAGAGTAGTTTCGCTTTTATTTTCGGCGCGATCTCAAGCGACAGAATGTCTTCTTGCGTGATTTTTTCAAAGCTTTTCTCGCCCGCGCCGTCAATCACGACGCACCATTCGCCGTTTAAATTTGCGCCTTTCAGCTCCAGCAATAGCTCTGCGGCGCTACCGAAAAATTTGGTTTCAAATTTTTTCGTGGCTTCCTTAATCGCAAAAATTTTGCGCTGCGCGTCGATCCCCGCGATCTGCTCAATTAGCTTTACCACGCGCTTCGGAGATTCATAGAGTACGCATGGATAGGGGCTTTGCATTAAATTTAGAATCTGAGCTTTGCGCTGCGCGCCGTCATTATTCAAAAAGCCTAAAAAGCTAAATTCTTTCTCCACTAGTCCGCTTGCGGCGGCTGTGAGCAGTAGAGCGTTTGCGCCGCTAAGCACCTCGTAAGCTACGCCGCTTCGTTGCGCAAATTTTACGAGCGCAATACCAGGATCGCTGATGCAGGGCATGCCTGCGTCGCTTACGTATGCGCAAATTTGCTCGCGCAGAAGCGCCGCATCAAAGCCAGCGAAAAACTCCGCCTCGTTGTGCGTGTGTAGAGAGCAAAACTGTGAAATTTTAAATGAAATTTGAAATTTATCGGATAATAAGTTTAGAAGTTTTTTTGAAACTCTCGTATCCTCGCAGATTAGGATTTCGCAGCTTTGCAATACCTCAAGCGCGCGGCTCGAGATATCGCTTAAATTTCCTATCGGCGTAGGAATGAGATATAGCAACTATTTCATTCCGTATTTTTGCTTAAATTTCTCGACGCGGCCCGCGCTATCTACGATCTTCTCGCTGCCCGTGAAAAACGGATGGCAATTGGAGCAGATATCGACGCGGATCTCGGGCTTGTTCGAGCGCGTTTTAAAAGTGTTTCCGCAAGCGCAAGTAACGGTCGTTTCGACAAAGTTTGGGTGAATATCTTTTTTCATTTTTAATCCTTTTTGATGATTTTAAAAGGCAGCGATTATACAACTTTTTTATCTAAAAAGCAAATTTAAAGGGTTTTAAAAATCTCTCGGCGAAGCGGCGGATTTTCTTGTCGAGCATGCTTGTTGTACGCGAAAATTTTAAAATTTAGCCTATTGCGAGTAAAATTTATTTCATCATAGCCTATTACAGCGTATAAATACAGCGCGCGAAGATGCGCCGCGGCAAATACGCGCCGCGCGTCAAGCCGCAGATAAACATAACGGATCGCGCAGAGCAAATTTTAAATTCCAAAATTTAAAGCGCCTGACTTTTTAAATTTTAAAATTTGCCGAGCGCTTAAAACATCAACTTCGCGCAAGTTGCGATTAGCGCGGTGTTTGAGCGCAAAATATAAGGGCTATTAAGCGCATAGGCGTTTTTAAATTTCTCCCTTTCGCGCGGCGAAAACCCGCCCTCCGGGCCGATGAAGGCGATCTCATCGCCGCCGAAAATGTCGATGTTCTTGCCGCCAAAATCGATCAGGCTTACGTTTTCATACCTTTGTGCAAGCTCGTCCGAGCCGCCCAAAATCTCGATTTGCATGATGGAATTTCGCCCGCATTGCTGCGACGAGTTGATCAAAATCCGCTCCATCCTCTGCAGATCGAGCCGCACGTTTTTCTGCGACAGATCGGCATAGACCAAAACAAGCCGCCCGACGCCCATCTCGTTTAGCGCAGGCAGGCTCTTTTCGATCACGGCGCTCTCGACGACCGCCCAAGCGACGCAAAAATCATGCGGCGGCGTAAAAACCGAGCTTTTAAAAACTAAATTCAGAGCCGCGCCCTTGCGCGAAATTTCGACGATCTCATATAGATAACTCGCCCCGTCCTCAAGATTTCGCACGTCTATGCGCTCGCCCGCCCTTGCTCGCCTGGCCTTTAGATGCAAAAACTGATCATTCTGCAAAACTAGGCTCTGTTCGCCTGCAAGCTTATCGTAAAAATATACCATCAAATAACACTCGCTATCAAAATTATCGCTAAGCTTAGCCCCAAAATCACCCGCATTTTGCGCTGATACGGCGCAAAATTTTGGCTCAGATACGCGATTTTTAGCCGCTTGTACGACGCCGCGCTAAGCGCGATCATCGCTAGCGATCCGACCGCCATAAAGTAAATTTTAAAGCTCAGATCAAAGCGCAGCACCGGCAGCATCACGCTTCCGCTAATTATCAGCGCCGCGATGCACGAATAATAGATCGGCAAAAACAGCCTGATGCGCCTAAGAAATCTAAGCCCAGATCTGCTCTTTTGCTTTAAATTTTCAGCTTGCGGCGCAGAGACGGCGGAATTTAAAGCCTTGCCGCGAGGGCAAAATTCCGCCGCCGCGTCGATCTTAAGCTGGGTAAAAATCAGATAAATTATCGTTAAAATCGCCGCAGCTAGCGCGAAAAATTTATGAAAGCCCAGGGCGCTTTGATACAGATAATCCATTACTTCCGCCGGAGGGTTAAATTTGCAGGATAAAATTTTGCGCGGCTAGAGCCAAAACGACCGAATTTCAACGCAAATTTTTCCGGCGCAAGATAAAGCAGACCTGCTCCGCGCCTTTGAAATTTTAAAAACCTTTCAAAGCTGCCGCTGCTATTTATTGCGCCAAAATTTACCGCGCGCGCTCTCAACCTCGGTTTTGCGCCGTATCTCTCGCGCCAAGAATGAAATTTTGCGGATAGAGCTTTATAAAATTTAAAATTTCTTTGCGCAGATCGCACAGGCAAAAAAGACGCCAAAATCGCGCTCGCGCGCCGTATACGAACCACGCAAATTTTAAAAATTTTCAAATTTAGCCGCCAATTTTTCAACGCTCCGCCCTATTCGGTCACCGGAAGCGGCGGCATATCGGCGTTTATATCGACTTTGGGCTCGCTAGGCGCGATGGGTACGTCCTTCGGCACCTCGCTATCTACCGGCGGCTTTTGCAAGGTGTCCTTTTTCTCATCGTCGCAACCGCCCAAAGCAAGCGCGCAGACGAAGATCGCGCACGCGGCAAAAATGCGCACAAACCCCGCGCCAAATTTAAATAAATTTCTCATCAGCAGTCCTTTGGATAGATGATTTTTTCGCCGCGCAGTAGCTTTCGCCAAAGCTCCGGCTGCCTCCACTCCTCGCGCACGGCGGGCGAAAATTCTATCTCATCCAGCGCGATCTCGCCCATCTGCGCGTTGTAAGCATCCTCGCGGAAGCACTGCGCGTAGCCGGTGGCCGTTTCGTGCACGATGACGCTGTGAAGCTTTACTTCGCGCTCGCCGTTTTGCATCTGAGTCAGGCTCAAAAGTCGGTCAATTAGGACGAAAAAAATTCTACAAAACTGCTCCGCGCTCGGATTTAGCGGTATCTGTACCCAGCGCGCGCTGTGTTTTTTAAGATCCGCGATATAGATCGCATCATCGCGCGCATAGATCGTCGTGGCGTGGTCGAAACTATCGATAAGCTCGCGGATACCGAGCTTCATGTAGCCGAAGTCATAAACCATCCCCGCTTCATCCAAAAAATTTGAGCTAAGCAAAATTTCGCATCTATAGGAGTGGCCGTGGATGCTCGTGCGACATCGCTTCGAGCCGCACAGGCGCACGATGTGAGCGTTTTCGAATTCGTATAATTTCCTGATTATCATACCCCGTCCTTCTCGCCCCAAATTCTAATGTGCAGGCGATCGGAGTAATTATAGCCGTTTTTTAGGCAAAAATCCACGCAAAATTGCGCGCCGCTTTCCAGCTCGCGACGATCTGCGCCGCGCGGCATGCAATAAACCTCGCTCTCGCACGCCGCTAAAATTTCTCTGATCTCGGGCTGCGCGTCAAACTCGGGCGAGATGACGAACTTGTAAAAACTATCCTTCGCATTTTGTTTTAAATTTCGCAGTGCGGCGAAGTTTAACCTGCGTTCGCGCGGCTCGGCGGAGTTTGAAAGCTTAGGCGAGACCGCAAAGATGCAGCTTTTGTAGGCGGGGAATTTTTCAAAATCCACTAAAATCGTGCCGTTGGTCTCAAAATGCACTTCGTATCCGCGCGCTAGCAGCTCGCAGACGAACTCGTAAAATAGCGCCTCCTTGTGATGTAGCAGCGGCTCGCCGCCGGTGATAACGACGATCGGCTTTTGATAAAGCTTAGCGATCTGCGGCGAGGCGGAGCTTTGCGGATTTAAATTTAAAGAATTTTGCGCCGCGGAATTTAAAGAATTTTCGCTCGTTAAATTTAAAGATTTTTCTGCGCTACCGTTTTGGCGGGGAAGTCTTTGCGCGGCGGCGGAATTTAAAGTATCGCTTTCAGAAAAAGGCTCGGCGGCGCAAAAACCCGGCGCAGGATACGCAGGTGCGGAGCAAGAGAGATCGGATAAATTTGGAATTTTATTCAAAAGCTGCGCTAGATTTAAAATTTCTTCGTGCTCGAAGTGATTTGTAAAAACCGCACGGATCGTATCGCAACCGCGCAAGATCTCGCCGGTCTTTGGCGAAATGCGCTCGCCGCCGAAGCCCGCACAGCGCAGATTGCAGCCCGCAAAGCGAAAGAAAAACGCGAGCCTGCCCGCGTATTTGCCCTCGCCTTGGATACTTAAAAAGCTCTCAACAAGCCTCATCCGCCCGTCTCGTAAAATGCACGGCTTGAAATTTCATTCGAAGCGTCCGCTTGCCAGCGATTTTTTTCGGGCTTATTCGCTAAAATTTTAGCCAAAATTTCGGCGGCTGCGGCGATGTCGCCCTCTTTGACCGCCTTTTTGATACTTAGTGCGTCCTCGAAGTAAAGGCACGGGATCAAAAGCCCCTCGGCACTTAGTCTGATACGGTTGCAACTCTCGCAAAAATCGTGCTTGTGCGGATCGATGATACCGAAGGTGTAGCCGTCCCCAAGCGCGTAAAGCGACGCGGGCGAGCTCTGCAATTTCGGCAGAGCGGTAAAGATAAATTTACGCCTTAAAATATCTAAAATTTCATTTGATTTTAAGCCTGTAAGATCGCCGGCATGGGTGTTTTCCATAAATTCTATAAAGCGGATTTGACAATCCTTCTCGCGGGCAAATTCCAGCAAATAAATAAGCTCGTCGTCGTTGATCCCTTTTAGCGCGACGGTGTTTAGCTTAACCTTTAGTCCCGCTTCAAGCGCGGCGTCAAGGCCCTCTAGGACGTTATAAAGCACGCCGCGCTGAGCTATAAATTTAGCCCGCTCCGGACGCAGCGAGTCAAGCGACATATTAATTCGCTTTAGCCCCGCGTCTTTCAGGGCGCGCGCGTAGTTTTTGAGATAATATCCGTTGGTAGTAAGCGCAAGATCGATACCCGGGGCGTAATCCGCGATCATCTTTATAAAATCCTCGATCCCCTTTCGCACCAGCGGTTCGCCGCCGGTGATACGGATCTTTTTTACGCCGCCGTCGATCGCAACTTTGACGAATAAAAACATCTCCTCAAAGCTTAAAATATTCTCTCGCGGCACCCAATTAAACGGCGTACTCGGCATGCAATATCTGCATCTGAAATTGCACCGCTGCGTAACCGAAATGCGCAAATAATCGATCGTTCGTCCAAATTTATCAATTAGCATATTTTGCCTTAATATCAATTTGCGGCGATTATATAAAAAACAAAGCGATTTTGCAAAATTTTATTTTTATATTGCTCCGGCTATTTTCTTACCGAGCCGATGAGCTCTTTAAGCTGATCCAGAAGCGGTCTGATCTGCTTTTCTACCCGCTCGTCGATCATCGTAGGCACTACGTCTAGTCTCTGCTCTATCGTCTCGTCGATTACGTCGGCAATCGCGTTTATATCGATATTGGGAGCGACTTTACCGCCCGAATCGATCATCTCTTTTAGCTCCTCGACCTTCTTTTTAAGCAGATAGTTTTCCTGCATAGCATCGGTCAATACCTGATCGAAGCGCTCGAATTTTTTATCCGCTTGCTTATCCTTAAAATATATGACGAAAAACATCAAAAATATAACGACGCAAAGTCCTAAAATGATGAGAGTGTTAAGATCCATAGGGGGTTCCTTAAAATAAATTTACAAAAATAAAAGCGAAAAACGCAATGCCCAAGTAGCCATTCAGCGTAAAAAACGCGCGATCGATTTTACTAAAATCACTACGTACGATCCTATGCTCAAAGTATAAGATCGTCGCGCACGCAGCCACGCCCAGATAGGCAAAAAAGCCCAAATTTGCCGCCGCGCAAAACAGCAGCCAAAAAAGCACCGCCACGGCGTGAAAAATTTTAGAGATAAACATCGATGCTTCCTTGCCGTAAAGCGCAGGGATGCTGTAAAGCCCGTTGCTGCGGTCAAATTCCATATCTTGAAGCGAATACAGCACGTCAAAGCCGCCTACCCAAAATACTACTCCGAGGCACAGCAGCACCGACCATAGCGGAATTGTGCCGCTAACGGCGATCGCTCCGGCAATCGGCGCAAGCCCCAGGCAAAAGCCGAGCATCAAATGCGCGGTTTCGCTAAAGCGCTTAAAATATGAATACCCGCCCAATGCCGCTAAAATCGGCACCGAAAGCTTAAGCGCCAAAGGATTTATAAACGCCGAAACCGCTATGAAAACCACCGCGTTTGCAATGATGAAAAGCAGTAAATTCCCGCGCCCGATCCGTCCGTCCACGCTAGGGCGCGAAGCACAGCGCGGATTGGTGCGGTCGATGTCCTCGTCCAAGTAACGATTTAGCGCCATAGCGAAGCTTCTCGCGCTTACCGCGCATAAAATCCCCAAAAAAAGCAACTTCCAGCCGAACCATATCGAGCCGTTTTGCAGCTTGCTTGCGGTAATCATCGCTGTAAAGATAAACGGTAGCGCGAAAACCGAGTGTTTAAAAACTATTAATTCGTTGATATCGGATAAAATTTCTTTAAATTTAGCCATTTTGCCCCTTATTTTGGGCACCATTGTATCAAAAAAAAGTAAGAATAGCTCTAAATTTGATATAATTTGAACGAAAAATTTACGAAAGGAAACGCCTTGAGCCGAAATCAAAACTCGCACGCAAGCCCGCAGATCGCGATCATCGGCACTACTGCAAGCGGCAAAAGTGATCTTGCGCTAAGTATCGCACGAAAGACCAGCGCCGTGATTTTGAGCCTCGATTCGCTCTGCATTTACCGGCAGATCGACATCGCAAGCGCTAAGCCAAGCGAGGAGCAGCTACGCGAGATCAGGCACTTCGGCGTAAATTTAATCTACCCAAACGAGTACTTCAGCGTCGGCGAGTTTATCAAAGAATACGCCGCCGCGCGGGCTTTTGCAGGGCGTAGCGGCGCGCCTTTGATAATCACGGGCGGCAGCGGGTTTTATCTCAAAGCTATGCTAAGCGGGCTGGCACCGAAGGTTCCCGATTTTAAAAGCGAAATTTCAAACGATGAAATTTACGCCCTAGCACAGCGGATCGATCCGGAATTTGCCGCGAAATTTAGCGCGGCGGACAGCTTTCGGTTAAAAAAATGGCTAAGCATCTATAAATTTTGCGGCGAGGCGCCGAGTAAATTTCTGCGCGAAAAAACCGCCCCGCCCGTCATTTCGGATATTAAAATTTTTGAGATCGACGCGCCTAAGCAGTGGCTTGCAGGGCGTATCGAAGCGCGCACGAAGGCGATGTTTGAGCGTGGGCTTTTGGAGGAAGCGGAGTTTTTATTCGCTCGCTACGGCACAGAGTGCAGGGCGCTAGGCTGCATCGGGCTAAAGGAGTGCGGGCAGCTTTTGTGCGGGCAGATCTCGCGGGCGCAGTGCGAGCAGCTCGTAAGCCTGCACACGGTACAGCTCGCAAAGCGCCAGCGTACCTTCAACCGCTCGCAGTTCGCGGATAAAATTTCAGCGCCGCTCAAAAGCTTATATTCTGAAATTTTAAAAACTCTAACTTGATATTTGGCTCTACTTAAAATTCTTTGATTTTTAAAACACTATGCAATTTATCTATTGATTAGCTCCGCTATTTTTTCGAACCACCCTTTTATTTCATCAAAAGCATCAAGCTCTTCAAGCATTTCTTTTGCAAGTTGCTTTGAAAGCTCAGTAGCTATATATTTTTTTGATGTTCTAGGACTGGATATAGGTTCTATATCTTTATTTGTCTTATCTACATTTTGATTAATAAAATTTGATAAATCAAGACTATTCCATTCTTCTAACCAACCGTCACTTTTATTGTGAAAACAAGTTTCTATTAAATAAACGCTTTTAATTAAATCTGGATGTATGTAGTTTTCTATTTCAGCCTTCCTTGTAAGATAGCCTATGTTGCCAGAATTTATAACTTTATCTAAATACTTTTGGTACTGATAGTGTTTAGCTGTGTCTTTTTGATTATAATCGCTATCATATATATGAATCTGCGGGATATTCAATTTTACTAAATAATTATAGTTTACATAATGTTGAATAGAGGCACCACCTAAAAAAATCATCAATATAGCTTCATTTTCTAAGTCAACTATATTTTTAAAATCTATAATGTTTTTATTAATATTTTTAAGAAATTCAATATCCGTATAACCTTCAACACATACGACTACTTTTAATTTTTGAATTTTTTCAGGATGAATACTTGGCAAAATTCCTAATGTATCGGCTATTAAATCAAGCTTATTACCTCCATTATTAATAATAGCAACATCGTTCACTTTACTAACTAATATCAAATTTTCTTCATCAACCATTTTTGCTATTTCTGGAGTATGAGTTGTGAGTACAAGTTGGTAGTTATCTTTACAAGATAGCTCTTTTAATGCTTCTATAAGCATTTTTTGATGATTTGGATGCTGTGCGGTTTCCGGTTCTTCTATCGCATAAATTATATCTTTATCCTTATTTTCATCACTACCTAGCTTTCTTTCGGCCTCAGCTCTGAAATAATTTAATAATACCATTCTCCTAAAACCACTTCCTCTTTTATTTAAGGCAATCCCATTGTCACTTTCCAAACTAAATGAAAATAGGGTATCTAAACTTTTATTACTGATTTGTGGTTTTAAAGAATTTATATTTTCTAGCCCCATTTCCCTCATTTTATCTATTGTTTCGTTGCCTATTTTTGTCAGTTCCTCTTCTAATTGACTTTTTATTGTATTAAATTGCTCCTCAAATCTCGCTACGGCTATTTTTGTTGCGCTTTTTAAGGGATTTTGTATATCGGCATCGCTATCTTTATTTGCTCTATCGCTCTGAAATAAAAAATATAAAGGCAACCATTTTTTTAACTGCTCCCATATGGCTTTGGCATCCTCTTTCGTTATATCAATTTTTATTTCTTCAAATCCATTGCTCGCCTTACCATATAACGCCTTTCTTATTTCAGCATTAGTTCGCTTATCTATATTTCTAACCTCTTCTTCATTAAATTTCTCATTTAGTTTATTTTTTAAGTCAGAAATTTTCATGTTAATTAGAGGCTCATCGGAGTATTCCTTCGGATACTGCGCTTTTATAAATACTTTTTCCTTTTGTAATTTTTCATTTTTTATTTCAAATTCTTTTACTATCTCTAAAAAACCATCGTTATTCAAAAGATGTTCATCTGTCAACTTTGTTTTATTAGAGGCATCTATTAAAATTTCCTTTTCACCATCAACTATAAATTCTGCACCTATAATAATTGTATCACCTTCAGAATTCTTACTAAAATCGGTCATATCTATTTTTATTGTACCGCCTTCAAGAAAAATATCCAAAGCTTCTAATATAGTAGATTTTCCTACATCATTTTGCCCAATAATAACATTCATACTTTTATCAAAAAGTATTTTTACATCTTTATACGACCTAAAATTTTTCAATATCAAACTTTTTAGTTTCATTTAATTTCCTTTAATAATAAATTTATATGGCGCTATAGCGCAACTCTATGCAACACTAAAACTCTAATACCCGCTTAAAAAGACGAAATTATTTACCGCGCCGGTTAGGAATTTGACCAAAAACGGCGCCAGCACGCACGCCACGCTAGCTAGCACGACGGCGAATTTTATCTGCACCGAGACCGCGCTCAGCGAGCCGTCAAGCTCCGCGTCCTTTCGCGGCTCGTGCAAAAACATACGCACGATGAGGCGCAGGTAGTAATACAGCGCGAGCGCGCTATTTACCGCCATGATAACGGCGAGAGCAAAGTAGCCCGAATTGACCGCGGCGCTTAGCAGATACATCTTGCCCCAAAACACACTAAACGGCGGAATGCCCGCAAGCGAGAGCATGAAGATCGCTGCGCATAGCGCAAAGAGCGGATGGGTGCGGATCAGACCGTCAAATTTCTCAAACGGATGCTCAAAGCGAGCTGTAAATTTAGAGCTTTGCGCGCAAATTTCGGCGCCGGGCTCGCAAGTTTTAGTGCCGAAAAGGCTCACTTCCGCGCCGGGCTCGATCGCTTTCAAATTTGGCCCGCTTGCTTTAGAGCCCCGCTCTCCGCAAGCTAAATTTTCTCCGTTCGCGCCTAAATTTAACTCATCGGCAGAGTCTAACTCGTGATTTTGCAAAAAAGAAAGCTTTGCGTTTGAGATAAAATTCCCCTCATCCTCGCCGTTTGCATTTAAATTTAAAGCGGGGCTTTGAGTTTTAAATTTTAAATTTAACGAGCGCGCGCGCCTTTGCCGCACGCACCAGATGAACGCAAACGCCCCGAGGTTCGCCACGGCATATAGGATCCAGTAGGTGAAAAGTGCGGCGTTTGCCTGCGTCGAGCCGATTACGATCGCGCAGAGCACGAAGCCCGCGTGCGAAACGGAGCTGAAAGCGAGCATCCGCTTGACGTCGCGCTGCACGAGCGCCATAAGGTTCGCTAAACTCATCGTAAGCACCGCTACGGCGTAGAGCACGATGTTTAGCCACTGCACGCCGATGCTTTGCAGCGCTTCAAATAGCCTGATCGCCACGACAAAGCCCGCGATCTTCGGCACTACGGATAAAAAGCCCGCCATTGCCGAGCTCGCACCCTCGTAAACGTCGGGCGTCCAGGTGTGAAACGGGATCAGCGAGAGCTTAAATCCTATCGAGACGATCATAAATGAGCAGGCGGCGAAAAGCAGGACGTTGGTTTGTAAATTTGAACTCTTGGCGATCTGCGCGATATTTGAAATTTCCATAGAGCCGGTCGATAGAAAAAACATCGCCGCGCCGAATGCGAAAAAGCCCGATCCCAGCGCGCCCATTATGAAGTATTTTAGCGCCGCTTCGACTGATCTGGCGCGGTTGTGAAGCGCGATTAGCGTATAAAGCGCCAGCGAGCCCGTCTCAAGCCCAACGAGGATCATCATTAAGCTTTCGCTCGCGACCATAAACTCATACCCCACGAGCACGAATAAAAACAACACGAAAAACTCCGCGGTGTGGTACTCGTGCGCGCTTCTTGCACCCAAAGACAGAAAGATGAAAAATATCGAACCTGCGAGCATGATAAGCATCGATAGCGTCGCGATTCCGTCCACCAGCATTACGTCAAAAAGCCCGCGTATGCCGCTGTTGTATCCAAAAACGAGCCCGAAGCCGAGAGCCAGTGCTAGTATCGTGATGACGGCGTAAAATTTATACGATAGCGTGCGCGCAAAAAGCGAAACCGCGAGCATCAGTAGGGCAAATCCTCCGAGTATCGCCATAGGCGCGATCGAGGCTAAATTTAAAAGATTATTTTGCATCGCTTCTTACCTTAAAATTTGCTTTTTCCATATAGGCGCGGGTTGCGGTTTGTGAGGCTTTGTTAAACATCAGCTCAAGGCTTTGCGTCACGCTAGGCTCGATACTCTTTAACATCAGATTCGGCGCGACGCCAAGCACTACCACCAGCACGCAGATAGGGATGATAGAGCAAAGCTCGGTTCTGTTTAGATCGCTTAGCTTTTTATTCTCCTCATGCACGAGGGCGCCGAAGAAGGTCTTTTTATAAAGATTCATTGAATAGATCGCGCCCATTATGATGCCGAGTCCGCCCAAAAGCGCATAGCTAAAGCTTATTTTAAAAATCCCTACAAGACTTAGGAATTCTCCCACGAAGCCGATCGTAAGCGGAAGTCCTATCGAGCCTAGCAGCACGACGCAAAAACAAAACGCATAAAGCGGCATCACCCGCGCAAGTCCGCCGAACTCGCTGAAAAGCTTCGTATGCCTGCGGTCGTACAAAAAGCCCACGAGCATAAAGAGCCCTCCGCTTACGATACCGTGGCTTATCATCAAAAATACCGCGCCGCTCATTCCTTCGCGGCTCATTGAAAAAATTCCAAGCATTATTACGCCCATATGCGCGATCGAGCTATACGCGATAACCTGTTTGATATCCTTCTGCGCAAAGGCGATGAAGCTTGCATAGATGATCATAACGATCGCCACGGCGCACATCATCCCGCTAAAATGCACGCTCGCGTCGGGAAATAGCGGCAGCGAAAATCGCACAAAGCCGTAGGTGCCCATCTTAAGAAGCACCGCGGCAAGCAGAACCGAGCCTATCGTAGGGGCCTGCCCGTGCGCGTACGGAAGCCAGGTATGAAAAGGAAAGCAAGGCGTCTTGATCGCAAAAGCGACCGAAAATGCCAAAAATAGAGGAATTTGCGTGCTAAGCGGCAGCGATAGGCTCTGCCAGTCTAGGATATTAAAGCTGTACTCGCCCGTAGCCTCGTGATAGAAATAGCTCATCGCTACGAGCCCTACGAGTAGAAACATCGAGCCTAGGAAGGTATAGATGAAAAATTTCACCGCGGCGTAAATTCTCTTGCCGCTGCCCCACGCGCCGATAATATAGAGCATCGGAATAAGCGAAAGCTCCCAAAATATGTAAAACAAAATCGCATCCAGCGCCACAAAAACGCCCACCATCGTCATCTCTAAAAACAAAATGCAGATGATTAAATTTTTGGCGCGCTCTTTGATACTTAGGCTAAGCAGCGCCAAAAATGTAACCAGCGTGCTTAGGATCACCAAAAACAGCGAAATTCCGTCCACGCCGATGAAGTAGTTGATGCCGTATTCGCTTATGAAAGGGTGCAGCACGCTAAACGCGATGCCGTCCACCGGCTCGTAGAATATCCACAAAACGAGCGAAAGCACGAACTCTATAAAGCTCATCGTAACGGCATAGGTCTTGATGCTCGCTTCGTCGATCAAAAAACCTAAAACCGCAGCTACCGCCGGAAAAAATATAACCAAACTTAAAAAGTATTCCATGCCCACCTCACAGCGCAAACGCCAAAATCAGCAAAATGAAAGATCCCAAAACCATCCACCTTAAATTTGCGCTCAAATCTCCGCTATTGCTTGAGCGATCCGCTCCTTCGCCGCTTTTTACCGCGATGCGAGCGATCAGATCGACGCTGGCGTCTATGATCGCGCCGTCACATTTAGCGCAGATCTCGCTAAGCCTTTCGTATCCGCGCACGATCACGCGCTCGTAAATTTGCGGGATAAAATACTGCGCGATCAAAATTTTATAAAATTTGCAGTTCTTTAAATTTTGGCTAAATTTACCCTTGCCGTATGTCCAAATCGTGCCGATCGCCACCGCGCTTATCATCGCTAGCGTTATGGCGATCAAAATTACCTCCACGCCGTGCGGGATCGAAGCTTTAAAGCCCGGTAGTATGCTAAGCACGAACTCCGCAAAATCGTGCTCGAAAAAGCCCGCGATCACCGCAGGCACGGCTAACACGCCCATCGCGATAAGGGCGAAGCCTTTCGCCTCGTGCGGATGGTGGGTAAAATTTTGCTTGCCGAAAAACACGAGCATTATCAGACGCACGCTGTAAAATGTCGTCATCGCAGCGCCCGCAAACAGCAGCGCCCAGATAAAATACGCGTCCGCGCTCCACGCCGCTTCTAAAATTTTATCTTTTGAGAAAAAACCAGCGAACGGATAAAATCCGCAAAGCGCGAGCGAGCCTATGCACATCAAAATCGCCGTAGGCCGCATAAACTTATATAATCCGCCCATATTTTGGATATTTAGATCGTCTTTCATCGCGTGCATTACGTTGCCCGCGCCCAAAAATAGAAGCGCTTTGAAAAACGCATGCGTCGCCAGATGAAATAGCGCGATCCAATACGCCCCGAGCCCCGCGGCTACGAACATATAGCCAAGCTGCGAAAGCGTGGAGTAGGCGATGATCTTTTTAAGATCGTTATGAACCAGCGCCATAGAAGCCGCAAAGACCGCCACGAAAGCGCCCAAGCAGACGATAAAGCCGCTTACTTCGGGCGCGAGCGCGAAAATTGCGTTTGCGCGGATCACCAGATAAACGCCCGCCGTAACCATCGTCGCTGCGTGAATAAGCGCGGACACGGGCGTCGGACCCGCCATCGCGTCGGCAAGCCAGGTATGGAACGGAAACTGCGCGCTCTTGCCCATCGCACCGATAAATAAAAGTGCGGCGATCAGGGTTAAAATTTCAGGCTCCAAGCCCGCTGCGTTCGCAAATACCACCTCGTAGCGCAACGAGCCGAAATTTAAATAGATCAGAAAAATTCCAAGCAACATCCCAAGGTCTGCGATGCGGTTCATTATGAAAGCTTCGTTGGCGCACCAGCTGTAATTGCTCCTATCGTACCAAAAGCCTATTAACAGCCACGAGCAGAGTCCAACCCCCTCCCAGCCGATGAAAAGTCCTAAAAAATTATCGCTCGTTACCAAAACCAGCATCGAAAAAACGAAAAGCCCCAGGAAGCTGAAAAATTTAGAGAAGTTTTGATCATCCCACATATAGTAGATCGAATACACGTGCACTACGCTGGAAACGATGCCTACGACCACCATCATCACCGCACTTACGCTATCTATGAGAAAGCTAAATTTTGCGTCCAAAAATCCCGTGCTTATGAAATCGGCTAAATTTACGCTGATTAGGCGGTTATCGGAAACGAGCTCCATCAAAGCAAGCGACGCGATAGTGCTTAAAATCACCAGCGCCGAGCAGATTACGCCAATAAACATCTTATCTTTGGCGCGAATGAAAACGCCTGCGAAGATCGCCGAGGCAAGCGGTGCGAAAAGGGCGATTAAAAGCCACACAAAAACGGTATCAAGCATCCGGTCCGTCCTTGGAAGGATTTTTAAAATTTACAAAGCTGTCAAGTTCGATGCTGCCCGTTTTCTTATACCACAAGATGAGTAGTCCAAGCCCCACAGCCATCTCGCTCGCAGCGATTGCGACGATGAAAAGTGCAAAAATTTCGCCGTTTATGTTGTCGTAAAATTTCGCCACGGCGACGAGGGCTAAATTTGCGGCGTTTAATAAAATTTCGCTCGAAAAAAAGAGCATGATTAAATTTCTTCGCTTCATCATACCCGCAAGCCCGAGCCCAAACATCATCGCAGCGACGATCAGATAGTGATTTAGACCCATTTTACCCCTCGCTTTCTTCGTAGCTCAGGCTTGCGTCCATCTGCTTATGCGCAAGCACGATAGCGCAGATCATCGCCACGAGCAGCATCACGGCTGCAAGCTCGAAAATCGCCAGATATTTCGTAAAAATAATCATCCCAAGCGCCTCGGTATCGTCGGTGTTTAAAATTTTAAGCGTTTCTACGTTGTTTGCGACCACCGCACCGAGCACGATAATCACAAGCAAAAATGCGATCACGCCGCTAAGCGCGAAAAATAGCCTTGCGCCCTTTTTCGGCTCGCTTACGTTTTTATCCGCGCCCAAAAACATCAGCGCGAAGCCGTAAAGCACGATCACGGCGCCCGTGTAAACTATGATCTGCACTACGCCTAAAAACTCCGCATCCAGCAAGAAGAAAAATCCGCTCATAAAAACCATGCCGCCGGCCAGCGCGCTAAGGGCGTAAAGGACGTTTTTGCTAAAAACGCTGATGCCGAAAAGCACCAGGCAAACCGCGCTGAAAAAATAAAATGCAAGCGTTTGTATCATTGCTCCTCCCCCTGCGCGGCGGAATCTTCGGCGTATTGAGAGGCGGAATTTTCTTTAGAATTTCGTGCCGAATCAAGCGTAGAATTTTTGGCGTCTACGGCGGAATTCTTTTTGGAATTTGCCTTAGATTTTTTGTCTCGCGCGACAGAATTTTCCGCGTCTTGCGAAACGAAATTTTCTTTAGAATTCTCCGAAGAATCGTCGTTTATAGCGGAATTATTTTTAAAATTTTCCGTAGGATCGCCGACAGAATTTTCATCGTGCGGCGCAACGGAACTCTCTTTAGAATTCTCCGCAAAATTTTTACTATCCGTAGCGGAATCTTTTGCATTTTGTGAGGCGGAATTTCCTTTGGAATTTCGCGCCGAATCAAGCGTAGAATTTTCGGCGTCCGTAACAGAATTTTCTTTAGAATTTTTAGCGTCCGTGGCGGAGCTTTCCTTTAAACTTGCCCGCCCGACGTCTTGTCGCTCGGCTAAAATTTCGCCGCTTAAGCCTGCGCCCTTTGAAAATAGAATTTTATCGCTAGAGGCGCCCTCTTTTTTAGAGCTTTCCGCGGCGCTGCTTTTTAAATTTGAATCCGCGCTATTTAAGCTTGGCTCGTCGCTTGCGGCGTCGCTTTTTATATAGGCGTTCGGCGTCATCTTGATCCGCGCGCCCGCGTTTTCATCCAGGCTGCCATAGCCCGCAAACTCCTGTGCCGCGCCGTTTAAACATAAATTTTCGCCGCGAATTAAAAGATCCTCTTTAAAGCCGTAATACGCACGCTGTTCGCTCGCAAGCTCGTACTCGCAGCCGTGCACGATAGCGATCTCGGGGCAGACGTCCGCGCACAGCCCGCAGTAGACGCAGCGCCCTAAATTTATCGAGTAGTTATCTACTTTTTTGCGGCCGTCGGCGCCGAGGCTGGTCTCCATCGCAATGCAGTTTGCCACGCAGATCTTCTCGCACAAGCCGCATCCGATGCAGCGCTCGCTGCCGCTTTCGAGCAGGCGCATTAGCTTATGCACGCCGCGGTATCTAGGCGGCATAACAAATTTTTCCATAGGATACCGAAGCGTGTGCGAGCCGCCACGCTTAAACATATTTTTTAGCACCACCCACAGCCCCACGAAAAGCTCGCCGCTAAAGGTGCGGGAGAGGAATCTGCGAAGCTTATCACCGCCGGATTTAATAGGGGTTCTTTTGTCGATCTGGGCGTATCTTGCCATCGTACCCTCCTTAAACGATCGCTAGCGCGGTAATTAGCACGCAAGCAAGAGCTAACGGCATGCAGACTTTCCAGCAAAGCCCCATCAGCTGATCGGGGCGTAGATGCGGCCACGCCGCGCGCGCCCATAGGAAGCAGAAAAACACGAGGCTTGATTTTAACACCATCATAACGCCGCCAGGGATAAACCAAAATGCGTTAAATCCGCCCAAAAACAGCAGCGTCGTAACGACGGAATAGGTTATGATATTGGCGTATTCGCCGATAAAAAACATACCCCAGCGCATGCCAGAATATGCCGTACCAGCGCCCGCTACGATCTCGGTTTCGTTTTCGGTGAGGCATAGCGGCGTGCGGTTGCACTCTACAAAGGCTGCGACGAGAAAGAGCGCGAAGCAAACGGGCTCTTTCCAGATAAACCACTTATCTATGCCGCCGCTTTGCGCGCTTACGATGTCGATGAGCGAGAGCGAGCCCGTGATCATCACGATAGGGATCAGGCTAAGGCTGTTTATCACCTCAAAGCAGGTGATCTGCAAAAACGCACGAAACGCGCCTATCGTGCCCCATTTATTGTAGCTCGCAAGCCCTCCGATCAGCAGTCCGTAAACGCAGGTGCCGCTAGCTCCGAGCAGGAATAAAATTCCCACATTTATATCGCTTAAAATCGGCTGGATCGTCCGCCCGCCGATCGTAAACTCCGGCAGCAGCGGCACTACCGAAAGCGCCACGAAAGCGCCCGTAGCCGATATTATCGGCGCGATTTTAAAAAGAAGCTTATTCGCCCGCGCAGGGATCGCGTCCTCTTTGGTAAAAAGCTTTATCATATCCGCGCCTACCTGCAAAAGCCCCGCAGGCCCGACCATAGAGGGTCCGATCCTGCGCTGCATAAAGGCAAGCACCTTGCGCTCGGCGTAGGTCGCAAGCCCCGAGAGCAGCGCGATGACGGCTAAAATCACGAGCGCCTTTAAGACGGTAGCTACGAAATAAAATGCACTATCGCTCATCTGCCCTCTCCTTTGGAATTTGAAATTTTCTCGATTTTCACACTTGCGTAGCGCGAGGTTTTGAAAAATATCTCGCCGCGAAGCTTCTCATCAAAATACGGCAGATACGCCCCGCTAAAGCCTGGATCGATCTTTACGCTAGCGACGATTTCGCGGTTTAAGCTTACGAGCTCAGTCGCGCCGTTTTCGCTATTTTCATCACCAGTAGTATCGGCTTTATACACGGCGCTTGCGCGATCCGTTTTTTTAGCGCGACCGGCGCCGCTTTTATCATTAGCGGCACTCGTTTTGCCCGCGTCGCTAGTTTTTTTATCGTTGCTCGCGCCGTCCGCTTGGTAAATTTTAACGACGTCGCCCGCGCTTACGCCCAGAGCTTCGGCTATGCCGGGACTTAGATACAGAGCGCCCGCTTCGCCCAGCCCACTGCTTGCTCCGCTAAATTTATTGAATTGATGCAGCGGATTTGCCTCATAGATTAAAATTTCGCCCTCGCCTACTCTAAGCGGCGCGGAAAGCGAAATTTCAAACTCCTCCTCGCTAGCGGCGAGCTCCTCGTTTCGCAGCTCATATCCGCGGTGATTTGCGCCGCCGTTGTCGTAGAAATTTTCTAAATCGTCAAATTTAATCGGCTCAAAATCCGCGCCCAAGCTAGGCGTATAGCCGATCGCATGCTCCGCGCAAACCCCAAGCGCACAGGCGATGTCGTTTAGCTCGTATCCGCCGTAATCAAGCGCCGCATTGGTAGGCACCACGCGCTTGTCGTAATTCGTAAATGTCCCTTCCTGCTGCACCAAGCTAGGCGCGTCCAGATCCGCTTCTAGTACGCCGAAACTAATATCGCCCGCTTCATTGTAGCCTAGCGTCTCGCCCGCATTTTCTTGCGCGCTAAGCTCACAGATGAGCGCGACGCCCAGACTGTTCGTGCGCGGCGGCACCACTAGCACCTTAAATGGCGTGTAGCGCTGCACCAAGCCCGCTAGACGCGCAAGCGTGGCGTTATTTGGCGTGCGGATAAAATCCTCGCCGATGATAAGCGAAAAATGCTCCTTTTTAGCCAAAATTTCATCTATTTTTTGCTCGTCCAGACCTAGCGCGCGGGCGAAATTTGAAATTTTACTTTCCGCAGGATTTTCGGAATTCTGCGCGGAATTTTCAGCGTTGCCGTCCGCGCTTGCGGAATTTTCGGCACCGCTCGCACTCGCAACGTTCTCAGCGCTATTTGCCTCCGCAGAATTCTCAGAATTTTGCGAATCTGCGGGTTTCTCGTCTAAATTTTCCTTCGCCGCGGTGCGCGAAATTTCAAATTCCGCCGCGAGTTTCGCATCCAGCCACTCAGGCAGATCGCGCCCGAACTTTTGCAAAATCCAAAGCAGGATCTGTGCCTCCAAGCCCGCAGCGTGCGGCTGATGGATAAAATTTTTGCCAAAGCCCTTAATTCCCTCGTCGCAAAACGGATGAAAATATATCCCGCTTGCCTTATTTAGCTTGCAGGCGCTGTTTACCGCATAGCCCAGATTTGGCGCGTCGCTACGTAAAAATATGCCGCAAACTACGATGAAATCGCTGTTTTTAATCGTCTGTGAATCCGCATTATAAAATTTCGTGCCGCTAAGCTTAGAAAATTCGCGCAGAAATTTTTGATACGCAAGCGCTTCGTCGTTAATCAGAGCGAGCTTAAATTTTTGCCGCAAAAGCTCTAAAATCCGCGCCTCTTCGTTGGTAATGAAACTATTAAATTTGATGTTTTTGATCTCGCCATCCTCAATGCCGCGCACGATACGGCTAAAAACCGCTTCGTTTTTGCTCGCCTGCTCGTTTGAAAAATCCCAGCCGAAGCGCGCTCCCGCATGCAGGACGCTAAAATTTATGTCGCTGCTAACGCGATAAATTTTTTCACGCGGGTCGCCTATGCTGCGGCGCTTGACCTCGTAATAAAGCAGTTCGCAGTCGCTGCTGTGCGGATTGGAAGCGGGGATTTGGCGCAGCTCCCATGCGTTTGAAACGTATTTAAACGCGCGCTCTACCAGAGCTCCAGTCGGGCAGACCGCCGCGCTCTCGCCATAGTTTACGCAATCATCATTTTCATTTACCCGCGCGATTAGGCTTTTTTGCAACTTGTTCCACACGGCGTAGGCGTCTTTAGGCATCGCGTCCTTTTGCTCCTTGCTCGGCGCGTCTCCGCCGCGCGGGACGAGCTTAAACGCATCTACGCCCAAGCGGTCTTTCGCGGCGGTGATACAGCGCTCGCAAACGATGCAAAGGCTAGGATCATAGCTCAAATAACCCCAATCCTGCACCTCGCGCGCCGTATCGCGGATAGCGTAGCTTTGGGCATTTGTGCGCATCAGATGGGCTAAATTTTGAAGCTCGCACTCGCCGCTTTGATCGCAAACCCCGCATGCCATCGGATGGTTGATACAATAAACCTGCGCAATCGCCTCGCGCTCGGCGTCGATCTCGTGGCTGCGGCTGTAAACGGCCATGCCGTCCTTGGCCTTGGCGTTACAGCTATAGACGCGCTTGCCGTCCGCTTCGACCATACAAAGCCTGCATGCGAGCGTCGGCGTACCGCCACTTAGATAACAAAGCGCAGGGATAAAAACGCCGCAGCGACGCGCGACCTGCAAGATGTACTCGCCCTCGTCGCACTCGCAAGCTCTACCGTCGATCGTGATCTTTGCCATTTTAAACCTTAGAAATTTCGGCTAGTTCGAAATTATAACCGCCAAAGCCCTGCCCGCCCGAGCCCAAAAGCGCAATCGTGCCCTTTAGCTCCTCATCCAAAATAAATTCTTTTTCCAAATTTAGGTGCGGCGTTTTGATGCGGACGCGATCGCCGCCCTTGATCTTTGCGACCATGCTAAAATACCTTCCGCCGATGAGCCACTCGTCCGCATCGTGTTTGAAAACCACGGCGCCGTCGAAATTCTCAGGTTCTTTAAGCGGGCTTAAATTTACCCGCCCTTGCGCGCTCAAATCCGCTTGCTCGCCGCGTAAGCTTAAAATTTTAACCCCGAACTTTGCCGCTATGAGAGATAGAAGGGCTTTGATATTTTCGGCGTCGGGATGAGTTTTAATAAGTGCGTCGTCGATCACAAGCGCGTCGCAGCCGCTTTGCAAAAACTCGCAAATCTGCTCGATCTCCTCCTCGCCCACGCTGCTTTCGCCGCTTAGATACTCCAGATCCAGCTCCGCAAAATAGGGCTCGTCGCAAAAACTAGCGCAGATTAGCGCCAGCACGAAGCTTTGCGCGCCGATCTCACATTTTATCAGCTCGCCCGGAAGATGCGGATCTTGCAGCGGCGATACGCTTAAAATTTCAGCGCCCTTAAAACCTTCTGCGAGCGCGGGATTTTGCAAGCTAAGCAGCGACGCGAAATTTAAAATTTTCATCCTCTCCCCTTTTTGGCGACGACCATCCAATCGACTTGGTTATAACGAATCGAGCTTAAAAGCGTGGAATTTAGCCCCTCCATCAGATCTGCGCTTTTTTGAACCGCGCTGAAATCACCCATCTCAAACATAAAGATCATCGTCTCGCCGCGAGCGGAATTTTTTAAAATTTCGCCCATGCGGTTTAAAAATTTATCGCCCAGATGCCTCAAATCGTAGCGTTTCATCGATCCACCTCGCCTAAAATGATATTCGTGCTGCCGATGATCGCCGCGGCGTCGGCAAGATACTGCCCGGGTAAAATTTCTTCGTAAATCGCGCAGTGCCAAAAGCTCGGCGTGCGGATCTTAAGGCGGTACGGGCGGCTTTCGCCCATCGAGCGGATATAAAATCCAAGCTCGCCCTTAGGACTCTCGCTTGCGGCGTAAATTTCGCCCACGGGCGGGCGCAGACCCTGCGTAACCAGCACGAAATGCTGCATCAGCGAGTAGTTTTGCGTCATAATCTGCTCTTTGCTAGGATTTACGTAAGCGGGATCGATCGCCAAAATTTGCGGATCGCTCAGCGGATAGTGTTTCGCACACTGGCGCAAAATTTTAAGGCTCTCGCGCATCTCCGCCATATAGCATTTATAACGCGCGTAGCAGTCGCCCTCGTTCGCATACGGCACGTCGAAATCAAGCTCGTCGTAGATCAGATAGGGCTCTTCTTTGCGGATATCCCACGCATGCCCGCTAGCGCGCAAGCTCACTCCGCTACAGCCGCAGTTAAGGGCATCTTCGTGCGAGATCACGCCCACCCCCTCGGTTCGCATCAGCCAAATTCTATTCGTATCGAGCATATCTTCAAATTCTTTAATGTCGCTCGGGAATTCGTCGCAAAATTTCAACATCTCTTCTAACCAGCCGTTAGGCAGATCCAAAAAGACGCCGCCGATTTTGACATTATTGTGCGTAAGGCGCGCGCCGCAGTATTTCTCTATGAGATCAAGTATGTATTCGCGCGAGCGAAAGCAGTAGAGAAATACCGTCATCGCGCCGATGTCAAGCGCGTGCGTGCCCAAAAACAGAAGGTGCGAGCTGATACGATTAAGCTCCAGCAAAATCGTGCGGATGATCTGCGCGCGGCGCGGCACTTCGATGCCGCAGAGCTTCTCAACCGCGGCGCAAAAGCCGTAGTTGTTCGAACCCGATGCGACATAATCGACGCGGTCGGTTACGGGGACGAATTCCGCGTAGATCATATTTTCCGCCATCTTTTCGATGCCTCGGTGCATGTAGCCTACGCCCGGGCGGGCACGCACGATACGCTCGCCGTCAAGCTCCAGCACTAGCTTTAGCTGGCCGTGCGCGCTTGGATGCTGCGGACCGAAATTTAAGATCATATTCGCGCCCTCGCGCTCGTACTCGATGTTTTCGAAAAACGGTCTTAGCTTGCTTGGATTTTGCATTATTTTCTCTTTGTGATGATCTTGTAAATTCCGCGTTTAACGCGTTTTACGAAGCGCACGCCGCCCTCTTCTTGATATTCTTGTAAAATTTTTTCTTGCGGCCTAGGCTCGCCGTAACCGCTCTCATGGTAGAGGCGCGCGAAGTTAAAGGTATCTTTTTCATCTACGAATGCGGAATTTCGGTTCTCTTCGCCGATCCGCTCGCGCGCGTCAGATCCAAAAATTTTATCCACCTCGTACCACTTGGCAAACTCGTCTCCTTGCAGCGGATAGGACTTTAAAAGCGGGTGTCCGAACCAATCATCGGGCATTATTAGGCGCGCCAAGTTCGGATGATTTTCAATCCAAACGCCCATCATATCGTATAGTTCGCGCTCCGCCCAGTTCGCGCTTTTGTAGATGCCCGTAGCGCTTTGTAAAAAACTCTCATTCGGCACGAAGCACTTTAGTCGCGCGCGGCGCGCCCTTTTGATATCCAAAAGCTGATAAAAAACCTCGATGCCGCCGCGAGCCTCGGTAAAATCCACGCCGCTTAGCTCGCATAAAATTTCATATCCCGCGCCCTTAAGCGCACGCAGCGCCGCTAAATTTTGCGCAGGCTCCACGTAGAGTACGAGAGTGTTAAATTCCACATACGAGTTTAAAATTTGGACGCCTTCAAGCGCGTCCAGATCGTCTTTGAAATCGCTCTCGTTTGCGCTGGATTTCGGCGTTTCCTCGGGAATGAAAAATCTATCTTTGTAGTAATTTTTTTTACTCTGATCGCCTTTGGGATTAAATTTTCTCATCAGATCAGCCTTTTTGCCTTTTGTGCGCGGCGCGGGCTTTGAGAGCGGATCTTTTTTTGCAACACCATCATCGCAAACTGTAGCGTCTCGGGGCGAGGCGCGCATCCAGGCAGATAGATATCCACGGGCACTATGCGGTCGCAGCCTTGCACCGTCGCGTAGGTATTAAACATCCCTCCGGTATTGGCGCAGCTACCCATGCTGATAACCCATTTGGGCTCGGGCATCGCGTCATATAGGCGGCGCGTAAACTCGGCGTGCTTTTTGCTAAGCGTGCCAGCGATTATCATCACATCCGATTGCTTGGCGCTTGCGCGAAATATCGTGCCGAAGCGGTCGAAGTCAAATCTGCCCGCGCCCGCCGCCATCATCTCGATCGCACAGCAAGCAAGCCCGTACGTCATCGCCCACAAAGAGTTACTCCTGCCCCACGCGATCAGTTTATCGACGGTGGTGAGAACTACGGGAAGTCCGTTTTCGCGCGCGTAGTTTATCTTATGCTCTGCCAATTTAGCGCTCCTTTTTTCCAGGCGTAGATGAAACCGATGCCTAATAATACGATGAAAAACGCCATCTCCACGAGCCCGAACACGCCTAAAATTTTAAAATTTACCGCCCACGGAAACATAAAGATAATTTCGACGTCAAAAAGTATGAAAAGCACGGCTATCAAAAAAAAGTGGGAGTTCATTCGGTTAGGCTGTTTGACGGCTTCCGGGCCGCTTTCGTAAATCTCGCCCTTTAGCCGCTCATCGCGCCTATCTGCTAAACGCGAGCCTACCAAAGAGGATAGTTTAACGATGAGCGAAAAGACGCAAAAAGCCAGGATTAGCATTACGAATATTCCGAAATACGGGCTTTGCAGCGGAATTCTAGACATTTTTCGCCTCGGTTTTAAAATTTAATGTGGATTGTAACGAAGTATTGATTTAATAAAGCTTAGCGCGCGCCACTAAATTCGCTTTTAAAATTAAAATTTATATACCTCGCCCGTGCGATTTAGTGGGGATTAAGGCGCGTGTGGTAAAATTTCGCGGATTTTAAGGGAGAGCTATGAAATCTAGCAAGATAAGTCTCATTTTCTACGGCATATTCTGCGGCGTAACAATCTATTTTCTTATCTGGGGATTCGGTTTTATAGGAAGCGGCGATAAAATGCTATTTTTAGTTTCGGTATTTTTAGGCATCTTTATGGCCTTTAATATCGGCGGAAACGACGTGGCAAATTCCTTCGGCACCAGCGTCGGAAGCGGCACTCTTAGCATCGCGCAGGCCCTTTGTATCGCGGCGGTATTTGAAGCAAGCGGCGCTGTAATCGCAGGCGGCGAAGTAACCTCGACGATTCGCAGCGGCATAATCGATCTTAGCAAAATGGACGTGCATCCTAGGGATTTTATCTATGTAATGATGAGCGCGCTTTTTGCGGCGGGGGCATGGTTGCTTTTTGCCAGCAGAAAGGGTTTGCCTGTATCTACTACGCACGCTATCATCGGCGGTATCGTGGGCTCGGGACTTACGCTAGGCGCCCTGCTTAATACCGCAGAGACTTCCGCATTGTGGCTAGTGCAGTGGGATAAGATCGGCAAAATAGCGATCTCCTGGGTACTCTCGCCGATTTTAGGCGGCGTGATCTCCTTTGGAATTTTCTGGCTCATCAAACATTACATTTTGGATTACAACCGCTATGCTCAAATAAAGATCGACCGCATAAAGCGCGAAAAAAAATCCCTCCGCAAGCTGCATAAAAAGACCTTCGAGACCCTGGACGACATTCAAAAGATCGCCTATGCAGAGGCGTTAAATCACGATATTTACGCGATGCGCGATCCCGATTTTGATCCAAGCGAGCTGGATAGCGAGTATTATAAAAAGGTGATCGAGCTTGACGCTAAAAAAGAGAAGCTCAAATCCCACAAGGCCCTAGAGTACGGGATCCCCGCCGTAGCCGGTATCGGAGCCTTCGTGATCTCGGCGATGTTGATATTTAAGGGGCTGCATAATCTAAATTTCGGGCTTACGAATTTTTACAACTACCTCATCATCGGTATGTCGACGCTGATTACCTGGCTTTTGATGTTTATTTTCGCTAAAACCCTGCGCCGCTCAAATTTAAACAAATCCGCGTTTTTGATGTTTAGCTGGCTGCAGGTGCTCACCGCTAGCGGTTTTGCCTTTTCACACGGCAGCAACGACATCGCAAACGCCGTGGGTCCGTTTGCCGCCATCATCGATACGATGGCTACGAATAGTATCAATCCCTCCACTCCCGTGCCGCAGCAGATTATGATAATGTTTGCAGTAGCCCTCATAGCGGGGCTTTGGTTCATCGGCAAAGAGGTAATCGCCACCGTAGGCACCAATCTTACCAAAATCCACCCAGCCTCCGGCTTTAGCGCCGAGCTCGCAAGCGCCGTCGTCGTAATGGCGGCATCGGTGCTGGGGCTTCCGATCTCCTCGACCCACGTGCTAATCGGCGCGATTTTAGGCATCGGCTTGGTAAATCACAGCACGAACTGGTCGCTGATGAAGCCGATCGGGCTGGCGTGGATCATCACCCTGCCCGTCTCGGCGCTACTTTCGGCGTTTGCATTCGTACTTTTGCGCCACGTATTTTAGGCTAAATTTAAAAATCCGCTCCCTGAAATTTTAAAATTTCGCAAAATTCTACGCAGGCCAAATTTTAAAATTTCACGGCGCCGAAGCGAGTAAATTTTGCAACTCCTCTTGCGGCGAATGGCAGCGCAAAACTCGCTAGCGACGGCACAGATTCGCCCGCATGCCCTGTAAAATTTAATAAAATTTTAGCTAAAATCGCGCTTTTAAATTTAGGAAAGCTATGAGTAAATTTGAAATTTTTAGATCCACCCTCGCCGTGATGATGGGCTACGTGCCGCTAGGGCTGGCGTTTGGTATCTACGGCATCAGCCAAGACCTGCCCGTATGGGCGCTCGCGCTAACCTCACTGCTGATATACGCAGGCAGCGTGGAGTTCGTGCTGATTGCCTTCATCGTAACTCACGCCTCGCTCGTAGATACCTTCGTCGTGGCGTTTTTGCTAAATTTTCGCCATTTTTTCTACACGATGTCGCTACTGGACGAGCTGCGCTTCGTACGTCATAAAATTTACGCAGTATATGCCCTTACGGATGAAACCTTTGCGCTGCTAAAAGCGCGCGCCTTTTTGCGCCCCGAGGAGCTTAGCGGCGAGCAGCCCGTAACGCCGCAAAGACTAAAAGAGCTTGATCTGCTCTATAATCTAACCGCGGTCTTAAATCACTCCTACTGGGTCGCGGGCGTCGTTGCGGGGGCTGTTTTGGGAGCAAGCTTAAAGCTTGATTTTAGCGGAGTCGAGTTTAGCCTGACGGCGCTTTTTGTGATGCTAACTTATGAGGTTTTTAAAGCAAATCCGCAATACAAAGTGCTATTGCTGGGCTTTGCCTGCGCATTTGCGGGGCTTTTTATCTTTCCTACAAAATACTTTTTATTCGGCACTCTGATTTTTGGCACTGCGGTTTTGCTGCTCTTTCGTAAATACTTTGAGCGGCCTTCGCACGCGGGGCATAGGCTGCGAAAATTTCTAAAAAGAGGTAGATAATGGAAATTTTGCCCTATATCTTTCTAGCCTCGCTCGCTACGATTTTGACGCGATTTTTGCCGCTGCTGCTTTTCAAGAAAAAGACCGCGAGTCCAAGCTTATCGTATCTGCAGAAAAACTCGGGCCTTTTGATAATGGTCGTTTTGACGATCTACGCGCTTAAGACGATGCTGCCTAGCTTTTCGGGCGAGCGGGCTTTCAGCGCGGACGTCTTGCAAACGGCGGCGCTGCTATTTTGCCTGATTATGGCGTTTGGCGTGCATGCTAAATTTCGCAATTCGCTCGTGACGATAGCGCTTCCTACGCTAAGTTATATGGCGGCGCTGCGCTTTTTATTGAATTATTGATAAATTTATAAGTTAGTTTTCGATAAACTTCGAAAATTAATTTTTAAGTTTAAAAAAGGTTAAAGTTTTATGAATTTTATCAGTCAAATGGTGCATAGTTTCGCCAAAAAATATGCCGCCGAAACTATGCAAAAATCCCTATACAACTCCCTTAGAATCGACATCACGCAGGAAAATATCGCTAAAATTCCAAACCCCGATAAAAAATATATGCTCTACATGCACGTGCCCTTTTGCCACACGTTTTGCCCGTACTGCTCCTTTCACAAATACGCCTACGAGCGCGGTACGTGCAAGGCGTATTTCGGCGCGCTACGCACCGAGATGCAGCGCACGAAGGACGCAGGATACGACTTTGAGACGCTTTATGTAGGCGGAGGTACGACGCTAATCGACGAGGATGAGCTAGCGCGCACACTGGAGCTTGCCAAATCGCTTTTTAGCATTAAAGAAGTTTCGTGCGAGAGCGATCCCAACCACATCGAGCCTGAGAACTTGCTGCGATTTCGCGGGCTAATAGACCGCCTAAGCGTGGGGGTTCAGAGCTTTGATGACGATATTTTACGCAAAGCTTCGCGCTACGACAAATTCGGCTCGGGCGAAATTTTGCAAGAAAAGCTATCTCGAGCGGTCGGAATTTTGCCGATTTTAAGCCTGGATTTGATCTTTAACTTTCCGTTTCAAACGCGCGAAATTTTACTTCGCGACATTGAAGCGGCAAAAGAGGTAAAACCGGAGCAGATCACGCTATATCCGCTGATGAAATCGCCTTTGATGCGCGATCAAATAGTACGAAGTCTCGGCGTTAGCAATGTAGATCACGAGGAGGAGTTTTACTCCATCATCTGCAAGGAATTTTCTAGCTGGCACCGCAGCAACGCATGGGCTTTCGCTCGCGAAAAATCAAACATCAACGACGAGTATGTGGGCACAAACCACGAATACGTAGGCATCGGAAGCGGCGCGTTTAGTTTCTTAGGCGGCAGGCTTCTCGTAAATGCGTTCAACCTCGAAGACTACGCAATCAGGGTGCGCAAAAACGAAAGCACCGTCATCGCCACTTGCGATTTTAGCAGATCCGAGCGCGCGAAATATCTCTTTTTGACCGAGCTTTTCAACGGCGAGATCGATATCGCTAAATTTAACTCCGCAAACGATCTAAATTTGCGCCGCGAATTGGGCAGAGAGCTTAGCCTGCTAAGGCTTGCAGGAGCCGTGCGGATCGAGGGCAAGATCATCCACACGACGGAATTTGGCGCGTATTTGTGCCTTGTTTTGATGAAGGAATTTTACACCGGCATGGACAAGGTGCGCGCGGCGTTTCGCGACGATGCCAAGATCAAGCGCGCAAAACAGCTCATCATCATGGACGAAAGCAAATCCGCCGCAGCTGGCGCGGCAAAAGGCGAGATAGCGTCGTAAATTTTGCGCCCGACCGCTACGACTAGCGCTTGGGCACACCCGCGACTTGAGCGCAAATATCGTTTATGTATTTAAAACACAAACGAATTTTTGATTTCAAAATTTAGGAAACGCCGCAATGAAACGCAGAATGATCAAGCTATTCATTTTATTTCTGTTTTTTGTCCTTGTATTTGAGCTCGTCGGCAATCTTTTTAATTTCGGTCGCTTTCCGTTTCATAAAAGCTGCGAGGCGTTTATGATGATAAACCGCTATGATAGTGGGTATCCAAACGATAAGTGCATAATGCAGCTTATGGATCAGGGCAATAAAAGAGATCTTTCGCTATATTACTATAAAACTAAATTTAATCTTGAGGAGCCATTGTCCGAACTGGACGAAAAAGCTATAAAATTTTTAAATATTCCAAACTCGAAGATAATCACCGTAAATAAAGACGGCGTGGAAAAGAAATTTCTAATAAGCGATTAAATTTAAATAGCAAAGAAGCCCTGCTTCAATTGCAATATCAAAGCCTAATAAATTTAGAATTTTAAAATTTATAAAATTAAAGGAGGAAACAATGAGTAATCTAAAACTCATACAAAACTGGTACGCTTCCAAATGCGACGGAGAATGGGAGCATGAATATGGCCTTACGCTAGAAACGGTCGATAATCCCGGTTGGTGGATTGAAATCGATGGCGAGAGCGGGAAAAAGCCGATCAAAATAAATATCGATAGAGATGACGAGGATTGGTTTTTCATCAATGCCACGGAAAACGAACTCAAAGGAAGTTGCGGAGCCGAGAATTTAGAGGAATTATTGGAGTATGTGGTAAAATGGCTAACGGATTAAAATTTAGCAAGACAAATAAAGGAGCCTAGATGATCGAAGTCGAGATAAAAAACGAATCTTGCAAAAAGACCGAAGTTACGCTTGCAAATATCGAAATTGTTAAGGGCGCCGTAAAGGAATTCGCCTATAAAAGCTTTAAGGACAGCTATCTGTTTTTTGATATTTACGGCGAGATAGATAGGGGTTTCCGCGTGCTTGGAGCAATCGGCGAAGGAGATGAAAACAATATCAGAAAAATAGATCTTAAAAAATATGAAAAAAGCTCCGTAGGCGCTACCGACATATCGCAAGATATAGAGGGCGCGAAATTCTGCACCTTTTTCAAGCTGGATCAAAGTGAAATTTTAAAGCAAATATTATATTATATAGCCTATGAAAGATTTGAAGGCGGCTATTACGCAAAGGGTAAATTTATAGGCAAAAATGGAGACGATCTTGTTTTTATCAGCATCTGCGGCGATCTAAAAAATTGCGCCGAAATAAAGAGCGTCGATTTAGATGAAATAATAAAAAGTATGCCTAAACTCTCGGAATCAAATAATTTTTATATTAGCGAGTTTATATGAGATCAACTAAACGGATCGATGAGGTAAATTTTATATCGCCAACCGATTAAATTTAAAAAGGAGATACTATGAAATTTAAAATTTTAAAACCGAATGAACTATACGGCTGGGTTTTTAACAAAGATGAAGAACTTTATAAGGCTTTAGGATTTGATTGCTGGATGGATTCGTTTATTCGCATATTAGCTCAAATTCCCGGTACCAGAAAAAAAGATATTTTGGATTACATTGAATATGAAATCTTTGATTGGTACGAATGGTTTGAACTACATTGGATTATCCAAAGCGATTATAAGCTAGCGGACGAAGATAATCCTGAAATTTCAGCCTATCCGACATACGCGGGAGAGTATTTCGGAGTAATGGGTCAGCTGTTTTTAGGGGGTATGATAGACTTCGGCATAGAGGGCGAAAATTTAAGAAAGAAATGGGCTGACTTCGATACGAATTTATCCAAGATCGATCTAGGTATGTCGCTTTATGAGAAGTGGGTCTATTTTAGAGATAATTTCTTTTTTGGGTATAAATTTTTAGAGGAGGAGAACATAACTCCCAAAGCAGAGATAACTTGGAAGAATCCCGATACCTGGAGTAGATTTAGCCACTGGATGTGTATGACTAATGCGGGCAAAGAGTATCGTGATAAAATTTTAAAGCCGAGGCTTTATGAAAAGTATAAGGATGTGAGTATAGAGGTGTAATTTAGCGATTACAAATAACGAAAAATTTATTATGAACATGTTTAATCTAGCAAGCAAAAAAGGACTTTAAATGACCATCTTACCAATATCAACCTTCGACAATGATTTACAAAGAGGCGATATTATAAAATTTAACGACGATGAGCTTATGGTCTGTGATGAGCGATGTTTCTGGACAGAAAATCCTTGCCTTTTAAATTTAAAAGATAACAGATACTTTGAACTTCCTAGCGAGATGTTATCAAGCAAAGCGGGGTTTGTCGTGGATAAGGAGCAATTGATTCGTAATTTAGCAAATTTCGGCATCAATGCGAGCCCCCGGGAGGTATTCATATGCTCTGATAATTACCTTAGTAGCGATGAACTAGAAGATTGCGACGAAACAATCCCCGGTTTCAGACTGACAAAACCTAGGGATAAATTCGGACGCAATAGACGCATAAAGAGGAGTCTAATGAAAAAATTTAGCATTCCTCTCTTGAAATTTCGCGGAAAGATCGAGGTCGGAGATATTATCGAGTGTAGAAAATCCAGCTATCCATATGAGAAAAATGTAAGCTTTATCGTAGTAAAAGCAAAAGACGATGATGGAGTAAATTTTATAAAATTGGTCGTAATTAGCGGCTACAAGGCGGGCTTATGGGTTTTGCCGTTTTTATTTAAAACAGATAAAAATATGGTAGAAGCAGACTGGCTAATTAAAAATTGGAAATATATTTTTTATAGATGCTGCGATATAAGGCATACTTATGTAAATTTACAAAACCGAAAAGAGGTTTTAAATTTTACCGATAAAGAGTTGGAAAATTTTATAAAAATAAAGCGAAAGAGATTTAAATTTAAAAATAAGAAGTGATATAATGCCTAGCCAATCGACATTATCAATATATACGGGCAAGAATACACACAAGGAGAAAATATGGTTAAAGTATTAAAATTTATAATTTGCGCCGTAGTAGTTTTGTTATTATTTATAATTTATGAAAGTACTTTGTGTGCAAAGTGCGATTATACGTTTTTTGTAGAGGAAAGGCTTATGGGTAGATTATTGATAGCAATCGATACAAATGATATAAATTTAGTAAGATATATTGCTGCTGAAGGTAGAGTTTGCAAGCAAGCCAATGTCTATAATAGAGCGCTTAAAGAATTAAGAAGAATGGAATCAGAAAATAATAGAACTAATGAGTAAACCGGTTTTTGCGGAACAATAAAGAGAGATATGAAAGAAGCGAAATTTACAAGACGGCTTTCTTGCTTTACTTTTACGCGCTTATCTGTTACCGCTCTGATATCCCGATACTCCGCCGTTTTTTAAAATTTCAGACGTAGCGCTAATTTATGCGCGCATCTAAATACCGCATGGAATTCTAAAACTCCGCGTGAAATTTTAAAATTTCAAACTATTTGCGTCTTGCTAAATTTCTAAATTTTACAGTTTCAAATTTCGCGGATTAAACTCCGCGCTAGGATTATCGTCTAAAGCAAACCTACCGCAAGCGCGCGACAAACGAACCTCTAAATTCCACCGCGCGCCCGCTTTGGCGCAAACAATCGCTTAGAGTGGGCACTTTACGCACAGCTTTAGGCTACCCAAGCTTACGGAGCAAAGCAATTATAAGCAGCTATGCGACGAAATTTACGCCAAAGCCTCGCCGCAAGTTTTATTTAAGCACCTTACCCAAAATCCCAGCACCTTTGCCGACGGCGCTGCCGCGAAGCGCACTTTCTTTTTCTCTCATCACCGCAAATAGCCCGTCCAGCGTCTTTTGCGTGATGTAATCGTTCAGATCCTCGCCCTGCTTAGGCAGATACTCGCTCGCGCCCAGCCCGCGTGCGATATTTTGCACCGCTTCGTTACCCGCGATCTTGTTTTGCGCGAAGGAATTTAGCCCGTTATACGCCGTTGCAAAGCTGTTTTTGCTCATCATATCGCTTACGATCGGTCTAAAAACCGCCCGCAGCTTCGCGCCCGATTTGCTCTGCAAATACTCGCTAAGCGCCGTGTCGCCGCCGCCGATGAGCTTTTTAACGTCGGCGTCGCTCATCGATTTCAGATCTTGCAAAAATATCTTGCTCGCACTGCTCACCGCCTTGGTAGCGGCATCGTTCATACTCACGACGAGCTCGCGCTCCCATTTATCGCCGCCCACCTTTCTCGCAAGCTTCGCAGCCGCCTTAAGCGAAGGAGGAAGCTCGATTTTAGCGGTCTTGCTGTGGATGTAGCCCTTGGCGAGCTCGGCTACGGCGCGGTTCGTAGCGGAAGCGAGCAGCTCTTTGTAGTTTCCGCTCTGAGTCGCACCGAGCACGTCCGCGCCCTGCTTTAGGATATCCATTACGTCCGCATGCGCGAGCGACAGCGACGCGACGGCGAGTAAAACCATAAATTTTTTCATATTGCAACCTTTGGATAAAATTTGCGCCATTATGCCAAAACGCGGTAAACGCTCAGCCCGTGCTCGGTTTAAATTTACGCGCTGCGCGGGCGAGCTGAGATAAAATTTTAGACTAAATTTAAAAGCGGCTTCGAGTTAAATTTTAAACGTCAAATTTCAAAGCTAAATTTAGCGGGCAAAATTTACCCGCCAAATTTAAAGATAAAATTTAGCAGCGGCGGACTTTGCATGTTTGCGACTAAATTTAAAAGCGACGTTGCGACGACTTAAATTTTAAACCGCGCCGATCGAGCGTCATTTAAAATTTACGCAGCACGCAAGATACCAACGCAAGCCGCGCAGAGAGGATTATAGCGATGAGCGGCTATATCCTCGGCGCAAACGATTAAAATTTTATCAAAGCAGCCAAAAATCTCGTCGTAAATTTAAAGAGTTTAAATTTAAAAGCGAGCTGCGGCTTTCGGCACGATAAGCAGGCCTAAACCAGCCCTTGATCCAGCATCGCATCGGCTACGCGGCGAAAGCCCGCGATATTCGAGCCCAGCACGAGATTGCCCTCCGCGCCGAATTCCTTCGAGGTCTCATAGCTGGTGCGAAATATGTGGCGCATAATCTCGCGCAGCTTGCCGTCGACCTCCTCGAAGCTCCACGACGCCATCTGCGCGTTTTGCGCCATCTCAAGCCCGCTCGTAGCCACGCCGCCAGCGTTCGCCGCCTTCGCAGGACCGAAAAGAAGGTCCTTTTGCGCGAGCATAAAATCGACCGCCTCAAGCGTGCTGGGCATATTCGCGCCCTCGCAAACCATGCGGCATCCGTTGGCGTAAAGGGTTCGCGCATCGTCCAGATTAAGCTCGTTCTGCGTAGCGCTCGGAAATGCCGCGTCGCACGGCACGCTCCACACGCCGTTGCGGCCTGCGGGATAGGCGCTTACGGGGGTAAATTTTGCGCCGGGGCGCTCCTTGGTATATTCAATAAGCCCTACACGCAGCTGCTCTTTTAGCTTTTTAAGAAGCGCCACGTCTATTCCCTCGGCGTCATAGATAAAGCCCGTGGAATCGCTTACCGTAACGGGCTTAGCCTGCATCTGATAGAGCTTTTCGGCGGTGTAGATCGCGACGTTGCCGGCGCCCGAGATCGTGCAAATTTTGCCGTGCAGCGAATCGCCCCTGGTAGCGAGCATCTCGTTTGCAAAATACACGGAGCCGTAGCCCGTAGCCTCAGTGCGCGCAAGACTACCGCCCCAGCTTAGCCCCTTGCCCGTAAGCGCGCCGTCGAATCTGCGGGTGAGCTTTTTATATGCGCCGTACATATAGCCGATCTCGCGGCTGCCCACGCCGATGTCGCCTGCGGGTACGTCGGTATTGGAGCTGATTAGGCGGTGAAGTTCCAACATAAAAGCTTGGCAAAATCTCATAATCTCGCCGTCGCTCTTGCCCTTGGGATCGAAATTTGCGCCGCCTTTTGCGCCTCCGATATTAAGACCCGTGAGGGAATTTTTAAAAATTTGTTCAAACCCTAAAAATTTTAAAACGCCTAAATTTACGCTTGGATGAAAGCGCAGTCCACCTTTGTAGGGGCCCAGGGCGGAGTTGAACTCTATGCGATATCCCGTATGCACGCAGGGCTCGCCGTCGTCGCTCATATAGACGACGCGAAACATCATCGTGCGCTCGGGCGCTAAAATGCGCTCTAAAATTTTATTTTTCACATATCGCTCGTCGCGCTTTAGAAGTGGTATGAGCGAGTATAAAATCTCAGTCGATGCTTGGATAAAGACCTCCTGGCCGGGATTGGCGCGCTTTAAATTTAGCAGCAAGCCGTCGATGTAAGATTTCATAGCCTCTCCTTTTGAACCGGATTAAATTTTAATTTTTTGGCTTTGGCGATAAATTTTTTCAGAGCCAGCTCCTCGCGGACGCCGATTTTGTAGCTTATAAATTTCAGATAATTTAAAATTTCACGCTCTTTTATGCCGCGCGAAAAGGCGTAGCTTTGCAGGATATATCTTGGAATTTTAATGCGCGAACGCAAAAATTTCGTCGCCAGGCGCGAGTAGACTTTTTCGTTTTTCACGCAGCATAGCCGCCCGAAAACGAAGGGTAAGCCCGTACGCTGCTGCCAAATTTTGCCAAGATCGTAAAATTTATCTCTGCCCTGCAAAAGCAGAGCCTTTAGAGCATTATCGCCGATTAGTACCTCACCGCTAAGATCCAGCACGCGGGCTAGCATATTTGAGCTCATCGACGCGGGATCGAGCCTGGGCGCCGAGTTTTTGCGCACGAGCACGCTTAGCACTTCGCGCTTTGCGACGATTCCAAGAGGCAGTCTGCGGTATTTTGCGCGGCGGCTTTCGATGCTCGAGATCACCGCGGCATCTATCCTGCGGCTATAAAGATCGGCGCAGAGTTTGCTCGGCACCCCTTTTTTAAATTCTATCGATTTTTTAACATAAGACGGCAGCGGAAGGGATTTTAAAAATACGTGAAATGGGAGCAAATTTAGATAATCGATTTTGCCTAGTAACATAACTTTCTCCGAATTTAGCGCAGGAAAAGAGGTTAAATTCCGGCGCTAAATCAGAATTTAACCAAAAATTTCAGGATTTATTTGACCTCGGTGATCGGGATGGATTTGTATTTGCTAAACTCCACTATGCCCTCACCTTTTTTGAAGTGGATGCTCACTCCGTCTTTGTTCTCCATATAGATGCCGTCGGCGGCACGCTCGCGCTTGAGGTTGTAGCTTTTGCCGCTATCGTCCTTTAACACGGCGGTATTGAAATCGTCTTTTGAGCTAAGCGAAAGCTTTTTGCCCCGCTCATCGACGAAATAGAAGGTCTTTGCGTTCTCTTGAGTTATGGTTTTTTTGCTCTGTGCTTGCTTATCCATAGCGCTATCCGGGGATTGGCGGAGCTGGTTTGAGCCACATCCTAGCAAAACTAACGCCAAAGCGGCGCACGATAGAACTTTAAACATATTTCTCCTTTAAATTTAGGTTACACTCGTTGATGAGTGATTTTCGGATATCCCAAAGCTTTTGAGAGAGATCCACTTTGTAGCTTTGCGGATGGACATTGCGAAGATGCTCGAGCCAAAATTTACTCTTCTGCTCCTTGCTAAAACGCGCGATCTCGCTTACCGTGCGACGCACGCCTACGAATTTGCCCTCCTTAAAAACGGGACGCAAGAGCTTATGCGCGCTGAAATTCGTTAAAATTTTACGCTTGTAGGTGTAAAGAGGGTGAAAAATTTCAAGCGGCGCGCTCTCGTCTATGCTCTCTCCATCAAGCGCGATCAGATCGGCAAGCGCCATGCCGTTATCTTTGTCATAGAGTCTAAAGACCTGCTTGTAGCCGGGATTATTGATCTTGCGCGGATCGTTTGAAATTTTGATCTTAGCCACGATCTCGCCATCTTTTTCGATACCGCTTAGCTTATACACGCCGCCTAGACTTGAACTATCTCCGCCCGTAATAAGCCTCGTGCCGATCCCCCAGCTATCAATTTTGGCATCAAAAAGCTTAAGCTGATCGATCGCGTATTCGTCCAGATCATTCGACGCTGTGATCTTTGCGTTCTTAAAGCCCGCCGCGTCGAGCATCTTACGCGCCTGCTTGGTCAGATACTCCAGATCGCCCGAATCTATGCGGATTCCAAGCGGCTCATGACCGCTGGCGCGCAGCTCTTTAAAAACCGTAATCGCATTCGGCACGCCGCTTGCGAGAGTATCGTAGGTATCGACGAGCAAAAGCGTGCTGTTTGGATAAATTTTAGCGTAGGCGCGAAACGCCTCCAGCTCGCTATCAAAGCTCTGAATCCAAGAGTGCGAGTGGGTGCCGATCGCAGGGACGTCAAATTTTTTTGCGGCGAGCACGTTTGACGTGGCGCTGCAACCGCCTATAATCGCAGCCTTTGCGCCGTAGATGCCCGCACTTCGCCCCTGAGCACGGCGCAAGCCAAACTCCATCACCGAATCTCCCTGAGCGCTAAAGTTTATACGCGAGCTTTTCGTAGCGATGAGAGTTTGGAAATTTATAGTATTTAGGATCGCGGTCTCGATGAGCTGTGCTTCCATGATATTTGCTTTGACGCGGATAAGCGGCTCGTGCGGAAATACGATCTGCCCCTCGTCCATAGCGTAAATTTCGCCGCTAAATTTAAAGCCTCTTAGAAATTCCAAAAATTTCGGCTTAAAGAAATTTAAACTTTTTAGATACGCGATGTCGTCCTCGCTAAATTTTAAGTTTTCGATATAATCCACGACCTCGTTTAAGCCGCAAAATATCGCGTAACCGCCGCCGCTTGGGTTTTTGCGATAAAAAACGTCAAAAACCGCCGTCTGATCGGGCTTTGTAAAAAAATAGCCCTGCATCATACTAAGCTGATAAAAATCGGTAAGTAAAGCCAAATCTTTCATTTACGCCTCTTAAATTTAATCTCGCCTCGCGCAGGAGCAAAAAATCATAGCTTTTTGGCTTCTAAGCTTTTTTTATAAGCCGCAGCGTCGAAGTCTTTGACGCGAGCGACGCCGTCATCTACCGCAGCTTTTGCGACCGCCGTCGAGATCACGGCAAATACGCGCGGATCGAAAGGATTTGGGATCACGTAGTCTTTGCCGAATTTTAAGTTATCCTTGCCCAGCATCTTGCGGATTTCTTCAGGAACCTCTTCGCGAGCAAGATCTGCCATCGCGCGAGCGGCAGCAATTTTCATATTTTCGGTAATCTTTTTGGCTCTTACGTCAAGCGCGCCACGGAAGATATACGGAAAGCCCAAAACGTTATTGATCTGATTTGCAAAGTCGCTTCTACCTGTGCCTACGATCGCGTCGTTTCGTACTTCCTCGACCTCGCTTGGATAAATTTCGGGTACCGGATTTGCAAGCGCAAAAATGATTGGATGCGGCGCCATAGTCTTTACCATCTCTTTAGTTAAAACGCCCGGCTTGCTAAGACCCAAAAACATATCCGCGCCCTTCATCGCGTCCTCTAGCGTACGATCTGCAGTGTCTAGGGCAAATTCTTTCTTCTGCTCGGTAAGATCGGTGCGGCCCTTATGGATCACCCCTTTGGAATCGAGCATTATGATATGTTTGGCGCCTAAATTACGATACATCTTTGCGCACGCTATGCCAGCAGCGCCCGAGCCGCTGACTACGATCTTCATATCCTCGATCTTTTTGCCGCTGATGAGGGCTGCATTGATTAGCCCTGCGCCCGTAATCATAGCGGTGCCATGTTGATCGTCGTGCATGACGGGGATATCGACGGCTTTTTGCAGCTCGCGCTCTATCTCGAAGCACTCGGGAGCTTTGATATCCTCTAAATTTATACCGCCGAACGTAGGCGCAAGCGCTTTGCAAATTTCAATTATCTTTTTAGGATCTTTTTCGTCGATCTCGATATCGAAGGCATCAACGCCGCCGAATTTTTTAAACAAAACCGCTTTGCCCTCCATTACGGGCTTTCCGGCGATCGCGCCGATATCACCAAGCCCCAAAACCGCTGTGCCGTTAGTGATAACGGCTACGAGATTGGCTTTATTCGTGTATTTAAACGCGGCTTCGTGATCACCTTCGATCACTTTACAAGGCTCCGCGACGCCTGGTGTATATGCAAGCGCTAAATCCTCCGCCGTAGCGCAGGGCGTTTTTACATTCGTTCCGATTTTACCGCCTATGTGGTACTTCAAAGCCGCTTCAACGTTTACTTTAGCCATTTTATAATCCTTTTTTGATTAAATTTGAAATTCTCGTTTTAACTTCGTCGCTTCCTAAAATTTCACAAATTTCAAAAATCGACGGACTTACGCTTCCTCCCGTGATCGCAACGCGCAGCGGCTGGGCAAGATCCTTTAGCTTGGCGCCGTTTGCGTCCAAAAATCCCATCGTCCTTTCCTCGCACTCCTTTGCATTTAAATTTGCGCTTAGAGTATCTGCAAATTTTGCGAGTAAGCTTAGCGAACTTTCGGTTACAAATTTCTTATACGCCTTCTCGTCGTAGCAGCTCGGGCGATTTAGAAGGATTTTAATGCCCTCGGCCATCTCCACTAACGTCTTTGCGCGCTGTTTGTACTGCTGGGCGATGAGATGTTTTTTCGCATTTGAGCGAATATCGACGCCGAATTCCACAAGCTGCGCGGCAAGCTCATCATCGCCCGAGTTTTTAATATAATGCGCATTGAGCCACTCAAGCTTGGTTTGGTTGAAGGTGCTAGCGCTCTTGCTGATATGGTTAGGGTCAAAGTATCGCTTCATCTCCTCCATGCTAAAAATTTCATCATCCCCGTGGCTCCAGCCCAGGCGTACTAAAAAATTTAGCAGAGCTTGCGGCAGATAGCCCATGCGCTTGTATTCCATCACGTCGGTAGCGCCGTGACGTTTGCTCAGCTTGCTGCCGTCGGTGCCGTTAATCATCGCGACGTGGTAAAATTTCGGGATTTTAAAGCCTAGCGCGTTATACAGCACGATCTGCTTCGGAGTGTTGCTTAGATGATCGTCGCCGCGGATCACGTCTGTGACGCCCATCAGCGCGTCGTCTATCACGACCGTGAAGTTATACGTAGGCGTGCCGTCGGAGCGCGCGATGATGAAATCGTCCAAAATATCCTCTACGTTAAATTTAATATCGCCCTTGATGCCGTCGTTAAATTCTATCGTGCCGCTAAGCGGGGCTTTTATACGCACTACAGGCTCGATCCCAGCAGGCGGCGTGCCGGTAAAGTCGCGATAGCGGTTATCGTAGCGCGGGCGCTCTTTGCGAGCTTCCTGCTGCGCGCGCAGCCCATCCAGCTCGTCCTTACTCATATAGCATTTGTATGCCTTGCCCTCATCTAGCAGCTTTTGGACGTATTGTTTGTAAAGATCAAAGCGCGAGCTTTGATACACGATCTGCCCGTCATAGTCTAGATTGCACCACTTAAAAGCTTCCTCGATCGCCTTAGCAGCCTCCTGCGAATTGCGCTTCAGATCGGTATCCTCGATACGCAGCAGGAATTTGCCGCCGTTTGCCCTAGCGTAAAGATAACTAAAAAGCGCCGTTCTAAGTCCGCCGATATGTAAATATCCCGTAGGACTCGGCGCAAAACGAGTTACTATCATAAAATTCCTTTGCAAAAATTACCATTTAATGTTATAATCGCGATCTTGTAATTATAAAGCAAAAAGACTAAATAAAGGTTAAAAATGATAAAGAAATTGCTTTTTTCCGCAATGATCTGTGCTGTTTGTGCAAATGCCGAAGTAGTAAACGGCGTCATCGCCGTGGTAGATAATGAGCCGATCACAGGCTACGAACTAGCCAAAGTTCAAAAACTAACGGGTGCTTCGCCGCAAGCCGCGATGGAAATTTTAATCGGGCAAAAGCTGCAACAATCCGAGATTAAACGTCGCAGTATCGCGGTAAATGACGCGGAGATCGACGCGAGGCTCAAAGCAATCGCCGATCAAAATAAGCTTAGCTTAGACCAACTCAAAACCGCTGTGCAAAAGCAAGGTATAAACTACGATGATTTTAAAGCAAATGTCCGCCGCACACTGCTTGAAGAAAAGCTCTATGGCTCGATATTCGCAGACGTACAGCACCGCACGACCCCCGAAAATGTTAAAAAATTCTATAGCCAAAATAGTTCATTATTCACGACTTTCGACAGCATCACGCTCACCCGCTATATCGCAAAATCGCAAGCTCCGCTCGATAAGATCCGCGCAAATCCGAAGCTCCGTCCGAGCGACGTGTATGTGATGAAGGGCACCCTCAAGGCCAATCAAATGGATGAGGGGCTCAAATACATCGTCACCAATGTCGAGCAGGGCAAATTTTCGCCAATAATCCCTACGCGCAACGGCTACGAGATGTTTTACGTAAACGACAAAAAGGGACTTCGTACGCTTGATTTCGACAGCGTGCAAGATAGGGCGATCGAGGGCTACGTAACCTCCGAGCGCAAAAAAGCGGTCGCCGAGTTTAACGACAGGCTCCGCTCAAACGCCAATATCCGCATCATCGAGCGCCCGCAGGCAAAAGCGCAAGGCGCAAAAACCGCCCCAAAAGTTAAAGTGCAAAAAAGGCAGTAAATTTTAAAATCCGCCGCCGTGCATTAAATTTTATAGAATTTAACGCCGATAACGCAAGGGCAAGCGCGCAGTTCGCCCTGCCGTGCGTTAAATTTGATAAATTTAAAGGATTTGCGTGATAGTAATCAGCGATTTTGCCAAGCTTAAAAGCGATCCTAGAAGCAGCGGCATAAGCGCTGCAGACTTCGGCGCGAGCAAATTTTGCTTTGGAGTCGATACGGTCGCAAAGTTAACAACCGTCTAAAATGATGGAATCGACGGCGAAGAGCTAGATTTTAAAATTTATATAAATCTGCTTAGAACAGATTATACTTTTTTGCGCATTTATTAAAGCCCCATCTACCGAGCCTCATACGCGATTTGCAGTAGCTCAAACCTTAGCTTGCAAATCCTTGCGTTGCCTATCTTCACTCATTTAATAGTATCTCTTAAAAAATTTTATGTATATAGAATGGATGCTGCCGATAAAATTTAGAAATTCCATGCTCTAATTTTCACAGTAGAATTTCGCTTCCTAAAATTTTATCGCGGCACGGTGCCGGCGGAAGTCTGCTCGCGCTACCTGCCGCTTAGATACTCTTGCAGCGTTTTAACTTCAAGCGCGGAGTCGTCCTTTATCGAGCAGATCGAGCGCGTAGCGGCGATCGCCGCCTTCATCGTCGTAAAATACGGCAGCCTAAAGCGCAGCACGCTCTGGCGGATCTTCGCGGCGTCGGTAGAGTTTGATTTACTATCGCTGGTGTTGATGACGAGCGAAATTTCGCCGTTTTTGAGCTTGTCCTCGATATTTGGGCGACCCTCGCTGATTTTATAGACAAACTCGCACTCCACGCCGTTTTCGCCCAGTAGCTTGTGAGTGCCGCTCGTAGCTGCGATGCTAAAGCCCGCGCCCGTAAGTGCGCGTGCAAGCTCTACGGCTCGCAGCTTGTCGTGATCTGCGAGCGACAAAAATACCTTACCGCCGCTTGGAAGTGCGTTGCTTGCGCCGATTTGCGATTTAGCAAAGCTTTTGGCGAAGCTCTCGCCGATACCCATCACCTCGCCGGTACTTTTCATCTCAGGTCCAAGGATCAGATCCGCGCCCGCAAGCTTGTTGAAAGGAAATACGCTCTCTTTTACGCAGATATGGTTTTTAATACGCGGCTTTAAAATTCCCTTCTCTTCGATCAGCACGCCGAACTCGTCGTAAAATTTCAAAGCCTCGCGCAGACCCCCTTGCCACATTACGCGGGTAGCGACCTTTGCCATCGGAATTCCGGTCGCCTTGCTTACAAACGGCACGGTGCGGCTCGCGCGCGGATTTACCTCGATGATGTAAAGCTCGTTTTCAAAAATAGCGAATTGAATATTCATAAGCCCCACGACGCCAAGATTTAGCGCGATCTCTTTGGTTTGGCGGCTTACCAGATCGATCATCTCCGCGTTTAGGCTAAGTGGCGGCAAAATACTCGCACTATCGCCGCTGTGAATACCCGCCTCTTCGATATGCTCCATTATCGCGCCGATATATACGTCGCGCCCGTCGCAGATCGCATCGACGTCAAGCTCAGTCGCGTCAAGTAAAAATTTATCTATCAGCACAGGCGAGTGGTGGCTCACGCTCACGGCTTCGCTCATATACAGCCTAAGCTCGGCTTCGCTATGCACGCGCCGCATCGCGCGACCGCCGAGTACGTAGCTAGGGCGCACGAGCACCGGATAGCCGATCGCAGCGGCCTTTTCGATCGCTTCGGCTTCGCTTACGGCGGTATCGTTTTTCGGCTGTTTAACGCCGATACTTGCGATGAACTCGCTAAATTTTTTACGATCCTCCGCTACGTCTATCGTGCGCGCGCTCGTGCCGATGATCTTGGCCCCCACGGTGCTTAGTCGTTTGGCGAGCTTTAACGGAGTTTGGCCGCCGAAATGCACGATCACGCCGTCCGGGCTCTCAGCCTCGATGACCGCTCTAACGTGCTCAAAATCGATCGGCTCGAAGTATAAAATATCGCTCGTGTCGTAGTCGGTGCTGACGGTTTCTGGGTTGCAGTTATACATTATCGTGGTGATCCCCATATCGCGCAGAGCGTAGCTAGCGTGCACGCAGCAGTAGTCAAACTCGATACCCTGCCCGATGCGGTTCGGACCGCCGCCGATGATGAGGACCTTTTTGTTATCTTTTGAAATTTTACGGCTTGCGATGGCGGGCGTTATGTTGGTACTGGAGTATAGATAGGGCGTAAGCGCCGCAAACTCGCCCGCACAGGTATCTACTTCGTTGTATTCAAGATCGATACCCTGTCTGGCGCAGGCAAAATGGATGTCGTTTTGCGTAAGGCCCAGATTGTCCTTTTTGTTGATCAAATTTGCGATCATCTTATCGCTAAAGCCCCAGCTTTTGGCCTGTCTTAAAAGTGCCGCGTCGTTGATGATCTCCATATCGATGCGCTCTTCAAATTTAACGATCTGCTCGATCTGGCTCAAAAACCAGCGATCGATCTTGCTAAGCTCGTAAATTTCATCCACGCTCATGCCCGCTCTAAAGCCCTGAGCGATATATAAAATTCTATCTTGCTGCGCGTTGCGAAGCCCGAAGATGAGATCCTTTTCGCTTAAATTTAGCTCCACGAAGCCGAAGTAGCCCTTCTCCAGCGAGCACAGCGCCTTTTGGATACTCTCTTTAAAGCTGCGCCCGATCGCCATCACCTCGCCGATACTTTTCATCGCAGTGCCCAGATACGGGTTTGCGCCGGGGAATTTCTCAAACGCAAAGCGCGGAATTTTAGTCACGATATAATCGATCACGGGCTCGAAGCTCGCAGGCGTGCCGGTGATGTCGTTTTTGATCTCGTCCAGGCTAAAGCCTACCGCTAGCATCGTAGCGACCTTGGCGATCGGATAGCCCGTGGCTTTGGACGCGAGAGCCGAGCTGCGGCTTACGCGCGGGTTCATCTCGATGACGATCATGCGACCAGTTTGCGGATTTACCGCAAACTGCACGTTACTGCCGCCCGTATCCACGCCGATCTCGCGTAAAATTTTAAAACTTGCGTTGCGCATCGCCTGGTATTCTTTATCGGTAAGCGTAAGAGCGGGCGCAACCGTGATGCTATCGCCCGTATGCACCCCCATCGGGTCGAAATTTTCGATCGAGCAGACGATGATGCAGTTGTCCTTATGATCGCGGATCACCTCCATTTCGAACTCTTTCCATCCAAGCAGGCTCTCTTCGATCAAAATTTCATTTATCGGACTCACGTCTAGCCCATTTTGCGCGACCTCTTTAAACTCGTCGATATTGTACGCTACGCCGCTACCAGCTCCGCCCAGGGTGTAGCTAGCGCGGATAATGAGCGGAAAGCCGATCTCATTTGCCGCAGCCATCGCCTCTTCGATATTGTAGGCGTATTTGGATTTAGGCAGATCCATTCCGATCTTAATCATCGCCTCTTTAAATTTTACCCTATCCTCGCCTTTTTTTATCGCTTCAGGCTTGGCGCCTAGAAATTTTACCCCCGCTAGCTCGCCGCTTTCGTAAGCCTGCATCGCGACGTTTAGCGCGACCTGTCCGCCCATCGTAGGCAGGATCGCATCGACGCCCTCGCGCTTTATGATACGCAAAATGCTCTCTTTGGTGATAGGCTCGATATAGGTAGCGTCAGCAAAATCGGGATCGGTCATAATGGTAGCGGGGTTAGAGTTTATTAGCACTACGCGGTATCCGAGGCTCTTTAGCGTCTTGGCAGCCTGCGTGCCGCTGTAATCAAACTCGCACGCCTGACCGATTACGATCGGACCGCTGCCGATCAGTAAAATCGTCTTAATATCATCTCTTTTGGGCATCAATTTTCCTTTGTAACGACATACAAAAACGCCGGCATCTCGGAGCCCACATAGGGCTCTACGACGGCGCTTTTGTATAACTTTCCGTTTTGAATCTCTTTAACCTTTCCTACCGGCACGCCGGCAAAAAAAATCCCGTCCTTGCCGCTGGTAAGCACCTCATCGCCTACCTTGGGATCGAGCCACTGCGGGATGTATCTAACCACGAGCTCGTTATTTTCGCCGCCTGCGACGCCAGGAATTTGGGTATCTCCTATGAAAACGGAGAAATTGCTCTTTTCGTCGCGCTGTAAGATCGCAAGCGGGCGCCCGTCTTTATTTACTAAAATTCCCGCGGTCTTGCCCTCGCTGATGAGACCGTAAATTTTGTTTGGGTCAAAATTTTCAAAATTTACAAAGAATTTGTTGTAGTCGTTTAGATTCGCGTAGCTCAGCGCCTTTACGAGCTGGACTTTGGGCTCATAAATGGAGCTATTTTTATCGATCAAAATTTTATTCAGCTCGCCCGCGAACGTACTAAGCAGCATCGCCGATTTTTTTAACTCGGCATTTTCTTCTCGTAGAGCCTTGATCGTCTCTGCCTGGTTAAAATGCTCGTTCACAGCGCTTTTTACCCGATCACTCACGCCGTAATAAACCTCTAAAATTCCTCCTGCAAATCCGATAAATTTGCCGTGGATATACGAGCCGAACGTAAGCGAAACGGCTACCAGCAAAACCGCGACGAGGAGGAGTTTGAGATTAGTCATTTGCCGCTTGTTTTAGCGATTTGATCTCTTCTAGGGCTTTTCCCGTGCCGTTTGCGACGCACAGCAGCGGCTCGTCCGCGACGAAAACCGGAAGCTTTACGGTGTCGCTTAGATACTTATCCAATCCGCGAATGAGCGCGCCGCCGCCCGTTAGCACGACGCCGTTTTCGACGATATCGGCGGCAACTTCCGGCTGAATGCTCTCTAAAACAAATTTTAACGCATCTGCAATCTCTCTGATCGAGTCTTTGATCGCCTCTCTAACGTCCTCACTCGTAAGATCAACCGAGCTTAAAAGCCCGCTGATCTGGTCTTTTCCTTTGACCGTGTATGTAAGGTCTTTTTGCTGCTGCACCGCCGTGCCGATCTTGATCTTAATCTCCTCAGCCGCGCGCTCCGAGATAAGCAGACTATATTTTTCTTTGACGTAGTTAACGATACTCGCGTCGATCTTATCGCCCGCGACGCGAACGGATTTGGCGCTGATGATGCCGCCTAGCGAGATGACGCCAATCTCTGTGGTACCACCGCCGATATCCACGACCAGCGAGCCGCGCGCTTCATTGACCGGAAGGCCCGCTCCGATCGCCGCAGCCATCGGCTCTTCGATTAGATAAACCTCGCGCGCGCCCGCTATCATAGCACTTTCGCGCACGGCTTTACGCTCGACCTGAGTTAGCCCGTAAGGAACCGAGATGATGATGCGCGGGCTTACGAAAAAGCGGCGCTTGTGGGTCTTTTCGATGAAATACCTAATCATCTTCTCTGTCATATCAAAATCCGCGATAACGCCGTCCTTCATCGGGCGCACCGCTTCAATATCGCCAGGAGTGCGTCCTAGCATCTCTTTAGCCTCGGCGCCCACGGCGATGATCCTTTGCTTACCGTAGCGTTCGTTTTGTACCGCGACGACGCTGGGTTCGTTGATGATGATGCCTTTATCTTTTAATAGCACGAGCGTGTTTGCCGTGCCTAAATCAATGCCCATATCCCTAGAAAATAATCCTAGAATCGAATCAAGTAACATTTATCCCCTTTATGCAGTTAAATTTTGTTTTACAAGTATCGGCTTGGATACGCCATCTACGACCTCTTTGGAGATGATGACATCATAGCCTTTAAGCTCAGGCAGATCAAACATAATATCGATCATGATCTCCTCGATTATGCTGCGAAGTCCGCGCGCACCGGTTTTGCGCTTGATCGCAAGGCTCGCGACCTCCCTTAGCGCGTCGTCGTCAAATTTTAAATTTGCGCCGTCTATCGCAAAGAGCTTTTGATATTGCTTTAAGATCGCGTTTTTCGGCTCGGTTAAAATTCTGACCATCGCCTTTTCGTCGATCTCATTTAGCGTAGCCACTACGTGCAATCGCCCGATGAGCTCGGGGATTATGCCGTAATGCACCAGATCGTCGGCCTCGACCATGTTTAGTAAATTTAAACTCTCTTTTTTACTGCGCTTGGTTTGGTTAAACCCTAACACGTTCTGCCCGATGCGGCGGTTGATGATCTCGTTTAGCCCGTCGAACGCACCGCCGCAGACGAACAAAATATTTGTCGTATCAATCTGGATGAAGTCCTGATTTGGGTGCTTGCGGCCGCCCTTTGGAGGGATATTTACGACGCTTCCTTCGATAATCTTAAGCAGCGCTTGCTGCACACCTTCGCCGCTTACGTCGCGCGTGATGCTGCGATTTTCGCTCATTCGCGCGATCTTATCGATCTCGTCTACGAATACGATACCGCGCTGCGCCTTTTCTACGTCGCCATCCGCGGCCTGCAAAAGGCGGGTGAGGATATTTTCTACGTCCTCGCCGACGTAGCCCGCTTCCGTTAGGCTCGTAGCGTCGCTAATGGCGATCGGCACGTCCAAAAATTTCGCCAAGGTCTGCGCCATAAGCGTCTTACCGCTGCCGGTAGGTCCGATAAGCAAGATATTTGATTTTGAAATTTCGGTATCGTCGCCCTTCGCGTCGGTCTGTCTGAAAATTCTTTTATAGTGATTGTAAACGCCGACGCTAAAAATTTTCTTAGCGCGCTCCTGGCCGATGACGTAGCGGTTTAGCACCTCCATCAGCGCCTTTGGTTTGATAGCCTCGAAATCGATCTCTTTATTTTGATTTTGTATCGCCTCATTTTGGCCCTCGCTGCCGTGGATGGCGGCGTATGCCATATCGATACAATAGCTGCAGATAGCCGCCGTACCGTCGTCGTTAGGATAGATACGACGTCCGTCCGCGCCCGTCTCACCGCAAAAACTGCACTTATTTGCCATTAAATTTTACCTTTATCTAGCGGAATTCCGCGTTTTGTGTTGATTATAAACTCGCACATCTTGCGCACGTTTTGATCGCTCGTCTCGTTTAATAAAATTTGCGCCTGCTCCTTTAAACCCCCGCCTTGGTTGAATAAAAATTTATACGCCCGATTTATCGTCTCGACCGTCTCTTTATCGAAGCGGCGGCGGATGCCCGTTAAATTTAGCCCGCGGATATAGGCGCGATTTCCCTCGGCTAGGCAAAACGGCACCACGTCTTGACTAAGCGCGCTAGCCCCTGCGATCATGCAGCTCTCGCCGATTTGGACGAACTGATGCACGGGGGTAAGCCCGCCGATAACGGCATAATCGCCCATTACGACGTGGCCTGCGAGCGTGGCGTTGTTGGCTAGGATTATGTTACTTCCCAGCACGCAATCGTGCGCGATGTGGCAATACGCCATCATAAAGAGATTATCGCCGATGCGTGTAAATCCGTCTCCTTTATGCGAGCCAGAGCTGATCGTACAAAACTCGTGAATCGTAGCGTTTTTGCCAATGACTAACCCCGTTCGCTCGCCCTCTTCAAAGCTCATATCCTGCGGAATTTCGCCCACGATCGCGTATGAAAAAATTTTAGAGTTCTCGCCGATTTGCGTATCGCCGATGATGCGCGCGCCCTGTTTGATCGTGCAGCCGTCGCCGATTTTAGCCCGCGCGCTTACGAAAGCATACGGCTCGATCGTTACTTTGGCTCCGATCTGTGCGCCATCCTCGATGATCGCCGTGTGGTGAACTTTAGCCATCATTTATCCATTATCATCGCTTGAAGTTCCGCCTGCGCGGCCAATATGGCGCCGTCGTTGATGTAGGCTTCGCCCTTTAGCACCCAGATACGTCCGCGGTGTTTGATTACGCTGATGCGATACTCAAGCTTGTCGCCTGGGCGAACCGGGTTTCTAAATTTAGCGTTGTCGATACTCATAAAATACACGACCTTGTCGCTTAGATCGACGCCGTCTTTCTCCATGCTCTTAAACGCCAGCACGCCGCCTGCCTGCGCTAAGCCCTCGATGATCATGACGCCCGGATAGATCGGATGCCCCGGAAAGTGACCCTGAAAGATCTGCTCGTTGTAGGTTACGTTTTTATAGGCCTTGATGCTTTCGCCTATGCTGAGCTCTTCGACGCGATCTATAAGCAAAAACGGAAAACGATGAGGTAGGATGGAGAGAATTTCGTTTATATCTATCATTGATCTGCCTTTTTTAGAAATTTTAGAATCTTATCAAATTCTTACTAAAATTTCCCTAACGTCTAAAAATATGCGCGAGAGCCCGTAAATTTGAACTTTGGCAGCTCTTATCTCGTCCGTGACGATGATCGGCGAGAGCGAGCCCGCAGCGCACAGGGCGGCGCGAGTTTTATTTTGGCGCGCTAGACTCGGCGGGTTTTTTAGCATTTCGGATACGCTTTTGAAATTTGATCTTGAAATTTCGTTAAATTTCGCCAGGCTTAAAATTTTAATCTCGCCCTTATCGCTGCAAAAAATTTCGCACTCCCGCTCCACGCTAAACTTCACGTTTTCGCGCGTAAAATGCGAGCCAAATAGCACAAACGAAGGCACTACGCGCCCGTCAAATTTGATCCATGCGCGCAGCAGGCGGTAGTTTAAAAACCGATCGCGCAGCACGCTAAATTTAACCCCTTTTCTTTCGAGCGAACAAAGCTTTTTGTAAAATTTCAACTTCTCCTCTACCGAAGCGGGCAGGATTTGCCGATCGATAGACGACATTAGCTCGTAAATTTCGGCGCCTTGGGCTAAATTTTGCTTCAAATCCGCCGTCAGACTTCCGCCCGAATTCCGCTGCGACGCAAGCGCGTAGATGCAGCCGCAGTAGTTTTGATGATACAGCGCATCCTTTTTCGCGAGCGCAAACTGCTCGTTCGTGCCGCCGTTTTTGCGAAAATCTGGCGCGATAAACTCCAGTCCGTAGCACTCACAAATGCGCTGCAGCGAGCTGCAAAGCTGAGAGTGCGATTTTTTGGGACTCATTAAAAGAGTCGTGGTGATTTTGCGCTCGCCCAAACTTAGCGCGAGCTCGGCCGTTTTTTGCATGCGAAAATCAAAGCAAAACTCGCAGCGCGCGCCTTTTTCGGGCTCATTTTCAAGCCCGTGCGCGCCGTCTAGCCAGCCCTGCAAATCATACTCGCCCGGGATAAATTTAATCCCTAAATTCTCGCAAACCCGCTTTGCGTCGTGCATTCTAAGAACATATTCGCCGTAGGGATGGATGTTTGGATCGTAAAAATAGCCTATTAGCGGCTCTTGCGTGAGCTCTTTTAAGCGGCGCAAAAAATAATCGCAATCGACCGAGCAGCAGATGTGGACCAGCAAATTTTAACCCTTTGCACGAAATTTTTGGATATAATTTTACGCTATCAAAATTAATGAGCGGAAAAATGAAAAATTTTTTTATAAAACACTGGCGTAAGTTTGCTTGCGGCTTGGGCGGATTTGCGCTATTTTACGTGCTCGCGGGCTTTTTCGGCGTGCCACTTTTTATCGAAAAGGCGCTGCCTAAAATTTTAGAGGGCAGAGCAAACTTTAGCGTGCAGGACGCTAAATTTAACCCCTTTACCTACGAGCTAAACGTCACAAAGCCGGAGCTTAGCACCTTTAAGCCGCTGTTTAGCGCGGATGAGATAAATTTAAAAATCGGTTTTTCGAAGCTTTTTAAAAAGACTCTCGCGGTAGAAATTTTGCATCTCAAATCCCCTAAATTTCACGTTGAGCGCGAGCAAAACGGCACCTTTAATTTCGAGCCGTTACTTTCGGAGCAAAAGAGCGAAAGCAAGGATGAAAACTCCAGCTTCAACGTCACGCTGAATAATTTTAAGATCGAGCGCGGCTCTCTTGGCTACGTCGATAACTCCCTGAAAAAGCCGTTTTCGCTCATTTCGACCGAGCTAAATTATGAGATCAACGGGCTAAATTTAAAGGACGAAACGATCGGCGAGCACGATTTAAGCGCCGTTTCGCGTACATACGACGCGCTAAGCTTCGATGGAGCCATCGACCTGGCGCCTCTTCGTCTACACGGCAAGGTAGATATCTCGCGGCTGAAAATCGATCCGTTTTGGCTATCGTACCTCGATCCTAGCGGCGTGCGGTTTAAAAACGGCTTCCTTTCCGCTACTCTAAATTACCGATTGAGCCTCGATGAAAATATAAAATTTGCGCTTGAAAACTCAAAGCTCGAGCTGCAAAGCCTAGAAATTTTGCAAGATCAAAATTTAATTTCGCTAGGCTCGCTGAAAATCCCGAGCTTTGAGCTGAATACGGACGTTTCGAATGAAATTTCAGGCAAAGTGGTAATCCCGCAAGTGCTAGTTTCTGGCGCAAAATACGATATGAACGAAACCAAAATTTCCACGGGCTTTGAAGGGGCGCAGGTCGCGGATTTTGCGCTGGATTTTAATAAAACGGGCGCGAACTTGCGGCTAAACTCAGCCGTAAAAAGCGTAGATCTAAACCGCTCAAGCTTTGCAAACCCGCTAATTTCGGTCGTTTCAAACGACACTAAAATCACGGAAAACTTCTTAAAATTTAACGCCGAAGGTAACGATACAGCCCTTCATACGGGCTTTGGCGCCTTTAATATCGCGGACACGCAGATTACGCTAGCGCGCAGCGATAAAATTTCGGTCGCCGCAACCGAGCTGGGCGCGTTTAGCTATGACAAAGAGGGCATGCAAAACGGCGCAAGTCTGAAGTTTGCTAAAATTTCAAACTCCAAAATCGCAAACAAAAACGGAATTTTTAGCGGATTTGAAAGCTTCAGCGTACAGGGAGTGAAATTTAACGTCGCGGATTTAAATCTTGGCGTGGATAAAATTTTGCTAAACGCGCCGTTTTTCAACTCGGAGGTGGGCGTTAGCGGCGCCAAAAGCATAAACGATCTGGCGATTTTAAGCGCGATCTCTAAAAATCCCGCAAGCCCCAAAAAAACGGCGAGCTCTAGCGCCACAAACCAAGCGGATGCAAATTCTACGGCAAGCGGTGCAAATTTAGATTCTAAAAAGCCCGCCAAAAGCCCCGCTTTAAAATTTAAGATCGGCGAGGCCTCCGTAATGGGAGCAAAGGCTAAGATCGGCGAAAGCTTTATCGTTAAAAACAACGTGCACGAGATCAAGGATTTTAGCGCCACGCTAAGCGGGCTAAGCTCGAATTTCGCCGAGCCTTTCGGTATCAAAGCTAGCCTTATCACGGGCGAGATCACCGCTAACGCGGACGGCAAGGCCAGCATCGCGCCGCTTAACGTAGGCGTGAGTTTTAGCCTAAAGGCGCCGAACTTGGGCGTCTTTAACAGATACGCGGCGGAATTTATCACGGGCTCTATCGCGGGCGAGCTTACTACGCAAGGGCAGCTGAAGCTTTCAAACGCCTTCTCGCTTGAAGCGAAGCTATCCGGCAAGGGCTTGGCGTTAAGCTCGGGTAGGGATAAAATTTTCTCCCTTGCATCGCTAAATGTCGCGCAAATCGCGCTGAGCCCAAACTCTCTCACGCTAAATAAGATCGCTCTTGGCTCGCCCGCAGCAAATATCTCGCTAAATAAAGACAGGCGTTTAAATTTAACTTCGCTGATAAAGCCCGCCGCGCAGCTAAAGCAGACTGCAAAGCCCACCGCGCAGCTAAAGCAGACTGCAAAGCCCGCCGCGCAGCTAAAGCAGACTGCAAAGCCCGCCCAAGCTGCGCCTAGAAGATCCGCAAAAAGCAAGGCAAACTTTGCGTGGAGCGTAAAAAATATCTCGCTTAGCGGCGGAAGTTTAAATTTCACCGATGAGAGTCTAGCAACGCCCTTTAAACTACGCATCAGCGATATGAAGGCAAGTATCAGCGAGATCAGCCCGAAGCGAGCGGCGGATATTAAGTTTAGCTCGCTCGTAAGCGGAAGTGGGCTAGCGAGCATCACGGCGCGCGCCTATCCGATGGACTTTAAACGCAAAAGCGACATAAACGTCGTTTTAAAGGAGATCCCGCTTGCGCCCGCATCGCCCTATACCGCCAAATATATCGGCAATGAAATCGCGGGCGGCAAGTTAAATTTAAAACTTGCCTACAAAATCGACGATGGCAAGCTAAACGCAAACAATGATCTAAATTTAGACCGCTTCGAGCTCGGCAAAGAGGTGCAGAGTAAGGACGCGCTGAGCCTTCCGATCGGTCTAGTCGTATCGATCCTAAAGGACAGCGACGATCAGATCGATATCAGTCTGCCTCTAAACGGCACGCTGAGCGATCCGAAATTTAGCTACGGCGCGCTGGTTTGGGGCGCGATCAAAAAACTGCTCTCTGACATCGTACTAAGTCCGTTTAGATTTATGGGAAAGATCGCGGGCGTAGATACGAAAAAGCTCGAAAGTATCGATTTTGAGGCGGCGAGCAGCGAAATTTTAATCAGTGAAAACTCTAAAATCGATGATTTGGCCAAGGTCGCAAAAGCCAAGCCCGAACTTAAGATCATTCTAAACTCCGCATATAACGAAAAACTCGATACCCACGAGTTTAAAAGGCGCTCGCTGCAAAATACCCTCACGCTGATGTCTAATAAACAAGGTCTCTCCACGGATGAAGCCATAGTGGCGCTTAAGGTCAAATACGGCATCAAATCCGGCGGCGATGAGGCGATGGAGGAGCTGATAAGCGCGCAGAAATTTACCCGTTCGCGTCTTGATGAGTTAGCCCTTGCCAGAGCGGTCGCCGTGCAATCGGCACTCGTGCAGCGCGGTGTAAGCGCCTCTCGCATAGAGATCAAAAAACCCAGCGAAGCCGAGCTTAAACAAAACAGCTTTATCCCGCTAAACCTGGGTCTTGAAAAATAGCGTAAGCAAAATTTGGCTATACTAAGCGGACTAAATTTAAAGGATGAGCGATGATAAATATAGGGATTCACGGCGGAAGCGGCAGAATGGGCACGATGATCTACGAGTGCCTGAAAAATTTCGATCAGGCGCGAGCAAGCGTGATCTACACGGTCGCGCCGCTTGATTATACGCCGAGCTGCGCCGTAGTAAGCAGCTACGACGAGCTTTTTAGCGGCTGTGACGTCGTGATAGACTTCACGATCCGAGACGGCGCGATAAGCTTAATGAAATTTGCGCTTTCGCACCCAAAGCCGCTTTGCATCGGCACGACGGCTCTGGGCGAGGAGGGCGAGCGGCTACTGCGCGAATGCGGCGCGAAGATGCCCGTACTGCACGCTACGAATATGAGCCTGGGCGTCGCGGTGCTAAACAAACTCGTGGCGCTTGCCAGCAGGAGCCTGCGCGATTTTGACTGCGAAATTTTAGAGATGCACCACCGCCACAAAAAGGATGCTCCGAGCGGCACGGCGATGAGCCTTGCGGAAAGCGCCGCAAGCGCGCGCGGGCTAGATTTAAAAGATGTGCGCGTAAGCGGTCGCGACGGACTCATCGGCGAGCGCGGCAAGGACGAGATCGCCGTGATGTCGCTGCGCGGAGGCGATATAGTCGGGCGCCACACCGTGGGATTTTACGGAGATGGCGAATTTATCGAGCTAAATCATACGGCAACTTCGCGCGCGACCTTTGCTAGAGGCGCGATAAAGGCCGCAGTTTGGCTAGCGCCCCAAAATAGCGGGCTTTACGGCATCGACGACTGCTTAGGAATATAGGCCTTTGCGGCTAAATTTAAGAGGAAAAAATGCCAACCAAAGATGAAATTTTAAATTTTTTGCGCGAGCTAAAGCCCGAGCTTAAAAGCTTTGGAATTTACAAAGTCGGGCTATTCGGCAGCTACGCCAAAGGCGGAGAGAATATCGCCGAGACGTTTAAAATTTCAGCCGATCTATTTGATGAGGCGCCGGCAACATGCCGGACAGCAAGCCGTCAATGATAAAACAAAATATAGATAAATTTCTAAAAAATAAAATTTAAGAGGTTAGAAAATGTGCGCAATCGTGGGAGTCATAAATTCCGAAGGTGCGGCTAAGACCGCGTATTACGGGCTTTTTGCCATGCAGCACCGCGGCCAGGAGGCAAGCGGCATCAGCTCGAGCTTTAATCATCATATCAAAACGATCAAAGCCACGGGGCTCGTGACGGAGGTTTTTAGCCCCGCAAGTTTTGAGCTTTTAAAGGGCAACATCGCGATCGGCCACAACCGCTACGGCACCGCGGGCGCAGACAGCCTGAAGGACGCGCAGCCGGTAGCCGGCAACTACGCTCTGGGAGAGATCTCGATCGTTCATAACGGAAATTTGATCAATAAAGATGAAATTCGCCGTAAGCTCGTAAGCGAAGGGGCGATCTTTCAGTCCAACATGGATACCGAAAACATCCTGCACCTCATCTCGCGCTGTAAGCAGGAGCATCTAAAAGACCGTATCATCGAGGCGCTGGATCAGTGCGTGGGTGCGTATTCGCTTCTGATCCTGAGCCGCTCGAAGATGTTTGCCGTGCGCGATCGCTACGGCGTGCGTCCGCTCAGCATCGGCAGGCTCAAAGACGGCGGCTACATCGTAGCGAGTGAGACTTGCGCGTTTGATCTCGTAGGAGCCGAGTTCGTCCGCGACGTAAAGCCCGGCGAGATGGTGATCTTCGAAGAGGGCAAGGATGAGTTCAGCTCGGTTCAAATTTTAAAAGCCGCGGAGGCTAGAATTTGCGCGTTTGAATACATCTACTTTGCACGCCCAGACAGCGTCGTAGAGGGCAAAAACGTATATGAGGTCAGAAAAAAACTGGGCGCGGCACTCGCGCGAAAATGTAAAGAGCTAAAAGCCGATTTCGTCGTGCCCGTGCCCGATAGCGGCGTGCCGGCGGCGCTGGGTTTCGCGCAAGAGAGCAAGCTGCCCTTCGAGATGGCGATCGTGCGCAACCACTACATCGGCCGCACCTTCATCGAGCCGACGCAAGAGGTGCGAAATTTAAAGGTCAAACTCAAGCTAAACCCGATCGGCGCAGCACTTCACGGCAAAAGCGTCGTCGTCGTGGACGATAGCATCGTGCGCGGCACCACGAGCAAAAAGATCGTCGAGCTTCTGCGCCATGCGGGCGCGGCGCGCGTACATATGTGCATCGCAAGCCCGGAGCTAAAGTATCCCGAGCGCTACGGCATCGACACGCCGAGCGTGCGCGAGCTGATCGCCGCAAATATGAGCATGGATGAAATTTGCAAATTTATAGGCGCCGACAGCCTCACGTTTCTTAGCGTGCCTGAGCTCGTAGAGGCGCTTGGGGGCGAGCGCAAATACTCGCTCGTAAGCTTCGACGGCGATTATTTTATCAAGGATTAACGAATTTAAAGGAACATATTATGACAAAATTTAAGATTAAGCGCGTCTATGAGAGCGCGGAGGAAGAGGATGGTTTTCGCGTGCTTTGCGATAGGCTATGGCCGCGTGGCATAAAAAAAGACACGCTGGAGCTTGATATGTGGGCAAAGGACATAACGCCTAGCACTGAAATACGCAAGCTTTTCGCGCATAAGCCTGAGAATTTCGCCCATTTTAAGGAGCTTTACCTAGCCGAACTTGAGCAAAATCCCGCCGTAGCGGAGTTTTTAAAAGCGGTTAAAAACGAGCCAGTTGTCACGCTGCTATACGCCGCAAAAGACGAGCACTGCAACCACGCGATGATTCTGCGTGATTTTCTGCAAAGCAAGGTGCGCTAAAATTTTGCGCTCAAAGCGCACTGCTCGCCATATTTTAAAGCAAATGTAAAACCGCCTCGCTCGCCAATCCACTCGTAAAACCGATGCGCGAGGCGTAAAATTCAGCAAACAGGCTTAAGCGGAGCGCTCTTAAAGCCTTACTAGGCGTAATTTGAGATAAATTTTCTATCCGGATGTACACTTCGCAGATGCGCAAAACAAACGCTAAATTTTGCGTCAGAGCTCTAAAAAACGCAGAATTTTATAAAAAGCAAATAAAATTTCAAGGAAAATAACTCGATTTAATATATGCAAATTTAGAATTTCATCTATTTTTTAACGCTACTTTTAATAATGCAAGCTAGGAATTTAAAAAGTGGGCTTAATATAAATTCGCAACAAATCAAATTAATTTCTTACACGCAGCATTTTTAAATTTCATTTAAGGATTTGCCGCTAACATTGCTCGTAATTTTTTACAAGGAGAAACTATGGCAATAAGTGCTAGAAATCAGCTTCACGTCGTAATCAGCGACGTAAAAACAGGTGCGGTAAATTCGCTAATCACAGCTAAAACCAGAGGCGGCGACGTGCTAAAAGCAACCGTGACGGTTGATTCTGAAAAAGGTCTAGACCTAAAAGCGGGCAAAGAGGCGGTATTTTTATTCAAAGCCCCAAGCGTCATCATTTCAAAGGGAGAAAATGATCTTCGCCTAAGTGCTGCAAATCAACTAAAAGGTAAAATCACCGCCGTTAAAGAGGGTGCGGTAAATGCCGAGATCAGCGTCAGAAGTGCCGGCGGCGAGAATTTAAGCGCAACCGTCACGAACGAATCGGTTAAGAATTTAGCTCTTAAAAAAGATGATGAAGTAACTGCAATCATCAAAGCTACTCAAATCATCGTCGGCGTAAAATAATCCTGCATTGCGCGAAACGATGTGCACGCTTTAAATATCACAAAATCAAAGAGTGAAATTTTATAAATTTCGCTCCTTCTTCAAAAATTTCTTTTGATAAATCAAATTTCGTAGCAGCTCAAATAACGCTATAAGCGCTCTTTTCTCTCATGCGCGCAGATGCGCCCCACGCGACATCCAGCCCCAATCACACCAAGAGCGGTCTTACCCTATTTTACCGCAGTGCGCATTTTGCGCAGGATTTACATCCATTCATCGCGCAAGCCCCACTAGCACGAGATATCTATGAAACGCGGGCTCCTCTTCACTCTGCCCGCTCGTTTATAGCAATGCGCTTTCATATTTTACGCGCTTGCTGCGGCGCTACTTTGCTCGGTAGTGACCGATCCTCGCGTAAATGTCCACACCAAGAGTGAGCCGATCTAGATCATAGCAGCACGCACTAACCGCGCCCGCCGATAGATAGCAGCACGGACAGATCATCGAACCGATCGCCTCGCCCTAAACCCGAACGGTTTTTTTAAGCTTTTGTCGATCGGCTCGTTAAAAGGCATGGATTCCGCGAATAAAATCACTCTTGTAAAATTTCGGCTCATAGCTGCGGGTAGCGGGCATTTGCTTTGCTAAATTTGATACTCGCCGGGACTCAACTCGCCTCGCAAAAGCTTACCAAAGCGTGCGGCTGCGGCCTCTACGGCATCGTCGCCAAACTCGCCCGGCTCAAATCCGCCGCTGATAAACGGCACGGCAAAATCCATCCCGCAGTAGTTTGCCGCGATCTTAAGCGGAGTTAAAATTTCATCCATGCTATAGCCAATCGCGCCCTGTTTGGAGTACTCGCTAAGCGGCGTACTAGCACTTAGCGCAAGCTGCAAGACCTTGCCTTTAAGCACGCCGGAACCCACCAACTCGTGCGAAAAGACGATGTCGATATAGGCTTTTAGCATAGGCGGCACGTTTAGCCAGTACATCGGGTACAAAAATACGATGCGGTCGGCGCCCAATAGCGCGTCTTGCTCTGTGCGAGCGTCGATGCGCGCAGTATCAGTGCCGTAAAGTCCCTCCAAATGGCGCACCTCCACGCCGGCAGCCCCCTTTGCGACCTGCGATAGGGCTTTGTTCACGCGCGAGGCGGCGAAATTGGGATGCGATAAGATCACGAGCGTTTTCATGTTGTATCCTTTGTTAAAATTTGCAGAATCATATCGTCAAAAAGCTAAGAGTAGATTAAGAGGGGTTGTAAAAATGAAGAGTTGTTTTTTCTTGTGAGTAACCTGGATTTGTGACGCGCGATAGATACGAAGCGCTCTCGTACCATACTGCCTCAAGGCATGTGCAACAAAATGTTTTTACACGTGCCGCAAAGCAAGCCCCTAGCCCGCTCTTGTCTGGAACGATCTCGCTTACGATCCACCCGATCGCGCGCAGACGCGGTGCGGGACGAAATTTCATCCAAGCAAGGATAAATTTATGAAAAAAGATTAAAATTTAGCCGCGATTTGGGCTACAAGCCCGAAAATTTCAAAAAAAGGACACGATATGCAGAGAAAAACACAGATCGAAGGCGAGTTTAGCGCAGAGGATCGCGAGCGTAAAATCACGCTGCAAGCGGGAGATGTGGCGCCCGAGTTTAGCTTGCAAAACGCCGACGGAGCGAGTGTCGCGCTAAAGGACTTCGCGGGTAAGAGGGTCGCGCTGTATTTTTACCCCAAGGATAACACCCCCGGCTGCACGACCGAAGCGTGCGAATTTAGCGCCGCATACGATGACTTTATCGCCGCAGACTGCGTGATCGTAGGCATCAGCCCCGACAGCGCCAAATCCCACATAGGCTTCATCGCCAAGCAAAGCCTAAAGCACATCCTGCTGAGCGATCCGCAGCACGAAGTGGCCAAGCTATACGGCGCGTGGCAGGTGCGCAAAAACTACGGGCGCGAGTATCTGGGCATCGTGCGCTCGACCTTTCTGATCGGTGCGGACGGCAAGATTTTAAAGGTCTATAAAAGCGTCAAGGCAAAGGATCACGCCGCAAAGGTGCTCGCGGATCTACTGGCTGCGGGGAAATAAAGCGCCAAGCGGCGTTTTGAAGCGGGGCTCTTGCGCATTGAGCGCTAAGCTTTAATATAAAATTTATGCACTGAAATTTGCTATGGAATTTCGGCGTCAAATTTAAGCGCCGAAGCTTCGGCATTAAAATTTGGCCTTGAAATTTTATCTTAGAATTCCGCCGCTAATTTGAAAATAAAATTTCAAAACAGAGCTCTATCTGCGATTTTAGCGGCAAATTTTATCGTCTCAAAATAAAATTTTAAAGGAAAAATATGAAAAGCTTAATCATTCTGGTCGCCCCGACATTAAAAATTCGCTCATAAACAAGCGGTTTTTGAAAGAGGCCGCCGCGCAAAGCTTCGCCGTGCGCGACCTAGCGCGCGAGTATCCTAGCGGCGAGATAGACGGCGAATGCGAGCGCGCGATAATCAAAGCTCACGACGCGCTGGTGCTGCAATTTCCGCTGCATAATTTCTCCTCGCCCGCGATTTTAAAAAGCTGGATCGATGCGACGATGACATACGGATTTGCTTACGGGCGTGCGAGCGAGGGTATGCGGGGGCGCGCCGTGGCGCTGGCGGTGAGCGCGGGCATCAAGCGCGCCGACTACGCGCCTAGCGAGCAGTATCATTTCACGATGGAGCAGATTTTAGCGCCATTTGAGCTGGCATTCCGCTACTATTTTCACGCCGATTGGCGCGGATTTTTCGCGTTTTACGGCGCCTAGGAGACGCCGGGCGTCGATTACGAAAGCAGTGTCACGCAGATAGAAAAAGGCGCGGCGGAATACGCGGAATTTTTAAGAAATTTAGGCACAAAGGGCGCGGGTAAAAAATTTTAAATTAAAACAAGCGTTTTGCCTGTAGCGAGTCTACTCGCATATATCTTGATAAAAATTTTATGCTAAAAGGCAAGCCCTCATTTTAGAGCTAAATTTTAAAATTTAAGCCGCCTTTATCTAGCCCGCAAGCTAGCTCAAAGCCCACTCCTTACGGCTCAAACGAGCAAGCCTTTAGGTTTCCGCCCGCTAAGCCCTTTTTAAACCACTCTTTGCGCTGCGCCGAGGTGCCATGCGTGAAGGAATCGGGCACGACGCGACCGCTAAATTTGCGTTGCAGCGTATCGTCGCCGATCGCGCTGGCGGCATTTAGCGCCTCGTCGATGTCGCCCGCCTCCAGCACGCGCCCTGTTTTTGCGAGATAGTGCGCCCAGACCCCCGCGTAGCAGTCCGCCTGTAGCTCGACTTTGACCTGAAGCGCGTTTTGCTCGGCTTCGCTGCGAGCGCGCCTTTTTAGAGCGGCGACCTGCTCCAGCGTGCCGACTAAATTTTGAACGTGATGCCCTACTTCGTGCGCGATGACGTAGGCCTGCGCGAAGTCGCCGCCCGCTTTGTATTTATTCGCAAGCTCGTCGAAAAATCCGAGATCGAGATAAATTTTACGGTCCCTCGGGCAATAAAAAGGCCCCGTCTGCGCGCTCGCAAAGCCGCAGCCGCTTGCGATCTGATCGCGGAAAAGCCGCAAGCCGGGCTCCTCGTAGCGCGCGCCCGCACTTTTAAATATCTCGCCCCAAACGTCCTCGGTTTGGGCCAGCACCGCCGAGACAAAGGCGAGCTTTTCCTGCTCCTGCGGGCTATCCGTCGGCTCTCTTTGCGCGCTAGAGCCTCCGTCTAAAAGCGCCAAAGGGTTGTAGCCCATAAAATACGCCACCGCACCGATTACGAGCACTATGCGCCCGATCTTTGAGCCGAGCAAAAACCTGATGATCGGGATCAGCATCCCAAGCGAGCCGGAGCTCGTGCGCATGCTGCTTGCGCGGTCATCCTCCACGTTTGAGCTTCGTCTGCCGTCTTGCCATTTCATGTTTTTCCTTTAAAATTTTTGAGCCATTATACTAAAATTTTAAAAAGAGCGCCGTCTTGCTTTTGCAAAATACTGCGCGTAGCAAAATAAATCTGAAATTTTGCTTATTTTAAATTTCTTTTAAGCTGTTTAAAATTTTAAATTCTATATAATCGCCCTTTTTAAATTTAAAAGAAAGGAGAATTTGTGGCAAAAGACGACGTCATAGAGATCGACGGCAACGTCATAGAAGCGCTACCGAACGCGACTTTTAAGGTCGAGCTGGACAACAAACACGTGATTTTATGCCATATCGCGGGCAAGATGCGGATGCACTACATCAAGATAATGCCCGGCGATCGCGTAAAAGTCGAGCTGACCCCTTACAGCCTCGATAAAGGCAGGATCACTTACCGCTATAAGTAAGGATAAAGTTAAATTTAGATATAATCGCGATTTTGCGACTAAACTGTAGGAAGAAGTGTTTTCAAAATCCCCACTATTTTGAAAACAGTTGGTTTGATACTTTCGCTTTGAAATTTCATTAAACCTAGGTGCAGTTTGCATTTAAAGTGGAGAAAATTTTAGGAGAGTGGAATGAAAGTTCGTCCATCCGTTAAGAAAATGTGCGACAAATGCAAAATTGTCAAGCGCAAAGGTGTTGTTCACGTTATTTGTGAAAATCCAAAACATAAACAAAGACAAGGATAAGTTATGGCTCGTATCGCAGGTGTAGATCTACCAAAGAAAAAAAGGATTGAATACGGACTAACTTATATCTACGGTATAGGTTTATTTACGTCGAGAAAAATTCTCGATGCGGCAGGAATTTCTTACGATAAAAGAGTCGCCGATCTGAGCGAAGATGAAGCCGCCGCTATCAGAAAAGAGATCCAAGAGCACTATATGGTCGAAGGCGATCTTCGCAAACAAGTGGCTATGGATATAAAAGCGCTTATGGACTTGGGCGGCTATCGCGGCTTAAGACACAGAAAGGGCCTTCCGGTTCGCGGTCAAAAAACAAAAACGAACGCCAGAACTAGAAAAGGCAAACGCAAAACCGTCGGCGCGGCAGCTAAATAAGGATTGAGATATGGCACAAAAAAAAGTAGTTAAGAAAAAAACCGTCAGAAAAAATATCGCCAAAGGCATAGTTTACATCTCCGCTACGTTTAACAACACTATGATTACCGTAACGGACGAGATGGGCAACGCGATCGCGTGGAGCAGTGCGGGCGCTTTAAATTTTAAAGGCAGCAAAAAATCCACCCCTTATGCGGCGCAGCAAGCCGTCGAGGACGCACTCAGCAAAGCCAAAGAGCACGGCATCAAAGAGGTAGGCGTCAAGGTTCAGGGTCCGGGAAGCGGACGCGAGACCGCCGTTAAAAGCGTAGGTAGCGTAGAAGGGATTAAAGTTACGTATTTCAAAGATATCACTCCTCTTGCGCACAACGGTTGCAGACCGCCTAAACGACGTCGCGTGTAATTATAAAAGGAGAAATTTATGGCTAGATATACAGGACCGGTTGAAAAATTAGAAAGAAGGCTCGGCGTCGATCTATTTATGAAAGGCGAGAGAAGGCTTGCGGGCAAGAGCGCACTTTTAAAACGCCCTTACGCTCCGGGTCAGCACGGACAAAGACGCGCTAAACTGAGCGAATACGGCTCACAGCTTCGCGAGAAACAAAAGGCTAAATTTATGTACGGCGTAAGCGAGAAACAGTTTCGCAGACTATTTGCCGAAGCAGCTCGCAGAGAGGGTAACACCGGAGCGATCTTAGTTCAGCTTTTAGAACAGAGGCTAGATAATGTCGTTTACCGCATGGGCTTTGCTACGACTAGACGCTTTGCGCGCCAGCTCGTTACGCACGGACATATCTTAGTAGACAGCAAGCGCGTAGATATCCCTTCATACTCCGTCCGCGCAGGACAAAAGATCGAAGTGATCGAAAAGAGCAAAAATAACCCGCAAATTTCAAGAGCGCTGGATCTTACTGCACAGACCGGCATCGTAGCATGGGTAGATGTAGAAAAAGAGAAAAGATACGGAATTTTTTCTAGAGTTCCGGAGAGAGAAGAAGTTGTTATTCCTGTAGAGGAAAGATTTATCGTAGAGCTTTACTCGAAATAGTAGGTGCTAATATGAGAAAAATCACAACATCAGCTCATATGCCAACTGAAATAAAGGTTGAGAATGTCAGCGAAAATGTTGCTAAAATCATAGCATATCCCTTTGAAACGGGATATGCCGTCACTCTAGCTCATCCTTTACGAAGGTTACTTTATACGAGCACGGTTGGTTTCGCGCCGACCGCGGTTAAAATCGAAGGCGTAAGCCACGAATTCGACAGCATGCGCGGTATGCTCGAGGATATGGCGGCTTTTATCATAAATTTAAAGGGTTTAAGGTTTAAAATCAAAGGCGATTCCCTACGCGAGGTCGTAGAATACAGCTTCAAAGGACCTAAAGAAATTTACGGCAGCGACCTAAATAACGACGCCGTAGAGATCGTAAATCCAAGCGCTTATCTGGCTACGATAAACGAGGATGCCGATCTTAAATTTACGCTCATCATCGAAAAGGGTATCGGCTACGTCCCAAGCGAAGAGATCAGAGAAAATTTAGACGCTGATTTTATCGCGCTGGATGCGTTTTTTACCCCGGTAACCAAAGCTGTTTACGATATCGAAAACGTATTCGTAGAGGATAATCCCGACTACGAAAAGGTGGTCTTTACGATCACTACTGACGGTCAGATCAGCGCGATAGATGCGTTTAAAAACGCGCTTGAAGCGATGTATCAGCAGCTAGCAGTTTTCAAAGGCATCGTAAACATAAGCGCAGCAGATACTTTCGGTAGAGCGATCCCTGCAAATTCCGAGTTTGCAAAGCTTTTTGAGAGCGTTAGCAATCTAAGCTTAAGCGCACGAAGCTTCAACTGCCTAGATCGCGCCGATATTAGATTTATCGGCGAGCTTGCGATCATGGAGGAAAGCGAGCTTAAAGACCTTAAAAATTTAGGCAAAAAATCGCTTGAGGAGATCAAAGCCGTAATGGAGGAGATCGGTTATCCTATCGGCAACCAAGAGCTCGGCGATAAAAAAGAGCAGCTAAAACGCAAGCTTGATGAGCTAAAGGCTCAAAGACAAAAGAATGAAGGACAATAAATGAGACATAATCACGGATATAGGAAGCTAGGGCGCACTTCGTCTCACCGTGCCGCCCTGCTTAAAAATTTAACCATCGCTTTAGTTACTAGCGGCAAGATCGAAACTACGCTTCCTAAAGCAAAAGAGCTAAGAAGCTATGCCGAGAAGCTAATTACTCGCGCGCGAAAAGGCGACAGCGAGGCGCATAGATTTGTTTTCGCGGCGCTTCAGGATAAGGCTGCGACAAATAAGCTGGTCACCGAGATCGCTCCAAAATACGCAGGTGTAAACGGCGGCTATACTCGCATCATCAAAACCCGCCTTCGCAAGGGCGACGCCGCAGAGATGGCTTATATCGAGCTAATCAGCAAATAAAATTTCGGGATCACTCCCGAAATTTCTTCTATGAAATTTAAAGCTTTACTTCCGCTTATTATCGTAGCTGCGGGTCTAGCGTGGGCATTGGACAACTATCTTAGCTATAAAAATATCGAAACGATCAACTCCGAAATTCCGCTAAAGCAGGCATTGGACGGCGAGCAAATTTCTAAAATCCGCGTCTATAAATCCAAACGAATTCTTGAAATTTTAACCTCAAAAGGCGTCGCGAAAAGCTACAAAATCGCTCTCGGACGCGAGCCAGAAGGACATAAAGAAGTTCAAGGCGACGGCAAAACCCCGGAGGGCAACTACACCATAAACGGTAAAAATCCAAACTCGGCGTATCATCTAAATTTAGGCATCTCCTATCCGAACAAAGCCGACGTAGCGCACGCAAAATCCCTCGGCAAGAGCGCAGGCGGCGATATCAAAATCCACGGGCTACCGAATAAATTCAGCTACCTAGGGCAGAGTATCGCGGCGTTCGGCGACTGGACGGAGGGCTGTATAGCGCTCGTCAATGACGATATGGACGAGCTTTTTGAGCACATAAAAATCGGCACGCCGATAGAAATTTTGCCGTGATTGCACGCGCCCGCGCTGAAATTTCACAGCCGCGATGGATATAAAACATAGCATAAATTTCATCTACGAGCTTTAAAATAATATCGTCGTCCAGGCTTTTATAGTCGCGAAATTTGCGATTAAAAGCAGGATTGTTTTTTCTAAAAATTTAATCGTATCGGCGCTTGTCCTAATTAAATTTAGGCAGTTCCGCTTTAAATTTTACATACCGCTCAAACGAAATTTCATCTCCAATTTAGCCCTCGGTCTGGCTGAAATTTCATCCCAAATTTATAACGCAAATAGTCTAAATTTAAATATATGCAGGCCCGATAATTCGCGGGCTTCATCCTTACCGAATCGATAAAATTTTAAAATCATAGTTCCGGCGCCCGCGCCGTATAAAATTCTTTGCGAGCCATTACGCAAGATCCGCGCCCTTGCGCAAAATTTCAGATTAAATTTCATCTCCGATAAGCCTTTTTTTATCGCTTTTGGATATAATGCGCCAAAACTAAAATAAGGAATTTTAATGATACCATTTAGCGACGAAGAGCTTCTAGCGCCGGTACAGGATAGCTTGGAGCTAATCCGACCGATGCTGCAAAACGACGGCGGCGATATGAAGCTTTTAGGCATAAAAAACGGCGTCGTCTATGTCCGCCTTACCGGGCATTGCCACGGTTGCGCTGCAAGTGCGCAGACCCTAAAATACGGCGTCGAGCGCCAGCTTCGCATGGATATTCACCCCGAGCTTAGCGTCGTAAACATTCCCGAAGGCGAAGAGTTTGAATTATAAAAAACTGGGGCTAAAGGCCTTTTCGCGCGGAGAATTCGAGCTTGCGAAGCTGTATTTTTCGCTCGCATACGAAAAAAGCGGCGAGGAGGAAATTCTATTTTTGCTAGAACTTTGCCAGACCGCGCTGGCAGACCGCGAAGAGGCGCTTATGCTCTTTGATTTTTACAATCTCAGCCCAAAAACTCAAACCGCGGAGCTTTTTAAAATTTTAAACTCCATTAACGAAAAGATCGCGAACGAAGCGGCTTCCGAACCCGGTGCCGAGGATGAGATTGCAGTCATCGCGTATGCCGATTTTATGCGCGCGGTAGGCCAAAGAGGCTTTAAAGACGCCTTCGAATCGATCATTTTTTCCTCCAAAATCGCCATTTCGGACAAAACCGAGATGATAGAATTTTTAGAAAATTTGATAGAAAACGGCTACTACGAAATGGGGCTTAATTACGTCGAGAGCTCGGCTGCCGCGTATGCAGGCGATGAGCGCTTCGAAGCGCTAATGCAAAAAATCAAAAATCATGAAAATACGACTCGAAAATAGCTTTATCACCGATAACTCCACCGAATGCGAGGCGGGCTGTTTTTTTATGCGCACGAGCGCTAACGCTAAATTCCAAGCCGAAGCGGCGCAAAAAGGTGCGCATATCATCTCTATCGCGCAAGCAAAGGAGCTTTTAAAGATCGATCCGCGCATCAAAATCATTGGCATCACCGGCACGAACGGCAAGACCACGACCGCGGCGGCGATCTATTCGACGCTGCTGGATCTGGGCTTTAGCTGCGGCTTAAGCGGCACGCGCGGCGCCTTCATAAACGAGCGCAGAATCGACGAAAAGGGGCTTACGACGAGCTCAGTTTTAAAGACGGTGAGCTATCTTTATGAAGCCGGCAAGCAGGGCTGCGAGTATTTCGTTATAGAGGTCAGCTCGCACGCAATCGCACAGAACCGCATCCAGGGGCTAAATTTTGCGCTTAAAATTTTTACGAATTTGAGCCAAGATCATCTCGATTATCACGGCAGCATGCAAGAATACGCGGCAGTCAAGAGCTCGTTTTTCGCAGACGACGCGCCAAAGCTCATAAACGCCGATGACGGACATATTAAATTTAATCCCGCAAACGCCTTTACCTACGGCATCAAAAATGCCGCGAGCTTCGGCGTAAGCGGATACGGGCTAAAGGGCGGTATCGACGCGCTCCTGCGTACTCCAAACGGCGATAATGCGCAGCTTCAAAGCGATCTCATCGGCGAGTTTAATCTCTACAACCTTACTGCGGCGTTTGCGGCGGTTAAAATTCTAACCAAGCTGCCGAACGAAAAGATCGCAAAAGCCCTGGCAAACTTCGGCGGCGTCGAGGGTCGCGTACAGATCGTAAATAAAAATCCGCTTGTAATCGTCGATTTCGCTCATACCCCAGACGGCATCGAAAAGGTGCTAAACGCGCTACGCGCAAGCGGCGAGATCATTGCGGTTTTCGGCGCGGGAGGCGATCGCGACCACGGCAAGCGTCCGAAAATGGGCGCCATCGCGGAGCACTTTGCTAAAATCTGCATCGTTACGAGCGATAACCCGCGCAGCGAGGATCCGAACGAGATCATCGAACAAATTTGCGCCGGAATGCGCCGAAAAGATAAAATTTTAAAGATCGCGGATCGCAAAGAGGCTATCGCGCGTGCGCTAGATCTTGCTAAAAACGGCGAAATGATCGCTATTTTGGGCAAGGGCGACGAAACCTATCAAGAGATCAAGGGCGTGAAGCATCCTTTCAGCGATAAACAGGTCCTAAGCGAGCTCGTCGCGGCGCGAGGCGAGTCAAATTTAGATTATTTAAAGGACGGCCAATGAAAATCGAAATTTTATCAAGCAAAATCCACCGCGCGCGCGTGACGGACGCCAACCTAAACTACGTGGGCTCCATTACGATCGGGCCCGAGCTCATCGAGGCTGCGGGGCTCTGCGAGTACCAAAAAGTAGAGATCCTAAACGTCAATAACGGCGAGCGCTTCGCTACCTACGTGATCCACGGTGAGAAAAAGGGCGAGATCTGCCTAAACGGCGCGGCCGCGCGCAAAGTCTGCGTCGGCGACGTCGTCATCATCGTAGCCTACGCGCAGATGAGCGCCAAAAAAGCAAGAAGCTTCAAGCCTAAAATCGTGCAAATAAACGAAAAAAACGAAATAACGGAGTAAAGATGTTTGAGGGAATGGATTTTTCAAAAATGGGACAAATGCTCGATCAGATGCAGGCCAAGGCTAAGCAGATCGAGGAGGAGAATGCGCGTAAGGAATTTACCGTAAAATCGGGCGCGGGCATGGTCGCCATCAGGCTAAACGGCGCGGGCGAGGTGCTCGATCTGAGTATCGACGACAGCCTTTTTAACGACAAAGAGAGCTTGCAGATCCTGCTAATTTCGGCGATAAGCGACGCGATAAAACTTGTCGAAAATGAAAAAAAGGGCACCGCAGCGTCCATGCTAGGAGGGCTCGACGGATTGGGTGATCTGCTTGGCAATAAGGGCTAATCGTAGTTCAAAAATGGTGAAAATAAGCTTTTTATTATATAATGGCTGTTTTGCTTAGCGAGCGGTTTTGATTTTACGGAGCGAGCGGCTTCTGTAGCAAACTAAATGAAGCCCGATTTTATAAAGCGGCGTTAAATTTAGATTTTGTGGCGATACGGTTTGCATAAAGCACGGCTCGCTTGATTTGACGCTAGGTTATTAATTTCAACCTTAGCAAATCGGTCAAATTTAACGGGCGGCGCGAGGGCAAATTCTAAAATTTTGGCAGGCTGCTAAGCTGCGGCGCAAAGTAAAATTTAACTCGCACGACTTAAATGCAAAGCAGGCGAGCCGTTGCGCGACATCCGCGAGCAAATCGAGCGTAAGATGCGGCTCAAAAAAAGCGGAGCATCCTTCGCCTCGCGCACTGCGTAAAGCTAGGGAAATTAAAATTTAAAATTTTAAGCGGTATGATTACTTCTACGCGACGTACAAACGGCTCGCGACAGCAAAGTCTAAGCTGCGCGACGAAAAGGTATTCGAAGGGCGCGTTTGCATTCGTCAAGGGCGCGCCCAAGCAGAGCAAATCAAAACCGCAAGGTAGGATCGATGGATATTTTAGAAAAATTTAAAGATTACTTGAAGCAAAACGAGCTAAAGGCGCCGAGCTTTCATCCGTATTTTGAGGAGGCGCTCAATTACATGCTGCAAGCGGGCGGCAAGCACTTTCGCGCGCAGCTGTTGCTAGGCGTCGTCTCGGCGGTGGATGAACGGCGCTTTGAGGGCGCGTTGGCGATGGCGATGGCGCTTGAGATGATCCACACCTACTCGCTTATCCACGACGATCTGCCCGCAATGGACGATGCGGATCTGCGCCGCGGACGGCCGAGCCTGCATAAAAAATACGACGAAGTCACGGCGATTTTGGTGGGCGACGCGCTAAATACCGACGCGTTTTTGATCGCCGCAAGCGCAAATTTAAGCGACGAGATTAAGATAAAATGTATTAAAACTCTAGCGCGAAACGCAGGCAGCAGCGGCATGGTGCTGGGTCAGGCGATCGATTGCCGTTTTGAAAACAGTCCTCTGAAGCAAAGCGAGCTTGAGTTTTTGCATCTGCATAAAACGGGTGCGCTCATCGCAGCGGCGTTTGAGCTAGGCGCCATAATCGGCGGGCTAAATGACGAGCTCGCGCATGAGCTTTATAAGATCGGGCTGAAGCTAGGGCTTATATTTCAGATCGAGGATGATATCATCGACGCTACGGGCGACGAAGCAAGCGCGGGCAAGCCCGTAGGAGCGGACGGCGCGAAAAATTCCTTCGTAAATTTACTCAGACTTGCGGGCGCTAGAAGCTACAAGCAGCGCCTAATAGGCGAGGTAAGCGGCGCGATGAGCGGCTATGATGAGAGCCTGCGCGATTTGGTTTTAAATTTGATAGAAAAATACCTGAAAGGATGAAAAATGTCGAGCGAGCAGCTAAGTAAAATTTCAAACACGATCAAATTTCTAAGCGCGGATATGATCCAAAGCGCCAATTCAGGCCATCCCGGCACGCCGATGGGGCTAAGCGACGTAATGAGCGTCTTTATGAGCAAGGTTCGCCACAACCCCAAAAATCCCGCGTGGCTGAATCGCGACCGCGTCGTATTCTCAGGCGGGCACGCAAGCGCGCTGGTGTATAGTTACCTCTACCTTAGCGGATATGATTTGAGTATGGACGATCTGAAAAGCTTCAGGCGCCTGCACTCCAAAACCCCGGGCCACCCGGAGATCACTACCCCGGGCGTCGAGATCGCTACCGGACCGCTCGGACAGGGCGTCGCAAACGCAGTCGGATTTGCGATGGCCGCGAAATACGCCGCGCATCTACTAAACGAGGAAGGAAACGAGATCATCGATCACCGCGTCTATTGCTTCTGCGGCGACGGCGATCTACAGGAGGGCATCAGCTACGAAGCGTGCGCGCTTGCGGGCAGACACAACCTCGATAATCTCACGATAATTTATGATTCTAATGGCATCACGATCGACGGCAATACCGATATCGCGTGGTTTGAGGACGTGAAAGTGCGATTTGAAGCGCAGGGCTTTGAGGTCGCGCGCATCGACGGGCATAATTTCGATCAGATAGAATTCGTCCTTGACGAGGTCAAAAATAAAACCAAACCCTACCTCATCATCGCAAACACCACGATCGGCAAGGGGGCGCTAGAGCTTGAAGGCACGGCCAAGACGCACGGCGCGCCGCTTGGAGAGGAGCTGCTTGCGCGCGCTAAGCAAAGTCTGGGCTTTGATCCCGCTCAAAGCTTCGCCGTAAGCGAGGACGTGCTTTTTGCGACGCGCGCCGCGGTTGAGAAAGGCGATTTAGAGGAGCGGCTTTGGAAGGAGAAGTTCGCAAAGCTAAGCAATGAAAAAAGAGCGCTTCTAAACGAGCTTTTAAATCCCGATTTTAGCAAGATAGAATTCCCAGATTTTAGCGGGCTTAAGGTCGCCACGCGCGATAGCAACGGCAAAATTTTAAACGCCATCGCAAACGCAGTACCCGGCTTTTTAGGCGGAAGCGCCGATTTGGCGGCATCGAATAAGACCGAGTTAAAAGGCGGCGGCGACTTTCCGTGCGGCAAAAATTTACACTTCGGCATCCGCGAGCACGCTATGGCAGCGATCGGCAACGCCTTTGCGAGATACGGGCTTTTCATTCCGTTTAGCGCAACGTTTTTTATCTTCAGCGACTATCTCAAGACGGGCGCGCGACTCGCGGCGCTGATGGGCTTGCGACACTACTTCGTATTCACGCACGACAGTATCGGCGTGGGCGAGGACGGGCCGACGCACGAGCCTATCGAGCAGCTTAGCACCTTCCGCGCGATGCCCGGCTTCTACACCTTCCGCCCCGCAGACGGCAACGAAAACGTAAAATGCTGGCGCACGGCGCTTTCCCTGAATGCCCCCGCGGCGTTCGTCTGCTCGCGCCAAGGGCTTGAGCCGCTACCTAAGGCGGTTTTGGGCGACGTGCAAAACGGCGCGTATCTGCTAAGGCAGAGCAAAGAGGCGCAGATCACGCTCATCGCAAGCGGCAGCGAAGTCTCGCTCTGCCTAAAAGCGGCGGCGATCCTGCAAGAGCAAGGCATCGGCGCAAACGTCGTAAGCGCGCCGTGCTTCGAGCTTCTGTGCGAGCAGGACGCGGACTATCTGGCGCAAATCCTAGAGCCGCAAACTAAAATTTTAGCCGTCGAAGCCGCAAGCGCGCTTGAGTGGTATAAATTTGCAGACGCGGTACACGGCATGCAAAGCTTCGGCGAGAGCGGCAACGCGAGCGAGCTGTTTAAGCTTTTCGGATTCACCGACGTCGCGATCGCAAAAGAGGCAAGAGAGCTTTTAGGGCAGTAACGGAAAGGACGAAATTTGAGCGAAAAAATTAAAATTTCGTATTTAGACGGATTTAAAATTTACGGGTTAAAAGCTCGCACGAAAAACGCGGACGAGCTAGGCGGGAGTGGTAAAATTCCCGCGCTGTGGGCGAAATTTATGAAAGAGTGCTATGACGGGCAAAGCGAGATTTACGGCGTCTATTACGATTACGAAAACGGCGCCGACGGGCTTTACGATATCTTTATCGGCGCTAAAGCGCCCCGCAGCGACGAAGCCTTAAAGATCAGAAGCGGCAAATACGCCGTTTTTAGTTTCCCGAATGAGCCGCAAAACGTAGCAAAGTTTTGGGGCAAAATTTGGAACTTTTTTGAGGCCGGCGAACTAAAAAGAGCGTTTGAAACGGATTTTGAGTTTTACGGCGGAGACGAGATCAAAATTTTTATCTCGGTTTTATAGGGCGGCGCATGAAATTTATAGACGGGGAGTGATTTTTCGCCGCCGCGACGATATGCTTTTGCGTAAAATTTCATCCATAAAGCGGTAAATTCCGTGCCCAAAACTACGCGCGAAAGCAAATTTTATGCCCAAAGCCGCACCGAGTCGTACCTTAAGCCGTAGATTTAAATCGAAATCTAAATTTGCGCCGTTAAATTTCAACCCCCGCTCGCAAAATCAGGCAGAATTTCACGCGGAATTTCATTTTTAAATCTGTTATTAAGCCATTTTTGGCTTAAATTACGTTTTCATTCGGGTAGATGTCCGAGCGGTCGAAGGAGCGCGCCTCGAAAGCGCGTAAGGCGTCAGCCTTCTGGGGTTCGAATCCCTATCTACCCGCCATTCATTCAAATTTCATCCAATACTTTGGAGTTAAGATGAGCAACAAACTCCTTTCGATGAGCCTGCAGGAGCTGTGGCGGCTCTTTCCGATACGTCTCGTGCCGCACGATCCGCGCTGGAGCGTTTGGTTTAGGCGAGAGCGCGAAATTCTGCGCGGCCTGCTGCGAGATCATGGCGAGATCAAGATCCATCATATCGGCAGCACCGCGGTAAGCGGGATCTGGGCGAAGCCTATCGTGGATATTTTGATCGAATGCTCGGATATCGCCGCCGCCAAGCAGCGCCTGATAGAGGCGGGCTATCTGCTAATGAGCGAAAGCGAGAGCCGCTGCAGCCTAAATAAGGGCTATACAGAAGCAGGGTTTGCCGAACGCGTTTTTCACGTGCATCTGCGAAATTTCGGCGATGCGGATGAGATATTTTTTAGAGATTTTTTGCGAGCGAATGCGGATATCGCTGGGCGGTACGAGGCGCTTAAATTAGAGCTTTGCAAGCGCTATGAGTTTGACCGCGACGCCTATACTGCGGCAAAAAGCGAATTTGTGCTTAAATTTACGCGCATCGCTAAAGAAAACTCGAAATAGCCGGGCGAATTCGATCCTCTGCGTAGAAGCCTCTTACGCAGAATTGTGATTAAGGATTTGGCGTTTAAAATGGTTTCGAATCATACCGCGCATGGGGCTTTCGCGTAGAATTTTAATCGCGGCTTGGAATTTTATCGCGCGCCTCTGTGCCCTTGCGTCCGTCAAAATTCCATACACGCAATCGATTTGAGCGCTTGTATATCGCGCCGCTAGAAGCCAAGTCAATGGCGCGAGGCGCTCCTTATTACTAGCCGCCGTATATCCTTTGCTTGCGCACATATTACGCCATCTGACAGGCGTATCAAATTATATCTATATAATGGCTGCTCTTTGCCGCGACTGCGATAAAATTCCACTGCCGATCTACACAGAAGCTCGCTCGCCAAGAGCGATAAAAATGGCTAAATTTTATAAATGATACGGGCGGATAGCGCCGCGCCTCGTGAGCTTATTTTTATAAAATTTTGACCATAATTTCAAATTTAAATGGCGCTCACTCAGCTATCTGTAGATAAAATTTTACAAATTTCACCAGCAACGAAGTGCCCATAAAATGCGCTGTATCATCGCATCATACCAAACAAAGACATCTCTGTGCTTCAGTAGAAGTTTAAATTTAAAAGCCTACGCGTCATAAATTTTAAACATCCCGCTGAAACACGGGCTCATAAATCCGCTAAATTTAAAGCTACAAAAATTTTAAAATTCCTCGACGCCAGCTAGTCGCGCGAATTCCACGCCGAGCGCTTAAATTTAATGATCGCTCTTCAGCCCCGCGCCGCAAAGCGGGATGATGCTGTCTCCTTGCAGATCATGGCTTTCTTTGTAGCACAGATACGCCGCGTAGGTGGCCGCGGTCGTATGCTCGACGTAAAATCCGCCGCGCGCAAGCGCCGCTCTAGCAGGCAGTATGTCGCCCTCGCTCGCCAAGATCACCTCGCGCTCGCCAGCGTAGCTAGAGCCGAGAATTTCACTCGCGCGCATCGGTCTTGCGATCGCGATACCCTCCGCTAGCGTCGGCTGCGACTCTATCGCTCGCGCCGCACCTTTGGCGTCAAAAAGCGGAGCGCAACGCTCGCCCTGAACGATAAAAATTTTTGGTAGCGTCTCGATAAATCCGCCCTCATATAGCTCGCCTAGCGCCGCTTGAGCGCCCAGCAGCAGCGTGCCGTTGCCCACGGGGATAAAGATATTGCGCGGCACCCTGCCCAGCTGCTCGTAGATCTCATAAACGTAGCTCTTCGTGCCCTCGTAAAAGATCGGATTATAAACGTGGTTGGCGTAATAGATCTGCTCCTGCGCGGCCTTTTTGCGGCACGCATCCGCCGTTTCGTCGCGGCTGCCGTCAAACACCGTGACGTGCGCGCCGTGGCTTTTGATCATATCGATCTTTTTAGGCGACGTACCCTTCGGGACGTAAATTTCACACTCGATACCCGCGCGAGCGCAGTACGCTGCCACGGCATTGCCCGCGTTACCGCTGGAGTCTTGCAGGACTTTTTTTACGCCGATATTTTTGGCGTGCAGCACCAAAACCGCCGCGCCGCGGTCTTTGAACGAAAGCGTAGGCATCGCGTAATCAAGCTTGAGATAGAGGTCTTCGCCGAATTTCACGCTCGCCGTGAGCCCCTCGCCCATCGAGATTTCTTTAAATTTAGTCGTGTCGATGCCCATAAACCTGCGGTATCTAAAGATGCTAAACTCGCTTTGATCTACGAGCGCGGGGTTAAATTTAGGCGCATCGGAGTTTAGCTTATACAGCCCGCCGCAGTCGCATTTATAGCTCAAAGTATCGATGGGCGCGTGCTTGCCGCAGCCAGTGCAGATGAAATCGCTCATTTTCGCTCCTATTTTTTCTCTTTGATTTTTGCGACGGCCTCGATCTCTACGAGACAGCCGAAGTGTAGAGCCGTAGTCGGTACCACGACGCGAGCGGGCTTGTGCGCGCCGAAAAACAGCGCGTACTGCTCGTCGATCACGTCCCAGTTCGCGACGTCAGGCGTATAGACGCGGCACATCCGCACGTCGTTTTTATCTGCGCCTGCGGCGGCCAACACTGCCGCGACGTTGCTTAGAGCCTGTGCGGTCTGCGCAGCAAGGCCCTCCGGGATGGCTCCCGTATGCGGATTCACGCTTAGCTGCCCAGAGACGTAAAGCGTGCCGTCGTCGTCTAGGATGCCCGGCGCATAATGCGCCTTTTTCGGCGCAAAACCGCTTGGATAAATTTCTTTCATTTAAGCTCCTTTGCATATAAAATTTTATATAATTCTACTCTAAATTTATTAAAAATATATAAGTATTTCTATAAATTTGTAAAAATTTTAAAATTTAATTTAAATTTATAGATTTTTTTATATGAAATTTAAGGAATTCAAATTGAATCAGCTTTTGCAGACCTTTATACCGACTGCGCACCTTATTAAAAATACGATCGGCGATTGCGAGGTGGTCATCCACGATATGAGCACGCCGCAAAACTCCGTCGTTTTTGTCCTCGGCGACGTGACGGGCAGGAGGATCGGCCAAAGCTTCGATCATCTGGTAAAGGACGTGTTGCTAAGTAAAAATTTTGAAAACGACTGCACCGCAAACTACTACTTCACCGCGCAAAACGGCAAGCCCATACGCTCCTCGACTTCGCTGATCCGCGCCGTAAACGGCAAAGTAGTAGGCGCGCTGTGTGTAAATATAGATACCTCAAGCGCCATGGCGGCATACAAAGCAATAAAAAATCTTCTGCCGAACGCAAAGCTCGATAGCAAGGAGTTGCAGGGCGCAAATTTTACCGACGGAAGCTGCAATAGTGCGGCATTAGATGAAGTGAGCTTTAATGACGGCGTAAATTTAGAAACGCAAAGCTCTAACAATTCGCAGCAAAATATCCTTGATATCGTCCAGGACCTTATCGCATCGGCTACGCACGATCTGGATGTAGAGCGGATGAAGAAAGAGGATCGAAAGCGTATCGTAAAATTCCTCGCGCAAAAAGGAATTTTTGAGGTAAAAGGTGCGGTGGAGCTCGTCGCAAAGGCGCTTAGGACGCAGAAAGTCACGATTTACTCGTATATGGATGAGGTAAAGAAGGAGAGCTAGCCGCGGTGCATAAATTTGATCTAAAATTTAACAAGCGTTGCGCGTCTTTTATCAGCGTAGCCATATGGGGTGGCGCAAATTTTAATCTGAATTTGATGAACAAATCAAAAAGCAGGACATACTAATTCCTATTTTATGCAGCATGTAACGGCATAAAAACAGAACTCATCTGTTACTCGAACTCGTAGCCCTTCGTATTCTTTAATTTCTCGTCATAATCGACTCCGTTAGCAATTCGCTTGCGCGAAGCATTGAAATCCGCTCGTATCGGGCTTTTGCGCTCGTCAAACTCAAGTGGCGCGACACCGATGATATCTGCTAGCAAATGCGCTAAATCATCGCTCATAAAAGGTTTATCTTTCGCCGCAGCTAGCCTCTGCCATAGCTTAGCGTGATCGCTCAAAAACTCGCGCGAAGCTATGAAAATCAGCGGGATTTCGTAAGTAAAGCGGCTCTCCATGCCATGCCCAAGGCGTCCATTTTCGTATAAATTCTCGCCGTGATCGCTAAGATAAACGATGAGGCTGTCATCACCCGAAAAAATTTTAAAAATTTCATTTATGACAAAATCGTTGTAAAGCACGCTGTTGTCGTAATACGCGACGACATCTTTCTGCTTGGAAGTAAGTTTTGCCTTTACATCCGCCGCGCTAAACTTGCCAAATCCCTCGGGATAGCGCAGGCTGTAATCCATATGGCTGCCGATGAGATGGATCACGTAGAAATTTCGCTCGCTCTGCTCCGTTTTTGCCTGATTTATGAGTGGAAGCAGCACTCCGTCAGGCTTGATGCGGACGGTTTCATAAAGATTGCTCTTTGAGAGGAAGGATTCCGCGTCCGCGCGATCGGCAGCGCTTTTAGCACTTAACGCATGTGCGCCGAAAGCCTCTTGATTGCTAATCCAAAAGGTGCGGTAGCCACTTAGCTTAAACATATCGATGATGCTAAGGTTGCGAAACCACGCCCTTTTGCGCTCGCTTTCGTAATCGCTGAAATTTAAAAGCCGCATCAGCACCTGATTAGTCGTGCCGTAAGGCGAGATTGTATCGCTAAATTTTATCAAATTACCGCTTGCTTCGAGACCCTCCAAAAGCGGTGTATTTTTAACGCCGTAGCCGTAGAGCGACATATGCCCGCGCTGCAAGCTCTCACCGATTATTAGGATGATATTTTTGATGCGAGACTTTTGCAAGGCGGGGTTTGTAGCGGCCTCAGGGTTTTTAGAATTTGAAATCACGCTGGGGCTTTGCGGCGCAGAATTTAAAGTCTTGCCTGAGCTTTGCAGCTCAGTGCCAGAGGCGGAAGTAGAATTTAAATTTGCGCCGTAATTTTGCGCCTGGACGCTTGATGCAGGCTTAGAATTTTCAGACGCGGAGCCCAAAGCAGAGCTTTGTGGATCCGAATTTGTGCTGCCTTTTAAAACGCTTTCGTTCGCGCGCTTGGCCTCGTCATATCCAAGCTGCACTTCGCGCATATCGGTGATGAAATTTTTATCGCTCAGATAGTCTTTTATCGTAAAGGCAAACTCCAGCGGGACATATTGCGATAGCTTGGTTATATAGCCCTGCTTGCCTTGGGAAGCTTTGACGGCGATATCCGCGCAAAAGATTGTTCCGTAAATGAGATAAATCGCCGCTAACAGCAATCTTAGACCGCTATGCGTTTGCTTCTCATCTCTCTGCCCTGCTCTTAGCGCTGCAAAGATGCAGCCAAGCAGCACCGCTAGATACAAAATCGTTGCAAAGTTAAGAAACTGCGAAACAAACTCGCGAGTCTCGGCTGCATCGGTATGCACAAGCGCGTCGATCGCCACAACGTTGAAGCTTGAGTCGAAATTTACGATCAAAAATAAAGCCACGCTCGCAATTAGCGCAATTAGCGCTAGTAACACGAATGAAACGAGCTTAAAAAATCGGCCGCTAAGCAGATAGCAGAGGTGAAAGATGAGCAAATTTATGATGAATACCGCGGGAAAGCTCTCTGCGATATAGGCAAAGATGGGGCCGTTAATCTGATAATGTATCTTAGCCCAGCAAGCGAGCAAGCATAGCGCCGTGCTAAGCCAAAACGCTCTCCATACGGGATGTTCGCGCAGCGCAGCAAAAAAGCCGCGGTCGATTTTCATAAGCAAGCGCGCTACGAGCTTGCCCGCTTTCGTCCGCGCTATAAGCCCGCCTATATTTGCTAGCGCTACATAAAATTTTTCTCTCATTTTATATTCCCTGCCTTGTACGAAGAGACGCGACGACGCGCACTCTGCGTAGTGCGACATGTTTTCGCTTTAAAATCAAGGCGCAATCTTAGCCGCTTAAAGCTTTGAGCTTGCTTACTTGCGCGCCTTTACGCTTCAAATTTTACAGCTAAATTTTAAAGATACGGGGGAGGGGGGGGGTAGTAGAATTGGGCGACGGAATTTTAAGGCTAAATTTTAATTGAAAGCGGATCTAAGAGCGAAGCTACAAAACGAGGCTTTAAAAACAGAAAGCATGAGCTAAAACTCAACCCTTAAAATTTTGCGGCCGGACCCCGCAAACCGTCGCAATAGATTTTAAAATTTCTAGTGCGATAAGCTTCAAACGGTCTTTGGATAAAATTTATGCATTAAGCGACTGGAGTAAAATTCTACGACACGAGCAGTGTAAAATTATCAAAGACCGATCGCGGGCAAAATTTTGCACCGACAAAGTGAAAAAATTTTAACTAGGCTGAGCCAGCTTTTGCGCGGAAATTCTATACGACGCTTAGGACTTCTACCTTACCGTCGAAAACCGCCATGCAGTGCTCATAGTGGCTAGTGCGGAGTCCATCCTTGCTTCTCGTGCTCCACTTATCCTCGGCGATAACCGGCGTGCCGTTCTTTTGGCAGATCATCGGCTCAATGCAAAAGACCATGCCGTTTTTGATTTTGGGGCCTGATTTTGGATTGTTGCCCTCCAGATAGTTTGGGATCTCAGGCTCTTCGTGTGGGTGCTTGCCGATGCCGTGACCGCAGAAGCCGTATAGCGGCACGAAGCCGCGCGCACGGATAAATTTCTCGATCTCGAAGCTTAGCTCTTTGAAGTGCATCCCTACCCTGATCGTTTTGATGGCAAACTCCAGCGTGTCCTTGCTGCATGCGATAAGCTCCTCGTCGGCTTTTGAAATTTTACCGATGGGCAGGGTGCGCGCGCTGTCGCCGAAATATCCGTTTAGCTTCGAGCCCAGATCGACGCCTAAGATATCGCCCTCTTGCAAGATCGTCTCATCGGGGATGCCGTGGATGATGACTTCGTTTAACGAGAGGCAAGCGGCGTTTGGAAAGCCATATAGCCCCTTAAAAGCAGGATACGCACCCTTGGATGTGATGAAATCGTCGATCTTCTTATCAACTTCGAGTAGGCTAAGACCCGGCTTTATGAATGAAGCTGCATAATCAAGGGCCTGCGCGACGATCCTGTTCGCCGCACGAAGCCCCTCTAAATCTTTTTTTGTTTTAAGCAAAATCGCCATTTATAGCCCGACCGCGCTTAGGGTCTGATATTTGCTCATATAAACTTGCGCTTCGATGCGTCTCATCGTATCAAGAGCGACGGAGACGACGATCAGCACGCTGGTGCCGCCGAAATAAAACGGCACGCCCATAAATTTAACGAGTAGCCACGGGATGACGGTTACGAGGCCCAGATAGATCGAGCCCCAAAACGTAAGACGGCTAGCAACTTCGTTTAAAAAGCTCGCCGTTCCCTCGCCCGGACGAATGCCCGGGATAAAGCCGCCCTGCTTCTTTAAATTTTCACTAATATCCTTGGAATTAAAAGCAATTGACGCATAAAAATAAGCGAAAAATATAACCAACACAAAGGTCAAAAAGTTAAAGAAGTAATTGCTAGGGCTAAGGAAATCGTGGATCTTTTGGATAATCGGATTGGTGCTTGCTTGTAAAATTGTAGTCGGAAACATCAAAATCGCGCTTGCAAAAATAGGCGGAATGACGCCGCTTAAATTTAGCTTGATCGGCACGTAATTCATAATGCGCTTGTTTTGATTCGCCATCAATACCTTGCGCGAAAACGATACCGGAATTCTGCGTTCACCTAGCTCCACATATAAAATTGCTCCGATAGTAGCCAGGATGATTAGCACGATCGCAATTAGCTTTAAAACGTTCATTTCGCCGGTATTTACTAAATTTACGGTACTTCCGATCGCTCTAGGGATGGCGCTTACGATACCTGCAAAGATAATAAGGCTGGTGCCGTTACCGACTCCGCGCTGCGTGATCTGCTCGCCGATCCACATCAAAAGCATGGTGCCTGCCAGCATCGAAATGCACGAGATGAAAACAAACTCGTTGGTATTTTCGGCCATTATCGCAGGCGCTCCGGTCTGCCCGTGGATGCCCTGCAAGCCGATGCTAACGCCGATGGATTGAACCATAGCGATTGCGATTGTAGCATATCGGATGATCTGCATATATTTCTGCATACCGTCGCGCTCTTTTTTAAGTTTGCCTAAATTTGGAAAGGTTGCGGCAAGCAGCTCCATAATGATCGAAGCGGTAATATAAGGCATAATGCCTAGCGAGATAACGCTGAATCGCTCCGCCGCGTTACCGCTAAACATATTAAACATTCCAAAAGCGTTGTTGCTATTGTTTTGAAAAAATTGCTTTATAACCTCAACGTCCACTCCCGGAACCGGCACGTAAGCTAGCAACCTATAGGCAAAAAGAAAGCCCAAAGTAATGAGAATTTTGTTGCGTAGCGATTTATTCATTATTTTTGTCCGCTAAATTTTACGTTCTCGTCTTTGATCTTGCTAGCGAGCGCTTTTACGCCTACGCCGATCAGCTTGATCTTTTTAACGGAATTTGAAATTTTATGAACGGATTTGATGCTTTCGATCGTGATCTCGCTAAGATCTTTGATAGCTTCGATTTTATCGACATTGATCACGTAAGGCTTTTCAAATTTAGAAGTAAAACCTACCTTTGGAAGCCTTCGCTGAATCGGCTGCTGACCGCCCTCGAAGCCTCTTTTTTCATGAGAGCCAGTGCGCGCGGTCTGACCCTTGCCACCGCGACCCGCAGTTTTACCCAGACCGCTTCCTTGACCACGACCCAAGCGCTTAGTAGCGTGAGTCGAGCCTGGGGCTTTTTTAAGATTTTCTAATCCCATCTTTTATCCTTGTTAGTGTTTTAACATACTAAGAGCTTTCATCGTAGCTCTTACGACATTTGAGGAGTTGTTCGAACCTAGCGATTTAGTGAGGATATCTTTAACACCCGCAAGCTCTAAAACTGGGCGGACTGAACCGCCTGCGATAACGCCGGTACCTTCGCTCGCCGGCTTAAGTAAAATTTTGCTCGCATTGTATTTAACTTCGATATCGTGAGTGATGGTAGAACCATTTAAATTTACTTTGATGATATTTTTAAACGCATCGTCTACCGCCTTTTTAATCGCGTCAGGAACCTCTTTGGATTTGCCGAAGCCAAAGCCTACTAGACCGTTTCTATTGCCTACCACTACAAGCGCGGTAAATCTAAACCTTCTACCGCCCTTAACGACCTTCGTAACCCTACCGATATTGACGATTACCTCTTCGAATTCTTCTCTATTATACTTTTCCACAATCATTCCTTTGGGTTATAGTTTGATGCCGTTTTGGCGTAGCGACTCGGCAAAGCTTGCGATTACGCCATGATACAAATAGCCATTGCGATCGAAAATCGCTTCAGAAATGCCTTTATCCTTTAGCTTGGAAGCCAAATCTTTAGCTAGGCTAGCCGCGCCCTCTTTGTTCGCCTTTAAATTTAAAACCTTGCCGCTGCTGGCGCACAAAGTTACGCTCGCCGCGTCGTCGATAGCCTGAGCGTAAACGGTTCTATTGGATTTGAAAATAGAAATTCTAGGGCAAGATGCGACGCCTGAAATTTTAGCGCGAATTCTTCTTTTTCTCTTGATTCTTAAAGAGATCTTTCTTTTTAATACGTTCTGTGTCATTTCTCAACCCTTATTTCTTAGCTGTTTTTCCGGCTTTGCGGATGATATGCTCTTCAAGATACTTGATGCCTTTACCCTTGTATGGCTCAGGCGGTCTGAATCCTCTGATCTCGGCTGCTACTTGGCCTACTTGCTGCTTATCGTCGCCTTTGATGGTTACGACATTTTTATCTACGGAAATTTCGATTCCCTTTGGAGATTCAAAATTTATCGGATGCGAAAAGCCCAAATTTAGCTCAAGCACCTTGCCTTTCATCGCAGCCCTATAGCCGACGCCGTTGATTTCGAGCTGTTTTGAAAAGCCCTCGGTAAGACCAAGGACGATATTGTTGGCTAAAGCGCGGTATGTTCCCCAATACGCCCTACTCTGTCTATCCTCACCCTTAGGTGAGAATTCTATCTTTCCGTCTTCGATTTTTACATCGACATGACCTTTTAAATCAAGCTCTTTTTCGTTATTCGATTTTTTAAATTTTAACGACGAGCCGTCGATTTTGACCTCTAAGCCGTTTGGAATAGAGATCGGTTTTTTACCAATTCTTGACATAATTTTCCTTTTTATTTGTCTAGGGTATGTCTACTTTTACGAATGGATACCACAATGCCATAAAAAGTAGAAACTTCTTACCAGATCGTGCAAAGCACTTCGCCGCCGACGCCGGCTTTGTGCGCGTCGATACCGCTCATAACGCCTTTGCTTGTGCTAACGACGACGGTTCCGTAGCCGTTTTTGAAGCGCTTGATCTCGTCTTTGCCTTGATATACGCGGCGACCCGGAGTCGAAATTCTTTTAACTTCGTTTATCACGCTCCTGCCCTTTTCGTCGTATTTAAGCACTACGTTGATGATCTTTTTATTGTTTTCCTCTACTACGTTGTAGCTCTCGATATAGCCCTTCTCGGCTAAAATTTTAAGCATAGCCTCAACGACGTTTGAGTGAAAAAGCTTAGTCGTATCTAGCCTTCGCATCGCAGCATTTCTGATGCGAGTTAGTCCATCTGAAATAAGATCGTTAATCATCTCTTCTCCTTACCAGCTTGCTTTTTTTAGACCTGGGATCAAGCCCTCGTTTGCCATCTTGCGAAGGCAAACGCGACAAATTCCAAAATCTTTATAAACGGAGTGCGGACGACCGCAAATTTGACATCTGGTATATGCGCGAGTGCTAAATTTAGCTGGGCGTTTCGCCTTGGCTACCATTGATTTTTTTGCCATATCATTTTCCTTTTGCAAAAGGCATGCCGAATAGCTCTAGCAATTTAAATGCCTCTTTATCGTTATTTGTAGTCGTTACGACGGTTATATTCATACCGTGAGTTCTTAAAATTTGATCGTATTCGACCTCAGGGAACATCAGCTGCTCTTGCAAGCCGAAGTTATAATTGCCGCGTCCGTCAAAACCCGCTCTAGGTAGTCCTCGGAAATCCTTAACTCTAGGAAGCGCGATAGAGATCAGTTTGTCTAGGAAGGCAAACATCTGCTCTTTTCGTAACGTAACCATTATGCCTACCGGAAAACCCTCTCTAACCTTAAAGCCGGCGACCGATTTTTTTGCATTGACGATAAGCGCTTTTTGACCTGCGATCAGCGAGATAGTATCGGCCATATTTTGAAGCACTTTTTGATCTTTGCTCGACTCGCCCGTTCCTACGCTGATAACGATCTTTTCAAGCGCCGGGATAAGCATAGGATTTTTTATATCAAATTCTTTCTGCAAAGCAGCTCTGATGGAATTATCGTATTTATCTTTTAGTCTGCTCATAATCAACCCTCTACCAACGCAACGTTTGAAATATCCATCGGCATCTCTTTGCTCGTAAAGCCGCCTTGCGGATTTTGCTCGGTTGGTTTGATAGCCTTTTTAGCCATTTTACAACCCTCGACGATAACTTGAGCTTTTTTAGGAAACACTGCCTTAACAGTGCCTGTTTTACCCTTATCGTCACCTGCGATGATCTTTACTTGATCGCCTTTTTTAATCTTAAATTTTACTGCCATTATAAAACCTCCGGAGCCAGCGAAACGATCTTCATAAAACCGCCGTATCTGACCTCTCTGCCGATAGGACCGAAAATACGAGTGCCGATCGGCTCTTTTTTTGAATCCAAAATAACGGCTGCGTTCTCATCGAATCTAATTAGCGAGCCGTTGCCTCTGTGCAATTCTTTAGTCGTACGAACGACTACGGCTTTTACTACTTGACCGCGCTTGATCTTGCCGTTAGGGAGCGCTTTTTTTACAGAGCAAACGATAATATCGCCGATTGTGGCGTATCTTCTTTTGCTGCCGCCCAAAACTTTAATACACATAAGTTCTTTTGCGCCGCTATTATCAGCCACCGCAAGTCTGGTAAAACTCTGTATCATTATTCAACTCCTGTTTTCAAAACCGCTTTTAAGCGAAACGATTTTCTAGCGCTTAGCGGTCTGCACTCGATCGCAGATATGGTATCGCCGATCTTTACGACGTTGTTCTCATCGTGGATCAGATATTTTTTAAATCTTTTTACGATCTTTCTATATCTAGGGTGCATAACCCTTCGCTCTACCAAAACGGTAGCTGTTTTATCGCCCGCCTTCTTTACGACTACGCCTTGAATTTCTCTTTTAAATGCCATAACCTATCCTTATTTCGCTTTAATAGCGGTGTTGATTCTAGCGATATCTTTTTTGATAGCGCGAATCTCGTTAGGATTGCTTAGCTGCATAGTTTTTAGCTTTTGTCTAGCCGTAAATAAAAGCAACTTACTTTGTTTCAACATAGAATTTAGCTCAGCCAAATCTTTATCTTTCAAATCAGTATATTTCATTTTCGCTTTCCCTACTTACGATTTTCGTTTTAAAAGGTAGTTTATGAATTGAAAGCATAAGCGCCTCTTTAGCAACCTCTTCGCTAACGCCGGTCATCTCGAAAATGATCCTGCCCGGTTTTATATTCATTACCCACTCTTCTACGCCGCTCTTACCTTTACCCATACGAGTTTGTAGAGGCTTTTTGGTAAGCGGTTTGTCTGGGAATACCTTAATCCAAATTTTAGCTTGACGATTCACGAAGCGCGTCATCGCGACACGAGCCGCTTCGATCTGGCGAGAATTTACCCTACCCGCCTCTACCGCTTTGATACCGAAATCGCCGAATGTCAAGGAATTTCCTCTCGTCGCATAGCCGCGGTTGCGACCTTTCATCATCTTGCGGTATTTTGTTCTTTTTGGCATCAACATAACTATTTACCTCTTCTTGGTCTGCGTGTTTTTTTAGGCGCATCGTCGGTCTTTTCAGCCTGGATGCCTTTTTGTAAAATTTCACCCTTAAAGATCCAAACCTTAATGCCGATATTACCGTAAGTCGTATGCGCTTCGGCAAAGCCGTAATCGATCCTAGCCCTTAGAGTATGAAGCGGAACGCGTCCTTCCAAATACCATTCGGTTCTAGCCATCTCCGCACCGCCCAAGCGACCTGCGACGCAAATTTTAATTCCCTTTGCGCCTGCTTTTTGAGCGCCTTGGATGACTTTCTTCATAGCGCGGCGGAATGCAACGCGGCGCTCCAACTGCATGGCTACGTTTTCCGCAGCCAAAAGTGCGTTCGAGCCTACTTTGCGCTCCTCTTTGATATTGATCGCTATGTCTTTATTGACTAGCTTAACGACTTCGCTTCTTAAATTTTCAACCTCGCCGCCTTTTTTACCGATGATAATACCCGGTCTTGCGGCTACGATCGTTACACGAATTTTCTTAGCCGTTCTTTCAATAAGAATTTGGCTAATTCCCGCATAATAAAGCTTAGCTTTTAAAAATTTGCGGATCTTGTAATCCTCGCCGATACTCTCGGAAAGCGTCGCTTTAGAAGGAAACCATCTAGACTCCCAATTTCGATTAATTCCTAATCTTAAACCGATCGGATTTACTTTCTGTCCCATTTACGCTTCCTTCTTACTTGGTTTTGCTACTTCGACGATAATGTGCGAAGTAGGCTTGCGGATACGGCTAGCCGTACCTCTGGCGCGCGGACGAAATCTCTTAAGCACCGGACCTGCATCCACTCGGCAGCTGGTAACTACGACCTCTTCAGGCTCAAAGCCACCGTTTGCGACCGCACTTGAAATCGCCGTAGCGATATATTTTGCGCCGCGATTAGGCGTAAATTCCAAAGTAGCAAGGGCAAATTCCGCATTCATGCCTTGAATTTGTTTTGCGATAAGTCTTGCTTTTGTCGGCGAAAGGCGAACAAATTTAATCGTTGATTTACTCATATTCTATCCTTACTTGCCGATCTTTTTCTGCACGGAGCCTTTGTGGCCCTTGAAAGTGCGCGTAGGAGCGAACTCGCCTAATTTATAACCGATATGATGCTCGGTGACGTAAACCGGGATAAAATTCTTTCCGTTATGAACGTTAAACGTAAGTCCGATCATCTCAGGCACGATCGTGCTTCGTCTCGACCAAGTCTTGATCGGTTTATTATCGCCGGCTTTCTTTGCCGCAACGACTTTTTTCATTACGTGATCATCTACGAAAGGACCTTTTTTTAGCGATCTAGCCATTTTTATTTTCCTTTCCTTCTTGAAATTATAAGCTTATCGCTCGCTTTTTTATGACGAGTTTTATAGCCCTTCGTCGGTTTGCCCCACGGAGTTACCGGATGGCGGCCGGAGTTTTTCTTACCCTCGCCACCGCCGTGTGGGTGATCGACCGGGTTCATTGCAGAACCTCTGGTTTGAGGACGGATACCTCTGTGGCGATTGCGTCCGGCTTTGCCGATGACGACGTTTGCCCACTCTTCGTTACCTACTACGCCGATACTAGCCATGCACTCTGCGAGCACTCTTCTCATCTCACCGCTAGGCAGACGTAGAATGACATATTTTTCCTCTTTGCCCATAAGCTGAGCATAACCTCCTGCGCTACGTGCCATTTGAGCGCCTTTGCCGGGTTTTAACTCGATATTGTGCAGGATGGTTCCCACAGGGATATTTTTCATCTTCATCGCGTTACCCGGTTTAATATCTAATCCGCCCTCGGCAGCGGCTACCACGTCGCCCACTTTAAGATCGTTAGGTTTGATTATGTAGCGCTTCTCGCCGTCTGCGTATGAGATCAGCGCGATACGGCAGTTGCGATTCGGATCGTATTCGATCGCCTCGACCTTGCCAGCAACGCCGAATTTATTTCGCTTAAAATCGATAATTCTATAAAGTTTAGCAGCTCCTGCTTGTTTATGGCGGCTGGTAATGCGACCATTATTGTTTCTTCCGGCTGCGGCAGGAATTTTAACAAGCAGGCCTCTAACGCTAGCTTTTGCAGTGATATCCTCGCTGCTAAGACCGGTCATAAATCTTCTACTTGGAGTATACGGTTTATAAGTTTTAATCGCCATTTTACGCCTCCACGCTTTCTAGGCTTGCGCCTTCAGGTAGTTTGACGTAGAATTTTTTCACATCGTTTCTAGCGCCAGTTCTGCCTTTAAATCTTTTTACTTTGCCATCCTGTCTTAAAGAATTTATCTTTAGCGGAGTAATCCCGAAATAGTTTTTTAAAACGCTCTTTAGTCCGTTTTTCGTAACCGACGGGCTAGTTTGGATAACGACCACGCCGTTTTCTTGAAGACCGAGAGACTTTTCCGTATAAAGGATCGTTTTGATATCTGTTATATCTGCCATTTTAGTCCTCTTTCACTATTGATTCAAATGCCGCTTTTTCGAATACGACCGAGCCGTAAACTGCGATTAGGTAAGCATTGACCTCGCTTACATCGATGACATAGCAATTTTTTAGATTTCTATAGGCCAAAAGAGTTTGCGCGTCTAGCTCGTTTTTAACGATTAGCGCATCTCTAACGCCCAGTTTCTTAATAAAATTTGCCGCATCTTTGGTTTTACCGCTTTTTAGCTCCAAATCGTCGAATATAAAAATTTTACCCTCGTTTGCTTTCTCATTGATAGCAAATTCCAGCGCAAGGCGTTTTTGCTTTTTATTGACCTTCTGCTCGTAATTTCGCTCGTTAGTCGGACCGAATGCGACCGCGCCGCCTACCCAAACATTGGTTCTGGTTGAGCCCGCACGTGCGCCGCCGCGACCCTTTTGTCGCCATGGCTTTTTACCACCGCCGCTAACCTCGGCGCGAGTTTTAGCGTTAGCCGTATTTGCACGAAGCGAAGCAAGGTAAGATTTGACGTATAAATATAGATTGTGCGAATTGACTTCCGAAAATTTCGCAGGGATTTCAATTTCGCTTGCTTTTTCCAGTTTTTCGTTAAACACACTTACTTTACTCATTTTACTATCCTTATTCTGCCCATTGCTCCGTTAAATCCAGGAACCGAGCCTTTAAGCACCAAAATTTTATTCTCGGCATCAAAGCTTACGACTTCGTTTTTGGCAGTGATCGTTTCGTTTCCAGTGTGTCCCGCCATCCTCATACCAGGCTGAACGCGACCGGGCCACTCGCAGTTGCCGATCGAGCCCGGTCTTCGGTGAAAGCGGCTGCCGTGCGCTGCAGGACCGCCCGCAAAGCCATGGCGCTTAATGACACCCTGATAACCTTTACCCTTGGATTTAAAGCTTACTTTGACGATCTTGGCTTCGCTCAAAACATCTAAATTTTGATCGCCAAGCTCGGCATTTTCTAAGCTTAGAGTCGCAAATTTATTAAATTCCTTGCTTAGGCTATATTTTTTTTGAATTCCGGCGATAGCTTTGTTATGCGCTTTACCGTCTGCGTAGGCTACGATAGCTTTTTTCTCATCGCAAACTTCGCAAATTTTGGTATTGATAAGTCGCAAAAGCGTCACGGGCGTGCTGCTCGTGTCGATCGTCCTACTCATACCTATTTTTTCTACGATATATTCCATTGTTTTACCCCTTATTTGCCCATCGCGTGAACTTCGACGTTGACTTCCGGAGCCAAATCAAGCTTAGTTAGCGAATCAACCGTATCTGGCGTAGCCGCTACGATGTCTAGCATACGAGCGTGAATTTTCATCTCAAACTGCTCTCTGGAGTCTTTATTTACGTGTGGAGATCTTAAAACTGTGTAGCGCTTGATCTTTGTGGGCATAGGAACAGGGCCTCTTACATCCGCACCCGTTCTTTTGACGGCTTCTACTATGGCCGCAACCGTGCGATCTAAAACTCGATGGTCATATGCCTTGAGTTTCAACCTAATTTTTTGCATCTGCTTTTCCTTAAAAAGAACTTGTCGCAACGCGCGACCCTTTGTTTCAAACAAAAGACGCATATTATATAAAAGCGCTCCCTTTTTGTCAAGAAAATAGCCAAATTTTATTGAAATATTTCCTTTTAATAAGGAAAGATATATAGAATTTCGAAAATTTTTAGAGTGCCGAAAAATTTCAATACAAAAATTTTGGATAAATTTAGAAGGATATAAAAAATCTCATAGGATTTTTAAGATTTATTTCCTTTTAATAAGGAAAATTTTAAAATACTCGCCATGAATGATCTAAAATTTTTTTACGAAAATCCGCCGGAATTTGCGGGCTTTATCCCGCGCAAAAGAGGTATCGGCTCTGCCAAAACCATAATCTACGGCGTGCTAAATTCCGGCAAAAGCGCCGTGCTGAAAAATGAAATTTCAGAGCTTAAAAAAGATGAAATTTTGTATCTAAATTTAGCCGATCTGCGCCTTGAGGATATGGTAGCGGGTGGCACGATCGTTGCGGTTAAAAATAGCGCGGATAATACAAACGGCGGCGAAGCGAATGAGAATGAAATAAGCAGAGAAACTACGCTCGATGCAGATATTTCGGATATAGATGAATTTTACTGCGCCGCCATAAAAAATACAGATACAAAAAATGAAAGCGCAAACGGCTTAAACAACGCAAAAAATGCGGAGTCGGGTGACATAAAAAACAGGAGCGAGAATTTCTTTCGCGAGATCAAGAAGTTTTTGGCGGTCAACGAGCAAATTTCATCGCTTTTTTTAGATAATTTTAGTAGCGCCGATTTTGAAATTTCATCGCTTCAAAGCTTCGCTGGGGGGCTAAATTTAAAGCGCTTTATCATCTCTACTCGCGATAGAGAGTTAGTTTTGCCGGGTTTTGAGCGGCTTGAGCTTTTGCCGCTTTCGTTTGAAGAATTTATCGCCTTCGATAAGCGCCACAACGAGATAAACTCGATGATTTCGGCCTTTTTAGCCCAAGGTGGCGGCGCAAAAAATCCCTTCATAGCGCCTGCCGAAATTTTAGAATTCGAGCAGAGGCTGCTTGCGGCAAACTTTAGCCGCACGGAGATTTTAATCCTCAAAGAGTGCCTAAGCTTCGTCCACGCCGCATTTAGCGCAAATAAAATTTACACCGCGCTAAAGACGCGCATCAAGATCTCTAAAGACGCCGTATACGGCACTATCGCCAAGCTTGAGCGGGAAAATTTCATCAGATTTTTAAGCAAAGCTGACGAACCTACGCGCGCAAAAAAATTATATTTTTCGCATTTTAATATGCGCGAAATTTTAACAAGCAAAAAGGACTTCTCGAAAAAATTTGCCAACGTCCTATTCTGCGAGCTTTTGGGACTAAGTACGCCGATTTTTTACACAAAAGAGCTGGATTTTTACCTGCCTGCTCTAAAAATGGGAGTTCTCGTCATTCCTTTCAGCGACGCAGACATCATCTTTTTAAAATTCCGCAAAATCTTAAGCGCGCTCAAGAGACTTGGCATCACGAGCTTAAAAATCGTTTCCATGGCAAACTCCGGTAGGCTCGAGATCGAGGGCATCCGCTGCGACGTCATACCCTTTCACGAATTCGCGCTCAGCTTTTAGATATTTGAAATTTTATATCATAAAAATATAAATTTTTATGATATAATTTTGGCAAACCCATATCAATTATATAAGGGAAAGCTGATGATCAAATTAAAAGATAAACTCATTTATGAAACGCTAAAACTGGTCGAATCGCAAGGCAAAGAGGGGCTTTTGTGTCGCAATAAGCAAAGCGATGCGGAGTTTATGAGACCCGTGAACGAATTCGCAGCCGCAAGCGGACGCAACTACACCTCGATCAAATCGACTCTTGACATAATTCATAAAAACTGGGGCTACCTGCAGCGCGAAAGCATTAAGGATACGGGGCTTGATGCGGGCAAGGCGTCAAAGATTTTCATCTACCGTCTATGCGAGTCAGGGCGAAGCTTTATCGAAAAATACGAAAAAGCGCTCGTCCAAAACGCCGATAAATAGCCCAAAATTAAAAATTTTAAGCGCCGATTAGATAGAATTCTTTAATTTCACGTGGCGCGACAAAATTTCGTTTTATGCGACTCGCCTTAAAAAAGGAGATGAAAATGCTGGATTTTATAGTAAAAATGTTCGCATGGAAAGCTGAGTGGGAGGTAAAAAAGGAATATGACAAAGAATTTGGTGATCTATCCTCCATGCGCTCAATCTTACGCTTTATAATACTTCTTATCATACTTAGCATTTTGATTAAATTTCAATTAAGCGTATGAAAGATACATTTTTAGATATTGCGCTCGTTTTATTTGGCATCGTCATGCTTGTCGCGATACGACAAAAATCTTTATTAAAATTTACAATCTTCGTCGTGATTTTAGCGCTCGCCAGAGAGTTAATCATCAGGCTTTATGCCTAGTTTCGACGAAACCGACGCGGATGGAATTTAAAATTTAAACGACAAAATGACAGCGCGGCGGAATTCGGCGGGCACAAATTTTAAATTTTGCCGTAACTACACTATGCTTTTATCGTCGTTAGTAAATTCTACCGCGCTTCAAGAATTGTCGTATCGATAAATCTAGCTTTTATCGTCAATGACAGAATTTTACCCGCAGCGAGGATTTGCGCTTGATATCGCGTTTTTGCTATTAGTGTCGGATTTCACTCGTGCAAATGCGACGGAATTTCACTAGTGCGGACACGGCGGATTTTTTGCGGTGGCAGCAAAAATTATAAACCGAATGAGCGGGCTAGAGCGTAAATTTATAATACTAAATTCCGCAAAAGCCTAAATTAATACGATACAAATTTGAAATTCAAGCAAAAATTTTAAATTTAGTAGCAAAATTCCGCACGCCTAAATCTTAAAATTTTATTTCATAAAATTCCGAAATTTAGGAATTAAATTTTGCAGTGAAGTGACAAATTTTACCTCAAAATTAAAATTCTCGCGCAAACCGGCTCGAAATTCCGTCTGCCTACTCCACGTATCCGATAAATTCGCCATCGAAAGTATGCCTAACGTCGCCGCGAAAGTAAATTTTGCCTCCATCCCCTAAGCGCAAATTTAGCGTTTCACCGCTTGCAGGTATCACGCGGATGTCGGGAGCTAGCCCCATATTTTCGACGCCTGCGATGAAGCATGCTGCCATCCCCGTACCGCATGCGAGAGTTTCTGCCTCTACGCCACGCTCAAAGGTGCGCACCTTTAAAATTTTGCTTGCGAGGCGGCTTTGAACTAACGCATAATTAACGTTAGCGTTATACTTTTCGCGCAAATCGCGGGCTAACGCGGCATTGAACTCATTTAAATCTCTAACAAAAGTTACCAAATGCGGCACTCCTGTGTTATAAAAATACCACGTTAGCCCTGCTTCTTCAAAGCTCTCGCCCAGGCGTTTAGGACGAGTTAACATTACCTCGACATTAGCTACTAACGCGTGAGCGTTAGGACGCAGATTGAAAATCTCGCCGAAGCTTACATTGCGTAGCTCGCCGCGCATACTCTCGCTCAAATTTCCGCCGAAAATACCGAAAATTTCGCCGCTAATTACGCCTGCGCCGCTTAGGAATTTCATACTCTGCGCGGCCAAGAAATTTTCATACGCATACATGCACACCGCTCGCGAGCCGTTGCCGCACATATCGGCGCTACTGCCGTCGCTATTATAAAATTCCCACTCAAAGTTTATCCCCTCGATACCGTTAAATTTCGGCAACACAACGATGAGCCCATCGGCGCCTACTCCATCGCGCCTATCACATAGCTCGCGCGCTAGCTTGGATCTATCCGCCTTAACTGAATCCGTAAATATTACGAAATCATTTCCGCTCGCATTATATTTTGAAATTTTCATTATCTACCTCGCAAATTTTTAAAATTACTAACGCTCACTAACGCTTTATTAAAATTTTACTTATATCTAAATTTAAACGTATCGCTTATTCCTAAGCTTTACTAAGACTCAATTTACTAACTATCTTCTTTCGTGAGCCTATTTTGTTATGCGTTTTCGCGCTTGATGTTAGAGTCTCATCTCATAGTCTCTAAATGCTCGCAAGCATCAAATTTTCCGAGCTTGCAAGCCTTTTCATAAAGCTTGCGTGCCCTCTTTTTATCTTTCGCTACGCCCCAGCCCTTTTCGTATTGATACGCTAAATTTGAGCAGGCTAGCGGCTCATCGCTTTTCTCGCACGCCTCGCTAAAATATTTCGCAGCAAGCGCGTGATCCTTTTGCCCGCCGTCGCCTTTGAAATACGTAACGCCCAAATTTACGCACGAATCCGCGTGTCCTTGCTCGCAAGCCCTCGTAAAAAATGTCCTAGCCCTGTCCGCGTCTTTTTTCACGCCTTCGCCGAGAGCGTAGCTAAGCCCGAGATTGTGGCACGCCTCGACCTGCCCCATCTTGCAAGCCTTGATCAAAAGCTCGATCGCCTTTTTCGTGTCTGGATAGACGCCGAGCCCCTTTTTATAGTTGTATGCAAGGCTCGCGCACCCCTCGCTGCTGTTTTTCTTGCAGGCGTCGCCGAAAAGCTCATTCGCCCTCTTGCGATCCTGCGCCACCCCCTGCCCGTCGTTGTAGAGCAGCCCCAAATAGACGCAGCCCTTCTGCTCGCCGAGCTTGCACGCCCTGTCGTAATAGCGCGCGGCCTGCCTGAAGCTTCTATTTGAGTCGTATGCATAGCCTAAATTTGCGCAATCCAGCGCGTTTTCCTCGCCGCCTGCGTCGCAGTTGCGCTGCAGCTCGTTTGTCACGCGGCTTAGTTTTTTACAATCCATCTCGCTCCCCGCGGCGCAGCCCTTCCTTAGATCGTCGATCTCCGCCGCAGCGCCCGTCGCAAACAGCGCGGAGAGCAAAACCGTTCGCACCGTAAATTTCAACCGCTCTTTAAGTGGCATACTTTTAAAATTTTGAAATTTAGCACCGCTTTGGGCACAGCTACCGATCCTCATCGCCTCTCCTTTATTTTCAACTCATCTCAATTTACGTAGAAATTTTACGCAACCGCGCAAAGGGCTAAATTTTATCTTCTAGCTCTTTTAAAAATCTCTCCACCGCGGTCTTAAGCGCGGCAAGATCGCTTCTATTGTCTATCACAAAATCCGCCATAGCGCGCTTTTGCTCGATATTAGTTTGTAGCTCCACGCGGTGCTTTGCGGCGGCATGATCCAGCCCATTTCGCTTCATCACGCGCGAAATCAGCGTATCTTTAGGCGCATAAACGACCGCCACTTTGTCGAAAAACTCATACCTCTTGCCCTCGAAAAACAGCGGAATATCGACGAAATAAAGCCTTCCTTTCGCTTCCAAATCCCGCGCCTGCGATAAAATTTCAGCCGTTATCTTCGGATGCAACAGCGCTTCTAGCTTTGCAAGCTCTGCCGGGCTTTTAAACACCAGCTCTCCTAGCTTTTTGCGATCTACCGAGGCGCACGAATCGGTCAAATTTTCCTCATCGCCGCTAGCGTTAAATTCCGCATGCGAGGCAAAATTTTCGACCTGTACGTCTTTTTGCACGACGTATTGCGCGCCGAAAATTTCAGCCACCTGCGCGGCGCAGCGATCCAAAACCAGGTGCGAAATCTTATCGGCGTCGATGATCTCAAATCCGCGATCACGAAGTAGCTCGCAAACCACGCTCTTACCGCTGCCGATGCTGCCCGTGATGACGATAGCGTGTTTAAATTTCAAGGTGTGCCTTTATAGCGTTTTTATTCGATTTTAGCTAAAATCTGCGAAATTATACCATCTTGGAGGATAAAATTTGATAAGCTACAAAGACGCTGGCGTCGATATAGACGCGGGAAATGACTTCGTAAACGCGATAAAACCGTTCGTCAAGGCAACGCAAACTCCGCACGTTTTGGGCGGTATCGGCTCGTTTAGCGGCGCGGTGAGGCTACCCGCAGGCTATAAAAGGCCCGCGATCCTAGGCGCCACCGACGGCGTAGGCACGAAGCTACGACTCGCGATCGACGCGCGCAAATTTGACGGCGTCGGCCAAGATCTCGTCGCTATGTGCGTGAACGACCTCATCTGTAACTTCGCCGAGCCGCTGTTTTTCCTCGACTACTACGCGACGGCAAAGCTCGAGATTGCGGATGCCAAAGAGGTCGTAAAAAGCATAGCCGAGGGCTGCAAACTAGCGCGCTGCGCGCTAATCGGCGGCGAGACGGCTGAAATGCCCTCGATGTATGAAAAGGGCGACTTCGACCTCGCAGGCTTTGCCGTGGGTATCGCGGAGGAGGATGAAATCGACCGCAGCAAGTTTGTCCGCGAGGGCGACGCGCTCATCGCGCTTCCTAGCAGCGGTCTGCACTCAAACGGCTTCTCGCTCGCGCGCAAAGTAATCGCCGAGCTAGGGCTAAAATTTGACGACAAAGTGGACGGTCGCGCGCTCATCGATGTGCTTTTGGAGCCGACCAGGATTTACGTCGCCGACTTTTTAAATTTAAAAGATAAAATCCACGCGCTCGCGCACATCACAGGCGGCGGCATCGTGGAAAATTTGCCGCGCGTATTTCCACAGGGACTAGGTGCGAAGATTGATCGCGCCGCTATCCGCACGCCCGAAATCTTTAAAATCATCGCACAAAAGGTAGAGCCTGCCGAGATGATGAGGACGTTTAATATGGGCGTTGGTATGATCGTCGTAGCACCGAAAGAAAACGTAGATTTTGTACTAGCAAATACCGACGGCTACGTCATCGGCGAGGTCATAAAAGGCGGGGGCGCACAGCCCGTGTAAATTTGAAGCGGTAAAATTTGCCGCTTTTTGCCAAAGCAGAATTTATGTTTAGACTAAATTTTAAAGCCGGTATTGCGACCGTTTCCAAAAACAGCGCCGAGAATTATTATATGATAGGCCTTGCGGACGACAGGTACGACTATAAAAACTATCTGCTTTTCCAAAGACCGATCAGGCTCGGGCGGTACGAGGACGCACCGCATAACGGCTTATACGCCAAGTGTAGGCGACGTATGCTATAACGGCTGCAAGGCTGTGAAAATCACTAGCGAGCTTATCGTTTTTGAAGTCCAAGATAGCGTCATCACCGTGGATATCAGCGGCGTTAAAATTCCCAAACACTTATTCAGTATTGCAAAGAAATTTTCGGCGATCTGCTTAGCATCGAGGGATAAATTTAAATGTGCCTAACGGCACGCAAAATTTGCCTGGCGACTGCCGCAAATTCTACCGGAGGATGCTTACTCCGCATTCTTTGCGTCCGCTTTTTCGATGAGGCTTTTATACTCGTCCTCGCTTAGATGCTCCATCCATGCTACGTTTTTGCCGTCCTTTTCAAAGGTTACCGCGATGTGCTCGCCGTCTTCGTGCAGTCCGGCTCCATGCCAGTGTTTGACGCCCGGTGGACAAAGCACTACGTCGCCCGGGTGAGCGATTTGCACGATTCCGTCCGCCGTACCGGTGTAAATTTTACCCTGCGTTACGATTAAATTTTGCCCCACAGGATGCGTATGCCATGCCGTGCGTACTCCGCGTGGAAAATGCACTAGCGCTGCTCCTGCATTTGAGTAAGGCGTCGCGCCGAAAAGTAGCGTGACTTTCGGCAGACCGCCTGCAAAAATTTTATCGCTCACCTTATCATAAACGGCGAGATTTTCCTTTTTAACCAAAGCTTGCTTTTCCTGCATCTTTTCTCCTTTATTTATATTTTTCGCAATGCTCTCTTGCGCGCTTAAATTTAATGCCCACGCCATCGCCGCTAAACTCAAAATTTTAAGAATTTAGCGTTTATTTTTATCTTTCATTATGCTCGCTTTAAATTTAATCACAAATTTAAAGCCAAAGTGCAAAAGTCGCCTAAAATTTCGCAAGCCACTCTTTTATCTCTTTTTCGCTCGGTCTCTCGCCGAAGCACTTCCCCGCTAGCCACTCGCCGCCGTTTGTTTTCTTGGCTAAATTTTTATCGCTATTTTCAAGCCCGGAGCTATAAACGGTGCAAAACGGGATCACTTTTTTGCCGTTAAAATCGTTGTTTTTTATAAACTCGTCGATCGGCCACGCAGCATCGTGCCACCAGATCGGATAGCCCACGAAAACAACCTCGTAGCTCTCCCAGCCTTCGATTTTAGCGTTAGCCAAAGGCACTTTCCTAAGCGACGTATCATCATGCTCTCGGCTAACGCGACTTTTTGGATCGTTGTAGTTTAGATCAGCGTTCGTATAGGGCTGCATGGGCTTTAGTTCAACTATCTTAGCACCTAAATTTTGTGCTATTAAATTTGCCGCTCTAGCCGTATTGCCGCCTGCGGAGAAATAGACTACGAGCGTCTTTTGGGGCTCAAATTTTATATTTCCTGCTGCACTTTCGCCCGCCGCGAAGGAGCACATAACAAGCGCTCCAGCCATTATTTTGCTTAATTTTTTCATTTTATTTTCCTTTCTTTCATCTCATCTGTTCTTGCCAAAATTTGACCGCCTCATCTAGCCAGCCCTGTGCTGCCGTGCCGGTGCCTAAGCCAAATCCATGACCTAAATTTGCGTAGCTACGAAACTGCGTTTTAACGCCCGTAGCGGCTAAATTTCGTATCCGTCTCTCCATCACGCCGGGGCTTGCGATCCAGTCGTTTTCGCCAACGACGGCAAAGGTCGGTGGATCGTTTCGCGTAAAATCCGAATAGCCCGTATATTGCATTATCACGGCTGCAGGTCGCGGATGCGAGCCCTGCTCAAAAGCCTGCGTGCCGTAGCTTCCTAGCATAGCCGCAAGCCTAGCTCCGGCCGAGCCGCCCCACAGCGAATAAAACTCCGCTCCCACCTCAAGCTCCTTTGCGTGCTCAAAAATAAAGCTAATCGCACGAGCAAGGTCTTGCGCCCCGCTCCTAGCGCCCGGGCGGTAGATCAACGCAAAGGCGTTGTAGCCCTTTTTAGAAAGCTCAAGCGCGTGCGGGAAACTATCATGCATCGCGCCCACATAGGCAAAGCCGCCTCCGGCGACCACCACTGCAAACGGCTTGCCCCGCTCGCCTTTAAAATAAAAAAGCCCAGTATCATTTTTGCGTGGATCGGCGGCTTTTTCGGTATTTGAGTAAATATCGTAAAATACCTGCTTGCCGGCTTTGGCGCGATCTTTTAGATAGTTTAAAATTTCAACCGTTTTATCGGCATCGATATGCTCGTACCACGTCAAATTTAGCTCGCCGAGCCTACCGCCGCTAAAGTAACCAGCATCTGTAGGAAAAAGCAGCCTGCCGTAATCACCAAACGCCGCATCATGGACGACGTCTGAAATTTTGCTCTCTTTTGTAAAATTATCGTTCATTTGTCCTCCCGCTAACGCCGCCGCAAATAGCGCCGAAATCAAAAACTTTTTCAAATTTAACCCCTATAACCAAAAACCGCTAAAGACTTTTTAGGGCATCTCTTGCGTTTTGCAGCGCGACTTTTAGTTTGTCCGCATCGCCAGCCGCCGCATAAGCAGCCAAGCTAACGAGCGCTAGCTGTTCGTTGCTAAGCGCCCCGCTAAGCTTTGCTGCGTGCGGAAGCTCGTTCAAATTTATCATCGCTTGCTCCTTTGCCGAGCTTAAATTTAAAGCGAATAAAATAGCTAAAACAATTCTAAAAATTTTTACCGCATACCATTTGTTTTTATTCGTTTTTACAAATTTTCTCCGTAAAACTGGGCTAGCTTTTTCATCACGACGTCCACATATTCTGGCTTATAGTAAGTGTCAATATGTAGCGCTCCGTCTATCTTAAAGTACTCCTTCTTCTGCGTACCGCTAGCGCCCGCGAAAGCTCGCTCGCTCATATAGGCGCTGTCGGCTTTGGAGCCTACCATCATCAAAAGCGGCTGATTGATTAGATCCATATTGCTCGCAGCGTCGAAGTTCATGAGTTCTAGCAGACTGCTTTTGGTGTAGGCGAAGGTGGAGTTTGGATGCGCGTGCGTGCGGTGGTAGTATTTTAGCCCCTCGCGGTAAAGATCGTTGGTGATTTTGGCTATCTCCTCGTCGGTTAAATTTGGATCCGGCACGTATTCAACCTCGCCCGTTAGCACCTCTTTGGCGCGTGCGTCGCTAGCGTCTTTTAGTCGTTGCTGGATAGTCGAAATTTGCGCGTCCAAAAAGCCGTTTCGCCTAGCTAGTCCGCTATCAAAAGCACTTAGCGTCGCCACGGCTTTGAAAATTTTATCAGTCTGCGCAGCTTTTAGCGTATATCCGCCGCCTCCGCAGATGCCTAGCACTCCGATACGGTCGCGATCTACGCCTTTAAATTTAAGCAAAAAATCGGCTGCCGCGCGGATATCCTCGATCCTGTTTGCAGGCGTATCGACGTTGCGCGGCATGCCCCCGCTAGCGCCCTGATAAGCCGCGTCAAAGGCGATCGCGACGTAGCCAAGCTCCGCTAGGCGCTGCGCATAGAGGCCCGCTACCTGCTCCTTCACACCGCCGTTTGGATGCGCCACGACGACGGCCGCGTAACTCTTGTTAGGATCAAAATTTGCGGGCGTATAGACGTTGGCCGCGATATCTAAGCCGCGAGATTTATAGCTTACCGGCGTCAAATTTACCTTGCCCGCCTCGTTTTTGCTTATCGCGTCGCCGTAAACCAGGCCGAACGGATTTTTAGCCGCATTTGCGGCAGCCTCTTTGCTCGGGTTGGCGAATGGGACTTTGGGTTTTTCTACCCTCTCGCCAGCATTGTTTTCTTTTGCGTTTAAACTGCTCATAGCTACTGCTCCTCCTACTGAAATTTTCATAAAATCGCGTCTTTTCATTGCTTGCTCCTTATTTATAGTTATTTAGTCTTTTGACCCATTGCGGGTCGCGGTGATCGAAAAATAGGCCTGCTTTTATTGTTTTGGCGTATTATCCTTCATCCAGTTTATAATCCGTTTTACCATGCTGTCATCTCTATGGTCGGAAAATAGCGTCTTGCCTGTATCCAGCGCAGCGATAGCAGCCATATCATCAGGCGCAAGCGTAAAATCAAAAATATCGAAATTTTGCTTCATTCGCTCTATTTTTACACTCTTTGGAATGACGACGATGCCGCGCTGAATTAACCAGCGCAAAATAACCTGAGCTGAGCTTTTGCCATATTTTTCACCGATACCGCTTAGCACGGCATTTTTAAATATATCGTTTTTACCCTCGGCGAAGCTAGCCCACGATTCAAATGCTATGCCGTAGCCCTCAAGTACGCGTTTTAGCGCTTCACGCTGATAAAACGGATGGCACTCAAGCTGATTTACCGCAGGGATGACGCCGCTGTTTTCGCACAGATCGACGATCCGATCAGCGTAGAAGTTGCTAACGCCGATAGAGCGGATGCGACCCTCTTTTTTAAGCCTACTCATCGCTCGCCACGCGCCGTAGGTGTCGCTATATGGCTGATGGATGAGATACAGATCGAGATAATCAAGCCCTAGCTTTTTCATCGACGCATCAAAGGCTTTTAGCGCTCTATCCTCGCTTACGTCGCTCACCCAAAGCTTTGTGGTGATAAAAAGCTCCTCGCGTTTCACGCCGCCGGCTATCGCCGTTTTAACCGCCGCACCAACGCCCTCTTCGTTGCGATAAGCCTGCGCGGTGTCGATGAGACGGTAACCCACGCCAATCGCATCCTCAACGCACCTTTGAGCCTCCGCAGGCTCCACCTGATAGACTCCGTAGCCTAAAATCGGCATTTTGTTGCCGTCGTTTAAGGTTAAATGCTGCATTTTTGCTCCTTTTAATTTTAATTTTTTAACTGAAATGATTATAACGGTTTTTAAAAAAAGGAGGTAGAACGATCCTGCAAAATTATTGCCTATTTCTGCAAATGTTATAAAAAATGCAAAATTTAGATCAAAATTTGTAGTTATGGTGGGTCAAAAATGTAAATTTAGATAAAAGAAGCTTAGAAGATAAAATCAACGAAAGAGACAGAAGGCCTGCCCGCACTAAATTTAAGCGCCCGTTATAGCCAAGACGTGCGCCTTAGGAGGCATGCCAAACATCCTGGAATACTCTCTATTAAACTGCGACGGGCTCGCGTAACCGACGGCAAATGCGGCCTCTGCGGCGTCTAAATTTTGATTTATCAAGAGATTTTTTGCCTCTTCGAGACGGATCTTTTTTTGAAATTGAAGCGGACTAAGCGTCGTGATACGCTTGAAGTTATGATATAGCGACGATGCACTAATGCCGAGCTTTTTGGCTAAATTTTCGATATTTATCGCCTCGGCGTAGTTTGATTTTATCTCTTTGACAGCGCGCGTGACGCGGTTTTCTATGGTTTCTAGCATTGCGTATTGGCGTAGGAAATCGCCGTTTTCGCCCTTTAAGAGTATGTATAAAATTTCTTTTATCGCGAGCTTTGCTAAAAATTTAGCATCGTTTGGACGCTCTAGTAAACGGATAAATTTAAATACGGCTTCAAGCAGCTCATCATCTACCGCCCCAAGAGCTAGCCCTGCAAACTCGCCCTTTTTGCTCTCGGCGCCGCCAATGCTCTCGATCACGCTTAAAATATCCTCTAGCTCAAAGTTGATCTTTATGGCTAGATACGGGCAGCCTTTGATCTTCGCAACGGCGGGGATATGCGTAGCGGCTAGCAGATAGCGCTGCTCATCGTACTCGTAAAAATCATTACCGACTTTGGCTAGTTTTGAGCCTTTAAAAACCATACAAAGCGCCGGTTCGTAAACGCCGGTTAAAAACTCGGTCGGCACGCTTGCTCGGTAGACAAATAGCTCCTTTATATCGCTTTGTATCTTGCCGTCTGAGCTAAATTTAGCATCCAAATACTTACAAATTTCATCTATCTTGCTCATTGTACCTCCTTGATTTTTTGAATTTTAGCAAAATTTATAAAATAGCAAGCTGCGAATATCCACCGGCCCGCTTTCTCAAATTTAACAAGTAAATAGGCAAAGTCGGCTAGCCAAATATTTAAAAGAGCTCAATCCAAAATGATAAGTTCGGACGGTTTAACGACCGCCCTAAAATCAAAAGTCAAAGCAAGGAGCTAAAGCCATAAGCCGATTTACTCCATTTAAATTTATCTTGCCAGCTCAAGAATTTTAGCGATATTTTCGCGGCTGTAGAGCTCCGCCATATTCCACGCTTTAGCGTTTGTCGCGGCTACGTCTATGACCTCATCTAGCACCTTGCCTTCGATGCCAAGCTGCGCGAGGCTAGTAGGCGTACCGATCTTATCAAACCACGCTTTAAGTGCCAGGGTGCCCTCATCTGCGCTTTTAAGGCCGAAAATTTCACGAGCGAAACGCTCAAACGCGCTTAAATTCCTATCCTTATACCACCTCATCCACGCAGGCATTACCACGCTAAGACCGGCTCCGTGCGCGCAGTCCACGACCGCACTCATCGCGTGCTCGATCATATGATTCGGATAGCCGAAGCCGCCCACACCCACGTAAGTTAGCCCGTTTAGCGCCATCGTCGCGGCCCACGCAAACTCGGCACGCGCATCGTAATCGCTCGGATCTGCGAGCAGAGCTTCAGTCGTGCGGATGACGGTTTTGATGTTTGCTTCGATATAGGCTCGAACGATGTCCGGATGGACGCTAGCGGTAAAATACCCCTCGATGCTGTGCGCGATGATGTCGCTCGCGCTATATACGAGATACTCGCGGCTGACGGTTGCTTGCAGCTGCGGGTTTATAACCGAGACTTTCGGGTATAGGCACGGCGCGCTGATCGCGTATTTTTGCTTGGTCTGCTCCTTTGTCACCACGCCGCCGCAGTTCATCTCCGAGCCCGTCGCGGCGAGGGTGATGATATCAAAAATTTTAAGCGCAACGCTCGGGCTTTTGCCAGTGAAAAAATCCCATACGTCGCCCTCGTAGCAAGCGCCCGCGGCTACGGCTTTCGCCGAGTCCAGCACGCTTCCGCCGCCCACAGCAAGCACACTATCGGCGCCGAATTCTTTGGCGAGCTTGATCGCTTCATTTACTTTGCTTAACACGGGATTTGATTTTATGCCGCCAAGCTGGGTAAATTCTATACCATTTGCCTTTAAGCTACCCTCCACGACGCCCATCAGACCGCTCTTTCGCACGCGCTCGCTGCCGTATAGTACGAGAGCTTTTCTCGCGCCCGCTTCCTTCATATACTGCCCGATATGCTCCTCTTTACCCTTGCCAAATTCTATCCTCACGGGGTTGCAAAAACTAAAATTTGTCATCTTTTCTCCTTTAAATAAAGTTGCTAAATTATAGCCTTTTTTAAAATTTTGCGGTAGCACGATACTACAATTTCATTGCCTAATCGTGCAAATTTAAGTATAACCCGCGTAAATTTGAAGGAGAGGGGATGAGCGAAGCGGATAAAATTTTAAAAGACGCCGCAAAGATCACCGGCGAGCTGTATCCTGCCTATGGATACGTTCAGACGCCCATGCAAGCGCTTAGCTTCTACCGCCAAAACTAGCCCTCGGACTTCACGACGATCTATAAGCCTAGCGCGTGCTTGTGCCTGCGCGACGGCAAACAGTATCGCTACGACACAAAAAATTCCTACTTTGCGCAAGCGACCTGCCGCTTTTGGAGCGAGTAGAGCACTGCCCGTTTCTATCGGTAAGCATTAAATTTCAAAGCGAGGATATTCTTAAAGCGCTCAAGGAAATAGAGGAGCAGAGCCGCGCTGGCAGACTTGAAAGCAGCCTATACTTCGGCGATATGAGTTACGAGATCGTGGACGCCGTTTCTAGGCTCATCTCTTTGCTACGGCGGGAGCCTGCGAGCCTAAAGCACCTCGGGCGTTTGGCGATAAAAGAAATTTTATATACGCTGATCTTAAGTGGCGCCGGGGGATTTCTTAGCCGCTTCGTCATGCAGGGCACGGCGGAAAACTCCATCGCGCGCGCAATGAGAGAGATTAAAAGCCGCTTTAAAGAGCCGATCAACATGCGCGAGTTGGCGGCCGAGCTCGGCATCAGCACGTCGTCGTTTTATCATAATTTCAAAAAAATTACCGCGCTAAGCCCGCTTGATTTTCAAAAGCGCATTAGACTGCAGGAAGCTAGATATATCTTGCAAAACAAAGGTGGCACGGCTTCTCAAGCGGTCTTTGACGTCGGATACCAAAGTCCGTCGCAATTCAGCAGGGAGTACGCGAGGATGTTCGGCATGCTGCCTAAAGCTCACGCGCAGACGCTTCGAGACTAAAAAGCGGGCGAAATTAAAATGGTCGGTTTGGATGAGCTTCGGCAATCTTAAAAATTTTATGTCGAGCGTAAGCCGAAATAAAACTACGCAATAAAGTAGCATCCGCGACAGAAACAAACGCCTGGTAGAAAAATAGGCACGTCATAAGAGGGGCAACCAAGACACAAGAGAATAGTTGCGTGCAGTATGGCTAACACACTGTAAGGGGGTATCACACTACAAGAAAGCTGGCCTATACCGTAACGATAACTGCCCCCCGCTTGCTTGCTGCTACGCTAGAAGTCATTGCCCATCTTGTTGCTAAATTTTATAATTTCAATCGCGTGGCGTTTTATCACGCGGCCTGCACAAGCAGAATCAAGTCAACCGAAACGTTTTAAATAAATTTAAATCAAGCTGGAATAGAAAAAATTTTCTTAAAAATAGCTATTTTAGTATCATGAAATTTCATAAAAATTTATTTATACTGATAAAAACATAATTTTTAATATACGTCTAATAAGCAAAATAGTAATATTTTTACGATATTAAATTTCAGTAAGAAAGGAGAAAATATGGAATTTTTAATGGTTCTGATGTTTTTCGTCGCGGGCCTTTTGTTGTGGTTTAGACCTGAGAAAAAGCGCGCGGTTATGGGCTTTGGTATTGTGGGTATCGCAATACTCGTCATCATGATGGCATGGGTGAATAAATTTGCCGTCGTGCCTATGGGAAATTTTTAGGAGCGAGCAATGAAAAGTTTGCAAGATAAAATGTCTCAAAGCCTCATTCGCGGCGCCGAGATTTCTGCGGGCTGGGGCGAAGATGAAAAGCGGTTTTTTAATCTTTTCGCCCTTGCTGCCCTCGCCCTCATCGCCCTGCCCGTAGGTATCGCGTGTTTGGTTTTGGGCTTTGGCATGGGCGATAGCCCCTGCATCATGTGCTGGCACGAGAGATTTTGCATGGTCGCGATCTCATTTGTGGCCCTATTGATCGTTAGATACGGCTTTACGGTCAAATACCTAGCCGCGATCCTCTTTTTAGCATGCCTCGGGCTATACGACGGCTTTTTGCATTACAGCCTCGACGGCACCGGCGGCGGTTACCTCGACATCAAGCAGGGCTTCGGGCTTGAAATTTTAGGCGCACACACGCAGTTTTGGGTCGTAGTGGTGCATTTTTGCGTCATTATATTTTTGGGAGTGATTTTGCTGCTAGGCAAAAACGTAGGCAAAATAATGCAAAAAAGCGAAGAGGGCGCATACGGCGCGGTTTTACCCAAATTTGCGCTAGGCAAGATAGCCGTGGCAGCCTTTGCGATCATCATGGCTTTTAACTGCGTTCAGGCTTTCATCACGGCAGGTCCTCCGCCCTATCTAGCCTCCGCGACGCCTTCGCGCATGAGCGTCGATCCGTCAAAGTGGTTTTGGGAGCTTGATCACTGGGGGGAGACCGAAATTGACTTCCGCGAAAGCTGGAATCCAAAACTACCGAATTTACCGAAATGAGGTCGCGATATGAGAAAAATTTTAACTTTAACCCTTTTGTGCGCCGCACTGGCGCTGGGCGGCGAATTTAATCTAAATCCTGCGGACGGCGCAGTGACAAATTTAACGCCGCTACGCAAAAGCGGCGAGATAACGTTAAATTTAAACAACAATAATCCCGTCACAGGCCTTGACTACGACGCGGCAAGCGGAAGCTTTTTGGTCGGCACGCTAAAATTCGAGCTCTACGAAATGGACGGCGAGCTAAAAACCGTAAAAAGCTATCTACGAAGCACGCCCGATTGGATAATACAGATGGAAAAGACCGTTGCAGCGAGCTTTTTTAAAGGCTCGGTAGGGCTCATGAGCTATAATAAAACCTATGAGTTTTTCAAGCCCGCACCGAACCAAAGCAAAAAGGAAGCAAACAAGGCGTGGCGCTATCTGCACGATGGATACGAAAATTTCACGCTTGATTTCAAAGATCGCTACTCCACCGTACGCGCCAAACAACAGTATATCCTAAGCTGGGATCACTCGGACTTTTACGGAGAGTTTTTCATCGCGAGCGTGCCTGATGATATCAAGCAAAGCTGGAGTGTGGCGAGCTTTAGCGACGCCGATAATCTACTCTCGAGCGAATTCGTGCCGAGTTTCGATGAAGTCCTCGGCGTAAAAGATGGCAGAGACATAAGCGACTACTACGTCACGGGCATGGACGCGCAAGGCGAGTTTATTTATCTGCTTTCAAAGCAATACTCAAGCATCCTAAAACTCGATCCGCGTAGCAGAAAGATCGCGGAGGTTTATAGCTTTGAAGGCGCAAACGACGCGCATGCGCTAGCTATCAAGGATGGAAAATTTTACGTCGCGACGAGAGAAAACGGAACGAATAAAATTTTCGTTTTTGAGAGGTGAAATTTAAGCCGTCTTTGGCGGCTTAAATTTAATTGACTTAAACGCAAATTCCACATCTAAAATTATAAAATTTTGATTAAACATTGGCTTCTAAAAAAATACATTAGTGCCGCTAAATTCCAGCGTCATTATATATGGATTATAAGTGCTGTGAAATTTTAAAGCTGCGGACGCCCGATATAGGCACCGCAATGCCCTCTTCTGTGACCGCGCCCCCGTGCTCGGTCTGCGAAAATAAGCAAGAACGTTCCCGTTCGCAAGCCCGTGCTCATCCAGATAGCGCGCTAGCAGCGCGAGGACCCTTTATCACGAAGCCGCCCAGCTAGGAGAAAATTCGCCTTTTCATTCGCACCTTTCTTTGATCGCCGTGCGCGTCGTACGCAGAATTTTACCGCTCATTTGCCCTCTTTGTTTTTGTTTCGCAGCGCCGATGAAATTTTATCGCCGTGCTTGCAGCAGGCTAAATTTTATCTTGCGATCGCGCCGAGAATGAAATTTGAGTTCCATTTCGCGCTCAAATTTTACAGCCCACGGTTTTTGCCGTCCATGCCTTGGCATCTGTCTACGAGCCAGCGCCCGTCCTTACGCACGAGCAGGAAGCGGCGCGCAAAGCCGTGTTCGTCCTTGGCGTAGATGTAAATTTTATTTTTGCTCTCGCATTCGGCGTCCGTTAGCTCGTACCCGCCGTAGGTGCCGCCCTCCGCCATCGAAAACGAAATGCCCTCGGGGCGAAAGCCGCTGCGCCTAACGGGCGTACAGTATCGCGCAAAGAGCTCGTCGCATCTGCGCTGCACCTCGCCGTCATTCGCGTCATCAATTCGCGATGTGGCAAATTTTTCCCACTCGCTTATCGCCGCAAAAAATGCGAGTAGCGTATCGCGCGCCGCCGCCAGGTCATCCGGATCGAGCTTCTTTTTGCTCTTTGCGGCGTCTCTTTGCGCCTGCTCGAATTCTGCAATTTGCTCCTTGCTAAAGCGCCCGCCGTCCAGATAAAACTGGATTTTCGTATCCGCTGCGGCTAGCAGCCCTGCAAAGCTCACGCATGAATTGACTAGGCGTAGCGATTTTAGCTTTGGGATTTGCACGATCGCTTTTAGCCCCTCGTCCGTGATGCTGACGTTTTCGATACCGATGTGCTCGAGCTTGGCGTGCCCCGCAAAGTATCTAAACCCCTCACCGCTTATCTTATCGCTATCTTGCAAAAACAGATACGCAAGCTTCGGTAGCGTGGCTAGATGCTGTAGTGCCGCGTCCGTGATGGCCGTGGCTATAAAGCCCATATTTACGAAGCTTTTTACCTCGCAGATGCGGCGCACCATCTCATCGGTGAGTGCTACGTTTTCGTAGTGATGGCCTTTGCAGTAGCGCTCGCTAACCGCGTCCAAAGCCTCCTGCATCGTGATCGGTTTCATCGCTTTTTCCTTAAATTTGATTTTAAAATTTTAGTGAAATTTTACGATTTACGCAAGGCGCTTAAATTTACGCGCGGATTTGCTCGCGCAGCGCGATTAAATTTTGCGGCAATAGCGCGGTTGAAATATACTTTCATCGTTGAAATTCGGCACAGAATTTCGGCAACACTTTTTAAATTTAGCTCGCCGCGCAAAGCGCGCGAGCGGAAAAGACATCTTCGCGATTAAATTTTACGCATCATTTTTCGCGGCGACGCTTTTCTTCGATACCGCTTTGTCCTTGCCTGCGCGCTAGCTCGTCAAGTAGGGCGTCCGGGTGGATATTGCGCGCCGCAAGTGCGAGCAGAAGGTGAAATAAAAGATCCGCTCCCTCATAAATCACGTCGTATCGCGGCTCGCCCGCTCTGTGCTCGCCGAAGCTCTCGCGTGCAACGTCTGCGTAAAGCTCGCTGCGCGAGAGGTCCTTGCACGCCAGCGCAAACTCGCACGCCTCCTCGGCGATCTTTTTTAGATAGGCGTTTTCGCCCTTCGCGTAGAGCGAGGCGACATAGGAGAGCGCGGGCTCGCCGTTTAGCTTGCGATCCAAGCAGACGTGATAAATTTCGTCCAAAATGCCGTACGGGCTTTTTTTTGCGGAGTTTTTGAGCGTAGAATTTTGCGAAACGGCGTCTAAATTTTGAGTGCTGTGCTCTGCGGCGGAATTCGTCGCGATGAAATTTGCTGCCGTAAAATTTTGTGTCGCAGAACTTTGCCGATCGCAAGAGGCAGTGGAATTTTGAGGCATAAAATTTTGCGAGCCGTCACGGGCAATAGAATTTTGGGGCGCGTAATCCGCCGAGCCGTCGCAAGCTGTAGAATTTTGCCCTGCGCGGGAATTCATGGAATTTTTCTGCACGAGGGAGGCTGCAGAACCGTGCTCTGCGAAATTTATCGCGCCGCAAGCGCTTGAGCTCCCCACATTTTCGCCGCATTTTTGCAGCGAAATCTCTTTGAAAAAACAGCTTCGCGCGCCCGTGTGGCAGGCGGATCCGCCGCACTGCTCGACTTTAAGTAGCAGCGCGTCGTTATCGCAGTCCAAAAAGGCGGATTCTACGAGTTGAACGTGACCGCTGCTCTCGCCCTTTTTCCAGATGCGCCCCTTGCTGCGCGAGAAATAGTGCGCGTAGCCGGTACGTAGCGTCAGGCTTAGCGCCTCCTCGTTCATATACGCGAGCATCAAAACCGCGCCGTCACCCGCGTCCTGCACGATCGCGGGGAGCAGCCCGCCTAATTTTTGCCAATCTACCTTCATCTTTGATCCTTAGTTTGCGAAGTCGCGCCTTAAATTTAGCCGCCGCACGCGGAATTTGAGTTATTGAAATTTACGAAGCGGCATGCCTAGTAAATTTAAAGAATAAGCCTAGCGGCTAATTTTAAGCGGCCGCTGGGTTTAAGCTGCGACGAGCGCGAAAGCTCGTGACGAGCAGAACTCGCGCTCGTTGCTAAGCCTGGCTCGCAAAATCGAGAGTTAAGCTTATGCGCCCGGAGCAATTCGCTATTAAATTTAACTCGCAAAATCGGGCGCATAGCCCGCTTAAAATTTTAGTTCTCCCGCTCGATGGCGCTTTGCTTTGCTTTATCTTTCGTATCGACCCAGATATTAGGCACCGCGCCGCCAGGAGTTAGGAAAATTTTCGCATCGCCGTTTTCGCGCAACGCCTCGTTAAATTTGGCCTGCGTCTCGATCTGCTTGAGGCTTAAAAGATTTGCGTCCAAGCTCTTTGCGATCTCTTTGTTAGCGTAGGCTTGCGCGTCGGCTTCGATCTTGGCGGCATCGGCGCGACCTTGAGCCTCGATTTTGACGGCGTCTGCGTTACCTTTGGCAAGAGCAGCCCTTTTAAGCGCCTCTTGATTTGCGCGCTCGACCTCGTATTTGGTGCGCTCAGCCTCCTGTTTGGCGATCTGCACGCGCTCGATCTGCTCTTTTACCTTCGCCGGCAGGATGATCTCGCGAAGCTGCACGGCTAGCAGATCTACGGGCGAATTCGGCAGCGCTTCGATATTCTTGCGGATACCGTCGTCAATCGCTTTAGCGATCTCGTCGCGTTTGGTAGGCAGCTCCTCGGCGGCATAGTTACCGATGACGCTGCGCACGACGTCCTTTACGCGCGGATCGATGATCTTATCCTCCCACAAAAAGCCCCACTCGGCGATCGTGTTGGGCGCCGTGGCTTCATTGAGCCTGTATTGCACGGTGATGTCGATGCTGACGGGCAAATTTCGCGAGTCTAGCACCGAAAGCGAGTTTTTACTAATGATACCGCCCGCGGTGCCGCTTTTAGTAGCGATACCCGCGCTCATATCTTCGCTGCTGGTGTAGTTTATGATACGCGTGCGAGTATCTACGACGAATACGTCCTGTATGAACGGCACGAAAAAGTGAAGTCCCGCGCCAAGAGGCGTCGGATCGTATTTGCCTAAATTTGACTTGATCCCCACCTCGCCCGATTGGATCGTGACGAAGGGCTTGGCGATCACAAGTAGCGCGATTAGCGCGATTATCACGTAAAGCACGCCGCTAAACTTGCCCATCCCCCCTAAATTAGGAATTTTAAAATTTAAATTCCCGCCTTTTTTGTCGCTGTTTTTCTTATTAAAATAATCATTCAAATCCGCTGGCATGCGCGTCCTTATTTAACGTATGTGAGCCAGTGCTCAAATTTGGGGTCTTTGCCCGTGACGACGGCGAAATACGCCTTTTGCAAGCGGCTCGTAATCTCGCCCATCTCGCCCTTGCCGATGATCCTGCCGTCGATGTTGCTAATCGGCGTGACCTCCGCGGCGGTGCCGGTAAAAAACGCCTCGTCAGCAGCATAGAGCTGATCGCGAGCGATGCGCTCTCTGCGGACTTCGTAGCCCAAGCTGCGCGCGATTTTTATGACTGAATTTTGAGTAATGCTCTCTAGGCTGGTGTCGTTCGGCGGAGTGATGATGGCGCCCTCTTTTACGATAAATAGGCACTCGCCCGGCCCCTCCGCGACGAAGCCCTGCGGATCGAGCAGTATCGCCTCATCGTATCCCGCATCGACCGCCTCAAAATTTGCCATCTGCGAGTTGAAATAATTCGCGCTCGCTTTGGCTTTTGCCATCATCGAAAATTGCGCCGGCTTCATCCACGATGAAATTTTGGCTTTGATACCCTTGCGTAGAGCCTCTTCGCCCATATACGCGCCCCATTGCCACGCTGCGACGATGACGTTTACCGGGCAGTTCGTAGACGAAACGCCCATCGAGCCGTAGCCGAAGTACGCTAGCGGGCGGATATAGACGGTCTGATCGAAGCAGTTTTTCGCGACGACGTCGATCTGGGCCTGACGAAGCTGCTCGAAGCTAAACGGAAGCTTGATTAGACAGAGCTTTGCCGAAATTTCAAGACGGGCAGTGTGCTCGTCCAAGCGAAAAATCGCATAGCCTTTGTTGGTTTTATAAGCGCGTACGCCCTCAAATACGGCGTTTCCATAGTGCAAAGAGTGCGTCAAAACGTGAGTAGTGGCCTCCGCCCATGGGATTAGCTTGCCATCTTTCCAGATGAGCTCGGCCTCTTGAATTTGTGCCATTTCTTGATCCTTTGATGAAATTTAATCCGTAATTTTAGCTAAAAGAATATTAATTTCTAAGAAATTTAAAAGCGGTTGAAATTTGATGCGATTTTAAGACGCACAACGAGTCGTGAGTTCAAATTTATCTCGCAACTCGGTGCAGATGGCATTAAAATTCCACAAAAGACAGCCCGATGCCGATCTTATTGACGCTGCGTTTGTAGTCCGCTAGGCTTTCGCCGTAGCCATTGAAGTAGCGCAGATAGCCGTAAAATCCGCTATTAAAGATCGGGAAGCTGTAGTTTAGCTCGATCGCGCCGCGGTTACTGCCGTCAAAATGCAGGTTGTTACGCCACAGAGCGCTAAGTCGCTGCTTGCCGAAGGTGTATGACGCGCGCAGATCGCCGTAGCCCATATAATCCGCGATGTCCTCGTTAGTGCGGTCCAGCCAAAACGCATACCACGCTCTGGGGGTGATCGAAAATCCGCCCGCGCTCCAGGTGCTTTGCGCGTAGAGCCTATTCCACGAGCGCGATTCCTCGCCTCCCTTGCCGTTTGATTCGTGCATGGCGCCGATTTTTAGCTCATCCGCAAACGGCACCGGCGCGCTAACGTAAAGCTCGGGGCGATAGTTGCTTTCGCGGAAAGGGGCGCTATCCTGCGTGATCTGCCACCATGAATTTTGCGCGTAAGCAAACGAAATTTTCTCTCCAAACCCCAGCGCGTCGTAGGTGATCGGGCGCTCGAAGCTAAACTCAAAATGCAGCTCATCTGCCTTGCGATCGGGCTTTTTGCTGAAATCGTGGGTGAAAAGCATATAGATCGGCTCGTAGTATTTAAGCCCCAAAAATCCAAAATTTCGACTATTTTGCTCGCCTTGCGGCGCGGAATTTGACGCAGTGGAATTTTGCGAGAGCGAGGCGGAATTCGATGCTAAATTTGATGCGGAGCCCGACGCAGCCGAGCCTGCGTCTGCGAAATTTGACGAAGCGGAATTTGGCGCGACAGGTTTCGGCGCGGCGGAATTTTGCGGCCCAGTTGGACATAAAACGGCGGTATCGTCGTACGCAGCGCGGTTTTCTGCAGACGAGGTAGAATTTTCTGCGGTTTTTCGGCGCGACTTTTCGCCGCTTTCCGCTAGACTTACCGCGGCGATCTTTTTGTAATAGATCATCGCGTTTTTGTAATCGCCCTTGGCCTCGTATTCGCTAGCCTTTGCGTATAGATCGGATAGATCTTGTGCGGCTAGGCTCATGGCGCAAAGCGCGAATGCTAAAGCTTTAAATTTCATCTACGCCCTTTAAATCGTTTTGATAATTTATATTTAAAAACTGCTCTTTGTTTTTGAAATTTAACACTTTGGAATTTGCAGATCCGATGAGCGCACCGATCTTGTGCTCTTTCGCGCGGTAGAGCTCAAGCGCGCGCGGCGCGAGAGCTGCGTCAAAAAATCCGCACAAGCTATGTCTGTGCTCTTCGTCGCCAGCTACGCAAATTTGCCCCTCTTGCTCGCTAAGAGCGCGAATAGTGGAAATTTCTACAAAGGGCATATCGGCGGGGATGATAAAAATGCGCTCGCCGCTAAATGGTTTTAGCGCCGAATACAGCGCGCCCATCGGCGAAAATTCCTCAAATTCGTCGTAAATCATAGGAAGCGGCGGACTAAATTTAGAGGTTTTGGCGCAGGCGAAAACCCGCTCAAACTCGCGGCTTAAGCGTGAGAAAAGAAAGTGCGTCATGCTAGGATGCCCGCGAAATGGAAACAGCGTTTTATCGCTGCCGAAACGCGAGCTTTTGCCGCCGCAGAGAATGACGCAGGTTTTCATAGAAATTTCACCGGCTTTCATCGATCTTTATCGCGGCGAAATTTTAAATTTGAAAGTAAAATTTGAAAGAAGCGCGGGCATATCAGTCTTTTTGCATATATTTGGCTTTGCCAAGGGCGTTGTTTGCGATGAACTGATAAAGGCTCGGCGCCTGAAGCTTGGCTAGCTCGGGGTATTTGGCCTTAAGCGTCTTCCAGATATCGTAGACGCGCATGCCGCTTGCGTAAAGCTTCATAATCTCGCTAAAATGCGGATCGTAAAGGCTCGGCTTTTTATACAGCGAGAGTTTGCGGTCGGTATCAAGCACCGCGTTTGCCTCGATAAAAGCGGCAAGATCGCGCTCGCTTACTTTTGCAAAATCCTTTTCGTAATGAGCTTTCATATATTTTAAAATTTCTTTATTGCTAACGCCTTGGAAGTGCATTTTTTTGATCTCGAAGCGATACGCGTATAAGAAATCTTTGCTTTTTTTGGCGGTCGCTCGAAGCCTTGTTTTTTCATCTTTGAACGTCACGGAGATAAAGTGCGTAAGCCCGGGCGCAGTAACGGCGTTTTTGAACGCTTCGTCCTCCTCGCCGATCTTTTTTAAGATCGCCTTGACGGTGTAGCCCTGAGCGATGAGGTTTGAAATTTTATCTTTATACGGTTTGTAGTCGAATCGCACGCGTCTAAAGCCCGTCTCGACACTGATTTTTTTGTATATCCTCGCATGCTCTCTAGATGTAAAATACCTCGATTTCAGCCCTTTGCGGAGTTGTTCGGCAACCGCGGTAAAATCGTCATAATCGGCGATGGACGCGATTAATTCCTTTTCGTTTACGACCCTGCCGTTAACGACCGCGATGGTAATGACCTTCATATTTTCTCCTTTGATTGGGCACAATTCTAACTTAAAACTATAAACTCAAATTTAATTATTTATTATCAAGGATTGCGGAGGATTTGCGTTTGCGAGGCAGAATTTTACGCGCTAAGATTTATTATTTTGATTGATTTTTATATCTTTTTGTGCTTGTTCTCACGCCACTTTTTATACTTTTTTGCATAAGGATGAAGCGAGCTTGCAAAGATAAATTTTACCCGCAAACTCAAGCTAAATTGCCAGCGCAAGTTAGCTTTTTTTAAACGAAAAAAGCTTTTTGATCTTCGTAAGTCCTAGCTTCATACCGCTATATTTCATCATCTTAGCCATATTTACCCACATTTCACGCTCGTAGCACGGATGCGGGCAGTGGTGACAGCGTGGCTTTTCGGTATGCGGGCAGGCGCGTAGGCGCGCGTAGGCGTAACGCAGCATCCGCTCGCAGTCCGCGCACAGATGAAAGTGCGTTTGCACGAGCCCCTTATCGTCTTTATAGTCATGAAGCACGGCACCGTCTTTTTTAGGCGCATCCGCATGCTTGCCATCGCAGTAAATTTGGATAAATTTCGTCACCGTGTTTACTTCGTAAATAAATTTTTCGCTCGTCATATTTGATCCTTTGGGCGGATTTTATCTAAAAGAGACAAAAATACTCTTGAGCGCGCTCAAGTTAGAATTCATAGAATTTTAAAATTCCGCGGAATTTCGCTTTATCTCTCGACCTTGTTGCTTAATAGAGTCGCAATGAAGCGTGTTTTGTCGTTTGAAGCAAGCGCGATTTGCAAGCTCATCGTAAGCGGCACAGCCAAAAATAGCCCGCCGATACCAAGCACGAAGCCCCACAGCAACAGCCCAGCAAGCACGCTAATCGTTGAAAGCCCGAGCCCTTGCCCTAAAAATCGTGGCTCGATGATATTTCCGATCGCTACGTTTACAACCAAATAAATTGCAATAGTCCAGATGCTAGAGCTTATATCCATCGTAGCTAGCGTCACAAAAAGCGTCGGAAAGACCGCTACGATCGAGCCTATCGTAGGAATGAAATTTAGCACGAAAGCTAAAATCCCCCACAGCGCAGCATATGGGACACCAAGAGCCCACAGCCCAAGTCCGATGAGCGCGCCGGTGCAAGCTGAAGCGATAGTTTTGATTAGTAGATATTTCTTGAGGCTGGAGGCAAATTTCTTCACGAAAGTGTGCGTAGCACGGCTACTTTGCGAAAAATAGCGGATTTTTTCGTCGATCACGGAGCTTTCAAAGACCATAAATGAAACCATTATAAAAATGAAAAATCCCGTCGAGACTATCGAGCCTGTTTTGCGCAGTAGTGAAGATAGCTGTGCGGCGGCTTCGCTCGGATCAATGCCTAGGCTTGCGGCGTTAAGCTCTATGCCAAATCGAGAGAGCTTCGCGCTCACGCCTCCTAGCACCTCTTCAAATTTTGCTTGCAGCTCGGGTAGGCGCGCTGAAAATTCCTTGATCGCATCGAAGATGACTGCACCGAAAAACACTATAATCGCCACGAAGGCAAAGGTAATGATGAGGAAACTAAAAACGCGCCCGACGCGGATCTTTTGGACATAAAGCACCAGCGGCGAGACGAGCACCGTGATGAAAATAGCTAGCAAAAATGGCACGACGATAGCCTGCGCGGCTTTAAGACCAGCCAGGATGATTACGACGCAGGCAACCGACATCAAGGACATTTGAAGCTTCAAGGATTCTCCTAAATTTGACATTTTCGCAGAGCTTTTACGCGAAATTTTGGTGAAAGGATTTTAACTAAAATTCTATAAATTTTAAGACGGAATTTTAAAATTTCATCGCAAAATTCTAAGATACGCGCAAATTCTTAGCGGGCGCAAGAAAAGTTAGAATTTTTTGCTAAAATTTTGCGAAATTTACATAAGCAGGATTAAAAATGAAACTTCCCAAACAGCTTTTAGACCGCTACGGCGCCGAGCGTCAAAGCGCGGGCGAGGCGCAACGGACGGCGAATGAGATTGCCTTTGCGCCTGTAGTTTTTCAGGTAAGCAGGCTGATGAAAAAATTTGGAATTTTAAGCGCGCTTAATGAGGCGCAGGGCGGGCTAAGCATAGAAGAGATCGCGAAGAAGCTCTCGCTTAGCGAATATACCGTAAAGCTGCTTTTGGAAAGTTCGCTTAGCATTGGCACGGTGCTGCTGTGCGGCGAGAAATTTCGTCTCAGCAAGGCGGGATATTTTCTACTCACCGACGAGCTGGTGGGAGTGGATATGGACTTCATCCACGACGTGTGCTATGAGGGGCTCTTTAGGCTCGAAGAGACGCTAAAATCGGGCAAACCAGAGGGGCTAAAGGTTTTTGGGCAGTGGGCTACGATCTACGAGGCGCTTTCGCATCTTCCGCCGCACGTGCGCAAGAGCTGGCTCGCGTTTGATCATTTTTATTCGGATTTGGCGTTTGAGCCCGCGCTAAAGATTATTTTCTCGCGCAAGACGGATAAAATTTTAGACGTAGGCGGCAACACGGGGCGCTTTGCTAAGCGGTGCGTAGGCTACGACGAAAATGTGCGCGTCACGATAATGGATCTTGCGGGGCAGATCGCGCTGATGAAAGACGCCGTCGCAGGCGCGCAGGGCGCAGAGCGCATAGAGGGGCTTGCGGCCGATCTGCTGGATCCCGCCACGCGCTTTCCGCGCGGCTTTGATGCGATCTGGCTCAGTCAGTTTTTGGACTGCTTTGCAGAGGAGCAGATCGTAAGCATCCTCGCGCGCGCGGCGGAGTCGATGAGCGAGCAGGCGCGGCTTTATATTTTGGAGCCGTTTTGGGACAGGCAGCGCTACGAAACCGCCGCGTATAGCATGACGCAGATCAGCGTGTATTTCGCCGCTATGGCAAACGGCAATAGCAAAATTTATCACTCGGACGATATGATTAAATTTGCGCAGCGCGCCGGGCTTAAAATCTCGCAAATTCACGACGGACTCGGCGTCGGACACACGCTGCTGTGCTGCGAAAGGGTGCGATGATGGACGCGCGAAGCCTAAGCGCGCGGCTAAATAAGCCGATTAAAATTTTACTAGTGCTTTTTGGAATCGGAATTTTGGCAAATGTGGCGATGGAATTTTATGCGGAGAAAAAACGCGGCGAGCTAGAGCGAAATTTCTGCGAAAGCAAGCAGGTGCGAGATGCGCTAGCGCGGATAAACGAGGGCGCGCCGCGCAGGATCGACGATGCTACGACTTTAAAAGGCGCCGCATGCGAAGAGGGTAGCTTCATATACGATTACGCGCTAAATAGTTCGTCGAATTTAGACCTTAGCGCACTGGATGCGGGCGATGCGGAAATTTTAAAAGAGATGCTGTTTGCCAAGGCGAAGGTCAGCTTTTGCAGCACGGAATTTTCGCAGCGCTTGCGGGAGCTCGGCAAAACGATGGTGTTAAATTACGAAATAGAGGGCTTGCCGCCGATACAGCTAAAGCTTGATAAAAATAGCTGCGAACGGTGAATTTTAAAACCCAAGCGAGACATTTGATTAGCCGCGTTTTGTGTGGCGGCACATTGGCGGCTGACACATCTGCAAGTTTGTGAACAGGCTCATGCTTTGACGCAGAATTTATGTGAGCAGGTCGCGGATAAAATTTAGTAAGATTTCATCGCAGCAGGTGCAGCGTCACAATAAATCCTAAAATTCTGACTCAAAATCTACGATGCTGTTTCAAATAAAATTCCACAACTTATAGAATTTCGCATTAAAGCTTTACGCGGTGTTTGCGCTGCTACATAGATATAATTCCGCGCGAAATAGTCAAATTTTAATGAAAAACGCCACTGGCAGAACCTGACGCAATTAGATCGCGGCTTAAAAAGGACTCGGCGCGTTTTAGCGCTTTGTGATGGCGAAATGCACGCTGATATGCGTTATACTATACGCGGCGACGCGGTAAAAGTCAAGCAGAGATTTTAACATGTTACTTTTGCGCAGGCAAAATCAAAAGCGAAGCGGATAAATTTTAAACGGATGCTGCGCGGGCGAGCAGGCAAAGGCTCACGCCGCGCTAAATTTTAAATCCCGCACAAGCCCTACTTGCAGTCGCTAGGCTTAAATTCTACCCTTATAAATTCTTCGCCACTTTTTATCTTATAGCTCCATATCGCGCTGTTTATTAGCGGATGCATTACTTTCATCTGGTTGCAAAAAATTTGCTTATTTTGACTATCTATGACATTTTGTATCACGGTTTTTTGATCATTTCCGACACTGTCAAATTTCATCCCCATGCCGTCATTTAGCTCGTAGTTGTAGATGAAGCTGCCATCTTTGCACTCAGCGCCCGTTAACGTGGTAATCTCATCGACTCGCATCGGCGCACTCTTATTGATACCTTCCACGGCGGCTTTGAGTTGGACATTATCGCAGCTTGGTGCCGCAAAAAGCGCCGCGAAAGCAAACGGAAGCAATAAAAACTTTTTCATAATTTTCTCCTTAAAAAATTTAGTAATGATATAAAAATTAATATTAATCGGTGCTTTAAATTTAGATCGAATTTTTAGTGCCGCGAGCATAGAATTTTATGCAAGTACAGCAGCGAACGCGAAAAGTTTATTTGCGGAGCTTAGCCCTAAAAAATGGAATTAGGCAGTATGCCAAGGTGCGGAATTTATCGGCTCGCCGCACTTAAATATGGGCTGCCAAGTTAATTTCATAACGCGATTTTTGCGGAATTTACGCAACTTGTGGGATTAAATTTGATGCCTAGAGTGCTGGCAAACTCGATATCAAAATCTAATGCCCCAAATGAGTAAATACCGCAAGAAAGCGCGTCTATGGGAGCTTTAAAGCCATGCTAATTATATCGCAGAGCTTAGGCGCAACGATCCGCAAGCGCGTGCTGCAAGATCGCCGCGACAAATTTTACCACAAGACGGCAGGCAAAAATAAGCGACTAGATGCCCGCCTCACCACAAAAAGGCGTAAGCGCGATTAGTTATCGTTGATTACGTCCAAAATTTCTCTAGCGTGCACGGCGTAATCATTCGCCATAGATTTTTGAAAGATCCCGCCGATCTGCGCATACGAGCCCTGACCGCCGCCGAAGAATTCCTCCTCGCCGAAGTTTCGCTCGTTTACGGCGATATTTTGGTTGTAGATCGGCTTTCCGTTTTTAAACATTTTTAGACGTAGATTGTAGCGCACGTAGGGCTTTGCCGAAACGTCGATGCCGTCGGAGCTGTAAAAGCCAAAGCCGAATGAGCTAAGCTCGGGTGCGATGACGAGCCCTTTGCCTTGCAACGCTTTTTCGTCGTCGGTGACGCTCACGCGCCTTAAGTAGGTGCCAAAGAAGCGCTTTGCCTCGCCTGCGACGAACTCGCCGACATCGATTTTAAGCTCATCGTCTCTGCCTAACTTCGAGCTTGCGGCGTAGCTTTTCGTCCCCATTAGCTCGCTAGGGATATAAATGAGCGCACTTTGCATGGCGTTGGTCGCGCTTATAGTGTCGTCAAACGGCGCCACATCGGCGTTTTGATTAAACTGCGCTTCATATGCGCAACCGCTAAAAAGCGCGCAAACTATTGCGGCTAGAAAGAAATTTTTCATTGTTTGCTCCATGTAAAAATTTTTGTAATTCTACCCTGCGGGTCTAAATTTTACGCTGAAACGGGCGGAATCCACTCTTTAATCCAAGCTAAAAAATCGCCTAAGCTTTCGCTTAAACGTATCCTTTGGAATTTGCGTATCGCTGAAGTCGTCGCTGTAAATTTCATTTTTATCGGTAAAATAGGTAAAATTTTGCCAGTGCGGTATGAAATTTGTTTTCTGCTCTATGGCTATATTTTTGTTTTTGCAATACCACAAAATTTCATCCAGTTCGCGCTTTGAGTAGATGTTTATCAAAAAATAGTTGCGATTTTTAAATTTAATCACGACATTTTTATTTAGCAGACTTAGCGGCTCTTTATTTTTAATCAACATAAAAATTTTAAACGGCAAAACAAGCAAGATAAAATTTATCGTATAGTATAAAAACAGCGCCAGTTTGCCGATATGCACCCCAATAGATGATTTTTTATAAAGCTCGTAGGAGGTAAAGTAGTGAAATCTACCGAAGCTATCTATGAGCTCGGATACGATGCAGAAGTTTATCTTATCGGCATTTGAGGCATCGATACATTTATTGCGCTCTGAATCGTGCGCAAATTCGTAAGAGATTTTATCGTTAAAAAACTCAAAATATGAAATTTTACGCCTGCACTTTACATACCATTGTATTTGTGCGATAAATAAAACTGCGGCTATAAGGAGCAGGAACGAATCTTTGTTGTTAAATTTTAAGAGATCGATGGCCGCAGTGTCGGATCTATACAGAGTGCAAAAAGATATTAAGGCGATAAATAGGCTATTTGCTTGGAAGTAAACCGCTCTATCTATGATTTTGATCGGCTCTTTGTCGTAATCCCTCATAAAATTCCTTTTTGGTATGGTTTTCGTATTTTATCACCGCCTCGCTTTCGACGCGTTTAAGAGCGCAGGATATTTGCATAGGCGCTTGCGGCGAGGCGAGTTGCGACGAGCGGCGATCATCCTCGTTAAGCGGACGGACAATGTGAATCCTTGCGACTAATTATGAGGCTTTTTAGACACAGAGCGAGCTTGTTTGCGACTGCTTAGAGGACTACTGCGAGTACTGAGCGATCTCATCTGCGATTGCCGCGGGCAGAATTTCACTCGAAATCCAGCCCCAATCTCGCCGCGAAATACTCGCGCAGCATCCGCCTTTGCGCTTCGTTTACGTTTAGCCGTAGCCAGACTACCCCGCGGGTCTAAATTTTACGCTGAAAACCGAAAAATTTCACGCCTTAATGTCGTAGCTGAAATTTCTCAAAAAATATATGCGCAAAGCTTCGCGCTCGGCGCGGCTAGGACGGATGCAAAAAAATACCGCCGCGCCCGTATCGTCCTTGCCGCGCAGTAGCAGGCAGTCGCGCAGTCGTAGTCCCGCGCGTCCGTCTAACCTTCGCGCGACGACGAGTTTTGAAGCGATCAAAATCGCAAAAATGCCCGCCGCTGCATAGATCGCAGCCTCGGCAAAGCCGAATTTGATCGTCAAAAACACGCCCGCGGCGTATGCGAAAAGAAGCAAGAATTTTAAAATTTCTTGCAGTTTCAAAAACCGCTCGTAGCTTATAAACGGCACGCGAAACGTCCGCACGAAGCCGAACGACGGCTCTATCAGATCAACGCATCCAAGCATAAGATCGTATTTGTCTAGCCCTCTGCGAAAGGATATTTTAAGCTCGTCAAATTCCACGCGCGCCGACTCTTTGCTACCGCTTCGCAGATAAAGTAGCGCTAAAAACATAAAAACGATCGTCAGACTAGGTTTGGCTTGCTGCGAGCGTAGCAGGCTGTCCGTGTAAAACAGCTCCCCCGATCCGCCGATGTATAAAGAGATAAAAATGCAAAAAAACGCAAGGATCGCGACGGAGAAAATTCTATAAAACGTATCGTCGCAGACGAGGCTGAATTCGAGCTTTTGCATTAGTTTTTGTATAGCGGCGCGTCGGTGATTTTAAATCTAAATTTATTGCCCGCGCCGATAAATTTCACGAAGCTCGCTACGTCAAATCCCTGCTGCGGCGCGCTTAGCGGCGGCTTAGCAAGGATCTCGAAGCTTAGCCCCGCGTAGTTGAAAAACTTGCCGCAGCGCCGAAAGCCGTGCCTGCCGTAGAATTCTATGCGGCGCAGGCGCTGCGCGAGATTGGGCGCGTCCTCGTGCGGCGGCTCGACGTCAAGGACAATCTGCGCGCTTGGATTTTGCGTGACGATGAGCGCGAGCAGCCTTGAGCCAATCCCTAGCCCGCGAAATTTCGCATCGATGCCGAGGTAAGCCACGTAAAAAATTCCGCCATCCCCACCGCTTGAAATTTCGCTCTCATCGTAGCGCAAAATTTCGCTTTCTGCGGTGATCGATGAAATTTTGCTCTCCGCGGCGTTTAATGAAATTTTATCCCTTCTAGCGCTTGATGAAATTTTACCGCCCGCACCGCAAATCAAACGGTCCTCGTCGATCGGAATTTTGCTATCTGCGCTTGCATTTAAAATTTCATCGCCGCTAAAAGACTGCGTTTTTCGGTATGCGATTTTACCAATCGTATCGTTTGAAAATTCTGCTTCTGAAAATTTTATTTCGCCGCCTGGAATTTCATCATCCGCGCCGCTATGGGCTTTGGATATTAAAATTTTATCCGCATTTAGGCGAGGCGGCGGCTGTTTGTGGTGCAAAACCGCGCGCTTGTAGGTTTGCTCGGTCCTATAGACGCAAAACCCAACGAGCTCCTCGCCGCTTAAATTTTGCGCCGCCGCATTTGAATTTTCGCTTGCCTCCGTGCTGGGATTTTTACTTTCCAAGCTGGATTTTTCACACGCCGCATTGGATTTTTTACCTATCGCGCTGCGATTTTTGGAATTCAAAGAGGCGAATTCTGCCGCGCCGCAGTTATCCGCATTGGAATTTTTACCCGCAGCGCCACGATTTTGGCTCGCTTCGCCACGATCTTGCGATCCCACGCATAAATTTTCGCTTTCCGCCGCGTGATTTTTACTCGTAACACCGCCAGCACCCAGGGCGCTAAAATCCTCGAAAATCGCCGCGATTTCAAGCTGTCCTTTGCGCGACATTTTTAAGAAATTTTTTATGCTGATACGCTCGATTTCGGGGAACGCCGCGACGTTGATCGCCTCTATGCGCGCGATCAGTGCCGAGCCCTCGCCGATACGCTCAAGTCTCATTTGCCCTCCTTGTCGCGATAGGCCTACCGCGTAAATTTAAAATTTGCCCGCCTCGCTCGCGAGAATTTCATCGCTCGCTCCTAAAATTTCATGAAATTTCGCAAAATTTCGCCGCGCCGCCCGTCTAAATTTAATCCTCGCCGTAAATTCGCTTCAAATTCCCCAGCGTCGCGCTCGCGTTTAGCAGCAGCGCATCGGCGATTACCAGCCGCGCCATCGCGGTGGCTACGACGCTGCCGCGCACGGCGATACACGGATCGTGCCGCCCACGCAGCTCGCAGACCGCGTCCGCGCCGCTCACATCCACGCTATGCTGCGCCATGAAAATGCTCGGAGTAGACTTAAAATGCGTCGCAATCTCGATCGGCGCGCCGCTACTTATGCCGCCTAAGATTCCGCCTGCATTGTTGCTTGCAAAATTTGCGCCGATCTTGCCGCCGTTGGTGCGGATCGCATCCTTGCTAGCGCGCATAAAGTCGTTGTTTTCGCTACCTTTTAGCGTGCTTGCCTTCACTCCCGCGCCGATCTGCACGGCCTTTACGCCGTTTATGCCCATCATCGCGCCCGCAAGCGCCGCATCCAGCTTACCATACAGCGGCTCGCCGAGCCCAGCAGGCACGCCCGTAACGCGCGTTATCACGCAGCCGCCGATACTATCGCCCGCATTTTTGACGCTTAGGATTAGTTCCTTCTGTGCGCCCTCCACAGCGGGATCGAGCGCGAAAATTTCGCTGTTTTGCACAAAGTCGAAGTCCAAATTTTCCGCGTAAATTTCGCCCACGCCGTAAACCCCACTTTTTACGGAAATTTTAAAGTGATCTAGCAAAATTTGCGCAAACGCTCCCGCGGCCACGCGTACGGCGGTTTCGCGCGCGCTTGCCCGTCCGCCGCCTCGGTGATCGCGCAGTCCGTATTTGGCAAAATATGTAAAATCGGCGTGTGCGGGGCGGAAAATATCCTTGAGATTTTCGTAGTCCTTTGAGTGCTGATTTGCATTGCGGATGATAAATCCGATCGGCGCGCCGGTGCTGCGACCGTCAAAAATTCCGCTTAAAATTTCGATCTCGTCGGCTTCTTTGCGCGGCGTAGCGTATTTGCCGCCCGGCTTGCGGCGGTCAAGCTCGCTTTGGATATTTGAAATCTCGATCGTCACGCCAGCCGGAAAGCCGTCCAAAACGCCGCCGATCGCCGCGCCGTGGCTCTCGCCGAAGGTGCTAAGGCGCAATCTCTCGCCGAAGGTGTTCATAGCGCGCCTCCTTGATCGCCGCCGCTTTGTTTATCCGTATCGCGCCCGCTTCTTTTGTCGCCTCGATCATTATGGTCGCTCTTTGTGCTGCCCCACGCTCGTCCGCTGCCGCCTCGTAAGCCTTTTTTGCCGTTCTGAGCGCAGTTCGCGCCGTTTTGTGCGTCACTAGCGCATGCTGCTTGCTCGCCATCTGTCGCGCTAGTGCCGTGCGAGGCGCTGTTTTGTAAAAGCTCGATCGCGATTTGCGCGCATTTTTGCTCGGCCTCTTTTTTGCTCGCTCCCACGGCGGATGAGAGCCGCTTGCCGCCTACGAGCGCCGCCATTTCGAAGCTTTTTTTGTGATCGGGGCCGCTCGAGCCTAAAAGAACATATTCGGGCGTGACGCCGAATTTTGCCTGCGTGAGCTCTTGCAGCGCGGTTTTGTAGTCTTTAACGAGCTCGTTAAAGCTGATGCGCGGATAGAGGATTTCTAAGATTGCGGTCGCGATGCGGGCGGTGTTTTGCAGCCCGCTCTCAAGATAGACGGCGCCCATTATCGCCTCAAAGGCGTCCGAAAGCAGCGATGGCTTCTCGCGCCCGCCGTTGCGCTCCTCGGACAGTGACATATTCAGGTTCTCGCCGATGCCCAAAAATTTTGCAAATTTAGAAAAGCTGCTTTCGTTCACGAGCGCGGCGCGCAGCTTGCTCAGATCGCCCTCGTCGCTGCTAAATTTTTTGAAAAGATACTCGCCCACGATCAGATCCATCACCGCATCGCCTAAAAATTCCAGCCTCTCGTTGTTATGTCCGTTTTTGGCGCTTTTGTGTGTAAGAGCGATCTTGAGGTGGGTTAAATTTTTAAATTTATAGCCCAGTTTTTCTTGTAATTTTTCTAAATTTTGCATCTTTGCCCTTTTTTATAAAATTTTACGAAATCAGCGGCGGTCCGCACGCAAACGGCATCAGGTGCGAAGGAAACCCGTGCAAGCGGAACGAACGAGTGCAAGCATAACCCGCGCTAAATTTGCACTAACGTGGCGAATGAAACGCGCTAGCACCAATCTGCGGCGAATAAAATTTAAACGTAGCCCGCCAATTCTAACGCAAACCGCGCTAAGGCTCACTTGTCGCAAACGAAATTTACACTAAAACAAACTTGTCGCAAATGCAGCCGCATCAAAGCCCGCTTGCTGCGAATGCAATCCGCGCACAAAATATGGTGCAAACTAGCGCGAACGACGCAAACGAATAGAGTGCACCGAAGCCCGATTGCGTGAACAAATGCGCTAAAACAAGCTTCGGGCGATAAAATTTACGCCGAAGCTAGGACGTGCTAGAGCCCTGTTGCGCGTAAAATTTTAAGATTTTATCGCTTCCGCCGCCGCGCGAGCCATAGCGTCGCACTCCTCGTTTTGCGGATGTCCCGCATGCCCCTTGACCCAAGAGGCCTTGATCTCGTGAGGCGCCGCCGCCGCAAGGTATCTACGCCACAGATCTGCGTTTTTCTTGCCCTTAAAATCGGTAACGACCCACTTTGCAAGCCAGGAATTTATCGCCTTGACGACATATTCACTATCGGAAAAAAGCTCGACGCGGCAGGGCTGCTTAAGCGCGCTAAGGCCCATTATAGCGGCAGTTAGCTCCATTTGATTATTAGTCGTCATCGCTTCTGCGCCGCTTGCCTTTTTTATCTCGTCGCCGTATTGCAAGATATAAGCCCAGCCGCCTGCTCCAGGGTTTCCGAGACAGCTGCCGTCGCTAAAAAGTTTGACCGATTTCACCGGTTTTCTCCGAAATTTGCGCTCTGATCTCCATGCTACCTAGCTCGTAGCAGACCGGGCAGCGGTGCGAGAAGAGCCCCACCGAGCTTTTGCACTTCGCGCAGGTGTAGCTAAAGCTAAGCCCCGCGTCCTCAAAGCCCGCGCCTTTCATAGCCATAAGCGCGTTGATCTCAAAAATTTTACTTGCGCTCTGCGGCTTTTGATCGCTTCTTCCAAGCGCGTAAAAAAGCGCGTTGTACTCCGCATCCTGCGTATTTACCGCCGCAGGGAAATCATAGATCAGATCGATTGCCTGCTCGATCGGCGGGAAGCGGTCAAAGCCCTCCATGGGCTCTTTATTTTTGATAAAAAGCTCCATGCAAAACCGCCCCGCGCCTTTGAAGTTTAGCTTTGAAATTTTAGCGATCTTCTTATTAAACGGCGTATTTGCGTCGTTTGCGATGATCTGGGCGCGCTCGAACTGGCTTTGAGCATATACTTCGGCGTCCTGTTCGCGCAGCGCGTCAAGCACCTCAAGCGCCTCATTAAAGCGCTTCAGCCGCTCGTAAATCACCGTAAGATGCGTAAGAGCCTCTTTGTTTCTCGGGCGCAGCTTCAGCGCCTGCAAAAACACCTCTTCGGCGCGTCCCAAAAAGCCCGCTTTGAAATATACGATACCGAGATTGGTGAGGATAAACTCTCTCTGCACGCCGCCGCTAGCCTTACTTAGCGCGATTAGATAAATTTCTATCGCGCGCTCGAAGTCGCCGCTTTTGACGAAAGAGCTAGCTAAAATTCCAAGCGTCGGGATGTCTATTTGCGGGCTTGCTAAAAGCTGCCTGTGCTCGGTGCTAAGCGCGTCTAGGGTGTCAAATTTTTTGATGAAATTCTCTAGGCTCTGCCTCTCGTTTTTTTTAGAAAAAACTCCCCAGATGTAGCTTAGAATCGACACTAGCAAGATTATGCTTATCAGCATGATAAGCCCGAAAATCGGGTCGCGATCGTCTAAGAAAAAATTATCCAAATCAAACCTCGTCGCAAAAATAAAGGGCAATTATAGCAAAGTGCGGGTATAATTTCGCTTATGATTAAAAACGAAAGCATAGAAAATCTGCTGGCCACCGTAGATATCGTAGACGTCGTAGAAAAATATGTCCCGCTTAAGCGCAGCGGCGCAAATTTCGTGGGCGTCTGCCCCTTCCACGACGATTCGCACCCGAGTATGAGCGTGAGCTCCAAGCTTGGAATTTTTCACTGCTTTTCGTGCAAAGCGGGCGGCAATGCGATTAAATTTATCCAAGATTACGAAAAGATAAGCTTCCCAGAAGCGGTCGAAAAGCTTGCGGGGATGTATAATTTCGCGCTGCAATACACCGGCGCTAAAGTCCAGGAGCGCAGCGAAGAGAAGAAGGTGCTTGGGATTTTAAACGCCTACTACCAAAGCTGCCTTTATCAAAACCCCGCCGCCGTGAAATACCTGCACGAGCGCGGACTGAGCGATGCGACTATTCGCAAATTCGGCCTTGGCTACGCTGGAGCTAGCGCGCAGACGATCAGGGTTTTGCAAAACGAAGAAATTCCGCCGCAAGACGCGCTAAATGCGGGTGCGGTGAAGCAAAACGAGCGCGGGCTTTACGCTAGCTTCATCGAGCGCATCACCTTTCCGATCTACAACCACGCAAGCAAGCTCGTAGGCTTCGGCGGCCGCACGATAAGCGACAACCCCGCCAAATACGTCAATTCGCCGCAGTGCGCGCTGTTTGATAAATCTAAAATTTTCTACGCATTCGACCTTGCGAAAAAAAGCGCAATCGCCAAAAAAACCCTCATCATCACCGAGGGCTACATGGATGTCATCATGCTGCATCAAGCGGGCATCGATAACGCCGTAGCGGTGCTCGGCACGGCGTTGACGCCCGCTCATCTGCCGCTTATAAAGCGCGCGGAGCTTAACGTCGTGCTTAGCTTCGACGGCGACGCTGCGGGCATCAATGCGGCGATAAAATCGGCGCGGCTTTTGTGCCTGAATAAGATCGATTCAAGCGTCGCCATAATCGGCGGAGGCGCCGATCCTGCGGATATGATAGTCGCGGGCAAGGTGCGCGAGCTAGAGCAAATTTATGCTAGCGGCATGGAGAGCGGGGAGTTTCTGATCCGAAGAATCGCCAAAAAATACGACCTCGCCCGCCCCGTGCAAAAAGAAGCGGCGCTAAATGAGATCAAAGAATTTACCGCAACGCTCGGCCCCGTGCTCGCCGAGTCCTATCAGAGCCTAGTGGCGCAAATTTTAAACGTCTCACCCGCTTCGTTTAATCTTGCTGACGGCGGTAAAAATTTCGGCGCGGGCTTTGAGGGGCGAAATTTTAACGAGAGCGGAAGCTTCGGCTCTCGCGATTTGGGCGCTTACGATTTCGGCTCTTACGAGGGGCACGGCGCAGACGGCAGGGGCGGTGCGAGCGGGAGCTTAAACGTCGGAAATTTTGTTCGCGCGCAAAACTCGGCGCGTTACGAAAGCTCCGCGCCGCCTGCGGTTTCGGCGAGGGGCGGGCGGACGCTACTGCGCCGCAAGGAGATCGCGGAGCTTCAGATCATAAAATCGATGCTGCTTGATGGCGAGATGGCGGAGCTTGGGCTCGGCTGCTTGGAGCGGCGCGATTTTCGGATGCACGGCGATATTTTCGAGGCGTTTTTGGCTTTCGCTCGCAGCGGCGGAAATTTTAAAAATTTCATCGCAGGCGAGGGCGGTAATGCGGATAGTAATGCCGGCGAGAATTTTACCGCGGGTGGCGCTGGAGAAAATTTTAACCGGAGCAAGAGCGTAAATTTAAAAAGCGGCGAGAGCTCTAGCGAGCAAAATTTTAACGGGCAGGGCTCCGCAAGCGCCGTAAATTTAAAAGGCTCCGTGCAGCAGGGCGCAAACGGCGGCGAGAAGCAAGACGTAAACAACATCGCAAAGCAAGGCAAAAAGAAAGCCGCCGCTCAAAATATTCAAAACGCTCAAAGTGTCCAAAATACTCAAAACGTCGAAACCGAAGCCCTTGAAAATCTGCGCGCGCTCGCGCTGGATGATGAAATTTTGCCGATCGGCGGCGCGGCGCTTTTTAACGACGCGTGCAAAATTTTACGCCGCAACGCTCTGCAAGATCTTATGCAAAAGCTCAAAAACTCCGACGCGCCCGACAAGATCGAGCGGATCTTAGAGTATCAAAAAAAGATCAATCAACTCAAGTAAAGGAACGAAATGAAGGCATTGGCGCTCTTTAGCGGCGGGCTTGACTCCATGCTCGCGGTCAAACTCATCGTCTCGCAAGGCATCGAGGTGCTCGCGCTAAATATGGATATCGGATTTAGCGGCAAGGATGATAAGAGCGAGATCATGCGCCGCAGAGCCGCAGCCGCGGGAGCGGATTTTAAAAGCGTCGATATCAGAAGCGAATATCTGCGGCAGGTGCTTTTCGAGCCCAAATACGGCTACGGCAAGCACTTTAACCCCTGCATCGACTGCCACGGATATATGTTTAAGACCGCGCTTGCGATGCTGCAAAGCGAAGGGGCGAGCTTCATCATCACGGGCGAGGTGCTCGGACAGCGCCCGATGAGTCAGCGCGCGCAGGCTCTAGCGCAGGTCGGCGGGCTTAGCGGCGATGAGGAGGGGCTGATACTGCGTCCGCTGTGCGCGAAACTGCTGCCGCCTACGACGCCTGAGATCAGGGGCTGGGTCGATAGGGGCGCGCTGCTTGACATCAGCGGGCGCGGGCGGGCTAGACAGATGCAGCTGGCGGCGGAGTTTGGCTTTGAGGATTACGAAACGCCGGCGGGAGGCTGTCTGCTGACCGTGCAGAGCTTCAGCGAGCGGATCAAGGATGCGGTAAAATTTGAAAAGATCGAAACGCCCGCGGACGCTGAAATTTTAAAATTCGGGCGTCATCTGCGCCTGCCTGAGGGTGCTAAGCTCATAATCGGGCGGGATGAGAGCGACAACAAAAAGCTTGCCGCCGTGCAAAATCCTAAATTTAGTGAGATAAAATTTAAAGATGACGTCGTGGGCGCACTAAGCCTGCTAAGTAGGGGCGCGAGCGAGGCGGATAGAGAGCTTGCGGCGAGGCTGGCGCTAACATACGCCAAAACGGACGCCGCTCGTCGCTACGCCCTGCTCATAGACGGCAGCGAGCTGAGCGCAAGCCCCTTTGAGAGCAAGGATGCCGCCCGCAAGTATTTTGTGTAAAATTTAAACCGCCATCCAGGTTGTATTTGATAGGCGTAAAAACTATACATAAGCGCAAGAAGCTGCGATAGTAGATACAAGAGTAAAATTTAAATGGCAACGCCCGAAATAGACCGAAAATGCGTCAGGCTCAGAGTTAAATTTAACCGCCGTGAACGCTAAATTTAAAAGCAAAAGCGAGCAAATTTTATAAATTTAAGGAGCGTTTATGGAGTATTTCAAACCGTTTTTTGTAAAGATCCCAGGCCGCGCCAGAGATGACGATCACACGAGCGCGCATGAGCAGATCATTGCGCCGCTACTGCAAAATGCGCTCGCCGCCTATGTCTATAACGGGCGCAAAGATAGCATCGTGGGGGCATTCGGTAGCGTGGAGCATCCGCTAAGCTTAAGCGAGTTTAGTTTTCTCGTGCGCGAGCGGGGCAAATTTCGCCTCGATCTTTCGCGCGAATGCGTAAGCGGCGCCGAGATCTTTTGGAACGCCTGCAGTTTTAGGCGCGGCTCGGTTATTATTTTGCTCGAGGGAGAGTTTGATCCGGCGCCTATTTTGCGCCGCTGCGCCGAGATAAGCATAGACGAGACGCCCAATATGGGCAACAGCCCCGCAGCGACCAAGCTTGCCAAGCGCGCGATGAGCGAGGGGCGGATCGCCGTGCTTTTTAGCGCATCAAACGGGATAGAGTGGATGGATATCTACGCTCCTGAGGCAGTGCAGGCTAAAATTTTAAAACTTGCGGATGAGATAAACGGGGATGAAATTTAAAAGCCGAGCTCTGCATTAAATTTCACGCAAGATAGGCATTATGCGCCCCTGTGTGTGCAGAAAAAAGTAGAGGTCGCGAAAATAGGTCTCGCCTATCGCTCTCTGCGCCTTGCCAAAAGATAAAACAAAATGATCGCCGCTAAAACCGCCGCGATTGCGGCGTAAATTTTACCCATGCCGTCGTAGCTTTTGGAGTCGTCGCTTAAATACAGATTTATTATCGCGCCGTTACCCGTTGAAATTTCAAGCTTCGCGCCCTTTGCGCCGTTTAGCTTTACGCGCAGCATATTTGCCGCGGGGCTTGAAATTTCGGGCTTATCCATAAAGGAGTAGCTGGTTTTGTAGCTTTTCATCAAATCGTTGCAGTCTTTCGGGGCTATGAATATGTCGTAAAACGCGCCGTTTTTCACGCTCAAATTTTCTCCGCCTTGCACGACGAAGTATCTAAATTTAGGCGCTTGCGTGATAAACTCCCACCGCAGCGTCTTTTGCTTCCTGCCCTGCTCGTAATTAAACTCCGCGCCGTATTTGGCGTCAAATTTAAAAACCTCTCTGCTGAAAAGCACAAACTGCCTATCGCTTAAAATGGCGTTAGGATCGGAGTTTTTATCTAAAATTTTAACGTTTTGAAGCTCCCTGCCGCTTTCGTAAATTTTAAAACTTTTCATCGCTACGGGCGGCCCCTCGGCATTAAACTCCACGCTTACGGGGTTTGCGGTGATTTTGCACTCGGGCATGGGGTCTGGAATTTCATTGCTGAAAAATGCAAGCGCGGGCTCGTCGTTTGGGTAATAGACGTAAGGGCGCGAGTTTAGCGCAGTAGCGCCTTTGAACTTATCCTCTCTCATGCGTAGCGTTTCGTTTTTGCACATCCCCAGTAGAAATTTGCCGCTTCCTTCGTCGTTTAAATTCCGCGAGCAAAAGGCGTTTAGGCGCGAATTTCCCATCTCAAAAACGTAGCTACTTTTTTTGCCGTGCTCAAAATAGCCGATGCCGATCTCATCCGAGGCAAAATCCAAAAATGCAAATCTATGGTAAATCGCGCTTAAAAGCCCGTCAATCGCGCTTTTTAGATCGCTCGAATTATAAGATAAATTTTCCCTCACGATGGCATTATAGCCTGCGTAAAAAGCGCGCTTTGACGGATTTTCGCCCGTGAAATTCGGCTTGCCCGGGCTCTCGTCGTGCGACATCGCCTCGTTTGCGACGACATATTTTGCGTGATTAAGCGCGGAGATATTTAAAATTTCATTCTGCGCAAAGTAGTTTAGCCCCGATTTTGCGCGCACATTGTTGATGTAGCTTAGCGGATCGTCGTAAAATGAAAAGCCGCTCATCGCAACGAGCGGCTGTTTTAAATTTGAGGGGGTATCTTCGCATGCAGCAAAAAGCGCACAGATCGCCCCAAGACCCAGGAGCCTAAGCCGTAGGGCCCGCTTTAGCAAACTCGACCCCTTCTTTTACGTCCTCGTAGCGTTTAAAATTCTCTTCAAACATCTTTGCTAGCTTATCGCGCGTTATATTATATTCCGCCGGGTGCGTCCACGTATTGATTGGATTTAGCAGCTTCGTCTCGACGCCTGCGAGCTCTTTTGGGATCGCTAGGTTAAAAATACCAAAATTTTCAAATTCGCACTTTTTGATGCTGCCGTCTAAGATCGCGTTTATGCATGCGCGAGTGGCTTTGATGCTCATTCGCTTGCCCACGCCGTACGCGCCGCCGCTCCAGCCGGTGTTTACCAGATAGACGCTGACATTGTGTTTGTCGATCTTTTCGCCTAAAAGCTTAGCGTAAACGGTCGGGTGCAGCGGCATAAACGGCTCGCCGAAGCACGCGCTAAAGGTCGCCACAGGCTCTGTAATACCGCGCTCGGTGCCTGCGACTTTGGCCGTATAGCCGCTTAGGAAATAATACATCGCCTGCTCTTTGGTTAGTTTTGCGACCGGCGGCAAAACGCCGAACGCGTCGGCGGTTAGGAAGATGATGTTTTTCGGATGGCCGCCTGCGGAGCTTGGCTCGTAGTTATCGATATGATAGATCGGGTAGCTGACGCGGGTGTTTTCGGTCTTGCTGCCGTCTTTGTAGTCCACGACGCCAGCCTCGTTGGCGACCACGTTTTCAAGTAGCGCGTCGCGTTTGATCGCGGCGTAAATTTCAGGCTCGCTACTCGGGTCTAAATTTATGCACTTCGCGTAGCAGCCTCCCTCGAAGTTAAATATCCCCTCATCGTCCCAGCCGTGCTCATCATCGCCGATTAGCTTGCGATTCGGATCGGTCGATAGCGTCGTTTTGCCCGTGCCGCTTAGGCCGAAAAATAATGCCGTATCACCGTCCTTGCCCACGTTTGCCGAGCAGTGCATGCTTAGCTTGCCCTCTAGCGGCAACCAGTAGTTCATCATCGAGAAAATGCCCTTTTTCATCTCGCCGCCGTACCACGTGCCGCCGATAACCGCGACGTTTTCCTCGACGTTAAAGATAACGAAAACGTCGGAGTGCAGCCCGTCGCTCGCGTAATCTTCGTTTTTGCATTTGCACGCGTTATAAACGACGAAATCAGGATAAAATTCCGCTAGCTCGCTCTCGCTTGGGCGGATGAACATATTTTTAACAAAATGCGCCTGCCACGCGACTTCAGTTACGAAGCGCACGTTTTTACGGCTGGATTTGCTAGCTCCGCAAAATGCGTCTTGGATAAAGATTTCCTTGCCGCTTAGCTGAGCTTTGGCTTTGGCTAAAAGCTTATCGAAAAGCTCTTTTGAGATAGGCTGATTTACCTTGCCCCAAGCGATGTATTTTTGGCTCGGGTCTTGTTTTACGAAGTACTTATCTTTTGGGCTGCGACCCGTGAAAATTCCGGTATCGACCATAAATGTGCCGTTGCTGCTGACGCGCCCTTCATTCATAGCCTTTTCAAGCTCGAAAAGCTCGTCGTAGCTTAGGTTGTGGTTGATTTTTTTGATATCTTTAAGACCTAGTTTATCCAGATCGTTCGGAGTTGTCATTTTGCGTCCTTTTTAAATTAAATTTTGATAAAAGATTGCGCTATTATAGCTTAAAATTTAGGTAAGCTCGCTTAAGCACCGAGGATTGTCGCCATGAAATTTAGGCGGGAGCGCCGCCTAAATTTTAGAGCTTATCTTAAAATCGCGAGCACCTGATCGGCATCGACCGTATCGCCTTGGGCGACTAAAATTTTATCAATTACACCGTCACGTGGGCTTTCGATATTTATCTCCATCTTCATCGCTTCAAGCACGATGACATTCTGCCCCGCCTTAACAGCGTCGCCTTCCTTTATTAAAATTTTAAATACGTTGCTAGGAAGCGTCGCTTTTATATCGTTATCGTCCGTACCACTTCGCGCGTTAGCAGTGGGCTGCTCGCCGGCGGAGCCTTGCGGCTGCGGCTTTGCGGGCGCTGAGGTATCGAAGCTAACGTCGTATCGATCGCCGTTTACGAGCACATTTTGCCCTGCGAATTCTACGCTGTAAATTTTGCCGTTAATTTTAATATCAAATTTGCCGTTTTTAGAAATACTGCTTTGATGGCTTGCGGAGGGCGCTACGTCCTCTTTTTTACGACTCATCACCTTGCCCTCGCCTTTTAAAAACGCGATGCCCTTTTCTTTGCACGCAAGCGCGATAAATATGTTCTCCTCGCTAGGCTCGATGCCCTGCTCGCGCAGAATTTTCTGCGCATACGCGACACTCTTGCTCTCGTCCGCGTCGGCAATATCTACGGCGTGCTTAGTAGTAGGCTCTAGCCCCAGCTGCTCAGCAGCCATCTTAATCACGCCGTCGTCGGGCTTAACGGGCGTTTTACCGAAATAACCTAACACCATCTTGCCGTAGCCCTCGGCGATCTTTTTCCACGGGCCGAACATTACGTTGTTAAACGCCTGCTGGAAATAAAACTGACTAACCGGCGTTACGCTCGTGCCGAAACCGCCCTTTTCGACGACCTCGCGCATAGCCTTGATGACGGCCGGGAATTTGTCTAAAATTTTATTATCGCGCATCATCTGAGTGTTTGCAGTAAGCGCGCCTCCCGGCATAGGCGAAAACGGAATGAGCGGGCTTACCTGCGTAGCCTCTGGCGGCATAAAATAATCTTTCAAGCACTCGCCCAAAACCTCTTCGTATTTTAAAATTTTCTCTGCATCTAGCCCCAGGTCGAAATTTTGCCCCTTCGTCGCGTGCAGCAGCGTGAGGATGTCCGGCTGGCTCGTGCCGCCGCTTACGGGATGCGCGGCAAGGTCGATGCCGTCTACGCCCGCAACGAGCGCAGCCTGATAGCACGCGACGCTAACGCCCGCCGTCTCGTGAGTGTGCAGGCGGATATGCACGCCGTCGCCTAAAATTTTACGCGCGCGCTTGATCGTTTCATAGACCTTCTGCGGGCTGCTGGTGCCGCTTGCGTCTTTGAAGCAGACGCTGTCAAACGGGATCTGCGCGTCTAAAATTTGACGCAAAATTCTCTCATAAAACGCTGCGTCGTGCGCGCCGCTGCATCCCGGCGGCAGATCCATCATCGTGACCACAACTTCGTGTTTAAGGCCGTGGCGATGTATGCACTCGCCGCTAAATTTTAAATTTTCCACGTCGTTTAACGCGTCGAAATTTCGAATCGTCGTCGTGCCGTGCTTGGCAAAAAGCTTGGCGTGCAGATCAATGATCTCGCGGCTGCCTGTATCGAGCGTGACGGTATTTACGCCGCGGCTAAGAGTTTGCAGGTTCGCCTCAGGTCCCACGATGCTTCTAAATTTATCCATCATCTCAAACGCGTCTTCGTTTAGGTAAAAATACAGGCTCTGAAACCGCGCGCCGCCGCCGAACTCGAAGTGCGTGATGCCCGCGTCTTTGGCCGCGCTAACGGCAGGCAAAAAGTCCGCCATCGCCACGCGCGCGCCGAAAACTGACTGAAATCCGTCGCGAAAGGTCGTATCCATAACGTCGATAAGCTTTTTAGCCATTTTTAGCTCCTAGATTAAATTTAGCGTGAATTTTAATATTTCTAGCCTAAAAAAGCTTTTAAACCAAAAACCCCCGGAAAGATTGCGAGTGTTAATAGCACTAGAATTTGCAATAAAATAAAAGGTAGCACGCCCTTGTAAATATCCGTGGTGTGGATTTGCGGCGGCGTCACGCCCTTTAAGAAAAATATCGAAAATCCAAATGGCGGCGTCATAAACGATGTTTGTAAATTTACAGCGATTAAGATCGCAAACCACACGGGATTGATATGCAAAGACTCTACTATCGGCAAAAGTATCGGCAAAATGATATATGAAATTTCAACATAATCGAGAAAAAATCCAAGCACTACGATAACTACCATCGTAAGCGCGATAAATCCCCATGCTTGACCGGGCAGATTTTCCATAAAATTTTTCACGACCTCATCTCCACCCGTGTAAGAAAAAATCATCGAAAATGCCGTGGCGCCCATCAAAATCATAAAAACCATGCCCGAAATTTTAGCGGTATTTTTTAGTGCGTCATAGATCAGCCTAAACGAAAACGTGCGGTATAAAACAGCTAGCGCTATCGCACCTAAGCAGCCTACCGACGAGCTCTCCGTAGGAGTAGCGATGCCCGCAAAAATAGATCCCAAGACGAGCAAAATCAGCACAAGCACCGGCACGACATTTTTAAGCGCGATAAAAATTTGCTTTGATTTGCTAAGTCCCTCTAGCGGCGGAACAGGCGGCGCATAATCTTTGCAAATATATGAAATAATCGCGATATAAATCACGTAAAAACCCACTAACACGAGCCCAGGAATAACTGCTGCAGAAAAAAGATCGCCCACCGAAACCGAAAGTATATCGCCTAAAATAATCAGCACGATAGAAGGCGGGATAATCTGCCCAAGCGTGCCCGCAGCAGCGATAGTGCCGGTAGCCAGTGGCTTATCATAGCCGTATTTCATCATCACGGGCAGACTGATAACGCCCATAGCGATGACAGTCGCGCCCACTATGCCCGTCGTAGCCGCAAGTAGCGCGCCCACCAAAACGGTGCTGATCGCCACGCCGCCTCGTACACCGCCGAATAAAAATGCCATCGACTCTAATAAGCGCTCCGCAAGGCGAGTCTTTTGCAAAATCATACCCATCAAAATAAAAAGCGGCACCGAGATTAACAGCTGATTTTCCATAATCGAGTAAATTCTATTAGGCATCAGTGAAAAAAACTGCCTGCTCATATCCTCGAAAGCTTCGGTTAAAATTTCAAAGCCCTGCGCGTAATCCCACGCCTCACTAAGTCCGTAGATAAAGCCGAAAATCACCGCCACGGCGCCGAACGTAAACGCAACGGGAAAACCCAGTAAAAGCATAAAAAGCGCTGCCGCAAACATCACTATGCCTATCATAGCTCGCCACCTTTTATCTCGCCTTGGTAAAATTCTGACCAAGCGCGAAAAGTGTGAAATTTATAGAATTTTAAATTTAAGCTCATTTTGCCCTCACACACTCTGTGCGCCCGAAGAATTTCCACTAAGAAATTCCGAGCCTTTGTTTTCCCTAACATCAAGCAGGGCGTTAATATTTTTAATCAAAAATCCAAATGCGTAGATAAATAAAAACGCGTAACTAAGCGTGATTGCGGACTTAATGATCCAAAGATGCTGCATGCCGCCAGGATTGGCGCTGGCCTCGTGGCTCGTATAAGCCTCGCTCACATAATCGATCGAAAAGAATGCCACGAGCGCCACGAAAGGCAAAATGAAAAATATCGTGCCTAAGATATTTATGAGCGCTTTTGCAGTGGGGCTAAAATTTTCGTAAAAAATATCCACGCGAACGTGGGCATTTTCTTTGAGCGCATAGGTCACGCCGAATAAAAACATCGCCGAATATAGCCACCACGTAAGTTCTTGCATAGCGACGGAATTTGCAGCTGGAAAAAGATAACGCGCCACAACATTGTAAAAAACGACTATAACTAAAAGCGCCAAAAATACGATACTCAATACGCCTAAAATATTTGCGAACGCATCAAAAGCTCTTTCTAATTTGCGTAAAAAACCCTTCAAAATTTTACCCTTTGCCTGAAATTTTTGCTATAAAAGCTGGGATTTTAGCAAAAATATCTGCAATTTATTATAAAATTATGTGCGGAAAGGATTTTTATGATTTTAAAATTTCAAAACAAATACTCCAAAAAATTTCTCGCCTTTTGCGCTATCTGGGCGCTTTTTTGGCTAGCATTTTCATATTTTTTCTTGCAAAAATTCCTTTTTATCTATCCGGAAAGTTTTAGTATTCACGTGAGATTCGCGCTTTGCGCCGTAGCGCTAGGAGCGGTAATTTTAGCGGTTTGCGGCAAGGACGTTTACGGCGCTATCTGCGGATATGTGGTGTGGTTTTACGGCGCGGCGCTAGGATTTGCCTCGTCGTTAAATTTAGCCAAAATCCGCGTCGTACTGCGCGAAGACAGCGAAATGGGAGGGATAAGCGGCTGCGGCGGAGCGGTGAAATTTTTAAATTTTGATCTAAGCGTAGTGCCAATTTTTAAGCCATTTAACAGCTGCGCATTCGACGTACCAGCGGTGCCAACCAATACAACGCTAGACGGACTGCAAGCCAAACTAACGGCGCTTTATAGCGGAGGCTGGTATCTATTCCCGGCAAGTAAAAGCGCGGATCTGGCGCAATTTTGGAGTTTTATCTTTATATTTTTCGCAATTGTTTGGATGATTGGAATTTTTCTTGGATTTATAAATAAAAAGGCGCAGAGATAGTCCCTGCACCAAAGAAGCTACTGAACAATTACTAATGCATCTGAACTATAAAGGTTGCTTATAGTTTTTAGATTTGCCGAATCCCAAACTGTAGCGCACAAACCATTGTATTCTTTTTTTAAGGTAATTTGCGATGCATTGTTATATTTATAAGTAGCACAAACGGAGCCTTTGGCTTTAATAGGAATTGCTACATTTGTCATGCTAGGAATATCTGAACTATACTGACCTTGTGAAGTATAGTAGCCTATTATATCGCTTAAAGATGTAACGATGTTTTGAGATGCTCTAACGACCTCTGCATCATCGCGCGTAGCTGCTAGTTTTGGAATGGCAACTGCCGCCAAAACACCTAAAATCACGATCACGAAAATTAATTCGATCATAGTAAAGCCCTTCATGTTTTTATCCTTTGATAAAAAATTTTTGGACTTATATTATAAGACGTTTACTATAAATTTAGCTTAAAAATTCTTTGCGAATTCCAACATTTCAGATAAATTTTTTACCGCATTCGCACCTACCGCCACATAATGATTATTTATCAGACTTTTTCCGTTATAAAGCGGTGCCTTCATCGTCTTTAGATCCACTACCGCTCCACCGCTTTGATGTAGTAAAAAATCTCCCGCCGCGATGTCCCAAAGTGAGCAGTCGCTAAATCTCGCATACGCGCTGGCGCCTCCCTCGGCTAAGATGCAAAATTTTATCGCAGAGCCTTTGCACATTAGTTGCATTCCAAATTTCTGCGCGAATTGCACGTATTTTGCGGATCTACTATAGTGCCCTTGCATGAAGATTTGCGGTGCGCTAGTGGGGCGAGGGAGCAGTATGCCGTTTTTATAAACTCCGCCGCCGTTTGAGCTATATATATCGCCGCTTATTGGTATGCTGATCGTCGCTAAAATCGGGCGTCCATACTCTATCAGCGCGATGCAGACGCAAAACTCGCCGTTGCGCGCGATGAACTCCTTCGTGCCGTCCAGCGGATCTATCAGCCAAAATCTCTCCTCGCTCATGCGCCGCTTGCTATCCAGCACGCACTCTTCCGAGCAGATCGCGATGCCGCTAGGCTCTAGGGTGCGCATTATCACATCATTTGCCGCAAGATCGGCATTCGTAAGCGGCGATCTGTCCGCTTTGACAAAGATATCAAATTTATCGTAGTTTTGCATTATCGCGGCATTTGCCTTTTTTGCGGCGTCCGTCGCGAGTGCTAAAAGCTCATCCAAGCCCACTTTCGCTCCTTAAATTTAACGGTGATTCTATCAAATTTAAAATTCCAAATGTCTAAATTTACACAAGTAAAACAGCTGAAATTTTAAAACCCTTTAGAATTTTAATATTCTTTTTTATATAATTGCTAAAATTTTTTAAAGGATCAACATGACCCCAGTCGTATTAGATAGCGTTAAACACGCGGATTTGAAATATCACGCAGACGCATTTCCCACCGCGCCTTTCGTACCGGTGATCGCGCCGGAGATCCCGTTTTGCGCGGACAACCTCGTTATCGTATTTACCATTGAAAAAGAACCCAAAATGGTGGCGCTGCTAGGGCGCACCAAAAACGTTCTAATCGATAAGGATTATAAAGGAACGGTGCCTTCTTCGGTGCAGAATTATCCGTTTTTCCTAGCCCAGATCGGCGAGCAGACGGCGATCTGCTTCGACAAAGACGCGCAGCAGATCAAAGGCGACGGTGAGGCGCTTTTTAAAGACGGCAAGCCGACGCCGTTTTTGGAAAATTTAAAAGAGGTGATGAAAAATTACGCTGATTTAGATATGCGCACGCGCGTTGCCGCGGCGGAATTTCAAAAGGCGGGGATTTTAGAGGCCAAGGAGCTCGGCATCAACTCTAGCGGCAAGGAATCGTCTCTGCTAAACGGCTTTTCGGTCGTAAATCGCGAAAAGCTTTTGAAGCTAAGCGATAAAAAGCTTGCGGATTTTGCGCGCCGCGGATATCTGGAGCTAGCGTATTTCCATCTAAAAAGCCTTGCAAATTTTCAGCGCCTAGGCGATAAGATCATGCAGCTCGACCCGCCGACCGCGCCGAAAGAAGCGAAAAAATAGACCGTTTTCGCCTCCTAAGTAGCTCATAATTTTTAGAATTTAATGTCGCAGATTTATAAAACTTGTAAAACTTACGATTGTTTCGGGGTTTGAAGTTGCCATAACCGCATGCGAGCTTGAAGCCCTAGGAGGCTTTATTCGCGGCTAAACTAAATACACCGCAAATTTAGTCCTAAAATTTTAGCATAGGGTTTTATAACAAAAATTTTGCAACAACACAGTACGCAAGATTCCACGCTTAAAATTTCAAGTAGGAAATTTTACTATAAAATTCTATTAACTATAAAATTTAATTTAAGTAGATCAATTTATAAAATTTTATCCACACTGCCTAAAACTTTAGTTTTAAATTTGGCTCAAGCTCCTACCTTGCGCTAAAATCCCATCCGCGATTTATAAAAATTCCCGCGGCTCGTAGATTTGTACGCCGCGCGCGTCGCTGCTAGCCGCATTTATCATCGCGCGGGCGATACTTGCGCCGCTAAGCGGTCTAAATTTACCGAACGAGCAAGCTGCAGTTTAAAAACATCGCTACGATCTGCTGTTGCAGGCGAGCATCAGGTCTCTCGCCGAGGATTAACGGCAGATGAGCAATCTGGAGGTTCTCAAAGTCAAACTCGCTCACGCGCCGCTCAATACGCCCTTTGGCACGCAGATAAAAGCTTGGCGAACCTTCGCTCGCACCCGGAGCTGATACGAGCACGAAGCGCCGCACGCCCGCTGCTTTGCCCCACTTCACCGCTGCATAGACGTAGTCCACGTCCACGCGCAAAAACGCCTCGCGCGAGCCCGCCTGCTTCATCGTCGTGCCAAGCGCGCAAAAAATTTCATCAAATTTATGCGGCGCGATATCCGAAATGCTCTCAAAATCAATGATCCGCGCGCGAAGCTTAGGGTGGCAAAAGCCTATCTCGCGGCGCACCCACGCCTCTACCTCATCGTAACCCGGGCTCTCGCAAAGCTCGCGCACCAGCTCCCTGCCTACGACGCCCGTAGCTCCCAGCACCAAGGCGGATTTTCCCATTTTCGCTCCCTGATTTTCTTTAAATTTTAACGCGCTTTGGGGTCAAATTTAGCTCAGGCGCTGCGTTATTCTAAATTTTACGCGCGTATCGTCTGCACAGCGCGTAATGCATAAATTTTAGCGTTTACCTGCGTAGTCAAATCGCGCAGCTTGCAGGCTAAACTCGAAGCTGTTTCGATCCGCCGCACCCACGCACGCGTCGCTATTATAAAGCGCAAGCAGAAATTCCGCCATCTCCTCGCTTGAATGATACCGCGCAAAATCCGCGTCGTAGTCGTAGCCCGCATCATCCGTCGCCACGGGGCCAAAAATTATGTCCTGCAGGGTAAAATTTCGCGGCGGAATGAACGAGCTAAATTTAAAATCAAATCTGCGCGCGGAGTAGAAAGCGCCCGAGCTAAGCTCGCGCCCCCTCTGCCGCTAACGTTATGATCTGCTTAACCGCTTCGCTCGCCGCTTTTAAAGAGCTTACGGGCAGGTATTCGTAGATCGAGTGGAAATTGTGCCCGCCGGTAAAGAGGTTCGGGCACGGCAGCCCCTTTGCCGAGATGACGGCGCCGTCGTAGCCGCCTCGCATAGGCTTGATCTTGGGCTCAATATTTAGGCTTTTAAAAGCCTGCTTTGCAAATCTTATCGCAGGCGCGTCGTCGTTTTTCAAAAAGTTATAGACGTTTTTGTAGCGATCGTTTAGCGAAATTTCGATCCGATCGCCCCAGATCGCGCGAAGCCCGTCCGCAGTTTTTTGCAAAAATTCCATACGCTGCTCGTATCTTTTCTCGTCAAATTCCCTCACGTCGATCTTTAGGACGGTTTTTGCGCTGTTGCCGCTAAGCTCCTTGACCCAAAAATAGCCCTCCTTGCCCTCGGTGTATTCGGGCGCCTCGCCCGCAGGCAGCAGCGAGATAAACTTATGCGCCAAAAGCAAGGAATTTACGAGCTTGCTCTTGGCGTTCATCGGATGAGCCGACTGGCCTTTGAAGGTAACGACGCAATCGCCTGCATTCCAATTCTCGTAGATAAACTCGCCGATGCCGCAGCAATCAAGGCAGTAGCCAAAATCCGCGCCTACCTCGCTTACGTCCAGCGCCTTTGCCCCTAGCAAGCCCTGCTCCTCGTCCGGCACGAAGCAAGCAATTATCTCGCCGTGTTTGATCTGTGGATTTTGGACGAAAAATTCCAGCGCATTTACGATTGCAGCGATCGCCGCCTTATCGTCGGCGCCTAGCAAGCTAGTGCCGTCCGTTACGATGATCTCGTCTCCTTTGTAATCTCGCAGCTCCTCATTTTCGCTCGCTTTGAGATAAATTTCTAGCTCTTTATTCAGGCAGATATCGCCGCCTTCGTATCTTACGATCTGAGCTTTAGTATCATTCGTCTGCTCGGCACTGGTATCAAGGTGGGCAAAAAACGCTACGCTCGGAGCGGGCGCGTCTAAATTTGAGGGAATTTTAGCGATCAAAATCGACTTCTCGCTAAGGCTGATATTTTTTATGCCCAGGGCTTCTAGCTCGCCTTTTATGAGGCCTGCGAGCTCGAGCTCCTTGGGATTTGAGGGCATTATGCCCGCAGCACCCGCGGCTCTATTTGTGGTGGTGTTAATCTTGGTATAGTTTAAAAACCTCTGCACGATATCCATATTAAGTCCTTTACAAAATGAAAAATGCGATGACGCAGACGGATAGAAACATACCCAAAGCCGTTCTTTTAGCGATCTGAATAGGGCTTACCATCGCAAGTCCCGCGCAGACTATACATCCGCCCGCGATCGGCGATGCGCTCCTGCCTAGCGCGCCGCTTATCGCAACCGCCATACCGAGCTTATCTTGCGCAAACCCTAGCTGGTCCGCATGCACGGTCACCGCGGTGTTAAACGCCATCGCCGCCGCATCTCCCGAGCCCGTCACGACGCCCATAAAAAACGGAACGAAGGTGCCGCCGAATTTTACGTAGCCCTGCTCGCCCTTTAGCCACTCGATTACGAAATCGATCGCTCCGCACGCGCTAAGACCCGCGACGAAGACGCCCGCTGCGATGATGATACCCATGATATCGGCATACGCGCTACCCATGCCTTTGAAAAATTCCTTCGTGATCTTTTGAGGATTGGTCATAGTAATGACGATGGTGACGATAGCGCCCAGTAGCATCGCCTCGGCGACGCCCATCTTGGTCCATTTAAGAAAGGAGATCGCGTTGAGCTTGGACGTACCGCCGATGATTAAGATCACCAAAGGCACTAGCGGCATAAGCGCATGCAAGACGTTTAGCTTCTGGGGCTGCGCGTCTAAATTTGAACCGTCGGCGGATGCGGCAGAGCTTGCTGCGGCGGAGCTTGCGCCGTCTACACCTGCGGAATTTTCTCTTTGCGCTAGATAATTCACCCCCTTAGTGTAGTCTTTGCAAACTATCGCCGTTATACTCATTACGATCAAAACCACGATCAAAGCGGTAATCGCGCTAGAAAACTGCACGGCGATGACGTCTTGAACCGTGTAGGAGGGGTTGTGCGCCTTTACCATATCGGCTACGAATACGTTGTGCGCCGAGCCTGGGCTCAAAACGCCGCCGAAAGTGCCCGCAAACACCGCCGCGCCCGCCATCTCAGGCTTAATGCCCGCAGCCATTAGAAGCGGTATCATCGTAGCGCCGACCGCAGCAGAGCAGCCCGCAGCGGAGGGGATCGCGATATTTATGAAGTACGTAAGCGCCACGACGATGGGGATCAGCAAAAAGCCCAAATTCCCAAGCGGCCTGGTAAGCAAGCGGATCAAGGCTCTGTCGCAGCCGGTAAATTTCATCACGAAGGCAAAACCCATGCTGGCGCAGATCGCTTTAATGAGCCCCGCCTTAGTCATATACGAGGTAAAGGCGCTTAGCCCGTCCAGAGGCTTTAGACAAAGCACGCACAGCACCAAACCCACGCCGATAAGCACGGTTTTGGTGTCCTTCTTCATGATCAGTAAAGCGACGACTGCGACGATACCCGCAAGCGCCAAAAGTAACCTAAACGTCTGCACGATAACTCCTTTTAAATTTTAAATTTACTTCCCACGGCGATGCGCGAGATCTCTTTTTTATACTCGAATTTCAGCACGTCCGCATGCCCCATCACCTCACACTCGTTTCCATTTATCAAAAACGCGCTACCCTCGGGCATAGCATAGACGCTGTCGTTTTGATTGACGATCAAAAACTCCTCCAGCCGCTCCTCCCTGCTCTCGCCGTTGTGGTTTGAAATTTTACCGCTTATGAAATGCGGATTAATCTGGTGCGGAAAGATCCCCAGAGCTACCGGCGAAGGCGGGAAGACGATCGGCATGTCGTTGGTGGTCATCATCGTCTTGCCCGCGACGTTTGCGCCCGCAGACCAGCCAAAATACGGCGTGCCGCCGTCCACCGCCTCTTTGATCGCACTCAAAAGATCAAATTTATAAAGCTCGTTTAGCAGCACGAAGGTATTGCCGCCGCCGATACAGATCGATTTGGCATTTTTAACGGCGGCTTTCATATCGGCGAATCGATGGATCGATCTGATATTGTTACTCTCCAAGCAATCCGCGACCTTCTGCTCGTATTGATCGTTTGTGCGCCTAACGCCCGCAAACGGAATGAATAAAATTTCATCCTCCCAAAGACCTCCTAAAAATTCTTTGATCCACCCCTTGCAGTGGTTCAGATAGCCGCTGTCTTTGTAACTGGAAGCGCTTAGAAGTAGTGCTCTTTTCATCTCATCTCCTTTAAACTTTGCCGTTTAGCTTATACGCGCAGCGCAGATACACGTCCACTCCGGCAAGCAGCGAGTCTTCGTCGAAGTCGAATTTGGCGTTGTGATGCCCTGCCGCAAGCGTCGTGCCGATCATCAAGTATCCGCTTTTGCCGCCCGCATCTTGCACCGAGCGCATAAAATGCGCGAAGTCCTCGCATGCACCGAAGCTTAGCTCCCTTACGATTTTATCATCGTCGATAAACGGCGACGCCTTCGCGGCATCCTCGTAAAGCTGCGTGGTGTCCTCGTCGCTATCGCCGCCTGCGGTACCGCCCGTAACCTGCACGTCGTAGCTGACGCCGTAAATTTTAGAAACGCCCTCCACTATGTCCATGCATTTAGCCTTCATAAACTCATTCAGCTCCGTGCTCTCGCCGCGCGTCTCGCACGCGAGATAGCCGTTAGGCGCGATGACGTTACGTCCTTCACCCGCGCGCAGCACGCCTACGTTGATACGCGTGACGCCGTCTGCGTGCCTCGTGATGCCGTGCATATCAAGCGCCATTTCGGCTGCGGCGAGCAGAGCGTTGGCTCCGTTTTGCGGCGCGCCCGCGGCGTGAGCGGACTTACCTTGTAAGCTTACGTCAAATTTAGTGGTCGCAAGCAGCTTTTTGGTACCGCAGATGATACCTCTCATCGTAGTTGCCTGAAAGCCGATATGACCGCCCAACAGATAATCCACGCCCTTGGTAACGCCCGCAGCTTCCATACCTACGGCGCCCCTGGTACCCTCCTCCGCGGTTTGAAAGATAAATCTAAATTTGCCGCTGAAATCATCTAAGTTTTGCGCGATCAGCTTCGCTAAAGCAAGCCCCATCGTGATATGCCCGTCGTGCCCGCACGCGTGCGTATGGCCGCTATGGGCGGAGCTAACGCCCCCATTAAAGGGGGGGTGATCCGCGTCCGTGCTCTCTGCCCCGCCCCCGCCGTCTATATCAAATCTAAAAGCGACCGTCTTGCCCGCGCGCCCCGTGTCTATTTCGGCCACGAGACCTGTTAGCCCATCCTCCATCGCATCAAGAAATTTTATCTGATCTGCGTTTAGCAGCTCTTTGGCGCGCTGCTTCGCCTTCTCGCAGGCATCCTTGCTGCCTACGCCCTGCCTGGCTTCTGCCTTTACCACCTCGCGACCGAGCTTTATCTCATAGCCCAAGCGCTGCATACGATCTGCGATAACCGCGGTCGTAAAAAAGGTAAACCAGCCCGTCTCGGGATGCGAGTGGAAAAACCTGCGATCCCCGATCATCTCGCTCTTGAGCGCCTCTACTTTTTGTGCGATAGCATCCATCTTCTCTCCTTTATTTTTTGGCTAAATTTAACATCGCCGCAGCTAAAACCTTCGTAGCGGCGAAAGCGTCGTTCCAGTTTATGCTTTCATTTACGTTGTGGCTGATACCGTCCTTGCACGGCACGAAAAGCATCCCCACGCGATCCGCAAGCTCCGTCATATTCATCGCGTCGTGTCCCGCACCGCTAGGAAGCCTCAGGCTTGGAATTTTAAGCTCGCCGGCACAGCTCTCAAGCAGATCTATCATCTGCTCGCTTAGCTTTACGGGGCGATCTTTGATGAGATTTTTTAGTTCAAATCTGCACCCTCTGCGAGCGCAAATTTTATCTATCGCAGCGCAAATTTTATCATCCGCCGCCCTAAGCGCATCCTCATCGATATCGCGTATATCAAGACCTAGCGTGCAGGAGCCGGGGATCACGTTTAGCACGCCGGGTATCGCATTTGCATAGCCCGTCGTTGCTACCGTGGTTTTGCCCTCCTTGGTGATCCTCTCCGCGCTTAAAATGATCTCGCTTGCGCAAGTTAGGGCGTCGCAGCGCATATCCATCGGCGTAGCGCCGCTGTGATCGGCCCTACCCTCGATCCGCAGCTCGTATCGCACTGGCGCAGCGATACCTGTGACGATGCCTACTGGGATGCCGCGTCGCTGCAATACCGGCCCCTGCTCGATATGAAGCTCGATATAGCTATGAAAGCTGGATTTTGGCAGGACGCAGCTTTTTAAATTTGCGGGATTTAGCCCGAAACCCTGCATCGCGTCAAACAGCGAAATTCCGTCTTTATCCTTTAGCTCGCCAAGCCGCTGCCGCGAGAGCTTGCCGCTGATTATCTTGCTGCCTACGGTCGCCATTTTAAAGCGGCTCGATTCCTCGCAAACAAAGACGATGAGCTCCAGCGGTCGCGCAAGCTTTTCGCCGCTATCTCGCACCGCACAGATCGCCTCCAAAGCGGCCATGACGCCTAGCGTGCCGTCGTAAAAGCCGCCCTGCGGCACGCTATCGATATGTGAGCCCGCGCTGACGGGCGGCAGATCGGGATTGCCGACGCCGCTAAATTTAGCGAAAATATTGCCCGTATCGTCGATTTTGATCTTGAAATTTTCTTTTTGAAGTAGCGATATGAGGAAGTCGCGCGCCGCTTTGTCTTCGCGCGAAAATGCAAGCCGCGTAAGCCCGCCGCCCGCCAAAGCCCCGAAGCGGCTTATCTGTTCGAACTCGCTTTTAAAGCGCTGCATGTTTATGTCCATAAATCCCCTTTTCTTAAAAAATTTATGTGTACGGCATTTTAATATTAAATTTATATAACAAAGCTGAAATTTATCTATCGTGGCGGCGCATACCAGCGCTAAACCGCATGGACAAGAGCAAATATTTGTGGTAGCAAGACTCGTATTCTAAATTTCAGCCGCCACAGAATATAAAATTTAAACCAACCCTGCCGTCAATCTCGCTGTAAAACATATAAGCGGCAGCAATGGCGTATCTAGCACGTCGTCACCTAGATTTAGCGGCAAATTTAATAGCAAAATTTAAAGCGTGGCACGATAAAATCTTAAAACAAAATTTCAAGTAGATTTTTAAATATAAAATTTCAAACGGAATCTTAAATGCAGAATTGCAAATAAATTTTAAAATTCCAAGAGAATTTCATCCCTTGGAATTTTAAATTTAATGCTTGGCTAGGTAATTTGTGTCGTAGTTATTATCCACGAAATCGGGGTTATTCATCATCCTAAGATGAAAATCGCGCGTCGATTTTATGCCGCCGATGATGAGCTCATCTAGCGCGACCTTCATTTTTGCGATCGCGCGCGCGCGGTCCTTGTCGTAGACGATGAGCTTGCCGATCATACTGTCGTAGTAAGGCGGCACCGAGTAGCCCTCATAGACGTGGCTGTCCATACGGACGTTTCTGCCGCCCGGAGCGACGTATTTTGTGATTTTGCCCGGGTTTGGCATAAAGCTTTTGGAGTCCTCGGCGGTGATGCGGCACTCAAGCGCATGCCCGCTAAATTTTATCTCGCTTTGAGGAAGCAGTTTCTCGCCCTGCGCGATGCGGATCATCCACTCAATCAGATCGAGCCCGCTTCGCATCTCGCTTACGGTGTGTTCGACCTGCAAGCGAGTATTCATCTCGATGAAATAGAATTTCTTATCCTTGCTATCATATAAAAACTCAAACGTTCCCGCGCTTGCGTATCCGATCGCCTTAGCGGCGCGAACCGCCGTTTCATGCAGGCTTTTTCGCGTCGGCTCATCTAAGATCACGGCCGGGCTCTCTTCGATCAGCTTTTGGTGGCGGCGCTGCATTGAGCAGTCGCGCTCGCCGATATGCACGACGTGTCCATGCTCGTCGCCTAAGACCTGAACCTCGATGTGGCGCGGGTTTGTGATATATTTTTCCATATACATCGTGCCGTCGCCGAATGCACTCATCGCTTCGCTCTCTGCCGACCAAAAGAGCTTTTCAATATCCTCTTCGCGCTCGACCACGCGCATTCCGCGCCCGCCGCCGCCGGCTGCGGCTTTGATGATGACCGGATAGCCGATTTCAGCGGCTAGCTTACGTGCCTCTTCGACGCTTGCGATCGCGCCGTCGCTGCCAGGCACTACGGGGATGCCCGCGCGCATCATCACTTGCTTGGCCTTGCTCTTATCGCTCATTAAAGTCATTGCCTCGACGCTCGGGCCGATAAATTTAATGCCGTGCTTAGCGCAAATTTCTACGAAATTTTGACTTTCGCTCAAAAAGCCGTATCCCGGAAATATCGCGTCAGCTTCGGTTAGCTCGCAGGCTGTGATGATCGCGGGGATATTTAGGTAACTATCGCTACTGCGCGGTCCGCCTATACAGACCGACGCGTCGGCGTATTTGACGTAAAGCGCGTCCTGATCGGCGGTGGAGTGCACGACGATGGCTTGCTTGCCCATCTCTTGGATCGTGCGAAGCGCTCTAAGCGCTATCTCGCCGCGATTTGCGATTAGAATTTTCTTAAGCTCCCTCATAGCTTTTCGACCTCAAACAGCGCCATAGCGTATTCGACGGGTTGTCCGTCTTCGACGAGAGCTTTTTTGATGCGGCAGTCGAATTCCGCTTCGATCTCATTCATAATCTTCATCGCTTCGATGATGCCGATCGTATCGCCCTTATGCACGACCTGACCTACGCTTACGAACTCTGCCGCACCGGGACTTGGCGCTTTATAAAAAGTACCTACCATCGGGCTGTCGATCGTATCCATCGCGCCTTTTGAGGCGGGCTTATCACCCACGAGCACATTTACCGCAGGCGCAGCAAGCTGCGGGGCAGGTGCCGGTGCGGCGAGCTGAGGCGTGCTCCCACCGCATGGGCCATATTTTTTTATCTCGATCTCAAAATCTTTATCTTTAATTTTTAGCTCGTTAATGCCCTGCTTTTCGCCGAAAAAATCCATTAACTCTTTGATTTCTGCTTTTGTCATAAATTTCTCCTGAAAAAATTTGCGAAATTTTAGCTAAATTTTTATAATTGTTTCTTTAAATGGATTTTTGCGGGACTTTTAAGAAGTGCAAAGCGAAATTTACGACAGAATTTGCGGACTGATTTTAAGGATTTACGGAGCGAGATTTGCCTCGCCCATTTTAAGCTCGAACTTCGCAAGCGAAACACGAAATTTTGCCGTAAGAGCGCAGGATGATTTTAAATCCTTTAAATTTAGCACTTAATTTTACGACTAGAATTCTACGCTTTAAACGCTAGAATTCCGCGCTTTACTTTAAAATTCCACCTTCGGGCTCGTATCGAAATCCTGCGCCTTGCTTTTCTTTAAAATTTTAGGCCGAAATATTATTTTAAAGCCTCGCGCCGAAATTCTATCCACGCGAAGCCCTATGTGTTAATGTGTCGCAAAAAGGCTCTGAATTTTCGCTTTATCGCTCGTTTTGCTAAGAGCCAGCATCAGCAGCACGCGCGCCTTTTGCGGATTTAGATTATCTGCGGTTAGAAAGCCTAGCTTTGCGTCGTCCACCTCCGAGCTAACGCTAGTTGAGCCGCTGCCTGTACGGCTTGAGCGCACGACGATCACGCCCGCTTCGCTAGCCTTTGCGAGCGCAGCCTGCAGATCCGGATATAAATTTCCATTGCCTACGCCCGCTACGATAATGCCCTTAGCGCCCTTTTGCACCGCTGCATCGACCAAATCGCCGTTATCTTGCGCGTGTCCATAGATGATATCGACGCGCGGCAGAACCTTAATATCTTTGATATTAAAATCGCTGCTTATGGTGTGTTTGCGAAGCGGTGCCATATAGAAATTTACGACTCCGTAATTCACGGTGCCGATTTTGCCGGAATTCGGCGAGGCAAAAGCCGCAACATTAGTAGTATTTGTTTTCGTAACCTCGCGCGCGGCGTGGATGTCGTCGTTCATCACTACAAGAGCGCCCTTTTCGCGAGCGTTTTTATCTGCCGCGACGCTTACGGCGTTATAGATATTCAAGGGGCCGTCCGCGCTAATCGATGTAGAAGATCTCATTGCGCCTACAAGCACGATCGGTTTTTTGGATTTTATAACTAGGCTTAAAAAATACGCCGTCTCCTCCATCGTATCGGTTCCGTGCATGATGACGACCCCATCGACGTCGTTTTTAGTAAGCAGCTCGCTTACGCGGTTTGCAAGCTTGAGCCAAATTTCATCATTCATCTCCTGCGAGCCGATATTTGAAATTTGCTCGCTTTTAATCGTAGCTAAATCCCCTAGCTGCGGCACTGCCGATAATATCTCCTCTATGCCTTTGGAGCCTGCGGTGTAGTTGCCCTCCGTAGCACTCGCACTGTTTCCCGCAATCGTACCGCCGGTAGCCAAGATATAGATATTGGGCTTTGCCGCCACTAAAGAAGATGCGATAAAAAGCGCCGCCAGCGTAAATTTACTAAAAAGATTCATAATTTCTCCCTTGCAAAACAAACTAAACTGGGGCTCATTCTAGCACAAAATTTGTTAAATATTATGTTTTGCTGCTATAATGCGCGAAAAATTTTGATTATTTTAAGGAAATTTTATGGGACTGAAAAGCGATAAATGGATCAGGCAGATGTCGCAGCAGCACGATATGATAGCGCCCTTTTGCGAGGAAAATATCGGCCGAGGCGTCGTTAGCTACGGACTTTCGAGCTACGGATACGACATACGCGTAGCGCGCGAATTTAAAATTTTTACAAACGTCGGCGGAACGGTCGTCGATCCTAAAAATTTCGACGCAAAAAACGTCGTGGATTTTGAGGGCGAAGTCTGCATCGTGCCGCCGAACTCCTTCGCGCTAGCGCGCACTATCGAATACTTCAAAATGCCGCGCGACGTGCTTGCGATCTGCCTGGGCAAAAGCACCTACGCGCGCTGCGGCATCATCGTAAACGTAACGCCCTTTGAGCCGGGCTTTGAAGGGCACATCACGATTGAAATTTCCAACACCACGCCGCTGCCTGCAAAAATTTACGCGAACGAAGGCATCGCGCAGGTTTTGTTTCTGCAAGGAGACGAGCCGTGCGAGGTGAGCTACTGCGACAAAAAGGGCAAATACCAAAGCCAAAAGGGCATCACGCTGCCTAGAATTCTGAAGGATTAAACAATGAAAAATTTAATCATCGTAGAATCCCCCGCAAAAGCCAAAACTATCAAAAAATTCTTAGGCGATGACTACGACGTCGTCGCTTCAAAAGGACATATCCGCGATCTGCCGCAGAAAAAATTCGGCATTAAAATCAAAGATAAAAGCTTCGAGCCCGAATACGAAATCAGTGCCGATCACGATCAGATCGTAAAGCAGATAAAGACGCTCGCCAAAAAGGCGGATCAAATTTACCTCGCGACGGACGAGGACCGCGAGGGCGAGGCGATCGCCTATCATATCGCCGCTTCGATCGGCAAGCAGGCACAGGAGCTGCCGCGTATCGTATTTCACGAGATCACCAAAAGCGCGATCTCAAACGCGCTAAGCTCGCCGCGCAAGCTAAATATCGCAAGCGTAAACGCCCAACAAACGCGCCGCCTACTCGATCGCATCGTGGGCTACAAACTAAGTCCGCTTTTAAATTTAAAGATCCAGCGCGGCTTAAGCGCGGGTCGCGTCCAAAGCGCCGCGCTTAAGATCGTCGTCGATCGCGAGCGCGAAATTTTAAATTTCAAGCCGGTAGAATTCCATAGCATCGACGCGGTTTTTAAGAAGGACTTGGAAGCCGAGCTCGTGGAATTTCGCGGTAAAAAGATGGAAAAGCTCTCGGTCAAAAACGCGGCGCAGGCTAGCGATATCGTCCTGACGCTGCAAAAAGACAAATTTAGCGTAGAGAGTATCGAGAGCAAATCGCGCAAGACGAACCCCTACCCGCCGTTTATGACCTCGACGCTGCAACAGGCAGCGAGCACGGCTCTGGGCTTTAATCCGCGTAAGACTATGAGCCTCGCGCAGAGCCTTTATGAGGGGGTTAATACCAAAAACGGCGGCGCGATCACCTATATGCGAACCGACTCGCTAAATATCGCCAAAGAAGCGATCGCGGCGGCTCGCGAGCTAATCGAGCAGCGCTTCGGCGAAAAATATCTGCCGAAAAGCCCAAATTTATACGCCACCAAAAGTAAAGGCGCGCAGGAAGCGCACGAAGCGATACGACCTACCGATCTTAAGCTTACCCCCGAGCTTGCGCAAAAAATCCTGCCTCGCGACGAATACCGCCTTTACGCGCTCATCTACAATCGCTTCGTAGCCTCGCAGATGAGCCCCAGCGTCTCGCAGATCCAAACGATCATCGTACGCGGCGAAGCGGGCGCATTTAAGATCAGCGGGCGCAAGGTGGAATTTGACGGATTTTACAAGGCTTACGGCGATCTGGATAAGGATAAAATTTTACCGAGCCTTAGCGCGGGTGACGCGATGAGCCTGCAAAGTCTAAGCTCGCAGCAGCATTTCACCGAGCCGCCGGCGCGCTATTCGGAAGCAAGCCTCATCAAAAAGCTCGAAAGCCTCGGCATCGGCAGGCCCTCGACTTATGCGCCTACCATCTCGCTGCTTACGGCGCGCAACTACGTAAATATCGAGCAAAAGCACCTGGTGCCGAGCGAGATCGCCTTTAAGATCACCGAGATGTTGGAGCAAAATTTTAAAAATATCGTCGATAGCGAGTTTACCTCCAAAATGGAGGAGAAGCTCGACGAGATCGCCGAAAACAAAGCGGACTGGCAGCAAATTTTGGCGGATTTTTACTACCCTTTTATGGACGAGATCGCCAAAGGAAAAACGTCGATCGCAAGCCAAAAGCTAGCCGAAAAGATCGGCGAAGCATGCCCGAACTGCGGCGGCGAGCTACTTAAGCGCCAGGGCAGATTCGGCGAGTTCATCGCTTGCTCGAACTATCCGAAATGTAAATACTCCCGCAACGCGGACGCCAGCGCCGAGGGGGCGAGCGAGGAGAAGGCGGCGCCCGAGGTGCTAGATGAAAAATGCCCGCAGTGCGGTAAAAATCTGATCAAGCGCAAAGGCAGATACGGCGAGTTTATCGCTTGCGAGGGCTATCCGAAGTGCAAATACTCGCGCAAAATCGAGGGCGCGGCAAAGGAGAAAAAGCCGCTGCTCTCCACCGGCGTTAAGTGCCCGAGCTGCGGCACGGGCGAGATCGTCGAGCGCTTCTCCAGACGCGGCAAATTTTACGGCTGCACGAACTACCCCAAATGCGGCTTTGTGAGCAACTACGCGCCGATTGCGCGTGCGTGCCCGCAGTGCGGCAACTCATACATGCTCCGCAAAGAGCTGAAAAAAGGCAACTTCGCCGAGTGCCCGCAGTGCAAGCTTAAAGAAGAGATCGATTGATAATAGGCGTCATCTCAGACTCTCATCGCGAAACAAAGATCGCTGCAAGCGCCATAGAGTGGTTGCTCGCGCGCGGAGCGGATCTGCTCGTGCACGCGGGCGACATCGTCGAGAGCGAGACGCTGCGACTTTTGCGACAAAGCGGCAAGCCCTACTTTGCGGTTTTAGGGAACAACGACGAGGCGCTTGCGGAGCTAAAAAATGAGTTTAACCTGCACGATGAGCCCTTTTGCACGGAGTTTGCCAGGCTGCGACTAAAAATCATGCACCATCCGTTTTATCTCTTTGACGAAGAACCCGCGACGCAAAACGAAGCAGACGGATTAAATTTAGACGCGGATTTGGGTTTGGATGCAGGCACAGATCGCTCGGTAAATTTAAACTCAAATTTTAATGCTGCGAGTGCATATAAAATTTTAAACGGCGCGCACCGCACAGACGAAAATTTCAAAAACGCGCATAGAGCGAGCGTAAATTTAAAAAGTGGGCAGTCCGCAAGTCCAAATGTAAACTTGAGTTTGAATGCGGGTGCAGATGTGAACTTAAATGCAAATTTAGACTTAAGTCTAGGCGTAGACTCCGCCTCTAGTCTGAACGCAAATTTAAACTCAAATGTAAGCGCGAATTTAGCCGCTGATATGAGCCCAGATATGAACTCTAAAGCGAGCTTCGGTGCGGATCGCGCAGTAAATTTAACGGCGCCGAGTTTAAGCGCAAATTTAGTCGCGCCGAACTCGTGTGCAAATTTAGCCGCTAATATAAACTTGAACTCAAATTTGATCGCAAGTTTGGGCCCCAATACAAGCGGCGAAGGTAAAAATCGGGGCCTGTGCGGGCGAGGCGCGGATAAAATTCCAACTATCAAAATTTACGGCCATACCCATTTTTTCGCCGCGGCGGTGGATAAAAACGGCGCGCTCGTGCTAAATCCGGGTGAGATTTGCGGGCGTAAAAAGCGGCTTTTCGAGTTTGCCTACGTCGTGGCACAAGACGGGAAGCTCCGCGTATTTCACGTCTGTGCCGCGCCCGAGAAAGCCCTAAAATGGCGCGAACGCGAGATAAAACTATGAATGAAATTTACGTCCTAATCGCGCTATCGTTTTTGATCTTTGCTTCGCCATTTTTGGCTAGCTTAGCTAGAATTCCGCTCTCGCCCATGGAGATCATGCTTGGTATCATAGCCGCAAATTTAGGGCTTTTGCCGCCAAGCGCAACCTTCGATCTAGCCGCGCAGATCGGCTTTTGCTACCTTATGTTTTTGGCGGGCTGCGAGGTGGATTTCCGCGCGCTGCTTGCGATGCCGCGTAAAATTCTGCGGCTGATCCTAATCTTTTTGGCGCTGCTTTATATCCTAAGCGCGCTTGCGGTTTGGATGTTTGAACTGCCGCAGATGCTTATCATCGCAGCGCCTCTGATGAGCGTCGGGCTACTTTCGGCGCTGTATAAGGAATACGGCAAGGATCAAGCGTGGCTCAATCTCGCGATGCCCGCGGGCGTGATCGGCGAGCTCATCAGCATCGCCGCCCTCACGGTGGGCGGCATCTACCTTAAAAACGGCTTCGGCGTGGAGATGGCGCTTCATATCGGTGCGCTTTTGGGCTTTTCCGTGGCAGCTCTAGCGGTTTTTAAAGGGCTTGAAATTTTATTTTGGTGGTTTCCCGCGCTAAAAACGGTCATCATGCCCAAATACGACAAAAACGAAAAGGACGTGCGATTTGCGATGGCGCTGTTTTGCCTCATCTGCGCGGGAGTGATGCTTTTGGGGCTTGAGGTCGTCATCGGCGCTTTCATCGCAGGCACCTTTCTGCCGACCTTTTTCTCGCACAAAGACGACCTCATCGAAAAGCTATCGTCGTTCGGCTTTGGCTTTTTGGTGCCGATATTTTTCATACACACCGGAGCCGTAATCAAGCTTGAAGCGCTCCTTATGCCCGGAGTGATGAGCTTTGCCGCAAGCCTAGCGGCGCTGATGTTTGGCATCAGGCTGCTTGCAAGCGCTACGTTTTTAAGCACCCTAGGACGCAAAGGCGCGGCGCTTTTCGCGCTATCGCTATCTATGCCTCTAACGCTAGTGATCGCCACGGCGACGCTTTTTTACTCTACCGCCGCGATCTCGCAAGAGATATACTTCGCGATGATCATCGCCTCGCTCATAGAGGCGCTCGCGTCGATGATTTTGATAAATTTGATTTACAAGAAATTTTAGGGCGGGAATTTTGAAATTATAGAATTTTGGAATTTTAGAATTTCAAAATTCCGCGAAATTCTATAATTTTATGAAATTTGGTTTTATGCAGGATTAAGATGGAGTTAAATTTAAAGCTCTATTTCGCAGCGTGATCGGTTAAATCTTGGAGCTCCATTGTATAGTTTGGATCTGATTGCCATGCATCATATCGCCATAAGCTTCTAAACTTTTCTGCAATAAGTGAAAAATATTTCGCATTTGTGTTTTGGAATTTAAACTAGGCTTTAATCCTAAGATTTTCCAAATACGATGAAATTTCTTTGGACTTATTGTGCTATCAATATCAAAATTATAGTCCATTATAATTTTTATATTTCTATTGTTATAATGTAAAATCCATAAGGACTTTGATAAAATGGCTCTGTCATAATTTGGGTCTGGAAAGCTATAAATTTTTAAAAGCCAACAATCTAATTGCCTATCTATTGTAAAATTTAGATTTGGCAACTTTGCTCCATAATTATACTTACCATATAGCGCACTCAATCCATACTTCTCATCATCCTCTTTGGTGATGATTGCATTTTCAAAAGCCATCTGCACTCCTTGGAATTTAAAATTTAGCGTGCAAGCGGAAATTTCAAGTGCAAATTTTATGCAAAATTTTGCGATGCAGTCGAAACGGCAGGCATGGAAATTCCAAACTCGGCGCGCTTAAAGATAGACCGGTGAGCTTGCCGCGACCGCTAACCCCGCTCGTTGCGGATATATTTGCTTCCGCTAGCCGCGGCAAAGCAAACGCGGCTCGTTAGCAAAGCTATCAATAAAATTAATCGCAGTAACCCATCCGCAAAATAGCATAACTGCACGATTTGCGGACGGGCTAATAAAACCAAAGCGAGCCGATTAAAATTTAAGCTTTAGCTTGCGGCGCTTAAAAACCGATTAAGCTTAGACGCGGTGCGGGCGGTGTACCGCGACGCGGCGTCTAGGCTTTAAGCTACATTAAGACCGGAATTTTGGTCTTTTGCAGGAAGTATTTCGACGCGCCGCCTAAGAAGATCTCCTTGATGCCGCTGTCTGAGTGCAAGCCCGCGACGATTAGATCGAAATCGCCCGCGTCGGCGTACTCTAGCAGCACCTGCCCCGGGATCTTACCCTCGACGTTTAATGCCTCGAAAACGTCGATTTTAATGCCGTGTAGAGCTAGATAATCGCTTATGCGGCGCTTCGTTTCGGCAAGATCATCCTGAAGGTAGTGATTTGCGGTAATGACGGTGATAGATTTGGCACGCTGCAAAAGCTCCAGCCAATTATCGAGCGCTCGCGCAGACGCCGCAGTGCCGGTAAGCGAGACTAAAATTTTATCCGCCTTGAACTCCTGCAGCTTGCGCGGTATGACGATGCAAGGCTTGCCGCTTTTGGTGACCGCCGCCTCAAATGTGCCCGTGATAGAGCCCGTAGGCGGCACGGAGACCAGCACCAAATCGCAATATTTGGAGTATTTCTCGACCAGCTCGGAGCGGATACCTACCATATGCCTCAAAGCGGCGCTATTTGGGACGTGATCGTCGTCATTTTGATCTAAGCCAAGCTTGGCGCATTCAGCATCGAAGATCGCTTTGATCACCTCGCGCTCGGCCTGCATTTCATCGCCCGCAGATTTTAAAAACTCCTCCATCAGCACGCCGCCTTTTAGCGTCATGCGGACGTTGTAGATCATCTTAGGATCGAGCTGGCACGCCATTATGTTGATGTGCGTGCCGAAAAATTTATTCACTAGCAGCGCTCCGTGTATACGCTCTGCCAGCTCCTCGCCGCCGGCGATAGGGAAAAATATCTTTTTAAGCTGCATCTCATACTCCTATTAAAATTTTAAGCCAGTTCCAGTGAAATTTTAGAGCCTTTCTGATCGGTCACGCGCACTCGCACCACGTCGCCCGCCTTGTAAGGCGTCGTGATAAATTTAGCGCGCAGCAATCCGTCCACGCCGTCTCGCAGCGAGATAAAGGTGCCGAAATCCAGTACGCTTTGCACCACGCCGTCAAACTCCTCGCCGATCTGAAATTTTACCTCTTTGCGTTCACCGCGCGGCTTGCGAAAATCGCGAGAATTTGAGACTATCGATAAAATTTTCTCTTTCGCGCCCAATACGCCGCTAGCTTTGGCGCCTTGGATCTTAACCTCGCCCTTTTCGCGATCCAGATCGATATTTACGCCGAAGCTTTCGGTAATCTCTTTGATGACCTTGCCGCCCTGGCCGATGATGTCGGGGATTTTGCTCGGATCGACGCTAAAAATTTCAAGCTTCGGAAGCACGTCCCTATTTATAACGATCGCTGCATCCGCCTGCTCCATAAGGCCCAAAATATGCGCGCGAGCCTGCTTTGCCTGCGCGAGAGCCTCTTTTAAAACCTCTAAGCTGATGCCGCCGAGCTTGATATCCATCTGAAGCGCGGTGATACCCTCATAGGTGCCCGCGACCTTGAAATCCATATCGCCGTCGTGATCCTCAAGCCCCATTATGTCGGTTAGCACGGCGTGTTTTTCGCCCTCAAAAATCAAGCCCATCGCGACGCCCGCAACGAGCTTTAGCGTAGGCACGCCCGCCGCCCGAAGCGATAGCGCGCCGCCGCAGACCGAAGCCATCGAGCTTGAGCCGTTGCTCTCTAAAATTTCGCTCACTACGCGGATAGACTGCGGCGAGTTTAGATCGATACTCGGATATAGCGCTCTTTTAGCTAAATTTCCATGCCCCAGCTCGCGTCTGCCCGGGCTTTTGAGCGGGCTTGCTTCGCCGACGCAAAAGCCCGGGAAGTTATAGTTAAACATAAATCTATCGCTGATCGGCTCAAGCTGCGTTAGGCTGTCGCTTAGCTGTGCGTCGCTATCTCCACCTAGCGTAGTGACGACTAAAGCCTGCGTCTGCCCGCGCGTAAATAGGCAGCTTCCGTGCGCGCACGGCAGGATATTTGTCTCGATACTGATCGGGCGTACCTCATCAAGCGCGCGTCCGTCGGCTCTGCGGCGATCCTCGATGATCTGCGTACGGATGATGCCGCGCTTATACTTGCCGATGACGCTAGAGATCACCTCTTTGCTCCATTCATTTTGCGCCGCGGCCTCGGTCGTTAAAATTTGATCCACAATTTTGTTTAGTTCGGTAGCGCGCTCGCTCTTTGCCATCTGATTGATCGCCGCTTTGACGGCGTCTTTGTAGTTCGCATCGATGAAATCCGCGATATCTTCGTCCTCGATCTCGGGTTTATACTCTAGGCTCGCATCGGGCTTTTTAAGCGGCAGAAAAGCCTCTTCGTAAGCGTTTGAGCCTGCGCTTATCGCCTTTGCGGCAAAATCGATCGCATCCACCATCAGATCTTCGCCAAATTCATTCATCTGCTGCGCGCCGCCTCTAATCTGCGGCAGGGAGCGCATCTCGATCATCAAAAGCTCATCGCCGACGCCGGCTACGTAAAGATCAAGTGCGCTATTTTTAAGCGCGGAGTTGCTCGGATTTAGGATGAAGCTTCCATTTTGATAGCCTATGCGCACGCCGCAAACGGGCGCTTTAATCGGGATGTCGCTAAGATACAGCGCCGCAGACGCCGCATTAAGAGCGACGACTTGCAGATCAACTTCGGGATCTGCCGATAGCACGTAAACTACGATCTGCGTCGGATACGCATAACCCTTTGGAAAGAGCGGGCGCAGCGAGCGGTCTATGATGCGGCTCGTGAGCGTCTCAAAATCGCCAGGCTTGGTCTCGCGCTTGATGTAGCCTCCAGGGATTCTGCCCGCTGCGTACATCTTTTCGATATATTGCACGGTAAGGGGCAAAAAGTCCTCCTGCACCTGCGTCTCTTCGCGCGCTACGGTAGCCAGCACGACGGTATTTTTTACGCGCAAAAGCGCCGCGCCCGCGGCTTGTTTCGCAACTTTGTCGATATCGAAAATTTCGGTATTGCCATTTACTTCAATTTTACACTGCATTAATTTTCTCCTTGTTTTTGTTAGTCTCGTGAAACGGCAGATAAAGCGGGCATTTGTTTAAAATTTGCATTATCTCCTCCGCGCTTGAGAGCGTTTTTTCTTTGTAATAAAAATCCACGTTCACAAAATCTCTGATCTTATGAACAGCATAAATTCCATCTACTAGCATGGCGATCTCGTCCGCATTATCGCTGCCAATAACGGGCGTAGCGTAAAAGATCGCTTTGGCGTTTAAGCTTACGAGCGTCTTTATGCAAGTAAGTGCAGTCAGCCCACTCTCACACCCCTCATCTACCAAGATGACGTTTTTTTTCTCTAAATTTCCCAAAAGCTCGCCCTTGCGAAATTTATACATGTTTTTTAAAATTTTCTCCTCATAAAGTCTATTCGCCTGCCCGTAAACGTAATCCAGGCTGATGCCAAAGCTTCGCACGAGCTCATCTACCATCACGATCTCTTGGGTTTCGCTTACGCACGCGATCGCGCACTCTGGATTATTTGGTGCTAAAACAGGCTCTGTGAATAAAAACTCATAATGAAGTCCCAGCTTTAGAGCAAGATGATTTGCGATAGGAAGCGACTCCAGGGATTGAGCGATTATCAGAAAATTTTCGTTTTTGATCACGGTAGCGGGTAAAATTTCTGCGAGTTTCATCGCGGCGTCGATTTGGTTTTCAAACATCAGCTCAGTTCTAGGCGTCATTATTTTTCGCTTCCGTATTCGCTATCTACCGAAAAATCATACCCTACTCCGCCGAACGGATAGAAATTTACGAGAAAGTAAATTCCGCGCTCCTTGCTTGCTTTGCTATAGCCAGTCGTACTGGTGTTTTTAGGCTCGATATCCTCTTGATACACAAAAGAGTAATTCCAACACTTGCGCGTATGAGAAAGCCCCACGCGCCACATTTTAGAATAAGATCGCTCCAAGTCGTAATCCCAACGCCCAAAAATTTTATTATTCCTAGGTAAATTTACCGAAGCATTTACGATGCCGTAGTTATCTTTCGTATAGCGTTTAGGCTCCATGCTTAGCTTTTCGTATTCGTAAGCGTGACTAAGTCCAAAGCTAAAGTCGTCGTTGGAGTAGTTGGCGTAGGTATAGACCTTATCGAAGCTTTTATATTTATGCGAGTAGGTAAAGCGGTTCCCGATATTTAGCCCATTTGCAAAATACGCATCGATGCGGTGCTCTAAATCATCGAACTCGTGATCGTCGAAGTCATATCGCTGCTTGACGCTATGGCGTAAAAATTTACGTCCGTCTTCATTATAAAAAAACTGCGTCATACTTAAAGCTGCATTTTCGTGGATGTATTCGTCACTAAGCTCACTTAAGAAGTTATCCTCCCAATAAAGCGAGTCTTGCAAGTTACCCAGCCGCGAACGATCTACTGCGCCGCGAGCAAGGTCGTATTTATACTGATGATACTTTAAAATTCTATCCTCTATATCGCCTTGCTGCCAGCTTGGAATTCTAAAATCCGCTCTCCAGCTCATCGTATGATACAAGCTATCATAAGCCCTGGCTACGTCGGTGTAGAGTGAAAGCTCGGTGTATTGATTAGCATAGAAAGTGCTTTTATCCTCGCCAAGATCGCCGTTTGCGTAGTAGAATTTATCGTGCCAATCGATATTAGTCATATACACTCGCTCGGTAAAGGCGAAATTTAAATAATCCGCCAGTAGTGGCGTGCTTATACTAATCGGCACGTCAAACTCGTATTGGCGAGCAGTCGCGCCCTCCCATCTGGTGTAATTACGCGCTTTTGCATCAAGCGAATAAATCAAATTCGGCAGCCCCAAATCATTGCTAAATTTATGATATTGCAGAGTCGGAAGCTCTTGGACGGTATCGTCGTTACGGAAGGTATTATCGGCGTTTAGCTTGCTCGTATCGATGTAGTATCGTCCGTAAGCGCCGAAATAGTGCTCGTCTGAAGTCAAATAATAATTCAGCCGCGAAGTTACGAGCGAATTATCCGCATCGTCGCTAAGACCGCCCTTTTCCTTCAGATCGTAATACTCCAGATCGTTTAGCTGAGTAAAATCGATCCATAAATTTTCGCGCAGATCTCCGTCTAGCAAATAGGTCGCAAGCTTGCTGCGATCGTATTGCACTTCAAATCCGTGGTGGCGCTCGTTTTTGTATTCGAGGCGCTTTTGCGCTCGCGAGAAGTTATCGAAAACTCCGCCTCTAATCTCGCCGTAAGAATACGGCGACTCCGTAAATCGAAATGTCCCATATACGCCAAAGCCCATGCGCGTGCGCACCTGCGGATCGAGCTGAAAATCCCAGCTATCGTAAGGCGCAAAATAGATCGGCTGCTTGTAGTAAATCCCCTCCTTGCTGATGTAGCCGGCCTCTGGAGGCAGCAAGCCCGTGCGGCGCGTACGGTCGGTCGGAAAGCCGAAATACGGCAGATAGAGCACCGGCACATCACCCACGTAAAATCTTGGATTAAAAAGATGGAGGAATTTGCTCTCTTTATTGAGCATGCCGCTACTAAATTTGATGCGCCAATCGGGATCGGTGACATTGCAGCTAGATACGCTGGAGCCCTCCACGCGGTAATACTCGCTGTCGCTGCAGCTGGCGTCGTTTTGCATCCAAAGCTCGGAGTCCTTGTCCATCATAAAATTTACGTCGGCTTCCTGCTTATTGTTTTTCAGATCGATTTTGACATGCTGCGCGCGCGTGGTCTCGCTGCTACCGCGCATTGCATTGACGTTGCCGAAAAGCTCGATGATGCCGTTTTGTTCGTCGTATGTAGCGCGATCGGCAGTGATAAAGTAGTCCTGCGAATACACCGTTACGTTTCCACTCGCCTCCGTCACAAAGCCATTTTTCTCGACATTATCTGCTATAAGCTCGACGTCTTGGACCTTTGCGCTCGCACTACTTGCTAAAAGAGCGCTAAAACTAAGCGCTAGAATTTTAAATTTTTTACTCTTTTTCAATCTCTACCACCAATGTTTTCGCCGCCATATCATGCAGGCTCTGACGCGAGTTCGTAAAAAGCGCCACCAAAAATCCCATATAAAAGATCATCTCGCTTATCAACCTAACCGCCGCGCGGATCGCTGCAGTAGCGATATCCATAGCGCTGCCGTCGGCGCGGACGCAATAAATTTTAACCGCAAGCTTGCCTGGCGTCGCGCCGTATAGATAGACAAAAATCGCTTGATATAAAAATTTTATTATCGCGTAATGCAAAATGAATTTTGAAGCGATCTTTTGTACCTCAAGATTGCTTCCGCTCTGCGCCGCTGCAACAAGCTCTGGCTCGTCGATAGCAAATAACACGACCACAAAAAGCGTTACGCTCACCGCTTCGTCGATACTAAACGCGATTACGCGCTTGCTAAGCGGAGCGACGATCAAATTTTATCTCTTAAGGCTTGATACGCGATATCGCGCCTATACTGCGCGCCGCTAAATTTTATATTTTCGCACAGCGCGTAAGCCGCATCGCGCGCCTGTTTTAGGCTCTGCGCGACGCCCACGCTTACCAAAACGCGCCCGCCGCTAGCGTAAATCTGCCCCTCCCGCTCGCTCACGCCTGCATAGCAGATATGGGCTCCCGCGGGAATTTCGCTGACCTCGATCAAAGCAGGCTGCGAAGAGCCGTAAGGGTAGCGCTCGCTAGCCATTACGACGCCCACCGCAAATCGCTCTTTTAAGCTTATGCTACTTAGCTTGCCTACGGCGGCGTTGTATAAAATTTCGCTCAAATTTCCGTCAATTAGCGGCATCAAAACCTCGCACTCCGGATCGCCGAAGCGGACGTTGTACTCCAGTACGTAAGGCTCGCCGCTCACGATCATAAGCCCCACGAACAGCACGCCGCAAAAGGGCGCGCCCTGCTGCCGCATCCCTTTTAGCGTAGGTGCTACGATCTCGATCTGTACTCTTTTTATCAGCGCGGCATCCGCTAGCGGACTTGGCGCATAAGCTCCCATGCCGCCGGTGTTCGGGCCCAGATCGCCGTCAAGAAGCTTTTTGTGATCCTGCGCTACGGGCAAGCTCACGAAATTTTCCCCGTCGCAGATCGCAAAAAAGCTCAGCTCGAAGCCCTCTAAAAACTCCTCCACGACGACGCGCTTGCCTGCTTCGCCGAAGCTTTCGCCGCTTAGCATATCCGCGGCGGCTTTTTTAGCTTCATCTTTGGAATTTGCGATAATGACGCCTTTGCCCGCGCACAGGCCGTCTGCTTTGACCACGACGCGGCCGTTTAGGGTATCGATAAATTTTGAAATTTCGGATAGATCGTCGCTGCTTAGAAATTTTGCGGTTTTGATATGATTTCGCGCCAGAAAGTCCTTCATATAGGCTTTAGAACCCTCAAGCTTCGCTGCAGCGGCGCTGGGACCGAATATCGCGAGACCTTGCGCTTTAAAAATATCCACGATACCTTTTGTAAGCGGTTCTTCGGCGCCCACGACAGTAAGGGCTACGTCGTTGTTTTTGGCAAAGAGCGCGAGCTCATTAAAATCTTTTAAATCTAAATTTTTACCGAGCGCCTTTGTAGCGCCGTTTCCCGGAGCAAAATACAGATTTAAAACGTTTTTATCCTCGCGAAGTCTTAGCCCGATCGCGTATTCTCTACCGCCGCCGCCGATTATTAGGATATTCAATGAAGCCTCCGTAACGTAAAAAACCCAAGTGAGCGTTGCGTAAAAAGAATCGGCTCAAACAAAGCCAATCTTGCAACTAGGAAAAATCTCTAGGTCGCAACCCGTAACTTTAAAAAAGCTCGAGCCGAGCCGCGTCACACGGACCTCTCACGTCGTCGCTTATACAAATATGTTGAACCCTCATATAAAACGCTCTCGCTTCACCCAGGCTTGGGCAAAATTATAGTCTAAATTTGCTTAAACTATGGCAAAAGCGCCAGATCGACGCAGGATTTTATCGACATTCTTTCGCAGATTATCGGCTCGCAAAACTCACTCAAAACGCTCGCTGTCGTCCTGCCGATACAGACCGCTTTGTAACCCCCGTCCCAGCCGAAATTTGCGGTAAAGCCACGAACGTTCTTAGGCGAGGTAAAAATCAGCGTGCTGCCTTGCGGCGGCTTTGCGGTGGCGGGTAGGCTGAGAATAGAATTTTCGTAGGCGATCACGCTTTGCAGCTGCACGCCGGCGCTAGATAGAATTTGCTCCAACTTCGATACCGTTTCGCGCGCGCGCAGATACAGCGCGTCTCTGCCCTGCAAGAGCGGGGCGATCTCGGCGGCAAACTCATTTCCGTGCCCGTGCCGCGCCGTATAAATGCCGCGAAATCCAAACTCGCGCGCAGCCGCAGCGCACGGCTCGCCGATAGCGTAAACGGGCATATCTAAATCAAGTGAAATTTCATTAAATTTTATCGCCGCCACCGCATTTTTGGAGGTAAAAATTAGCGCGCCGATCTGCGCAGGCAGGCTAAATTTGAGAAATTTTATCTCGCAAACCGCAAGCTGCCTCACCTGCGGATGCTCAAATCTCGTATTGGACACCAGATATATCAAAACGCCCTCCATGTTTAAATTTGCTTCGATTAAATTCCGCTCTCGAAAAAATCCGATCCGCCGTCATTAATCTTTGAGTTTAAATTTAATTCCGCTCTGCGCCGCCTTCGGCGCCGATTAAAACCCGCTTGCAAAGCCTGCTCCGCTTTTTAGTCGCACTTAGGCAACCTAGCGGCGGCACGCTTTTTTAAATTTTATCTCGCAGGCGAAGCGTCAAATTTAAATTCATCGCTTTACGCGAGCCTTGCTTTTTAAATTTTATTTCGCAGACTGCGACTGAAATTCCAAAATCCCGTCACAAAGCCCGTTCCGCACACAGCCAACACGCCGCCGCTTGTTAATCCCGTCCAGCCCGTGTATGTGTCCGTACAGATCGTCGAGCTCGCCAAATTTAAAATTTAAAACTGCGGCTATGAAATTTCAAAGCTACGAGCGCTAAATTTTAAAATTTCGCCGCTCTTAGCCCCTTAAATTTAGCCTTTCAGCCACTCGTTTAAAATTTCAATCTGCGCCGCCACGCTCTCATTTGCCGTGCCTCCTTGCGACTTGCGCGCTTCCTTAGAAGCGTTTAGATCAAGAAATTTAACTGCATCACCGCCCAAGCTCTCATCCACGCTCGCAAGCTGCTGAGCATTTAGCTCGCTCAAATCTAAGCCCAAATTTTCCGCATACGCCACGGCCTTGCCCGTGATGAAGTGTGCCCGGCGAAACGGCACGTTTTTCTCCCGCACTAGATAATCAGCCAGATCGGTTGCGCTCAGGTGCCCGCGCCTGGTCATCGCTAGCATATTTTGCTCGTTAAATTTAGCCGTTTTTAGCATCTGTTTTAAAATTTCAAGGCTCGCAAGCGCGGTAGAGACGCTGTCAAAAACGCCCTCCTTGTCCTCTTGCATATCCTTGTTGTATGCTAGCGGCAAGCCCTTCATCACCGTTAGCAGCGCGACGAGATTGCCGTTTACACGTCCCGTTTTGCCGCGGATGAGCTCGGCGACGTCGGGGTTTTTCTTCTGCGGCATGATCGAGCTACCCGTGCTGTAGGCGTCGCTGATCGTGACAAAGCCGAACTCCTGCGAGCTCCACAAGATAAGCTCCTCGCACAGGCGCGACGCATGCGTCATCAGCACGCTTACGTTAAACAAAATCTCCAGCGCGAAATCGCGGTCGCTGACGCTGTCCATCGCGTTTGGCGTCACTCCCGCAAAGCCTAGCTCTCGCGCGACCGACTCGCGGTTTATAGGGTGCGGCGTGCCGGCAAGAGCGGCGGAGCCCAGCGGACAGAGGTTATTTCGCTCGCGCGAGCTGGCAAAGCGATCGTAGTCGCGGCAAAACATAAACGCGTAAGCTAGCAAATGATAGGCAAGGCTCACGGGCTGAGCGTGCTGGAGGTGTGTGTAGCCTGGCATCAGCGTGTCCGCGTGCTCGCTTGCTATATCTCGCAGAGCTTCTACTAGTTCGCGGATCTTTTCGGCGATCGCAGTCCCGCTTTTAAGCACGTAGAGACGAAAATCAAGCGCGACCTGATCGTTTCTGCTGCGCGCGGTGTGCAGCCTACCGCCAAGATCGCTTCCGATGAGCTCGCTTAGGCGCTTTTCTACCGCCATGTGGATGTCCTCGTCGGCGGTTTTAAACTCAAATTTTCCGCTTTTTATCTCTTCAAACACCACGTCAAGCCCCGCGACGATCTTTTCGCTCTCGTCAGGCTTTAAGATCCCGCAGGCCCCTAGCATCCGAGCGTGCGCCTTGCTGCCCGCGATGTCCTCCTGCCAAAGCGCCCTATCAAAGCCGATCGAGGCGTTAAACTCCTCCAAAAGCGCCGAACTCGCCTCGCTAAAACGCCCTTCCCACATTTTTTTCACGCTCGCTCCTTCGTTTAAATTTTCGGTGATTTTATAAAATTTTAAATCTCGCCGCACAAGATTTGTGGGCGAGAAAAAGGCTAAAACGCGGTAAATTTCTAAAAAATGCGTGTGTTGCTTCGCACACCAGCTTTGGACTTTTACGCGCTGTAAATTTAATACTCTAAAGCCACTTTTGACTTATTCGATCCACTTTACTACGTCATCCATGCTGCGGCGGATCTTTTGCGGTTGCGGTTTTACGCGGTAGCCGAAAGGCACGAGCAGCGCCACGCGGCGCTCATTCCAATCGATGCCTAAAATTTCATTTAGCGCCGCGCGATCAAAGCCCTCCATCGGGCAGCTGTCGATGCCGCGGCTGGCAGCCTCGTTCATCATCGCTAAAGCAGGGAACATGCACTGTGCATGTGACCAATGAAATATCGCCTCGTCGTCGTTTTTAAAGATCCTGCTTACGGCATCCTCGTAAAATTTTAACGCCGAAGCCCTTTTCTCCTCGCTTGCAAACGAGCGACGATTTATCGCCTCCGTTATGTAGGTGCCACCCGCTTTAAATTCCTTGATCTTTGCCAAAATCACGACCAGATGCGAGCAGGTGGTGATCTGCTGCTGATCCCACGATTTTTCGCGGATCCGCTCGCGCAGCGCGCGGTTTTGCACGACTAAAAAATCCCAATGCTCTAACCCCATATAGCTGGGCGCTAGGATGCCCGCCTGTAAAATGGCGTCGAAATCGGCTTTGCTTACCTTTTTGTTCTCGTCGAAAATTTTGCACGCGTGGCGAAATTTCATAATCTCTAAATGCGTCATAGTCTCTCCTTAATTAGAATTTTTGTAGATTAAATACCCGCCATCTTTGCGTCTGATGCTGAGGTTGCCCTCGCGCGAGCGCACGCCGATGCGGTAGTAGCCGTCCTCTTTGGTGACGTTGATGTCGCTAAAGCCGCCGATATTTACAGCAAAGCTCGCACCGCTAAGCGGGATCTCTTGGCGCCAAAACTCAGCCTCAAGCGCGCCCGAAGCGTTTGCGTCGGAGCTTTTGAAATCGTCTGCGGTGATGAGCTGCACGCTGTCTTTGCGGATGACAAATTTTAATCCATCGTCAAATTTAAGCGTCTCTAACGGCAGCTCCAGACGCGGCGCGAAGCTAGGCGTGATGCCACTTTGCGAGACCTGCTTTTGTAAATTTGGATCAGTCGAAGTAACCGAAACGTCCAGTGCCCTATGTAGCGCAGGTTTGGCGCTCGCGCTTAGCACGAAATCATCGTGCCAATCAATCGAGCGATTGATATCAACGATCTTTTCATGCAGAGCCCCATCGTCGTCCCTATATCGCACAATTAAGCTTTCGATCGTAAGAGCGTCTGAAGGAAGCGCAAAGGTTTGCTGCGTAAAATTTTTAGGCGCGGGAGTATTTTGCGGCGTGGCGGCGGAGCTTTGCGCCGGATTGGAATTTTGCGGAGCAGATTGCGCGTTTTGTTGCATAGTGGAGTTTTGCACCGTAGAATTTTGCGCTGTAGAATTCTGTGCCGCCCTAAAATTTTGCGCTATCGTAGAATTTGGCTCGCTTACTTCTGGCACGATCGGTAACTCATCAGGAGGCGGAAGCATCGCAACTGAAGGCTGCGCAGAAGAGTTCAGCTCCGTTTTAATAACCTGTAAAGGAGCGCCGATGCCCGCTTTGGGGCCAGGAGCTTTTTTTTCGGTCTGCGAGAGCTGTGCGCTCACGGCTTTTTTGGCGGCGCTTGCTTTAATACTGGAATTAGCTTCTGCGGCGCTTTTTTGCATTGCTGCGATAGGACTTTTAGATGTTTCAGGTCTCATTACAGCTTGCTTTTTAGCGTTTGGGCTTTGTGCACCTGTCTTTGGCCCTTTAATCGTCAAATCGGTAGAATTTTGCTCTTTTACCGCGACGATACTAGGTTTCGTAGCGTTTGAATTTGCGCTATTTAAATTCTCTGCGTTTAAAAAAGCGCAAAGACCTAAAATTAGCAAAAAAATTTTTTTCATTTTTTAAGGTCCGGATCGAGCGAGCGACGCTCTAAATAAAGCTTTTGCAGTTCGGCGTTTTCCTCTTTTAGCCGCTCGACGTCGGTGAATAAAAACGCCTTTTCTTTTTGCAGCTGGCGCAGCACTTCAAACGATCGTTTGCCAAACAGCACGTCACCCACGAAGATGCCTGCAAAAACAACGCAGACGATCAGCGCAAGAGCTGCAAAAATCTGCTTAAGCGGCGAAAACGGATTGATAAAATTCAGCCGTTCTTTTAAATTTTTACGCTTCTTTGAAGCTTTTTTAGCGACAGGATCTGCGTTTTGCGGCGCAAAAGAAAATCCTTGCGCGGCAGAATTTATACCTTGTGCCGCAAAGCCCGTGTCATTAAAGCCGTGCTCTACGCTCTGAGCCGCAAAATCCGCGTCGTTTGGGAAGCGGTTTTCTTTCGCGTATAATTCTGCATTCTTTAAATCGCCACCCCCAATAAATTCTGAGCCGTAAAAACCCGCATCTGCTTGCGCGCTACCTTCGTAGTTTCCGCTTGCAGCGGAGCTTTTGCCGCTTAAATTAGAGCTGCTGCTTGTGGCTTCAGAGGCAGAACCTGCTTCGTCTATACCGCGCGAAGCTCCGTTGCGATTTTTCCGGAAGCCAGCCCCTACCTCGCTAAAGCCTCCGCCAAAATTTTCATCGCTATAAAATTCATCATCGTCAAAAAAATCGTCCTCGTCAAGGTCTGCATCTGAATATCTGCCTTGCGTGTCCGTATAATCCGCTCCGTCCGTATAGGGGCGCTGCGCGCCGCCTTTTAAGCCCCGCTTGGACTTTTTTTTAAAAAACATTTTAAATTTTATTTCCCAAAAACTCGTCCGTCTCGCGCTCGATCTCAAGCAGGCGGTTGTATTTGGCGTTGCGTTCGCTTCTTGAGGTCGCGCCGGTTTTGATTTGACCCGTATTCATCGCGACGGCGAAGTCCGCGATAAAGCTATCCTCACTCTCGCCGCTTCTGTGGCTCATCACGCAGCGGTAGCCTTTGCGTTGCGCTAGGCGGATCGTCTGCATAGTTTGGCTGACGGTGCCGATTTGATTTGGTTTTATCAAAATCGCGTTGCCTACGCCTTTGGCGATGCCTTCGCGTAAAATTTTCTCGTTCGTTACAAATAGATCGTCGCCCACGAGCTGCACCTTAGAGCCAAGCTTGCTCGTTAGCTTCGCCCAGCCCGCCCAGTCGTCCTCACTCAGGCCGTCCTCGATCGAAAATATCGGATACTTCTCGCAAAGACGTACGTATCGCTCGATCAGCTCTTCGCTTGAAAATTCCTTACTTTCTAGCTTATATTTGCCGTTTTCGTACAGCTCGCTAGCTGCGACGTCAAGGGCTAGCTTGATCTGCTCGCCTGCTTTGTAGCCCGCTTTTTCGATAGCTTGCATGATTAGTTTGATTGGCTCTTCGTTGTCGTTTAAATTTGGCGCAAATCCGCCCTCGTCGCCCACTGCCGTACTGTGGCCGGCCGCGTTTAGAAGACCTTTTAGCGTGTGGTAAATTTCGCTCGCCGCTCGCAAAGCGTCGCTAAATTTATCAAATCCAAACGGCATAATCATAAATTCTTGAAAATCCACGCTGTTGTTCGCGTGCGCGCCGCCGTTGATGATATTAAACATCGGCACGGGCAGTACGCTAGCGTTCGCACCGCCTAGGTAGCGGTACAAAGGCACGTCAAGGCTCTTTGCCGCCGCGCGCGCTACCGCCATAGATACGCCAAGCACGGCGTTCGCGCCTAAATTTGAGTAGTTATCGGTGCCGTCAAGCTCTCTCATCTCATCGTCAAGCGCCTTTTGATCAAACGCATCCAGCCCGATCACAGCCTCCGCGATCTGAGAATTTACGTTTTCTACCGCCTTTAGCACGCCCTTGCCGCAGTATCTCTCGTCTTTATCGCGAAGCTCCAGCGCCTCGCGTTTGCCCGTGCTTGCGCCGCTTGGGACTATCGCGCTTGCTACGGTGCCGTCGCTTAGAGCCACGGTCGCTTTCACGGTCGGGTTGCCACGGCTATCTAGCACCTCTATCGCATAAACATCTTCGATATAAATCATCATTCATCTCCACTTTGTAAATTTTCTTCATCGTCCGCGTCCGCGCTGAAATTTACGCTGCCCATCTGCTCGCGGATCTTTGCAGTGATCTCTTCAGCGACAGCAGGGTTATTCTCTAGATAAATTTTAGCATTTTCGCGCCCTTGACCTAGCTTAGTGTCGCCGTAGCTGAACCATGCGCCGCTTTTATCAACGATGTCGAGCTTGACGCCGTAATCGATCAACTCGCCCACTTTGCTGATGCCCTTGCCGAACATTATGTCAAATTCCGCGATCTTAAACGGCGGCGCCACCTTGTTTTTTACGACCTTGACCTTGGCGCGGTTACCGATGCTCTCTTCGTTTTGTTTCAAAGTAGCGATCTTGCGTATGTCGATGCGTACCGAAGCGTAAAATTTAAGCGCATTGCCGCCAGTCGTCGTTTCTGGCGTGCCGTAACCCATCGCGCCGATCTTCATACGGATTTGGTTGATAAAGATCACCGTTGTATTCATCTTGTGCACGACGCCCGCGAGCTTGCGCAGCGCTTGGCTCATAAGTCGCGCCTGAAGCCCTACGTGCTGATCGCCCATATCGCCCTCGATCTCGTTTTTCGGCGTGAGCGCTGCGACGCTATCTACGACGATAAGATCGATCGCGCCGCTCTTTGCTAAGGTTTCTACGATGTCGAGCGCCTGTTCGCCGAAGTCGGGCTGAGAGACGTAGAGATTGTCGGTATCGACGCCTAAATTTGAAGCGTATTTGACGTCCAGCGCGTGCTCGGCGTCCACGAATGCGCAAATTCCACCCGCCTTTTGGCACTCGGCGATGATATGAAGCGTAAGCGTCGTCTTACCCGAGCTCTCAGGCCCGTAAACCTCGATGATACGCCCCTTCGGCACGCCGCCGATGCCAAGCGCGATGTCAAGCCCCACAGAGCCCGTAGAGATGGCGTCTATCGGCTCGACCTGCTTATCGCCTAGCCGCACGAGCGTGCCCTTGCCGAAAGCTTTGTCGATCGATTTTAGCGCCGCATCCAGCGTCTTTTTCTTTCCCTCGTCCATGTTTTTCCTTAAAAATAAATTCACCTGATTTTACCAAATTTGAAATGAATTTTTGATTATTCGCTCAAATTCGGCGCGGCATCGGAATTTGAAATTTTTAAGGAGCACAAAAGCTCTGCAGGGCAAGCGGAGAGCATTAAATTTAGCCTTTTAAACGGGCCTAATTTTTCACGTTTTTCTTTAGAAATTCCTCATTTTTATGAGGGCTGTAGCAAAATTTTACTATAATTTTGCAATATTCAAAATCAAGCTGCGCACCGCGCGCAAAATTTAAAGCGGAGCAAAAAGGATAAAATTTGAAGGTTTTTAAGCATATAAACGTCGCCCACTCGCCCGACGCCGACGATATTTTTATGTATAAGGCGATTGATTTTGGTTGGGTGAGCTCCAAAAATCTAAAATTTAGCGCCGCCGCGCTTGATATCCAGACGCTAAACGACGAGGCGCTAAAGGGCACCTATGAGGCCACGGCGATTAGCTTCGCGTTATATCCGCTTATCTGCGACGAATACGCGCTTTTGCGCACGGCGGTGAGCTTTGGCGAGGGCTACGGACCAAAGCTGGTTAAGAAAAAGGGCGCGGTTTTAAAGCGAAATTTCAAAGTCGCGCTAAGCGGCAAACACACGACAAACGCCCTGCTTTTTCGCATGGCCTACCCGCAGGCGCGCATAGTTTATAAAAATTTCCTAGAGATCGAGAGCGCGGTCTTAAGCGGCGAAGTGGACGCGGGCGTGCTGATACACGAGAGCATTTTGGACTTTTCGGACGAGCTTTGCGTGGAGCGCGAGATCTGGGATATCTGGAGCGAGCTAGCGGGCGAAAATTTGCCGCTGCCGCTGGGAGGTATGGCGGTTCGCCGCAGCCTGCCGATAACGGATGCCATCGAGTGCGAGCGCGTGCTAACCGAAGGCGTGCGCATCGCCACCGCGCATAAGCCGTTTTTGTCGCACATGCTCCTCGAGCGAAATCTCATCCGCGTGGACGACGCAAAGCTCGAAAAATATCTGAGCCTTTATGCCAACGAGGCCTCGATCGAGCTTTCGGAGGTGCAGATAAGGGCGATAGATAGGCTATTTGCGCTTGGCTACGAGCGCGGATTTTACCCTGCGCCGCTTAGCGCGCAGGAGAATTTTATCCCGCGCGAATATAACGAGATTCGCTTTGCGGACTGCGGCGGGCAAAACCCGATGTAAAGGCGGGCGAGGTTAAAATTTAGTTGAAATTTAGCGCTTGTTTCGGCTAAATTTTTACTAGAAATGAAATCACATTTGGCTAAATTCCTCGGCGTTAAGAGGTTTGCGCCTCGGTTAAATTTTACTTCGGCGTAAAAGTCGCCGCGCGAGGTAGAATTTTACCCCGCGTTCTTGCCATTGTGGTGCAGCCCCTCCGCCGCTTTTGGGTTTAGCTGCGGAGTGCGACGTGAATTTAAATTTGCGCGTAAAATTTAGCGCCGAGCTTGCCGCGGATTTTGCCGCCAAGCTCGTCAATCGACCGCGCTGTAGCGTTATTATCGCCGTGCAATCTGTAGCTGCGCCTTAAATTTACGGCTACGCGGCGATGAAATTTTACACGCGGTGCTACATTGTGCGGCTGTATTTTGTGCCGCAGGGTGCGAGCTGCGCGTGTGACGTAGCACGCCACTGAAAACGTATCGAAAGCGAGCTAAATTTAATCGCAGCAGCAGCGTCAAATTTTGAAATAGCGTTCGCGTTTTGCACCGTGCGGTGCGGCGGTATCGCTAAATTTTAAAACGATACGAGGCGCGGCGGGTAAAATTTTAAATTTACGAAACCAACAAATAAAATTTAAAAGGCAAAATTTTGAAAACAAAGCAGATAGATTTTAGCAAATACACCTCCGTGCGCATCGGCGGGAGTTTCGCGGTGCAAATTTTAAAAGACGAGGCCGATTTTGCGGAGTTTGAGAGTATCCGTGAGCGCGCGATTATCGGCGGCGGCAATAATCTGCTCATCTCGCCTGCGCCGCCGCACCTTGCGATGCTAAGCGAGGAGTTCGACCGCATAAGCTTAAGCGATGATGTCCTTAGCATCGGGGCTGCGACGAAGTCGGGCAAAATTTATAATTTCGCCAAAAAGCAGGGCCTCGGCGGCTTTGAGTTTTTGCGCAACATCCCAGGGCAGCTCGGCGGGCTAATCAAAATGAACGCAGGGCTCGCCGGCGCTAGCATTAGCGATAGCCTGCTTGCCGTGCGCCTGGCTCGCGGCTGGGTGGAGCGCGAGCGGATAAGCTTCGGTTACCGAAGAAGCGGGATCGAGGAGCCGATTTTGGGCGCCGAGTTTAAAATTTCGCGCGGCTTTGACGTCTCGCTCGCCGCGGATTTCACCGCCAAACGCGCCAACCAGCCAAAGGGAGCAAGCTTTGGAAGCTGCTTTAAAAACCCGCCGAATGACGCCGCGGGCAGGCTGATCGAAGCGGCGGGGCTTAAAGGTCACGTGATCGGCGGCGCGAAATTTAGCGAGCAGCACGCCAATTTCATCATAAATTTCGGCGGCGCGAGCTTTGAGGATGTGATGAGCCTGATAGATCTCGCTCGCGAGCGGGTTTTGCAGCGCTTCGGCGTCACGCTCGAGCTAGAGGTTAAAATTTTATAGTTCAAGGGCAGACTTCGCAGGCTAAAGTGGCGAGCAACGTTACGTGCGAGCCTCTGTGCATGTGCACGGCGACGGCGAGGAGATAAAAGCTGCGTTTATAACGAATACGGCGTGCTTCTGGGCGGCTTTTGCCTAAGAGCGTTTATTGTGGCGGTCTATATATTTTAACCCCTATCTTTTGGTATTGCTCGGGCGCTTGACCGAGCTTTTAAATTTTATCACTCTTTTGACTCTTTTGCTTTTGCAAGCAAACCGCCTACTTGATCGCTCACATCTGCTAATGGCGTAAATTCACACTATATTAGCTAAATTTTTTGATATAATCTCCCGCTTTAAAAGATAAAATTCAAAGGAAACATATGAAATT
>CAUPXM010000002.1:0-163505 GCA_963515585.1 uncultured Campylobacter sp.
AAGCGATAAAATCAGGCATACTGACCGCCGAGGAATTTGACGCGTGGGTGGTGCCCGAGGATATGATCGCGCCGAAGGAATAAATTTTAGTTGCTTGACTTTTGGGCTCGGCAGGGTTCGCTCGGCGGAATTCGGCGAGATTAGGGCGTTTCGGTAAAATTTGATCGCTTCGATAAATTTTGATTGTTTCGATGAAATTTGATCGTTTTGCGTGACGTGCTGCTCGCCTTAAGCGATTTCGTAGAGCTTGTCTTGCGCAGTTTTGCCGAGTTTACTTTAAAGCAATTTCGCCGAGCCTGATTAAAATCCGTAAATTTGAGAGCGAAATTTGCGGATTAAATTTACTTTGGTAACGCGGCTCTTGCTGTTCGCTAAAATAGCGAAATTACCAAAGCTAAAGCCGCCTTTTGTCTTTAAATTTCTATCCGTCATTTCACGCCCCGCCAAATACACATCGAAACCGCCGCTAAGATAAAATTTTAAATGCTTCGTAAGCACCCAAACGATAAAATGCGCCAAAATTTACAAAACGAGGATTTTATGAGGGACTATGATAAGGAGCCATTGATCATAAACGATTACACCGTCTATCATGTATTTTCTTGGAATATATTTACTTGCATATTGTGTTTTTTGCTTTTAAGTTATGATCTGATTACGACCGGCACTACGGGAAAATTTAGCGCTTTCGGTATCGTTTCTTTAATTTTTGTGACATATTCTTTCATACGGCTAAGATTTCGGCGGAGCAAAATTTTTCTAAAAATCCGAGCTATTTTTATTTTTCAAACAGCCTGATCCGCTACGTCGAAAATATAGATATGAAAGATAGCATAATTTCCGAAACCAAAATAGCCCCCGATCCGTCCGCAAATATATCTAGCGTTCATTTCTGCGTAGTATGCGAACTAGAAAACTCTTACGGCAGGTTCCATTATTTAAGCTCGTATGAGTTATATAGATATTCAAGCATAGGCGTTCATATAGGCAAACTTGCTCTTTATATAAAGCATCTAATGCTATATTTAATATTTGCTCTGCCGTATAAAATTTACAAGCTCAAAAAGAGCTCGGAGCCCCTTTGGCTGTTAAAAAGAAATTTTGTCGTTAAATTTAACAACAGAAATTACTTTTTAATAAATGCCGTATCTACAAAAGAGTATTATGAGCTGCTGCAATATTTCAAGGCGCTAAACGTAAAAATAGAAGATCGGACCGACTTTATACCGCAGGCTCAAAATAGCGGCTATTTCACCGATAAAAACGAAATTTGGAGCGACGATTTTAGTGATACGCAAATTCCAGAGAAAAATTTTAAATGGAAGCTTAGGCGATTTTTTAGTTTGGATTGAAATTCTAGTCCAAACGGCGAGTTCTTAAATTTAGCGATAATTTCGCGAGCAAATAGAGGGTAGGACGGCGAGGCAAATATTGCTCGCTGTTATCTCCAGCCTGCCACACAGCTCAAAGTTACGATAAGTCAAATCAACTCAGTCACCACTGCAAGCGCAAGGCTATAAAATTTAAATCAGCCCCGCGACCTATCGTTGCAGTCGCGAAGCTACGGCAAGCTAAATTGGTCCCAATACACAGCCGGACTATATAAAGCCGCGGCAAGTCGAAATCGATATGTCTCGCCGTAGCAAAACCACGGCGAGTTTGGCTAAAGCCTGTAGAGGATCGGCGTATCTAGTCCAAGCCAGCAATGAGCCAGTCTTAAAACCTAAACCGCTCCAAATCCCTACTTCGCCCCTTTAGGCGGCATAAACGCGGTTAGCTTGATATCCTCGCCCGCCTTGTGTTTATAAAGCTCGATATCTACCAGCGCCGTGTGGGAGATGTTGCCGTTGGCAAGCTCGCTCGTAGGAAGATCGATCGTAAGCACGTTCGGATTTCCGTTTTTGCAAAGCCCCTCGGCATTAGGATCGTACCACGCGCCTTCGAAGATCTGCACCACGCCGCGCATTATGTCATCGCTTACGTTGGCTCCCGCTAAAATTTCGCCGCGAGCGTTATATACGCGCACCAGATCGCCCTGCTTGACACCTAGCTCCTTAGCGTCCTCGGTATTGATCAGTACCGGCTCGCGACCTGCAACGGCGTATCTCTTGCGATTTGAGGTGTTGCTCTGCTGCGAATGCAAGCGGTCATACGGATGGATGCTAAGCAGGTGAAATTTTGCAGGCTTATCCTTCATCCCGAGCCACTCGACGGGCTCAAACCACATCGGATGCGCGCCGCAGTCTTTGTAGTTCATCGCTTCTATCGTATCGGAGTAAATTTCAATTAACCCGCTAGGCGTTCCCAAAGCCTCCAAAACGGGATCATTTCTAAAATCCTCAAAGCTCACGTACGCAGCACTCTCCGGCGTTTCGTAAAATTCCGTCGGCTCGTTTTTCTCCCACCACTGCTCAAAGCTCGGCATCTGTATTCCCAAAGCGGTGTTTGCGTTCACGGCGCTAGCTGCTCCTTCGTAAAATTCTTTGATCCAATCCATCTCCGTTTTGCCGCCGTCCGTATAAACTTCGGCAAGTCCGTCGGCATAGGCCTTACAAAGGTCGGTGAAAATTTGATAATCGTCCTTCGCGCCGTGCTGCTTAGCGACGACCTGCTTCATAGGAATGATGTGCATGTTGGAGTAGTCCCCGCTCATCGTGATGTCGTTGCGCTCATACTCCGTAGTGGTCGGGAACACGATGTCCGCCATCTTCGCAGTAGGCGTCCAGTAAATTTCATTCACTACGATGGTGCGCGGCTTGCGCCAAGCTTTGATGTTGGTGTTGGTGTCCTGGTGGTGCACGATCGGATTTCCGCCGACCCAGTAGATGAAGTCGATCTGCGGATAGGTGATCTTTTCGCCGTTCGCGTCGATCGTCTTGCCCGGATTTAGTAGCGCGTCCGCGATGCGAGCTAGAGGGAAAGCAACCTTCGCCGTATTTACCAGCCACGCCTGAGTAGCTTCACCGCCTTGCTTTTGATCCTGCGCAAGCCCTAGGAATTTGCCGTCCTTAACGACGCCGACGCTCGCCGCGTTCATTCCGCCGATCACGCCGCCCGCGCAGGTAGGCGCGCCGCCGTTAGCGTAGTGGTAGCTAAAGCCGAAGCCTCCTCCTGCAAGTCCGATCTGCCCTAGCATCGCGCACAAAGTTACGATCATCCAGTGCGCCTGCTCGCCGTGATGAGCGCGCTGGATACCCCAACCCGCCATTATCATCGTGCGGTTTTCGTAAAATTTTATCGCAAGCTCTTTGATCACGTCCGCGCTAATGCCGCAAATTTCACTAGCCCACTCGGGCGTCTTAGCCACGCCGTCGCTCTGCCCCGTGAGGTACGGCACGAATTTTTCAAAGCCCACGGTGTAGTTTTGCAAAAATTCCTTATCGTACTTGCCCTGCGAGTAGAGATGCTGCGCCATACCTAGCATCATCGCTACGTCGGTGTTCGGGCGAGGGGTAATCCATCGCGCCTTGTCCTCGAAATACTTACCGCTTACGGTTTTGATCGGATCGATGATGATGATCTCTTTGTCGCTATTTTTTAGCTGCTCGAAATACTTAAATCCCTGCTCGTCCGAGCTCGTCCACGCTACGCGAAGCGTAGAGATCGGATTGAGCCCCCAGAAGACTACAACTTTGGAGTTTTCAAGCACCACCGGCCACGAGGTTTGCTGTTCATAGACCTGATTTGAGCCCGTTACGTGCGGCATGATGACCTGAGCTGCGCCCGTAGAGTAATCGCCCGTGACGCCCGTAAAGCCGCCGGTTAAGTTCATAAATCTATGAAGTAGCGTCCTTGAGACATGCACATTGCCCGTGCTCTGCCAGCCGTAGCTGCCCGCAAACACCGAGTCCGCGCCCTTTTGCTCGCGCGTCTTTTTAAGCTCGTGCGCGACGAGTTTGATCGCGTCTTCATATTTTACCTCGACCCATTCGTCAAGTCCGCGAAGCTCGGGCTTAGGATTATCGGGATCGGCGAGGTATGATTTTCGCACCATCGGCGCTTTGATGCGCGTGTTATAAACGAGATCCGCCATCGTATTTTGAAGAGTATTTGGAATTTTAGAGGTGATCTTCCACGGCGCAGACTTTACGATCTTGCCGTTTTTGACGCTCGCTTTTAAAATTCCCCACCGCGCCGCGGTTAAAATTTCGCCGTTTTTCTTAAGCGCGGTGAGTTTATCCGCCGCAAGCATCGAGCTTGGGATGAGCGGAAGCGCCGAGACAGCCGCGCCGAGCTTTAAAAAATTTCGTCTTTTCATTTCATATCCTTTAAATTTACGTCCTTGGAGTGCTTTTGCAGATACTGCACCACCGTCCAGCTCTCATCCTTGCTAATAGGCGTGCGCGAAAGCATCGATTTGATGTAGCCCGGCCATCTGTTGGCTTCATAATCGGCGGGCTGGTGCAGAGCATGACAGACGCTACACGAGGTTCCGAATTTTTCTTTGGCTTCGGCGAAAATTTTATCCACGTCGCCGCTTAGCGCGCCCTCGTCGGTGTAGGCGGTTATTTTAACCTTATTAAAGCCGCCCTCTTCGCCCAAGCTCTCGCTTTGAAATTTAGCCTGCTTCGAAAACGCCACCGCGATTATGCGCGCTTTAGGCGTGAAATAAATAACGTTGGGCGCCTTTGGATTTTGATAGCCGGTGAGCGAAAATTTCACTACTCCGTCCTTAACCTCCAAGACCTCTATGGCGTTTGTGGGCAGCAGCCTGCCGTCCTTGTGCGACAAATCGCCGCTTACGCTTACCTGCTTTAACACCGTGCCGTAAAGCGTCTCGCCCGCCTTAACCTCGGCGCCAGCGTAGCTTGCGATCGCAGCCGCAAGAGCCGCCGCAGCCGCAATAGAATTTAAAAACTTCATGCTTATCCTTTCTTAAAATTTTAAAAACTTCTCGTAAATCTGCCGTATAAAAAGCCCGCAAACATAACGGCCAAAATCGCCGCGAATGCCGCAAACGCTACCTGCGCGCACTGCGCCGTGTCTGCAAATTTAATGCTCGGCACCAGATAAAATCCCTCGCCGTAAAATCCGCCAAAAAAGCTCTGCACATCGCTAAGCGCGGTGCCTGCGGGGAAGGACGGGGTACCCGTGCAACTTGCGGGGCGAAATAGTTCCGGCAGCAGGCTATCAAGCGGCGCCGTAAAAGGAAATGCGGGCGCTGCGAGGCAATTTGCGGTATCTGCGGCAGAGTGCGGCGCGGAGCTTTGTAAATAGCCATATATCGCGCCCGCAAATCCGAGCGCGTAAGCAATGAGCCTTGCTATGAAGCCAAACGGCAGCAGCAAGCCTATAAGCGCGCCCACGCCCGCTACGGCAAAGCCCAGACGCACGAGGGCGCTCGTCTGCGTAGGCGACATAAAAAGGCAGCGCTGAAAGAAAAAATGTGATACCGCAAGATAGCCTGCGCTTATTACAAAGAGCCAAAACCACGGCGTAGCTGTATTTTGCCACGCGTAAATCTTTAAAATCAATCTATTCAAGATCTCCTCCGTCTTATAAAATTCTTAAGAATACTTTTTAATCTTAAGATTTAAATTTATGAGAGAATTATAGCAGTAAAAGATAAAATTTCAGGTCTACATTGCCCTAAATATCGGAGTTTAATAAGCTTTAAGCTTAACGTATAAAATTTCAATTTTAAAATTTAACGTTCATTGCGTAGCGACGGAAAGTTTTTGAGATATGAAATTAAAATGATAGATTTTATAAAATTTTATCTTTATTCGGGTCTGTTTTGAAGAAAAATAAAATTTTGATCCGAAGTAGGGCGGTTTTATCTAGGTCACACGCCTTTCTTGAAAAAAGTGGGCGCGGGGCAGAAAGGAGAGTGGGGCAAGACGAGATGCGGCAGAAGATAGGCGCGGTAGAACGGAACCCGGCGCGACAAGATAGAATAAAGCTAGCGGCGCGGCGCAAATTTTAAAATCATGCGCGCTTAAAATTGTGATCGCCCGAAGCTGCGCTTGATCAAAATAGCCCGCACTCGGAATTTACACCTTACGATAGCGCAGCGCAGCAAATCTAAAATTTAAAATTTGAGGCCGCCAAAAAACGCCGCTGCATAAATCCTCCGACTAAATTTTATCCGTTTAATTCGCCCTGCCGCGAGCCCGTTTAAATTTAAACTCTTTGCGCCCAAGATACTGCGCGCGCTTGGGATGAAATGAAGAAAAGGACGATTCTGCGTCAAATTCGAAAAACTATTCCTGCGCGCTAAAGTCGGTTTGGTAAATTAAACCGACAAGATCGATTCTGAATGAAGGCAGCGAGAAAAGGAGGCGATTCTACGCCGCAGATCAAAACCATAAATGCGCATAGGCGGGAGATAAAGAAAGCGCGGCACGGATCATTTCTGCGCACAAACGCGCAGGGGTGCACGCAGTGTTATTTCGCAGTAGAATTTTACGGATTTGATCTCGCGCGCAAAGGGCGAGATCAAGCCTAAATACCCGACAAGAGCAAATTTTACGCAAACCGCGCAAGATGAGTTTTGTGCGAGCGCTAAATCGCGGCTTTTAGCGCTTCAAATTTCGCGTCTTGCTCGGCTAGAAGCTGTCCTTTCTCATCGCGCGAGACGTAAATTTTAAAGATATTCTCGCCCGCCTTGTCGTAAAAGCCCACGAATTTTGAAAGCATCCCCATGAAAGTCTGCGTCACGAGGATGATTTTATCGATCTCATCCGTCTTTAGATGACCCGCCAAAATGCCCAGCCCGTGCGCCTCATCGCCGTTTGCGCCCATGCCGAAATTATAATATCCGCGCGCGCTCTTGCCACTTGGGATCTTGGTTTTAAACTCGATGATGAAGCTCGGCGTATTTTTTACGAAAAGCACCTCGCCCCAGCCCTCAAGCTCCCTAATGACCTCGCAGAATTTATCGCCGCCCGCGCTCTTTCCGAAGCGCTCGGGCAGGTTTAGCAGCACGTCGATCTCCTTCGCGCCTAGCTCCTTGCAGATCTGCGCGATCGAAATTTTAGGATTTTGCGCGAACAGCACCTCGATTCTCTCTTTCATTTTCATCCTTTCTAAAATAAAATTTTAAGAGCCATTATAATATAAAAATTATAAGTTACAGATAATGGCAATCAATTAAAGAGGATTTCCAAAGCTTATTTTAAGAAAAATTTAGCGCTACAAAGTGCTTATGTGCAGAATTTTAAGTGATAATACAAAGAATTTTATCTGCACGGAATTTTAGAATTCTAAAATTCCGCAAAGTTTAGAGCTGTATCATAGCGGATCGTATCCGAAGCGATTGTACCCGCTATCGCCGCGCTGCACGAAAAATACAAGCAGCACTATCCAACCCACAAATGATACCAAAAGCCCGATATCGCCGAAAAAAGCACCCACGATCGGCGTTAAAATAAGCAGAAAAAACCAGCCGCTTCTATCGGTGTCATGTAGTCGCCTAACTGATACGGCGATAGCTGGCATGAGCATAGCTAGTTGAAAAAGCGCATCTATAATGCCAATTTCTTGATGGACGATTTTGCCGGCTATTATTTGATTGTACCCTATCGTAGTGCCTAAAACGCCATCTATCAAGCTCAAAACAATCCCACCAAGCACGGTAAATAGAAAAAACCACCAGTACTCCGACCTCGATGCTCGCCCGCTAAATGCGGCGTATTTTTGCTTTACGCAAGTTTGCACAGACTCCATAAAAGTCATTTTAAACTCCTTTTTTAAAATAATATAGGATTATACTAATCGCCCCTTAAATTTAAATACCTAAAACTCCCGCCTATTCATCTGCCTTACGTGATACATCAGATTCGCTAGGCCGTAGCCGCCTTTTGAGGCGGTAACCTCCCTAGTGCCATAAACCGCCGAAACATTTAAAACTACCGAAGCTAACCACCCTATGGCAAATACTAAGGCGAAAAGCTGTGAGTCAAGCGCTATCAAGACTAGAGTTACTATCTCCGTAGCTGCAATAACATAAAACGCTCTTAGATAGTTTTTCTCTCCGCTGCAATCGTAAAGCTCTTTACTAACTAGTAGCTGATAGATCAGATATACCGCTGTACATACGCAATAAATGCTTATCATAAAAACTGATGGTTTAAACAATTCAAATCCTACAAATATAGTGCTTACTGCGCTTATAGCCGAGGAAACCCCGACTATCACGGCGTTTGATAGCAGATCGGTGCTGCGTATTGCCCGCGCTAAAAAATATAGCCCCACAGCTAGGCATATCATAGATATAAGTCCAACACCCTCCAACGCGCCCACTTTATCTACATTCTTGATATATCTGCCTACCGCATTTAACGCCTCAAGCCCAAATGCTATATAAAGGGTAGTTTTGGCAGTAGATAGATTCTCGCTCTGCTCTTTAGCATCATCCGTATAAACATACAGGATTGCTCCCGCGCCTACGGAGGCATTTAGCTTTCGCACCATTTCAGGCAACCTAAAAAAGTCGCTAACAAGCCAGATTAAAAATAAAACATTAGGCACCGAGAAAATAACCATAAAATGAAAAAAGCCCTGTTCTATATCCTTTAGGTCTGATGCTTGCACGCCCAAATCCGGACGAGATGAGTTTATAAGCGCTAACAGATCGTTACCTTCTATACTCGTCCACATGACAGTAACCACTGCTAAAAAAAGCCAGATGAGAAATGGCAGCCCGCCTAAAAGCTGAAAAATCGCGGAGATTATACGCCCAAGATAAAATCTATGCGCGCCGAAAGGCCCGAGGAACATATAAAATACGTAGGCTTTATTTAAATCATAAGCCTTAGCCGCTGAGATCTGCCTTGCTGAGCTTTGCGTAGAGTTAATTCTATCGGAATTTGAGGAAGCTGAATTTTGCCAAGTGGAATTCTGCTCTGCAAAATTCTGCGAGTTCGTAGCATCTTCGGTAGAATTCAAACTTTTAGCGTTAGAATCTTGCTCGCTAGAGCCTGTCGCAGCAGAATCTCGCAAAATAGAATTTTCTTCATCCAAGCCTTGAGCTGCAAAAGCTAAATTTTGCTCCGCAGAATTCTGTGGAGTAAAATTTTGCCTTATGGAAGTGGAATTTTGCTCTATAGAATTCTGAGCCGCAGAATTTTGCTCGCTAGTATCATCCGCCGCAAGAGCTTCTTGCGTTAAATCTAAATTCTCAGGTTGCGCCTGTGGTTTCTCATCCATGGGCTTTTTTTCTTCGCCACTTTTACGTCTTATACTGGCTAGCGACGCAGGATTGCTGCTGCCGCCCCAAATATCTTCACCCATCTGCTCTCCTTGATTTTTAAAGCAATTTTACCTGAAATTTAAGGAATTTTTGTATATTCGCTGCTACAAATTCAAAACAAAGGACAAAAATGTCAACAGTAACATTTCAAGGAAAGCCTGTAGAGCTAAGCGGGCAAGAGATAAATCTAGGCGATCGCGCGCCGCAAGTGCGCTTAGTAGCTCAAGATCTAAGCGAAATCGAGATCGCTAGCGGCAAGCACGTACAAATCATAGTCGCTGTGCCGTCGCTAGATACGCCCGTCTGCGCGACGGAGGCACGTAAGTTCAACGAGCGCGCTGCATCGCTTCCTAACACCGAAGTAATCGTCGTTTCGATGGATTTACCGTTTGCGATGGGGAGGTTTTGCACGACTGAGGGGATCAAAAATCTACGCGTTGCAAGCGATTTCCGCGATAAGGAATTTTGCCGCCGCTACGGCACCCTCATCGCCAGCGGCGCATTAGCAGGTCTCAGTGCCAGAGCAATCTTCGTCATAGATACTGCAGGCGTCGTGGTTTATAAAGAGCTTGTAAGTGATATAGCCTCTGAGCCCGACTACGACGCAGCGCTAGATTTTGCAGAGCTCGTCGCTCGCAACAGCTGCTCTAACTGAGCAAGATAATAGATCCAAGGTTTGGATAATTTTAGCCTCGCTTTAGTTCACTACTTTAAGCAAATTCGTCCTACTGCAAGTAAAAAACGAAGTAGGGCGCTTAAAATTCTACTTCAATTTTACATTTTGATTTTATGCTTTGATTTGCGCTTCGGCGCATGCAAAGCTGTTAGCGCACTGCGATAGCAAGCGAATGAGAACAAAATTTATAGGATCGCCTGCTGCTAAATTTTAAATTTAGCAGCAGCGGGAGTTGAAATTTTAAAATTTTCCCGCTTAACTACTTCGCGCGATAAATTCGCTAAAAGAGATCTCCTGTGCGTAAAATTTAACTCCGAGCGAGGCGAGTTTGTCTTGCAGCGGCAGCGCCAGCTCCTCTATGCCGCTAAATACGCAAAGCGGCAAATTTTGCGTCCTATCTTTAGTCGCCGCAAAGCTTCCGTCGTCAAAAAATTTCTTTAAAAACACGAGCGTTTTTACCTTATCCGCGCCCAAGTCCTCGATGAAAACGCTGAAATATTTATATCCCGGCTCCTCGCGCGCTTCATCCGCCCGCGCGTAGTCGTCCGCTAGCTCGCGGTAAAATTCGTTGTTTAAATCCACAAGCGGCGCGATCGCATCAAGTGAGCAAGGCGCCTCAAGCGCGGCAAGTGCGGTTAAAATTTCTTCAAATTTAACGATGTCGTCCGCTACCTTTATCGGCTCCCACGAGCCGGCGCCGTGATAGGCAAAATATACGGGCGAGGCGTCCCCGAGGGCAAAATCTACAAAAAAAGGATCATCCATACCGTTACGCGCGATGACCCGCCAGCTCTTGCGCCACTGCCCGGGTGCGTCGTCTGCAAGCTCCTCGCCCGTTTTGCGGCTAGCGAGCCTATACCCCTCCTGAAAACTCTCAAACTCGCCCTCGTCGGGGTAGAGAGAAGGCAGTAAAATGCACTCTGAAACTATGCGTTTGCGGATAAAATTTCGGATCAAATTGGGGATTTGCACGGCGATGCCTTTGGGTTAAATTTGAGCGAATTTTAGCGAAATTTTAAAAACTCCGCCATGCTTGCTTTACAAAATGCAGCGCGATTTGACAGATTACAAAATTTGAACGCAAAAAGGTGGGCGGAAGTATTTTAAGATGGATTTGAATGTTGCGACGAAAATTTCGGCGCAAACAGAACATATCGAGTCGAAATTTTACTTATCTCCGTAAAAAGCGCTCGCGAAAGGGCGCATAATCAAAAAGATAAGCGGAAGTATCGCGAGATGATTTTGAGAGTTGTGCAGAAATTTTAAGTCAAGGCTAGACAAAGTAGTCTGCCGCAGACTTAAAATTTCAAATCTCTCTCAAAAGCACTCGCGAGACGACGCGTTAAATTCTACAAAGATTGTAGGATTTTCGGTTTACTAAACGCCTGTATCGGCTTAATCTCGCCTTTAAATTTCTCGATTTGAGCAAGCACGGTGTGAGCCGAGTTGCTTTGAGCTAGGCTTGACGTGCCTTTATCAAACGTAAGCACATTTACGCAGCCGTGCTGGCAGAGGCTTTTCTCGCCCCAAACCTCGGGATCGTACCACGCGCCTTCGCAGATCGCTGCGACGCGCTCGGGCACGATGTCGGTGACGAGCACGCCCGCTAAAATTTCGCCGCGATCGTTGAAAACGCGCACGATGTCGCCGTTCGCAAGCCCGCGCGCTTCGGCGTCTTTTGGATTTATGAGCACCGGCTCTCTGCCGCTAACCTCGGCGAAATTTCTAATTATAGAGTTATTTAGCTGGCTGTGCAAGCGGTAGCGAGAGTGCGGGCTAACGATGTGAATCGGGTATTTCGCCGTCTTTTTCGCATCCCCCAGCCACTCTTTCGGCTCGATCCAAGTAGGCATCGGCGGGCAGTCCGCATAGCCCATCTTAGCGATCGTTGGTGAGTAAAGCTCGATCTTGCCAGATGGGGTGCCTAAGCGGTTTTTGGCGGGATTTTCGCGGAATGCCGCAAGGCGCGTGTATAGCGCGCTGCTCTCGTCGTCCTTTTCAAAGCGCACGAAGCCTTTGTCGTAAAATTCCTCAAAGCTAGGCATCGTTATATTTAGGCCTTTGGCTTGCTCTACGGCATCGGCGTAGAATTCCTTCATCCAGCCTAGCTCGTCCTTGCCCTCGCTAAAGACCTCACCGTATCCCCAGCGCTTGCAGATCTGCTCGCAGATCCAAAAGTCGCTCTTGCTCTCGCCCATCGGCTCGATTGCAGGCCTGTAAGCGACTATATATTCGCCCGTAGCGCCTGTTTGGTTGATGTCGTTGCGCTCGACCTCGATCGCGACGGGAAGCACGATGTCGCTAAGCTTCGCCGTACTCGTCCAGTAAGGCTCGGCGGTGATAACGGTATCAAATTTACGCCATTGCCTCACAATATTATTCACGTCTTGATGACGCGTAAACATCGATCCGCACGCCATATATGCGACTTTCATATGCGGCAGCTTGATCTTGGTGCCGTCATAATCGATCTGCTTGCCCGGATGCTCCAGCGCCTCTATGCTGCGAGAGGACGGGATGGTGATATTTTTCGCGTTTTTCCAAGGCGCAGAGCCCGTATTTTCGTATTTTTCATCTATACGAGTGCTAAGTCCCTTTAAAATCGGAGCCACCTTATTCGTAGCGCCCGCAGAGTCGTAGCCTAGGCTAAATTCAAAGCCGAGACCCTCCTTGCCGATATACCCTAGCATCGCATTGAGCGCCACTAGCGCCCAGAAAGGCTGCTCGCCGTGATCGGCACGCTGCAAACCGCGACCGATTAGGATCGTGCTCGGCTCCTTTGCAAGCGCCGTAGCAAATTTCGCAATAGCCTCCTCGCTAAGCCCGCAAATTTTGCTCGCCCAAGCTGCGTCCTTTACGATTTTATCGCTCTCGCCTAGAAAATACGCTTTAAATTTATTAAATCCGACGGTGTATTTTTTGATAAATTCCTCGTCGTAGAGGTTGTTCGTAAACAGATAATGGCACATACCGATGATGAGCGCGGTGTCGGTATTTGGGCGCACGATGATATCTTCGCTGCCGAAGTAGCGCGCGGTGTCGTTTCTCATCACGTTTACGCTGTAGGTTTTGATGCCTGATTTTTTAAGCTCTTGCATGCCGATGTAGCCGTCGTGCGTAGGCGGAATGGATGAAATTTGATTGGTTACCGCAGGATCGGTCGCCCAAAATACGACGTTTTTAGCGTTTTTGACGATCGCTTTCCACGTAGTAGGCGCGTCGTAAACGGCGCTTGAGCCCAGCACGTGAGGCATTATAACAAGCCCCGCACCGGTCGAGTAGTCGCCGCTTTCCTCTACGTAACCGCCTAAAATTTTAAGCATTCGGTGCGCTACGGTGCGTCCCCAGCCGATCTTACCGCTGCCGCCCCACCAGTAGCACTCGCCGTAGATCGCCTCGGCGCCGTATTTGTCGAAATTTTCTTTCAAAGCCTTCGCCGCTAGATCAAGCGCTACGTCCCAGCTAACCCGCACAAACTCCTCTTTGCCGCGCAGTTCGCTCTTTGCCGCGCCTTTTGCCTTTAGATAGCTTTTGCGCACCATCGGATAGAGCACGCGGTTTTCGTTCTGCACGGAATCAGGTAGGCTGTAATTCATCGTGTTTGGAAATTTATCGCCCTCGAATTCGCTTACCGAAACGATCTGCGACGAGTTTAAATTTAGCCAAAAAGTACCGAATCTGTTCGCGCCGAATACCTTTTTGTTATCAAAAATCGTCTGCGTGACTCCCTCGATCCTGCTAGCGCTTGCCGCGCTTGCGCCTAAAATCCCCGCCTTTAAAAAGTCTCGTCTTTTCATCTGATCTCCTTTATCATTCAGGTTTTTTTGCGTTGTGTTGTAGGTATTTTATGATCAAATTTAGCTCGTCACCCTCGAGCGCTACGTAGTTTGCGTTGATCATCTCTTGCAGATTCGCAGGCCATTGATTTGCCGTGAAACTCTTTGGCTCATGCAGGCGGTGACATGCCGAGCAGATCTGCTCGTAGTTTGTCTTTGCTTCCGCATAAAGAGACTTAGCGTCCTTAGCTACGGCATCCGAACTTATCTCGTAAATCCCCTCCGCCTCATACCAAATCTCGCCGTAATCGTCCTCGAGCTTTTTGCCCTTTTTAAAATTCGCTTCGGCCTCGTTCGTAAAAATCGCGTAAATTTCAGCCTCTTTCATATTTTTTTGGATTTGAAGCTGATAGTTTTCGCTCACGACGCCTTTGATTTTAATCTTGGTAACGCCGCCATCGCTGGATATCACCTCGATCGGCGTTAAAATTTCAGCCTCGCCGATTGCTTTGCCGTCTTGCGAGATCGTAGCGGTTTTGGAGATCACCTCTCCGCCGAAAAGCGAACACGCACAGATAAATGAGATAAAAATTTTCCTCATAAAGTATCCTTTCTAGATTGTCTTTAACGCGAATTATAAATCAAAGATAAATTTAAATTTGTCGCGATTGCGACGAATTTATCCTTTTTATGTAAAATTTACGTGAAATTTTATGCAAAGAGCTGCTATGATAGATAGACTAAATAACGATTACAGCGAGAAATTCGACTTTTTAAGTAGGGAGCGGATTGCCAAATTTAGGCGCGAAAGCTACGCTCGCGGCGACGTGATCTACGCGCAAAAGTTTAAATTTATCATTCTGCTGCGCGGCAGAGCGAAGCTAAACTGCTACGAAAACGGCAAGGAATTTATCTTTAGCTTCGTAAGAAGCGGCGCCTACGTCTGCTTGGATAAAAACACGAGCCTTGAAATTTTAAGCGACTGCGAGACGCTGCAGATCAATATCTCGGAGCTTTTCGAGCTGCTTGGAGACGAGTTTTCAAGCTCGATCATAAACGCGCTTATCAAAAACATCTACTCGCAACGGATTTTAATTAAAGAGATCGTCTTTGCGAAAATCCAGACGCGAATTTTAAATTTTCTAAACCGCATCGCAAACGCAGATAAAATCGTGGAGCTTCCCTTTAATATAATGACGCTGGCAAGCCTACTCGGTGCGCCTCGCCAAAACGTCTCTCAGGCGATTACGAAGCTAGTAAATGACAAAAAGATCGTGAAATTAAAGGGCAATAGAATTAAAATTTTATAGTTTGAATCTGCGCGGCGGATCTAAATTTAAACATAAAAGGCTATTTTAAGCAAAACCGCCTATTAAAAAGGGCTAAAAACCAAAATGGAATTAGCCCTAAATTTAGCTTATTTGCAAAGCTTATGTGTGCTACAAAGCTGCGTTTAAAAAATCGAGCCTCTGCTTGCAGGTCGCAACGGATCGTCTCCAAAGCGGTTGCGTCCATTAGTGCCTTGCTGGATAAAAAACACGATCAATACTACCGGGCCTATTATCGGGACAAAAATTAACAGATAAAACCAGCCACTTCTATCGGTATCGTGCAGACGCCTTACCGCTACGGCAATAGAAGGCAAAAGTATTGCCAATAAAAAGATTGAGTTAATGAAACCGATCATTCTACCAGAACTCGTAACGGCATAGGTGCCTAAAAAGCCATCCAATACTAACGTTACGATTACTAAAAGTGCCGCAAATAATTCAAACCACCAGTACTCTGAACGTGGTGCACGCCCCTCAAAATTGCAATAATTCTCTTTGAGACAAGTGCGAACAGACTCCATAAAAGTCATCTCAAACTCCTTTTGAAAAAATAAGGTAAATTATATAATAATGGCACTTAAATTTGTCCTTTATATTGATTAAATTTTAAAATTTACCTCCGCCGCCGCGCTGTCTGGCAAATACATTAAAATTTATCTCGAATGAACTTAATAGCGAGCTGTTTGATAAGCTGAGGAGGGTAGGTTAGGCGGAACAAATTTTGCTTTTTCGCTCGCGCTAAATAACAAAGTAGGGCGACTGCGACTAGCACAATTATAATAGCGAATTTATCTGCTTTGCACCGCCATAGCTGCTCAAATTTTAAAATTTACTTCTCTTTGCAGCTTAAAATTTTAGAAATTTTTGCAGCGTCGTAAGTTTTCGCCTGCGCTTTTAGAAACTCGCAAAGCTCTTTCTGCTTGCAAAGGCCGTGAACGAGCAAAAACTCCACCGTGTCTGTATCATCCAGTACTGCGGCTAGCTTAATCAAGCCCGTTAGCTCATTTTGCGGTAGCTCGCGCAAGCTTTGAAATTTTAAAATTTCCTCTACATAGCGTAGCCTTCCGTCGCGGAATTTTTTAAATCTCGCGCTATTTATGAACTCACGAGCGCGTGGATCAGGCGGATTTTTATATGCCGAAACAATAAAACCTGCATCTCGTAAAAATAGCAGCTCTCCGCCTGCAACCGAGCTTACCACGCCGCTAATATCTGTAGCGCCCAGCTCAAGAAGTAATGAAAACGTCTCAAAATCTCCGCACGATGTGGCTAGATGTAACGACCCGCGTGCATGTATATTTGCGCCGTGCTCTACCAAAAATCGCACTAATCGCAACACATCCGCATTTTTTAAAATTGTGCGACGTCCTAACTTTTCGCTTGGAGTTATCAAATTCTTTTCGTCTGCACCCAAATCAGCGCTGCTTGGCGCATAAATACCCGCACCAAAATCAAGCGGACAGCCGTAAGAAATCGCAGTTTGCAACGGCGAGCCGATATATCCTTCATTGTAGTTCAAATCAGGCTTAAACGCAAGTATTCGAGTAATTCGTGTAAAATCAAGCTTTCCGCTTCGCATTAGTTTCATATTTGCAATAAATGGCGTAAAAATTCTATCTTTAAACTCCCCGAAATCCTCGTCGATCCTGCCCCTGTTTTGCGCCGCAAATTCTAAAAGCGCGTCCAAGCCCGCATCTATCTGCGCATCGCTAGCATTTTCATCGTAAAAAATTTCAAAATTTGGCTGCGGCAAATTTGACGCCGTCTGTTGCGTAGTAGGAGCCGCATCCTCTTTAACGGCGCCGAAAACGCAGCCCGAAAGCAAAAGCCACAAAAAGATAAAATTTTTCATATCATCCTTTCCATAAATTTTGCCCGATTATATCAAATCTAAGGCTAAATTTAACGGCGTCTTGAAATTTCATAAAAAGCAAACGGCAAATAAATTTAGCCCAAAAAAGCGCCTTTTGATTTTAATTTCGCTAGAATTAGCCATAAATAACCTAAACAAAGGAGCGGCAAATGAAACTACTTTTTACTTTGATCTTGCTTTGTGCGGGGCTTTTTGCAAACACGTTGCAAGAGATCAGAAATAGTGGCGTCATCAGAGTCGGCGTCAGAGACGGCAGACCGCCTTTTAGCGAGATTAGCGGCGGTAAATTTGAAGGCTTTGAGATCGAGCTTGCCAATTCGATCGCAAAGGCGATTTTCGGTGCCAAACAAGGCGAAGTGCAGTTTGTCTCTCTAAGCGCCGCCGATCGCGTCTCGTATCTAGTCAATAATAAAGTCGATATAGTTGCAGCTACCTTCGTCATAGATTCGACGCGCAAAAATCATGTAGACTTCTCGATGCCGTATTTTTCTACCAATCTCGGCGTACTAACTCGCAAAGCGGACGCCATCAAAGATATATCGCGTTTGCGCGATATGAGGCTCATAACCGAAGAGGGCACGACCGTAGATAATTACCTCAAAAAAGAGAAATTTAGCAACGTAAGCTACTGCAAAAACACAAGCGAATGCTACGCGATGATCCGTGACGGCAAAGCCGACGGATACGTCAATCTAAATATCACGGTGCTAGCCTACGCCGTCGTGGACGATACGCTCGAAGTGCCGTTTCAAAACTTCGGCAAGCCTGATTTCATCGGTATTGGCGTGCAAAAAGGAAATAAGGAGCTACTTGATTTCATCAACGCAGAGCTTGTCAAGCTAAGCAAAGAGGGCTTTTTCAAAAAGGCTTATCAGGACACCTTTGAGCCTTTTTACCGCGGTACGGCGGATAAAAAATACTTCCTGCTAGATGGAATTTATGACTTGCTATAAAAGCGAGCCAGAAATTAAAATATAAAATTTATCGCAGGTGGCTTGTATAACTAAAATCTTGGGATTTAAAATTTAGAATTTGCGAAATTTTAAATCCCCGCTTTGCCCCTAAATTTCAAACCTGCATACGCGCGGTGATTGAATTTTAAACCGCTTGCATTTATTTTCTCTAAAATATATAGTGCTATAATTAGTTCAAAACTAAAAAGTAGGGGGCTTTTTATGAGATTACTTTTTATTTTAGCCTTATTTTGCGCTAGCATTTTTGCAAATACACTAGATGAAATCAGGCAGGCAGGTGTTATCAGAGTGGGCGTGCGCGAAGGTCGTCCGCCACTAAGCGAGTCTAATAACGGCAAGTTTGAGGGCTTTGAAATCGAGCTTGCTAGCTCGATCGCCAAAGATATTTTCGGCGATAAAAAGGGCGAAGTGCAGTTCGTAGCCGTAACCGCAGGCGAGAGAATCCCGTTTTTGAAAAATAACAAGGTCGATATGGTCATCGGCACCTTTATGATTACACAAGAGCGTAAGAAGCAGGTGGATTTCTCGCTGCCGTATCTATCGGTAAATTTTGGCATCGTAACGCGTAAAGAGGATCAAGTGAAGGACTTCGCGCAAGTTCGCGATATGAGAATTTCGATCGAAAAAAATCCAAACGGCTCGATGACCGAGCGCTATCTGCGAAAAGAGAAATTTAGCAATTTAGTTTACTGCAAAAATACCTCCGAGTGCTACGCGATGATGAAGGACGGCAGAGCCGACGGCTACGCCAACGACAACATCATAGTCCTAGCCTACGCCGTCGTGGACGATACGCTCGAAGTACCGTTTAAAAACCTAGGCGCGGCGGAATTCTTAGGCGTCGGCGTGCAAAAAGGCAATCAAAGCCTGCTTGATTTCATCAATGCCGATCTAATTAAGCTAAGCAAAGAGGGCTTTTTCAAAAAGGCTTATGAGGACACTTTCGAGCCGTTTTATCGCGGCACGGCGGATAAAAAATACTTCCTGCTAGACGGAATTTATAATATGCTTTAGACCTTAGAATTCTAAGGCGCGGGATTTTTAAATTTTAAAATTCCGCTTCGCACACGGCGAGTAGATATTCTGAAACCTGCAAATTTTGAAATTTTAGTAAGCGAGAAATTCCGCAAAATTTCAAATTTTAAAATTTTATCTCACGCTCGGTTTAAAAACATCTATTCCATTCGGAGCAAAATTCTACGCTACGATAAAATTTTAAAATTTTATACACGACGGAATTTTAGAATTTTACCCGCACCGAGAATTTTAAAATCCCATGCTGCAACAGAATTTCGTAGTTGAGGGCTTTTGCGCTGCGATAAAATATAAAATTTATCGTGCGGTGTAGAATTCCGCAGATAAGCGCGATAGATTTAAAAGGATAAAATTCCGCGTAAGGCGAAATCTAGCTCTCAGCAAAAGCGCAGTCGTCGCAGATACTATCGCTTAAGCTTTGTAGTCGCAGAAATTTACTCAAACGCCTTGTAGTGCGCCTCGTCGGCGAATTCTAACATCTCGCGATCGCCCCTGCTGTCGCCGTAAGCGATAACGCGATCGAAAGCCTGCACGTCGTATGCCGCGCGCACGCGGGCGACCTTTTGCGCGCCGTAGCAGTTCTGCCCCTCGATCTCGCCCGTGATGATGCCGCCTTTGCGCCGTATTTTGGTGCCTAAAAGCTCCAAGCCCTGCGCGTCGCACCACGGACGCAGCCAGTCTTCGAGCGAGGCGGTGACGATGACGACCCTGTCGCCCGCGGCTTTGTAGCTTGCGATCTTATCCATCGCGCTTTGTTTTAGGATATCTTCGATGTGAGTGGTGGAGTATTTTTTGCAAATTTTATCGAATTTATCGGCACTCATACCCGCAAAAAAGTAGCCCAAGAGCTTTCTGCGCGTAAAATTATTGCTCGCAAGGCCTAGCTTATACGCCGCTAAAATGGGCGATAGCACTAAAATCCCGCGAAAAAATTTCTTAAATCCGACTACGTAGGCGACGAACTCGAGCAGCGAATCATCGCGCGTTATCGTGCCGTCAAAGTCGAATAAAACAAGATTCATTGCCTCTCCTAGCAAAATTTTAGCAGCGTAAATTTTAAAATTTGCCTATAAAAAAGGCGTGAAATTTAAAAGCTAAATTTCACGCCGAATTTTAAAATTTTATCCAAAAATTCTATTTTTTAGCCATTCGTCTGCGCGTCGTAGGGTCTAAGTATCGCTTACGCACGCGGATATTTACTGGCGTAACCTCCACAAGCTCGTCCTCCTCGATCCACTCCAGCGCACGCTCTAAATTTAGCGCGCGCGGCGGCACGAGCTTGATCGCATCATCGCTGCCGCTGGCGCGGACGTTGGTTAAATTTTTACCCTTGATCGGATTGACGTCCAGATCGTTCGGGCGGCTGTGCTCGCCGATGATCATACCTAGATAGACCTTTGCCTGCGGAGCGATAAAAAGCACGCCGCGATCTTGTAGATTCCACAAACTGTATCCTAGCGCCACTCCGTTTTCCATACTCACGAGCGCGCCGTTTTGTCGCTTCTCGACCGCGCCGATGAAGGGGCGGAATTCCAAAAAGCTATGGTTCATTACGCCTTCGCCGCGAGTATCGGTCAAAAACTGCGAACGAAAGCCGATAAGACCGCGCGCCGGGATCTCAAACTCCATACGCGTCTGCCCGTCGCCGGTAGGGTTCATCACCTTCATCTCGGCTTTTTTGCGGCCGAGCTTTTCTATGACTGTACCGGTACAATCATCGGGCGCGTCGATGACTAGATGCTCGAAAGGCTCGCATTTGATGCCGTCGATCTCTTTGATGATAACTTCCGGGCGCCCGAGGCAAAACTCAAAGCCCTCGCGGCGCATATTTTCGGCCAAAATCGTGATCTGCAGCTCGCCGCGGCCGCTTACTTTAAATTTACCCTCGCCCGCGTTTTCATAGCGCATCGCGATGTTGGTTTTCATCTCCGCTTCCAAGCGCTCGTCGATCTTATTTGAGGTTACGAATTTACCCTCTGTGCCGGCTAGCGGTCCGTCATTTACGCTGAAAATTACGCTAAGGGTCGGCTCTTCGATATGCAGCGCATCAAGTGGGATCGGATTATTTGGATCTACGATGCTATCGCCTACGTCAAGCGCGTCAAAGCCCGCGATCGCTACGATATCGCCGGTGCCTGCCGCGTCGATGTCGATGCGCTCAAGCCCGTTAAAGCCGATGAGTTTTGAAATTCTACCGTTGATATGCGTACCGTCGGCTTTAGCTAGCATAACGCTTTGGTTCTTGTTTATCGTGCCGTTGAAAATCCTAGCGATGCCAATCTTGCCTACGTAGTTGTCGTAATCGAGCGTGAAAACCTGCAGCTGCAAAGGATTGTCATCGCTACCGCTCGGAGTTGGAACGTGAGAGATAATCGTCTCAAAAAGCGGCTTCATATCGGTGCTTTCGTCGTTTAGATCGTATTTTGCGTAGCCGTTTTTGGCCGCGGCGTAGATGACGGGGAACTCAAGCTGCTCGTCGTTTGCGTCAAGCGCTACGAAAAGATCGAAAATTTCATTTACCACGCGGTCCGGATCGGCTGCGGGCTTGTCGATTTTGTTTACGACTACGATAGGTCTGAGCCCTAAAGATAGTGCCTTTTTTACGACAAATTTTGTCTGCGGCATGACGCCTTCTTGTGCGTCGACGAGCAAAAGCACGCCGTCTACCATCTTTAGTACACGCTCGACCTCGCCGCCGAAATCGGCGTGGCCCGGAGTGTCGATGATGTTGATTTTAACGCCGCCGTAGTGGATGGCGGTATTTTTGGATAATATCGTAATGCCGCGCTCTCGCTCTATGTCGTTGCTGTCCATCACGCGCTCGCCGACTTCTTGGTGATTACCGAAGGTGCCGGACTGTTTTAAAAGCTCATCTACGATAGTGGTCTTGCCGTGATCGACGTGCGCGATAACCGCGATATTTCTGATATTTTCCAAATTTTTCTCCGTTTGCTATTTTAAAGGCTGACGATTATACTAAAAAAATTCTTAAGATAAAAATTTACGAGTACTCTTTGACTTCGCAGACAAAAAACTCATAAACGCGCTGTTGGATCAGCGCATCCTCGTCATCATCTCCGATCAAACGACGCAGATGTGAAAAATCAATCTTTTTGATATATTTTTTGTTGTTTTTAATATCTCTGTCGATCTCTTTTAAAAGCGAGTCTAAATTTAGGCCTTTATAGGTCTTCGCCTTTAAAATATACTCTTTTACGATGGAGACTAGCACGCCGATACGCTGCTCGTCGCCTACGTAAATTTCGCCCGCTATATCTTTGATCACGTCGTAGTCCTCGTCGGTCTGCTTCTTTTTGGCAAGCAGCATTGCGGCAAAAATTTTAGCTCTAAACTCGATAGAGCGATGATGAGGAATAAAGACCTCGCGAAATACGGATAGAAGATGATTTTTGAAATTCATTTATAACCTTACTTTAAGAAACATTTCCATATAATCCCGTTTGCCCTTTCTTAGACCTGTGCAATGCTTTTTTTAGGCACCGCTTCAGGGTAGGAATACAGCAGAGCACTTAGATCTCGCATGTGCCGCAGCCATCTGGGAAGGGGTTTTACAAATCGATCCTATTAAGCCCGAAATGCTCTTTGAAATCCTCGCAAACACTCTGAAAATCGACGCCTTCGATTTTCGGCTTGGCTTTGAAAAACTCTAGCATCGAATTATACCCGCTAAGCAGCTCCTTACTCTTTACACCGTAGCTTATTGAAATTCCGGCCTCAAAAAACGCCGCGAGTTTGTCGCAATACTTAAGCGCCTTGCCGTCGATTGCGCGAAATTTATCTTCATTAAACATCTTTAGGCTACCCTCTGCAAATTTAGGCTCCTTGCCTAAATCGAAGGTTCGGTTTTCAAACTCGTCTTTTATAAATTTACCGCCCTCTTTGCGGATACCCAAAATATAGCTGAAATCATCTCTCATATGCTCCGGCACGAAAGGTAAAATTTTATCGTCTATTAGTCGCATCTCATATTCGCCGATGATGTCGCTAAGGCCTTTGACGCCGTATTTTACGGGGCTAATGATGTCGCGAGTGAGGCTTTCAGGCAGATCGTGAAATAACGCACAGAAAAAATTATACGCCGTGCGCGAGCGGCATGCACCCACTTCAAGCGAGAAAAAGTAGCTTAAAATCGCAACTACCAGCATGTGTCCAAGCACCGATGTCTCAGGGATGCGCGGCGTCTGCGCCCAGCGCTTTTGAAAACGAAGTCTGCCGCTAAGATCGACTATGCGGGCGAGCTTTTTATTCATCACGATTTTTCGCACGCCGATAAGCTCGTAATAATCCTCGAGCTCCTCCTCCACTTTGGCTTTTAGCTCCTCGATGTCGTTTAGAAACTGGCTCGTCTGATAGACTATATTAAATTCCCACCGTGTAGAGAGGTAGCTCGCCGCCTTTAAAATTACGGCTTCTTTCTTATGATCTTTAGAATTTAGATATTTTTTAAATCGCTCAAAAAAAGCGCCGTTTTGAATAGGCAAAAGATCGCTTTCGAGGACGCTTAAGACCCACTCGTTGATCTTATCTTTTTTGGTTTTTTGAATCTGATGAAAGACGTCCGGGCGGATGTCGGTTACGACGATGCGCGCTAAAAACTCGAATATCCCCGCTTCGATGACGTAGTTGATATCCACGTCCCACTCAAAGCTAGCGATAAAATAAGCGATAATAAATTTATGCGCCTGCTTGTCGAGCTCGACTAAGCTCACCATCTTTGGGTAATCGTTCCAGCGGCTAATGCTTGCGGATTTAAAAATTTGTTCGACTAAATTTGAGCTTATCATCGGTAAATTTGATCCGAGTTTATTTCGATTACCGTGTGGATGTTGCCGCGCGGATTGAAATCGCCCGTGATTTTCATAAATTTAGGTTTTAGCTTGCTTTGAAGCGCGCCGTAAATTTCATTTATGCTATCCTCGTGGCTGATATGGCGGTTCATAAAGGAATTTATGTAAATTTTAATCGCCTTAAGCTCTACTACGAGCTTGTCCGGGATATATTCCAAATAGATCGTCGCAAAGTCCGGATAGCCAGAGCGCGGGCAGCGGCAGCAAAACTCAGGTAGGGTTATTTTTATAAGATAATCGCGCTTTTGTTTGTTGGGCCAAACTTCCATCTTTTCTATGTCAAATTTCTCAATTTCCTCTTCGCCGTATCTCACTATGATCTCCTTAAATTCGATATATCGTTCGGCTTTTCGACACAAAATCCCTGAATATAATCGATACCCATTTTATAAAGTTGCATTTGAAATTCCTGCTTATCTACAAAGCGCATTATGGTTTTGATGCCCGATTTTGCGCAGGCTTCATTAATGCCTATGAAGATATTTTTAATCTTTTCATCGTCTAAATTTTTGTTAAATTCTATGTCATAAACGATAAAATCGACGTTTAGAAATTTTAAATACTCAAAGCTCGCGTTTGAGCCGCCGAACTGCGACAGCGCGAAGCTAAATCCAAGTTCGCGGAATTTAATTAAAATTTCATCAAAGCGCTTAATCTCCGAATAGATAAGCTTTTCGTTAAACTCAAACACAATCTTTTTCGGATCGATCAGATTATTATCGATGAGCTTTAAAATTTCATTGCGAAACTCGTTATTTCGCAGGGTCTGAGGCATGACCTCAATAAAAATTTTAGCGTCAATATCTTTAAAATAGATGATCCTAGAAATCTGCCTCATCATCGAAATATCGTATTTGATGTCATAATGATTTAGAAGCAAAATATCTAAAATTCTACTTTTTGTGATCTTTTCGCCGCTTCTTAGATCGAGTTTCGGGATCAAATTTATATGCGATTTCACGCCGTTTTTATCTGCGACGCGCTGATATTTAAAACTGAAATTTTCGCTATCGATCGCTTCCATTACGTCGGCGGAAAATACGTCTATTAGCACCTTCTCGACGTCGATAGACTTCTCGCCGTGCTCTTCGTCGTCCAGGTGATTTATCTTATAAAATAGCGCATTTACGATATTATGTAGATTGCGATCATAGGAGCTTGGAAGCATCGTAAATTCGCTTTTTATCTCTACATTTTTGATCGTTTGACTTGAAATTTTATGTTCAAACATCCGCAAAATATGGCTTAAATTTGTAGCTTTTGATTCTACTCCGAATACGAAGTAGCCGTTTATAAATCGGCCGATCGGAAGGTCCTTAAAACCTTGCTCCGCCATAAAATTTGAAAGTTCCTTGCAATACTCGTATAAAATTTCATCGCCGTTTTTATATCCGTATCGATCGTTTATGTCGATGATATTTTTAATTCGTAAAAGAACAATATTTATTTGACGATTTTTGGCTAGATCGTTGCTTAAAATTTTCTCGATCTCTTCGCGCACAAACACGTGAGTAACGGGATCGATCAGCGTCTTTTGAAAGCCGAAGTAAATTTGATAGATGACATAATAAACATAGCAGATTAAAAGTATTAAAAATAAAATTACGTCGTCAAATTTAAACTCGCCGTTTCGGAACAAAATAATTCCGAAAACAATCAAAACGCAGGTAAACGGCACCGAAATTTTAAGTGCCGTTATGAAACGATTTTCGCGCTCTTTGGTCTCACTAAATAGCATCTAAACGTCCAAATGTTTTACATCTTTTGCATGATCTTGGATGTAATTTCGGCGCGGCTCGACCTCGTCGCCCATGAAAAGATTAAAGGTATCGCTAGCACTCTGCGCATCGGCGATATTTATTTTTAATAACCTTCGATTTTCAGGGCTCATAGTGGTTTCCCAAAGCTGCTCCGGATTCATCTCACCAAGACCTTTGTAGCGCTGAATATAAGCACCTTTTTTCGAGCTTTTTTCGATTTCGTCTAAAATTTCAATAAAATCCTTGCCGAAATTTACATCTCGCTCTTTAATCTTTGAATAAATTCTAATCGCCTCTTCAAAGATATAATTGCCGAATAAATTCTCATCTATCACGAGCTGTTCTAGGCCGCTCGGAGTTTGGACATAAATTCTAATGCCTTCATCATTTACATAGGAATTTAAAATATTAAATCCTTCGCTTTCCAGACGCGGCTTTAAAATTTTAAATAGCTCCTCATAACCAAGGCTACGCGCTTCATCGTTTTCTATTAAAAATCTGATCGCGCTAAGCACGCTGAAGCGCTTTTTAAGCTCATTTAGAAGCGAGCGGTAGTTTGAGACGATTTTTAGGTAATCGATCAGATCCTCGTTGCCGATGCCTTCAAACTCGCCCATATCGATGCCGGTTTCGATCAAAAACTCGCTAAGCGCTTTTTCGTCTTTCAAATAAATCTCTTTTTTGCCCTTTTTATATCTAAAAAGCGGCGGTTGTGCCAGATAAACATAGCCGTTTTCGACAACAGGGCGTAAAAATCTAAAGAAAAATGTTAAAAGCAGCGTCTGGATATGGCTGCCGTCGACGTCCGCATCGGTCATAATGATTATTTTGTGATAGCGAAGCTTTTCCTCGTTAAATTCCTCTCCGATACCGCAACCAAAAGCCGTGATCATATTTTTAATCTCTTCGGATTGTAAAATTCTATCCAGGCGCGCCTTTTCTACGTTTAAAATTTTACCTCTAAGCGGTAGGATCGCCTGAAACAAGCGGTCTCTTCCCTGCTTCGCCGAACCGCCCGCACTATCACCCTCGACTAGATAAATTTCGCTGATGCTTGCATCCTTACTTTGACAATCAGCTAGCTTTCCTGGAAGGGTTCCGACGGAATTTATATTGTCTTTTTTGCGCGTTAGATCGCGTGCCTTCTTTGCCGCTTCGCGACCGCGCGCGGCTAAAAGAGCCTTATTCATAATGGCGCGCGCTTCGATCGGATTTTCTTCAAAATACTTGCTAAGCACCTCAAACGCCATCTTTTGCACGATAGGCTTAACGTAGCTGGAGCCCAGCTTACCTTTAGTCTGTCCTTCGAACTGCGGCTCGGGAACCTTTACACTAATTACCGCTATAAGTCCCTCGCGAACGTCGTCGCCGGTGATCTTCGTGTCCTTTTCGCGCGCAGCCGCATTTGCCGCGACATAATTTGTTATCGCGCGCGTAAGACCCGCTCTAAAGCCCGCCTCATGTGTACCGCCATCCGGAGTTTTGATATTATTTACGAAGCTCAGTAAATTTTCGCTATACGTTTCGTTATACATCAGCGCAAAATCCACCATAACGTCATCCGCACCGTCGCTAAACGATACGGCTTTGGATATAGCAGGTGCTTTATTCATATCATTTACGAAGCTCTCCAAACCGCCTTCGAAGTGAAAGTGCTCATCCCTGCCCGTGCGGTTATCTTTAAAATTTATCGTAATTTTTGGATTTAGATACGCAAGCTCGCGAAATCTTTTCGATAAAATTTCATCATCAAATTCTAAAATTTCAAAAATTTCATCATCGGGCCAAAACTCGATCGTCGTGCCCGTGCGGTTAGTCGTCTTTACCACGTCCAGATCGGAAACCGGAATGCCTTTTGAAAACTCCTGTCTAAAAATATTTCCGTCGCGCTTAATCGTAGCGACGAGCTTTTTTGAAAGCGCGTTTACGACGCTAACGCCGACGCCGTGCAGACCGCCGGAGACTTTGTAAGTGTCTTTGTCAAATTTACCGCCTGCGTGAAGCACGGTCAGAACCACCGTCGCGGCAGGAATTTTTTCGGTAGGATGAATATCAACGGGGATTCCGCGACCGTTATCGCTAACGATACAGCTTCCCTCGCTCGTAATCTCAATATCAATCGTATCGCAGTACCCAGCCATCGACTCATCGATCGAATTATCCACGACTTCGTAGATCATATGGTGAAGTCCGCCGATATTGGTATCTCCGATATACATACCGGGGCGCTTTCTAACGGCTTCAAGACCCTTTAAAACTTTAATATTACTAGCGCCGTAATTTTGCTTCATATTTTTCCTTTAAATATTATTTATCGGCATGACGACCGTTTTTAAGCCATCCGCGCTAAGCACGAACGCCGTATCGGAGCTATTAAAATTTAGCTCAAAAATTTCGCTCTCGATGCTGCTTAAAAAATCTAATAAAAAGCGATTTTTAACGCCGAAGACTATCTCGCCGTTTATCTCAATTGTCGCTTCAATTTCGGTCTTTGCCTCGGAATTATCCTCGTTGATGCTCTCAAAAATCATTCCATCCTTTTTAATGGTAACCTTCATCTCCTCACACATTGCGTTTATCGCTCGCACTCCACTTACCATCTTATCGCGCGGAATTAAAATTTTATACGCCGTATCGCTTGGAATAACGCGCTCGTAGTTTGGAAATTTGCCGTTAATAAGCTTTGTAAAAAACTCAAAATTCTCGCTCACTGCTAGTAGCACGTTTTCGTCGTAGTAAATTTTAATTTTATCCGAAAATAACTTTTGAATTTCGCCTATCGCCTTTTTAGGAATCAAAATTTTAGTATCTAGCTCGCCCGCTTTTGATTGAGTGATCAGCTTATAAACGCTAAGTCGCTTCGTATCGGTTCCGACTAAATTTATAAAATCCTCTTTTACGTCGATTAAGGCTCCGTTTAGCTCATATTTTGGATTGTTCGTATCGATCGACGGATAGATTTTTTTGAGGCTTCTGCCTAAAATTCCAGCATTTACGTCAAAGCTGTTTTTACCCTCTATTGTAGGAAAGCTTGGAAAATCCTTCGTTTCAAACATCGGAAGCTTATACTTGGATTTTTTTTGCTTTACAAATAGCGCTCCGTTGACGGTTTCTAAGGTCACGTTATCGTCATTTAAACCTTTAATAACGCTAAGGAGCTTGCCTCCATTTGCTGTAGCTTCTCCATCTGTTTCTATCGAGACATTTTGTAGATTGTAGCTCAAACCAATTTCATGATCGGTAGCTTTTACACTAAAAATTCCATCTTTAGCGCTCATCAAAAGATGCGAAGTTATCGAGCTTAGATCTTTCTTATCGAGATAGGAGCTGGTATTGGAAACTATCTCTTCTAGAAGTTTTTTAGTGATTAACACTTTCATATTTTTATCCTTTTAAATTTTTATCGTTGTAGTAGTTGGTAAGTGGTTTTTGTGAAAAACTTATCCTAAAGCTTGTCTTTAGGTAGTTTATCCAGTGAGTAAGTAGCTTTGTTTTATTCACTTTCATTCACCTTTTTTGCTTTATTTTCATAAAGTTTAAATTTCATTCTTATCCTTTTTGGTTATTTTGTTTTTTAGTTCTTCGATCTTTATTTTTAACATCTCGTCGGTTTGGATGAGTTCGTTGATTTTTTTGATATTTTTGCTGATAGCGCTATGATCCTTTAGATTAAAGAACGTTGCGATTTTTGGCATTGAATTTTGAGTTAGCTGTTTGGTTAGATATATGCAAATTTGGCGCGCTTCTACGACATTTTTAGCTCGCGTTTTACTCTTTAGCTCGCTAGGTTTTACGTTTAACTCTTTTGAGACGACCTCAATGACGTGTTCTAGGCTCACGCTTGAATATTTTTGATGAATCTGATCTTGCAGCGTACTTTTGGTAAATTCCAGCGTGATCTTCGTGCGAAGTATCGATGAATAGGCGTTTAATTTGTTTATTGCACCTTCAATTTCGCGGATATTATCGCCCATATTTGCAGCGATGTATTCCACGACGTCGTGCGGAATTCTAACGCGGTTTTCCTCGCTCTTTTTATTGATGATAGCGATTTTTGTTTCGAGATCCGGCGGAGTGATATTTGCTATGATGCCGCTTTCAAACCGCGTTGTTAGCCGACTTTCAAAGCCTTTTAAAAATTTTGGCGGCATGTCGTTTGTAAGGACGATTTGGCAATTTTTGTCTTTTAGCTCGTTAAATGTATAAAAAAGCTCCTCCTGAGCCTTATCGCGCCCGATTAAAAACTGAATATCGTCGATGAGTAAAACGTCACAGTTGCGGTATTTTTGTTTAAATTTATCGATTGAGTTGTTTTTGAGATTAAAGACAAAATCATTGGCAAACTGCTCGCTGGTGACGCAGATAACGGTTTTTCCCTTTTTAATGCAGTAATTTCCGATCGATTGAAGCAGGTGGGTTTTGCCAAGTCCGCTAGGTCCGTATATAAAGAGCGGATTAAAGCGGATTCCGGGCTCTTTTGCGACGGTAATCGAACACTCAAAAGCAAATTTATTTGAATCGCCGATGATGAAATTTTCAAAATTATAATTTTCGCTTAAAATCGTGCTCTTAGGCTTTTCGGAGATGATTTTTACCTTTTCTTTAGGCGAAATTTTAGCTTTTGAGGTGATTTTAACGATTACGTCGTTGAGCCCAAACTGTTTTTTGATAAGCTCTTTTATTTTAGTGCCGTATTTTGTCTGAGCGTATTTAGCGATAAACTCGTTAGTTGCGTTGTAGATGAAAAATTCCGGGGTCGAGTTTTTATCGTTAAATTTCAAATTTTTGATATATCTAGAGTATTCTGTAGGTAAAATTTCCTTCTCTAGGTTTGATAAAATTTCTTGTGCTTGTGACGTCGCCATTGAATTCCCTTATAAATTAAGGCATCATTTTAGCTAAATTTCACTAAATTTGCGGTAAATTTCAGTTTATTCACCGGTGATTAAACTGTGAATAAGCGTGAAAGGTGGCTATGAAAATTTTAGGAATTGATCCTGGAACTAGAAATTTAGGCTATGCTATTTTGGAAAAAGACGTGAATAAGATTGTTCTTATTGAAGCGGGACTTGTGAAAATGAAGGCCGAAAACGTGCAATTTCAAATGACGCAGATGAGCGAGGCGATTGATCAAATTTTTAGCGCTCATAAGATCGATGAGGTCGCGATAGAATCGATGTTTTATGCCTATAATCCGCAGTCTGTTTTAAAGCTCGCTCAGTTTCGCGGCGCGCTAGCCCTTAAAATTTTACAAATTTTTGGAAATTTTGCCGAATACACGCCGCTTCAGATAAAAAAATCGGTCACGGGCAAAGCAAAGGCGGCGAAGGAGCAGGTTGCGTTCATGGTGAAGCGGATCTTGGGGATTAATAAGGAGATTAAGCCGCTTGATATTACGGATGCTATAGCTATCGCGCTTACGCATGCAAATGTTATGCGCTTAGCGCCTAAATAGGAGGGTTTATATGAAAATCGCTATTTTGCAAATGGACGTGAAAATGGCTCAAAATTTTGCAGATTGTGAGCAAAATTTTATTCGCGCGCGCGAGCTGATAGACCGCGCGTTTAAAAAAGGCGCGGACGTAGCGGTCCTGCCCGAGGCATTTAATACGGGCTTTAATACGGCTAAATTTAAAGAGCTAGCTGATACGAACGCTACTCATACAAAAAAATTTTTAAACGAAATTTCTCGAAAAAGCGGCGCTGTTTTGATTGGCGGAGCGATAAATTCTAGGCAAGATAAAATTTATAATTCCGCTTTCGTCTATCAAAACGGAGCCGAAATTTTACGCTACGACAAGATCCACGCCTTCTCGCTCGCTCACGAAAACGAGATCGTAAGCGGCGGAGATAAGCTAGGCATTTGCGAGATAAAATTTCAAAATCGCGCGGTTAAAATCGGCGTCGCGATTTGTTATGATCTGCGCTTCGGTGAAATTTTTCGCGCCTTAGCGCTTCGCGGCGCGCAGATTGTTTTTGTGATCGCACAGTTTGCGCAAAGTCGCATAGAGCATTTTATCACGCTCACTAAGGCCCGCGCGATCGAAAATCAAATTTTTATCTGCGCGGTAAACGGCTGCGGCGATACGGGGCAGGGCGAGAGTTTCGGCGGAAATTCCATGCTGATAAATCCCTACGGCGAGATCGTCGCGCGCCTAGGCAAAAAAGAGGCCGTGAAGATTGCTCAAGCGGATTTAGATGAAATTTTAAAATTTCGCGCTAAAATAGATCTTTTAAAAGATATGAAACCTGAAATTTATAAGGAGTTTTGATGAAAACTTTAGTATTTGTGATCGATATGCTAAACGGCTTCGTAAAATTCGGTGCAATGGCCGATCCCAGCATAGCAAAGATCGCTCCTGCGGTGATTAGGCAGATAGAGGCGGCGAAAAACGTGCATTTCATCTGCGACGCTCACGCCGAGCGGGATTTGGAGATGAAGCGCTATCCGATCCACTGTCTAGTTGGCTCGCCCGAATCGGAGGTGATTGAGGAGCTCGCGCCCTACGTAAGCGAGCAAAACGTCACTTTTAAGCGCAGTACGAACGGCTTTCATAATTTGGATAAGAAAATTTTAGAGGGCTTCGATCGCTTCGTGATTACGGGCTGTTGCACCGACATCTGCGTGATGCAGTTCACGCTTAGCCTGCGCACCTATCTTAACGAAACGGGAGAGGATAAGGACGTCATCGTTCCGCGAGGTACGGTAGCTACCTACGATGCGCCGAACCATGAGCGCGGCTACTACGACGAATGTGCGCTAAACTTAATGCAAAATGCGGGAATTTTGGTGATTTAAGCTGCGCTTGGATCAGACAGAATTTTAAGTTAAATTTTATAGCGTATAAATTTAAAATTTAGAGCCGCTCTTAAAATTTTGAAATTTTTTGAGCGGTAGAATTTTGAAATTTTGTGTTGCTCGTAAAATTTTAATCTTTTTATGGAATTTAGCTTTGTTTTACCGCGACTGCTTTTGCGACGAAAAATCCCACTACTCCAGAAATTATCGAGCCTAAAAATACCGCGAGTTTATCGGTGTAGTGATACAGATCGCTGCCGCCGTATGCCAGGCCATCGACGAAAAGCGCCATCGTAAAGCCGATACCACAGATAATTGCTACTGCGTAAAGCTGCGGCCAGCCTGCATTTTCCGGCATGTAAGCGATTTTAGCTTTGATTAAGATCCAGCTGAAAGCAAAAATTCCGATCTGTTTACCGAAAAATAGCCCTAGCATGATACCCATCGGCACCTGACCGAAAAGGAAGCTAGGACTGATGCCTGCTAGCGAGACGCCTGCGTTTGTAAAGGCAAAGATCGGCAAGATGAAGAAATTTACTGGGTAGGCTAGGCCGTGTTCCATATCCTTTAACATCGAGCCCGAGCGGGTCTTAAGCGGGATGCAAAAGCCCGCAAGCACTCCTGCGATAGTCGCGTGGATACCGGAGTTTAGTACCATCACCCACAGTACGACGGCTACGATGATAAACGGAAGCTTTTTATCAACGCCAAGTCTGCTCATCGCTAGCATTATTGCGACACAGGCAGCTGCGCCGCCTAGATAGATTGCGTTTATGGTAGAGGAATAAAACAAAGCGATGATTAAAATTGCACACAGATCGTCCATTATCGCAAGCGTCAAAACGAAAATTTTAAGGCTCGCGGGGATTTTTTTGCCTAAAAGTGCCATCACGCCCACGGCAAAGGCTATGTCGGTCGCCGTTGGGATCGCCCAGCCCTTCATCGCGACGACATCGCCCCAGTTAATGATCGAAAATATAATCGCGGGCATCATTACTCCGCCCAAAGCCGCGAAGCTAGGAAGTAAAATTTGAGAGAAATGGCGCAGCTGCCCTTCGATCTTTTCGCGCTTAAGCTCAAGTCCAATGGCAAAGAAAAATATTGCCATAAGCACGTCGTTTACCAAAAAATGCATCGATTCATCGAGCTTTGCGGGGCCGACGCCTATGGTAAAACTTAGATGTAAAAACGCCTCATAGTATTTTGATAAAAAGCTTACGTTTTGAGCGATGATCGCAAGAACTGCGGATAAAAGCAGTATAATTCCCGCGCTACTTTCGCTTGATAAAATTTTCTTAATGATATGTTGCACATGCTTCCTTTAAAATTTTGCTCTAATTTTATGCAAATTTTAATTAAATTTTTATCAAAACGGGCTAGTTGCTCGGTAAATTCGGCATTATTAGCATTGCATAAAGTATTATAAACATTATGATCGTAGGGCCTTCGTTGATCGCACGGAAGTATTTTCCGCTCCTGTGGCACTCGTTTTTTTCAAATTTATACATATAATAATACAGCCACAAATGATAACAGATTAGCAAAACTCCGGCTAGTAATTTTATATGAAAATATCCCATTTTCATAAGCCCCGGATTTAAAACGATTAGCATCACGCCGCTAAAAACCGTCACCGCCATCGCTATCCAGCCGATCGCGTGATAGAGCATCCGCTCCATCTTTTTAACGACCTTTACGAAATCCGGCTTGTCTAAATTTTCAGCGTGATATACATACAGACGCGGCATGTAAAACAGCATCGCCATCCATGAAATAAAGCCCGCAAAATGGATAAATTTAAACCAATAGTAACTCATTTTTTTCTCCTTAATCTCTCATTAAAATTTCTTTTCGCGCTTCGAATTCCTCTTTGGAAATCGCACCTTTTTGATACAGCTCATAAAGCGCATCGACTTTTTTCAGACGTCCTTCGTAGTCGTCTTCCTCAGTCTCGCTTGCAAAAGCATTTAAATCTTCCACCCAAATTCCTACGAAAAATATATCTATCAAAATCCAAATTCCCCAAATCGCCCAAAACAAAAAGCCCACTAAAAACCATAGTGTAAAGCTTCCTAGCCAAAATAGCGCGATTTGAGCAAATCCGCTGATAAATTTACCGCAATAAATTCTATGCAGTCCGCCGCCGATCGGCATAGCTGCTATCCACGAAAACGCGCCTAAAAACCAAAGCGCGTAAGCGATGTAATTATTTCTCTTCATTTTTCTCCTTTTTTGCGGCGCGTAAGCCCTGAAAAATAAAAATCACGACGGCTAGATCTATCATCACATCGGCGAAATTAAACACCGCAAACTCAAACCATTTATGCCACGCGACGTAATCCACGACGCCGCCGCGAATGAAGCGATCGAGCAAATTTGAGCAACCTCCCGCGAGCATCAGCGCAAACGGTGCCCAGTGCTCACAAAAGAATTTCTTGTGATAAAACACGTATCCTGCAAGAGCTGAGATCAGCGCGATCTGGATAAATTTTAAATTTTCGCCCAAAAACGCAAACATCGAAAACGCAACGCCGCGGTTAAGCGTAAGCTCTAGCGAAAAAAACTCTCCCTGCCATGAAAAGCCGTTTAAAAACAGAAGTTTTATCGCTTGATCGATCGCAAAGATCACCGCAAAAAGTAGGATAAATTTAATACAGGTCTTAGCCATCTCGCAGCCTAAATTTAAATATGTAAAGCCTGCATTTTTTGTCCGCGCCTTTTGTACCGAGCCATGAGCTTGTCGCGCCGTAAAATTTCACCGCAACGCTACTCATTTAGGGCTTTGGCAAAAAATTTCTCGACCTCGTCCATTCGCTTTTGCAGCAGCTTTTCGTTTTTGCCCTCGATTAAGAGGCGGATAACGTTTTCGGTGCCGGAGTAGCGAAAGAGCGAGCGGATCTTGTCCGCTTTAAGGCTTGCTTCAAGCTCCTTTAGCCCTTTTAATTTTTCAAGCGGTTTTTTATCCGAAATTTTTAAATTCTTTAAAATTTGTGGATAGGGCTTAATCATCCCCGAAAATTCGCTTGCCTTCTTTTTCATATCCAACATGCAAGCGGCGAATTGTAGCGCGCTTGCGATGCCGTCGCCCGTTTTGGCGTAATCGCCAAAGATTACGTGTCCGCTCTGCTCGCCGCCGAAATTTGCGCCTAGCTCGTGCATCGTCTCAAGTACGAATTTATCGCCTACATTGCAGCGATGAAGCGCGATGTCGTGTTTAGCTAAAAAATCCTCCAGCGCAGAATTACTCATCACTGTGGCTACCATTTTATTGCCTGCTAAGCGATTTTTTCCTTTCAAATAGACTGCTAAAATTCCAAGTAGCGCGTCGCCGTGGATGATCTCGCCGTTTTCGTCCACGACTACAAGCCTATCGGCATCCCCGTCGAAAGCAAAGCCGACGTCGGCGCGTAATCTTTTGACCTCCGAGGCTAAATTTTGCGGGCTTAGCGCGCCGCAAGCATCATTTATATTTTTTCCGTTAGGCTCGTCGCCGATGACGATCGTTTCGGCCCCCAGCTCATTAAATACCGTAGGCGCGACCCTGTAGCTTGCTCCGTTTGCGCAATCAAGCACCACGCGAAGCCCGTGCAGCGTCTTTTGCTTCGGAAAGGAATTTTTAATATGCACGATGTATCTGCCGATGACGTCGTCCACGCGCTTTGCAGCGCCGATTTGCATCATTTTGGTGCGCGCCTCGGCGATGAGTTCGTCGCTGAAGTAAATTTTTTCGATCTGTGCTTCCTCTTTTTCGTCGAGTTTGAAGCCTTCGCTATTGAAAAATTTAATACCGTTGTCGTAGTATGGATTGTGGCTTGCGCTTATCATAATGCCCGCGTCGCAGCGCATATCCTCGGTGAGAAATGCGATCGCAGGAGTAGGCATCGGTCCGATCTGGCGGACGTTGTAGCCTACCGAGGTAAGGCCCGCTACGATCGCTGTTTCTATCATATAGCCGCTTCTGCGGGTATCTTTGCCGACTAAAATCATATTCGTAACGGAATTTTTCCTAAAGTAAATCCCCGCCGCCATCGCTACGCGCATTGCAAGCTCGGCGGTTAGAAATTCTCCCGCTTTACCTCGTACGCCGTCCGTCCCGAAAAGTTTCATTATCAAATCCTTGTATAAAAATCGTGAAATTCTACCAGAAAAAGTTTAATCTTAATAAATTTAAACTATATTTAAATTTTACTTAAATTAAGCGTCGATTAAATATTTTTTACGTATAATCCCAGGTTCAAATTTATCTGAAAAGGAACGTTATGGCAAATCACAAATCCGCCGAAAAACGCGCGAGACAAACTATAAAAAGAACGGAGCGAAATAGATTTTATCGCACCAGAGTAAAAAATATCACAAAAGCCGTAAGAGAGGCAGTCGAGAGCAAGGATCTAGACGCAGCGACCCAGGCTCTAAAAACGGCTAATGAAAGCTTCCACAGCTTCGTAAGCAGGGGCTTTTTGAAAAAACAGACCGCGAGCAGAAAAGTAAGCCGCCTAGCCAAACTCGTAAATTCTTTAAAAACCGCCGCGTAAGCGCTACTTACGCATAAAATTTAAATGCTAGCCGATAAACTAAAGCCTTTTTTGGATCGCTATGACGAGCTTTCGCGCATGCTTAGCGATCCCGCAGTTACTGCAGATATCGCTAATATGACGGCGCTATCTAAGGAACAGCGTAGTATCGAGCCGATCAAAGAGGCGGCTAGCGAGTATCTTAAAATTTTAAATCAGATCGAAGAAAACAAAGCCCTGCTAAGCGATGCCGATCTCGGCGAGCTGGCCAAAGAGGAGCTTAAAAGCTTAGAGAGCGAAAAACCGCAGCTCGAAGAAAAAATCAAAATTTTACTACTTCCGAAAGACCTCAACGACGATAAAAATATCTTTTTAGAGATCCGCGCCGGTACAGGCGGCGACGAAGCGGCGCTATTTGCGGGCGATCTGCTCGGCGCGTATCTGCGCTACGCCGATCTTCGCGGATATAAATGCGAGATCGTAAGCACTAGCGAAGGCAGCGTCGGCGGCTACAAAGAAGTGATCTTGCTCGTAAAGGGCGCGGGAGCATATTCACGGCTGAAATTTGAAGGCGGCACCCACCGCGTACAGCGCGTCCCCGAAACGGAGAGCCAGGGTAGGGTGCATACCTCTGCAATCACCGTCGCCGTCATGCCCGAGATCGAGGATAGCGAGATACAGATCAACCCAAACGACCTTCGCATCGACGTTATGCGCAGTTCCGGACACGGCGGACAGTCCGTAAATACCACCGACAGCGCCGTCCGCATCACTCACATCCCGACCGGTTTAGTCGTCACCAACCAAGACGGCAAGGATCAGCATAAAAACAAAGAGGCGGCGATGAAGGTGCTGAAGGCGCGCCTTTACGATATGCAGGAGCAGGAGCGGCTTGAAAAAGAGCGCAAAGATCGCAAGGATCAGGTAGGTACCGGCGACCGCTCGGGGCGAATTCGTACCTACAACTATCCGCAAAACCGCATCAGCGACCACCGCATAAATTTAACGCTCTACCGCCTGGACGCGATCATGGCGGGCGGCTTGTTCGACGAGATCATCGATCCGCTAATCGCCCACTCTCAAGCCGAAGCGATCGCAAACGCGGGTTATTAAGCCTTTTAAATTTAGACCTTACATCCGTCCGCTTTGCCGAATTTTGCCTCGATTAAAAGCACCAAGATAAAGAAAATTTTTTCATCGTTAAACTTTGCAAGCTCGCGCAGGCCTTGATCTGCGCTTACAAGCTTGATACCGTTTGATTTCAAAATCCCAGCGAGCTCGTCCACACTAAAGCCCATTTTACCAGCAATCTCTCTAATATTATAGGACTCGATCGCGCCGATGATGCGATCCATATTACAAAAGCCGGGATTTTTTCGGCTCAAAACCACGTCCAAAAACTCGCCCCAGAGCTTTATGAGCTTCTTTCGCCTCGTGATTAGATGCAAAATCGCGACGCAAAGCAGACCGAATCCCGCGATCTTATGCAGGCTCATCCATGCTTCGTCGTATTCGCCGCGCGCAAAGTAGGCGCCCGAAAAGCCTAAAATGCAAAGCGCGCAGCCTAGTAACACGATGAGCGCAAATTTATAGACAATCCTCGCTTTAAGCATAAAATCTCCCTGCTTCGTTTTAAAATTTGGCGGCTTAGACGTAGCGCCCGCGAACGCTACGGCGGCGCTACGTCTCGTCGGTCGCCGCTATCGTATTGCCTCGGCGTTATTGCGCCGCCCGCACTGCTGCTTGCCTATACGCTCGCGGATCACCATCGTCGTATCGCGCGTTTGCGCTACTTGCACTGCGCTTTCCCTACATACGCATCCTGTCAATCGCGGTTGCCATATTGCGGCATTTTATGCTGTCGCCGCCGCAATCGCGTCGCGCCCTTGTGCTGCCGATCCGCCGTCACGGCCGCGCTGCTCGCTTCGATCGTAGCACCGTTACGATGATGATTTGCCCGAGCGAAGGTTATGCCATACAGCGCCGAGTAGGTACGTATTGCCGCTCCGCTTCTCGACTACGGCGTGCCGTCTGCGCCGCCGATGTGTTACGCGCCATCCGACGCGCTACCGACTTATTGCGACGCCCACGCATCGCGCCGCTTACGTAGCCCGCTCATTTAGCAAGTCGTTACGCTACCGATCGCGGCTCGGTTTAAAATTTTATCTAGGCGATGTCTCCTCGGCGGATCATTTTGCGTTTAAATTTTACTGACTTAAATTTTCGCACAGAACGTGATCGCACGCCAGCTATCGATTTCCAAGCCACTTGTCACGCCGTAGTGCCTGCCCGCCGCCGACTGCGTGCGAGCGCCTAGCCACGCGGATGCTGATGCCCATATATACGAACACCGAGCGCCTCGGCTAAATTTTATCGCCGTTTAATATAAATGGGTAATTTTAATAAATCTGGATTTAAAAAGATATGAATTTAAAGGTGAAATTCCTGCGGCGTGAAATTTAAAGGGCCGAATTTAAAGCTCTATAGTCCGCTCAAATATGTCCTCAAGCCCCGTTTGATGCACGATTGCTAGCATGCCGAGGCTAGGCAGATCCGCACGCAGACCCAGTAGCAGCTCGCGCGCCGAGGCGAGATCGAGCGCGGACGTGATCTCGTCTGCAAAAACAAAGCTCGGCTTGTGGTAATGAATACGTGCAAAACTAAGCCGCTGCGCCTCTCCGCCGCTTAAAATTTTAACGTAATCGGCGCGCGAGTTTAGCATACGAGCAAATTTATCAAGTCCTACGCGGCGTAAAATTTCTAAAAATTCCGTATCGTCTGCGCGCGGCAGCTGCGGATAGCAGATGAGCTCTTTTAGGCTAAGCGGCGCTAGATAGGGCTTTTGCGGGATAAACATCACGCCCGTGCGCGGTAGGCTGATCTCGCCGCGGCCGTATCGCCAAAGCCCCGCCGCGTAGCGCAGAGCCGTGCTTTTGCCCGCACCGCTCTTGCCTCGCAGCATTATAAACTGCGCGGGCGCAAGCTCGAAGCGTAGATCCTCGATCAGCGGTTCACCCGCAGGCGTGAAGACTGACAAGCCCTCGCAGCGAGCGGAATTTTCGTCGCTTTGTTTGACGCAAGTACGCAGATTTGCGCTCTCGCCATCCATGCGCGAGATGAACTCATAGATCCTCTGCACGCTCGCCGCCCACTCCATGATCTGCTTATAATAGTCCATAAACCACGCAAATCCGTCCTGCACGCTGTAAAACGCCGAGCGCGCCTGCATCATATCGCCAAAGCTCATCGCGCGCGCCAGATAGAGCGGTAAGCAGGCAAAGATCGGGATTAAATTCGTGATTTTTAGGTAGCTTGCCGAAAAGCACTCGAGGCGAAATTCCGTATTCATGATGCTACGCCAGTTTTTAACGATCTCGCCGAAGCTCGCGCGGAAGCGGCCGCGCTCGGCATCCTCTCCGCGCATAAAGGCTACGGCTTCTGCGTTTTCGCGCACGAGCAGCAGATCCGAGCGGTAGTCGGCTTCAGCACGCTGCTTGGCAAAATTTAGCCCCCTAAGCCTGCGCCCGATGAGATGCGTGATCAGCGAGCAAAGCAGCGTATAAAGGAGCGCGACGTAGAGCAAAAAGCCTTCGATCTCAAAGTGCATGCCGAAAATTTCAAATTTCAACACCTTCGAGACCTGCCATAAGATCGCAACGAAGGCGATGAGCTTGGCGAGATTATAGACGAGCGATTTTACGAGATCGACGCTTTTTTGCACGAGCAGCAGGCTGTCCTCGGCGATACGCTGATCGGGGTTGTCTAGCTTTGCGATCGTTTTTGAAATTTCACGATCTGCGCGAGTTTTGGATGAAATTTTATTCTCGCCTGCGCCGCTTTGCCCTGCTGCATTTTGCTTCGCCGTGCTCGGTAAAATTTCAAGTCCCTTTGAGTCTCTATGCAAAGCTGCGCTGTCCGCCTCGGTTGCGGAACACTCTGCACACTCGTTTAAATTTTTATCTAAATTTACGTCGCCAGGTTTTTCTAAATTTGATCTGCCTCTGGCGCTGAAATTTCCCTCAAGGCTCGTGCGGTAGAAGTTTGCGTTATGTAGCCATTTGCGCTCCATCATTGCGCTTAGCCGCTCGCGCCAGACGATTACGAGCAGTTTGCGAAGCCAGCTGCCGCAGACGATGAAAAGCACAATGAGCGCCGTGTAGAGCAAAAACTCGCCCACGAGCGCGGGGATCAGCTCGCCCTTAAGCTCGCTTAGCGCGTCGTAAAAGCGCTTATCCCACGCGTTCATCAGCACGCTGATTTTGATGATAGCGAGGCTAAAACCAAGCGCGAGCAGCAGCAGCGCCCACAGCTTCGCCGCGCCCTTGCCGAACCAGTGCGGACGTAGAATTTCAAAAAATTGCTTTAGCGTTTTCAAATTTTCTCTTTAAATTTTAAAATTTAATGCGAGTTGCGGCGAGATCGCGGGATTAAATCACGAGATTAAATTTATCGCCCTTGCCCGCATCGCCTGCAATCGCCCGCGCTAATCAATCGTTAATCAACCAAATCGCGAGCTAAATTTTAATCCCGCGGCTTCGTTTAAATTTTACCCGCCTCGCTACGTGCTACTTGCGACAAAGCTTGGCCTCGCGCCTCTGCACCCGCTTCATCCGCGCCCTTATAAAGCGCGGAATTTATCCAAGGCCGCGTGCGAGGAGTTTATCCGAGTTCGCATAAGCGCAAAATTCCATCCGCGCCTAATATGTATAATTAAGCGTTAGCATAAAATTCCGCGGCTCGCCGTAGTAATTATTCATCCCTGCGACGCGATTTTGCGTATTTTGAAAATACTTCTTATCCGTGATGTTTTTAACCGCAAAATTTACGCTAAAGTGTTTGTCGAAATGATAGCCGACGTTTGCGTCCCACAGCGCGTAAGCCTTTTGCGGCGCGGCGTAATACGCAACGTTCTCGCGATATATCGAAGCGGTTTTGCTTTGATAGCGCACGCCCGTACCCAGGGCGATCTTACGATTTTCGCCGAGCGGAATTTCGTAGTTCGTATAGAGCTTAAACAGATGCTTCGGAATGTAGCGTTTGGCGTTTGCGCCCTTGCTATAATCGACCGCCGCGGAGGTTCTTTCCGTCTTTAAATAGACGCTGCGGTTGAAAGTATATCCCGCGAATAATTTCCAATCATCCGTGAGCGAGCCTTGCAGCTCGGCATCCACGCCGCGGCTTCGCACCTTGCCCTCGGCGATGGAGTAGTTCGTATTAAGAGGATCGCTCATCGCCCTATTTTTCTGAATGATCTGAAATAGCGCGACATTCGTATTAAGCGCGCCGTCAAAAAATTCTCCCTTCACGCCGGTTTCTAAATTATAGCCGACTACGGGATCTAAAATTTTACCGTCCTTGTCGCGCGCGGCTTGCGGCTTAAAAATTTCGGCATAGCTTGCGTACCATGAAAAATTATCCGCAAAGTCCCAGACTACCCCCGCATACGGCGTGAAATCCGATTTGCTCGGGCTTGCGCTATGCGAAGCCGTACCGCGCAAAATATTATAATAATACCTGCTGTAGGTTACCTTCGAAAAGCGTCCGCCGAGCAAAAAGTGAAAATCGCCTGTTAAGTTTAATCTAGTCCCGAGCGAGATCGCGCGCTGCTTTATGGTAGTGGAGCTTCTGTCTTTAAATGTAGCGGCACTGCTCCAATCGGGCTGGGCAATCCTTGAGTGGTCCCAGTTATAAATATTCATCCCAAGCGACGCCAGAGACGAATCCCTCGTCCTAGTCTCGCGCCAATTAAGCTTTTCGTTGCTAAGCGAGCCGTTTAAGAAAAAGTCGTGCTTCTGCCCGAATGCTTCGAATTTACCGTCTAGTCCCGTTTGAAACCCGATCTCTTTGGAGTCGTTATCGTAAATTCTATATCGCACCGTATGCGACGAGCTGCCGTTGTAAGGATTTGCCCCGCCGAGCGCTCCGAATTTTAACATGCTGTCGCTATCGGTATAATTGAGCCTCGCATAGGCTTTCAGATCATCGCTAAATTCGTGCGAGAGCTCGCTGTAGACGTTAAATTTTTTATATTCGCTCTTATCCCAGTCCGAGCCGAAATAGCTTCTGCGCGGTAAATTTAGTAAATTTCCATGATTATCCAAGACGGGTACGCCGTAAATATCATAGACGCCGACGGTTTTTTGCCACAAAAATCCCGCGCTAAAAAGCGTCTTATCGGTCACGTCAAATTCCGTCGAAACGCCGACGCCTTCACGATAGCCGTTGCGCGGATAGTCCTTAAACGAGCCCGTTTTACTTAAAATTCCGATCAACCGCGCGCGTGCCGTACCGCTTTGATTTACCGCATCCGTTACGTCGATCATACCGCGATAATTATCCCAACTACCGCCGCTTAGACTTGCGTTAAAGCCGAACTGATCGCTCGGGCGCTTTCGGATTAAATTTATCGTGCCGCCGGGCTCGCCGTTGCTTTGCGTAAGGCCCGCTACGCCGCGCAGAACCTCGACGCGATCGTAAAATTCCAAATCGGTAAATTCCTTCGATGAGCCAAGAGGCCCGAACACGGAGCTGGAAACCGAGCTTGCGATGCCGTCTTCTTGGATATTATCGACATAAAAGCCGCGCGAGACGATGCGATTGCCGCCCGCGTCGTTATTTAGCGAAATGCCGGTGGCGTATTTTGAAAGAGCCTCTTCGGCGTTGTGCAGGCTCAGATCTTTTAAAAGCTGATTGGAGATGACGCTTATGGATTGCGGCGTTTCTCTTATGCTTAAATTTAGCCCTGTCGCGGTGCTCATATTACCCGTCGTATAAGAGCCCGTGCCCTCGGTAGTGGACAGATCGGCTTTGCCCGTGACGTTTATGGTGCCGAGATTATCGTCGTCCAAGCCCTGCAGCGTAGAATTTGCCGCGCTACCGCTTTGCGGCGCGGAATTTACAGCGGTAGGGCTTCCAGGCTTTTGCGCAGAGCTTTGCGACGACGAAATTTTGGAGACGGAGCTTGCAGCGGATGAGTTTTGAGAAGCGCCGCTATTTTGCGCCGCAGTAAGCCAAAACGGCGAGCAAAGTAGCGCAAAAGAAAGTAAAATTTTACCCTTTTTCATAAAAAATCCTTTTTAGATTTTATAATCTATATCAATTTATTAGCGGGATTATCTTACAATTCTTCTTAAATAATAATAAAATTTTTAATAAACTAAATCATAAAATTATATATGCAATTACTAATTTAATGGAATTTAATAAGATATATTGACGAATTTTCAAGCAAAATTTCTATGAATTTTAAAAAGTATATGAATTTGAAAAACGAAGGATTGAAAAATTTAAAATTCTAAAATTCCGCCGCTTTAAAATAACGTAAGCGACGGAATTTAGCGTTTATCGGCGTTTGGTCTTGCGGCTACGATAGCACTAGCACCGGTACCAGCGCATTGTGCAAGATATCCTCGGAGACGCTGCCTAAAAAGAGCTTTTTGAAAAACCCCTTCGTAAAGGCACCGGTAGCGATCAGATCGAGGTTATTAGCGCGGCGATATTTGATGATCTCATCGGCGGGCACTTCCGCTTGGATGTATTTGAAGGTGGCGTTTTGAGTGCCTAAAATTTCGCGCGCTAGATCCAGCATCCGCTCGCCCTCTGCGGCATCGAGATTGATGTGCAAGACATGCTTATGTGCGCTCGCAAGAAGCTTTGAACTCTTTATAAACTCAAGCGTGCGTTTTGCCGCGTCAGTACCGTCAAATGCGATGAGCACGGAGTTAATCGGTGAAAATTCTTTATTCACGAGCAGCGACGGCACGTGAAGCTCCTTTATCAGCACGCTTGCGTTAAAGCCTACGTCCTCGTTATTTGAGCCCTTGATACCGAGTACAAAAATTTCGGCTTCGTCCTTATACTCAGCGATAACATCGATGAAATCGCCATCTTTAATGATCTTACTCGCCTTTACGCCCGCAGCAGTCGCGGCGCAGATATATTCATCCAGCATCGCTTCGGCTTCTTCGTGGTCTTTCTCCGCATCCACGCCGCCTAGCGTGGGACTTCCGTAGCTATTTGCAAGGATATCATTCTCTCCTAGGACGATTCCGCCTGCGGCTAGCCCATAAAAATTCTCGCCAAGCTCTGGGATTTCAACCACGTGAATAAACACAAGCTCGGCACCCAAGGTTTTAGCGACGTAAATTCCGTAATCTCTAACCGCCGGGGCAAGCGCATTTTGATCGACGCAAGTGATGACCTTTTTCATTTTTAGTCCTTTTAAAGATAAAATTTTAACCGAAATAAGCTTATCAAATTTTGTATAAAAGTTATTTAAATTCGGCAGATTTGAATGCGGCGCGGACGATTTTGTGAAATTTAAAGCCGCGCCGTAATGGATATGTGAGGTGCGGGTACGCTTGCGACAAAGTTAGCTCGGACTCAGCGTGGCAGGTGGGCGCGCTGTACAGACGCGGCAGACAAGATACGGCGCGGGCGATTTTAAATTTATCAAGCCGCTAAAAGCACGGTTTAAAGCGCCGTTATTGCGGTTAGTAGCCCAAAGATGATCCCCGGGAAATTCGCTGCGGCGAGCGGATAGTCCTTTTTAGGCTTTAAAAGACCGTAGCTAAGCTATATCGTGCAGTTTATCGCGGCTGCGAGCGGCTGGAGAAACGGGACTTTGTTGCCGTCTAAATTTGCCATTATATTCGGCACAATAGGATATATACATTATGACCGACAGGCATGTGCCCGCCCAACCTAAAATTTGTAAATTTCTTTCACTCATCGGCTTTCCTTGTTTTTAAGATACGTTTCAAATTTACGAATGAAACGGGGCGGGATTTTCATATATTAAAAATAAGAAACAAATTAAAAAATGGCTAGAAATAAAATTTGGCTTTAGATTTATAACGGCGCCCTCTTACCTGCTCGCATCTGCGTAAATTTTAAAACGGCGTTTGAAGCGCGTATTTTAAAACGGCGAAATTTAAAACGCCAGGTGACAGCTGAAATTTAAATTTTAAAGAGATAAAATTTTAAACGACTGAAGCCAAATTTAAGTAAAATTTTGTAGGAAAATTACGGTAAAATTTTAAAAATATGAGAAGTAAATTTTATAATTTCTCGGACGTTAAAGATAGGAGCGTTTGCCCTAAGTGCGGAGGCGAGCTGCAAGATTATGCCGAGATAGAAAAGTGGAATCAAGCAGAAAAGAATAAAAAGCTTGAAAGATATTATAAATTTGAAAAAGAGTGGTTAAAGACGATAAAAAAGCAAGGAAGTGAGAAATAAAATGATAAATTACAAAAATATCGGTTCTATTTGCGAGCTTGACTCTTTATCTAAAAGCGGCTCGGATATATATTTGCTTATCGGATCGCACTTTATGGATAAGATAGATATCTTTAGTAATATCACAACGGATTTTCTTATAGGCGTCAAGTGGGTATTCTTCTACGCAGAGAAAGCGTCGCAATTAGAAGATATCTTTGATAGTTTTATAGAGCGGCACGATTTATTGGATATCGTTACATTGTCATACGGAATTGATGAAAAAACGGAGCTTGTAAATCTATTTTTATCTAAGATAACTCCAACGGCTATGGGCGTATCAATATTAGATGAGAAAAATGCCGCCGAAAACGAGCTATTGCATGAAATTCTAAAAGGCGTAAATAATAAAAATGGCGATAAAATTTAAAATGAGGTGAAATATGCAGCAAAATGAAGAATTGTATTATTTAATAGCTGGATTCATATACGATTGGTGCGATATAGAGCTGTTTTGCGATGAATTTTATAAGATGTATGATTTGGAATCGCAATATTGCGCAACCAATAAAGCGGAAGAGCAGGCATTAAAAGAATTGGATATGATGACGGGTAGATTTTCTGAGTTTGATGAAGATTTTAAAAAGGCTCCTAACGTATTTTTTAAAGAAGGCGAGATAAGGCAAAAGGCAGAAGAAATTTTTCGATTATTTTCTAATATCAAAATTTCAAAAGAGGAATTTTTTAGATTTTTGAAAGAGCAGAGAGGGTTAAATTTTCCGATTGGCGTTGATTTGGGCGAAGGCTATGTAATGTGCCCGAATTGCTCCAACGCAATGAAAGTAGATGAGCGCCAAAGCGTGATTACATGCGATAATAAATATTGTATCGCCAAGCTTATCAATCCTTTGGCAAAATTAACGCTTGCAAAGATCGAGAGTGCGAAATACAATAGCCAAGAAGCCGATTAACAGGCACAAGCGGACAAATCTTTGTTAAACTGCAAAAAGGAGTGCGATGCTAAGCGGAAAGGAAATTTACGAGAATTTTTTGTTAAGATTTTCGAACAACGAACGCAATATTATGAAAAATTTGGCGAGAAATATATATGAACTAAATAAAAGAGAGTTTATCATTGAGTTTGATGAAAATAATATATACAAAGTCAGATTTTATGACGACTTTGAAGGATGCTGTGATCCAGGTCTTGAAGAAGGAGAAGAGGGATGGGATGAGCTATTTTTTGGATTTGAATTTGTAGTTTTAGAGGTTTTATCGACGCGAGCTACAAAATTTAAAAAAGGCGACTACATCGAAATAAACTATAAAAACTATCCCAAAATATTTGATATGGATAGAAATTTGATTTAGATATGATAGCTCAAGAAAATTATGGAGAAAAACGGATGCTTAATTTAGAAGGGCAGGAATTCCGCGTAAAGGGCATTTATGATAATATAGAAGAGGCTTCCAGCATAAAGCAGCAAAAAATGTATTGGCTGAATGAGAATAACGTAGATGGCTATATTTCATCGTATATAGAGCTAATGTGCACACTTTTTGATGATTTTGATTTTGACGATTTTGTAAAAAATACGGCTTATCGTTTAGGATTCCCGCCAAAACTTATAGAATTATTGCAAGAATTTAGAGATACTATAAAAAATTATCAAGCCAAAGACGAAACCGATGATCGTGCCATTATAGAGGATCCAAATTGGCATATCGTAGTAGAAAAGGCACGGGACACCATAAAAGAATGGGATAAATACGATTTGGGCTAGAACGATAGAACATTCAAATTAAATTAGGTAGCAAAAAACAAAAAATAGGATTTTAATATGATAAAAAATGAATTTGAATTTTTAATTGCCTCCGTGCCGGATAGAGAAAAAGTAGTAGCCGAGATTTGGCATATGGACAGAGAGGCTTTAATAGAGATCAACCATGAAACGAATAAGCTTTTGGTCGCTGCTACCGAGACTCGGCATAATATCAATTTTTACGAGCTTATATGGGCGCTATATGCTGGGGGATTATGGCTAAAAGATGGAAATCAAACACCGAATTTTACGGAGCAATTTGAGAAATTTTCAAAAAGAAACGGAAGATGTTCGAAAAATATCTTTAAATTTACAAGATATGAAAATAAAGTGAGTATAGAACATAAAGGCAATCTAATAGCGCATGTCATAAAAGATGGCGACGCCCTATTGGTAGGTTTATTAAATTTTGGATTTGAATTAAAAGACTGCGTAGAGCTCGAAAATTTCGTATGGGCTTTGCAAAATTCCAAAAAGCTGCTAGATAGCGCGGACGGCTAAGTATCACAATTAAAAACATTATAAAGGATAATAAAATGACCGATTATTTCGTAAGAAAAGAAAGCGCGATAAAATTAAATAAGCTTTTGGGGTTAGATTCAACGGGAAATGAGCAAGATTGGGAGCTATAATTAGCAGACATCGGCAAAATTACGTCTATGCTAAATCTACTAGAAAACAAAACATTAAATTTCCACGATAAGATTGCTCTGTCGCATTTAATTGTCGCTTCGTTTGAGAAAGAGGATGAAGAGCTAGGCACAGTAGACAAAGATAGGGTTAAAATATTTGCAGACTTTCTGGACGATAACTTACAAATCAAAAATATCATAAGAGAGTACTGGGTAGTTGCGTATGGGAATTTGAGCAAAAATTTAGCCTATTTGATATTTGGGGATAGATAAAATTTTGAGCCTATCCATAAAGTATAAATTTTTGAAATTCTAAACAACAAGCGATTAGTACATACCGATAGGTGCTAACAGAATTTTACGCACAGCTCTTTCAAAACAATTCCAAGATAACCTAGAAATTATTTTTTACAAGCGGCGGATGAAGCGATGCGTGCCAAGCTATAGTGACCAAGAAAGACGCTGGCGGCAATGACTCAAACTATTTAACCCAGTTTAATTTAACCCGCTCCGGCGTATTAAATTTTACGATCGATTTTCGATGGGACGCCCAGGCATCGCCAAGCCCAAGCGCCGTTAAATTTTAAATTTAAAACTGCCCGAAAAGATCGTTCAGCGCCTCGCTAATGCTAGGATGCGTAAAAATTTGATTTTTGAAAAAGTCTACCTTTGCGCCCAGCGCCATGGCGATCGCCAGCTCATTAACGATCTCGTGCGCGTTTACGCAGTGAAGCGCCGCGCCTAAAATTTCGCCGCTAGCCGCATCCACGACCGCCTTCATCATTCCCTCGTCGTGCGCTACGACTTTGGCGCCGGGCACCGCCGCCATCGAAAGCTTTAGCACCTTGATCTCGCGTCCGCTCTCTCTTGCCTGCCGCTCGCTAAGGCCAATGCGAGCTAGCGGCGTACGGGTAAACAGCACGCTTGCATGCGGTGCGCGGTTTTTCGTAGTGCGCGCGCCGTCTCCGAAAAGCGCGCTAAAAATGATCCTAAAATCGTCTAAGCTCGTGTAGGTAAACATCTCGCCGCCGCGCACGTCGCCTGCTGCGTAGATGCCAGCAGCCGAGCTTTGCAGATGCTCATTCGTGATGATATTGCCGCGCGCGTCCGTCTGCACCCCCGCAGCGGCTAAATTTAGCTCGCTCGTATTTGAGCGACGGCCGAGGGCGTATAAAAACGCGTCCGCCGCGACCGCCTTGCTCTCGCCCGCGAGGTTAAATTTTAGCTCCCCGCCCTTTAAGCTCAAGAACTCGCAGCCCTCGATGATCTGTACGCCTTGAGCCTCTAGAGCGGATTTGACGCTGGCGGCCACATCCTCATCCTCGTTTTTCATAAATTTCGAGCGCATCAGCACGCTTACTTTCGAGCCGAACCCCGCAAACATCGAAGCAAACTCAAGCCCGATAAATCCGCCGCCGATGATTACTAGATGCTTCGGGAGGATCTTTAAATTTAAAATTTCTTCGCTGCTATAAGCGATCTGCGAGCTTACCTCAAAGCTAGGCTCGACCTCCCTCGAGCCCGTATTTACGACGATCGTTTCTGCCGAAATTTCACGCGTTTGTCCATCGGGACTTAGCACGCGCACGGAATTCGCGCTCGTAAATGAGCCTTCGCCGTCGATTACGTCGATATTTGGGCTTCCCTTTAGCATGGCTAAATTTTTCGCCCTCAGCGCCTCTACGAGCTCGTCCTTTTTCTGCATGCTCAGCACGAAATACTCTCCGAGCACGCTGAAATTTACGAAGCCCGCTTCTTTGCTCGCGGTAATTAGCCGTTTTGTCGGGATGCAGCCTACGTTGATGCAGGTGCCGCCGTACATCTGCGGCGAGCGCTCGATGAGAGCGACCTTTTTACCGAGCGCAGCGGATTTTGCGGCAAGGGTTTTGCCCGCCTTGCCAAAGCCTATTACGATGATATCATAATCCATTTTTTGTCCTTTTGATCTGAAATTTCGCGGGATTATAAGAGGTTTTATTAAATTTAAAATCTGAGTGGCGAAAATTTAAAGGCGCAGGCAAGCGGCGTGAAATTTAACGGCAAAATTCTAACTGCGGCACAGAATTTAATACGGAAAATAAAATTTTGGCTCTAATCGTTTTAAAAATTCTGCGCCGATAGAATTAAAATTTTAAGCGCGGGATATGCGGCACTTTATAGCGCTTGGTAACAGATAGAATCAAATTCTAAGCCCCAAACCGCTCATAAAATTTAAAGGTGCGAAAAGCGCGGAATTTACGCCGTAAAATTCCGCCACTAGCGCTTTTTTACGCCGAGCAAAAACATATCGATGCGATCCTTGATTAGCTCGCTCGCTTTGAAATTTAGCTTTTCGTCGAAAAATAGCAGCCTGCTAAAATGCGGCTCTCTAAGCAAAAAGCAAAAATATAGCGCTAGGCTTTTTGCCGTGCGCCCGGGCGCAAACTCGCCCGAATGCGCCGCCAAATACTCATCCAGCGCATTCGGCGAACCTAGCACTCCGCTTTTTAAAAAGATTTTTGGGCTCTCGCTAAGCGCGCCGTTAAAGCCGCTGAAAAGTATCAGCCGGTAGAATTTTATCGCCTCCGGAGCAAAAAGAAACTCCAGATAAATCCCTGCAAACTCCTGCAGATACTCGCGCAATTTTAGGTCTTTATTAATTCGCATGCGCTCGTTCATTCGCTCATCAAGCTTTTTGCTTTGCAGTTCGATGATGCGCAAAAATAGGCTTTCTTTGTTATCAAAATACTTATAAACCGACGATAGCGAGCCGCCGCTAAGCTCGATGATATCGCTTAAGCTCGTAGCTTCGTAGCCTTTGGCTAAAAACAGCTCCAGCGCCGCGTCTAAAATGAGCTTGCAGCGAATTTCGGATTTTTTGTATTTAGGCGATTCGGGCATTTCGCCTCCTTTGAAATACTAAAATTTTTTCATAAGTGTATAAAAAATATACTTAATTAAGCAACATTATTGGGCTAAAATTCTAAAAGCTCAGCAAAAAATAATTTGCACGGCTTTTGCGAGCGAAGCGAAATTTTATATCTAGCAGGCGCAAGCGAGCAAAATTTTATCGCGCGCCAGCTGCGATAAAGCGGAATCTATCTTTGTAAACGAAGCGTTTAATGCCTATTTTAGGCAAATTTAGCAATAATTACCTAAAACGCTAAAAGGCATCTTTGTATGAAAAAAGTCTCGATCGGCGAAGCAGCCGAAATTTTAGGAATTTCAAAAGAAGCCGTCTACAACCGCATCCGCAGAAATTCCTTGCGCGCCGAGGAAAGCGGCGGCGTACGCTACGTGCTTTTAGATGATGAAATGCAAAGCGAGCCCGCTTCGCAAAGCTCTGCGAAAAGCCCGCGCACTAGTGGCACAGCTGGCACTCAAAGCTTCATCGACTATCTCATCAAAGAAATCTCCGAGCTAAAAGGTAAAATCGAAGCACTGCAAAGCGATAAGGACAGGCTTCACAAAGAAAAAGAGGAAATTTTAATCGCATCGAAAGATGAAATCAAGCTGATGTATAAAGAGCGCGATGAGAAGCTCAGGTATTTTTTATCATTTTTCGACAAACCGCTGCTTTCGAGCAAAAGTCGTGAGGCCAAACCCTACGATGTCGAAATCAAAGAAAAAACTTTCGATCGTAGCGAATGGACGAGCCTTGCAAAATTTGTAAAATCGCTCAAACGCAAAAAGCGCCTCAAAGCGCAAAGCCTAATCATCGAAAATATAGGCAAAAGTGAGTTTATCCGCGTCGAGGGAAACGAGCTTTTGATAAATCAAAGCTTAGATATAAAATCACTGAAAGGATCTAAATGAAACTACGCAAAATCGCTAGCTATGCGCTGGTAAGCGGCTTTGGGCTCGTTATGGCGGGCTCGTTAGCGGGCTGCGACGATAGGGGGCAGGAGCAAAATGTCCGTCTGCAAGAAGGCGCGCTCGTGCGGCTTGAAGAGGTCGCGCCGGGAAAATATAAAATTTTAGAGGAATTTCCAAGCGAAAAAACCCAAATAATCTTGAGATCGCTCGACGGCACGGAGAGAATTTTAAGCGATGATGAAACCAAAGCCCTTTTAGCCGAGGAAAACGCTAAAATCGACGCCGGCACTTCAAATTTGACGAACCAAAACGCGCAGCTTAGCAGCGGCGGCATGAGCCTGGGCGAAGCGATCTTGGCAAGCGCTGCAGGCGCCATCATCGGCTCGTGGATCGGCGGCAAGCTGTTTAACAACCCAGCCTACCAAAGTCAGCGCCAAACTGCCTACAAAAGCCCGAGCGCCTACTCCAGAAGCGTCGATAGCTTCAATCAAGCAAAGCAGCAAAACGACAAGGCGCGAAGCGGCAGAAGCGGATTTTTCGGAGGAAGTAAAAGCGGCAAGAGCGGCGGATTTTTCGGCGGCTAAGCACGCTTTGAAATATACGACAGCTTTACGCAGCGAGTTTAAATTTTAACGCGCGACGCTTGAAAGCGAGCAAAATTCCGTCGCAGCAGAATTTTAGCTAAAACGAAAGCGCGCTACGTGCTGCACGTCTTTGGTAAAATTTGATACGGCAAAATTCCGTATCGCTCGGGGGCAATGTCCTACGGCTGCGTTGCCTCTAGAGAAATTTTACGGCGCACGTAGCGGTTCGCAATCCTTACGCGGCGAGGTTGCGTCAAGATAAAATTCCGCGTCACTATGCGTATAGCAAGTTTGTAATTATTGCCGCGGCGATGTTATGACGAGGCGGAATTCGCGCCCCTCGTCGCGTGTATTGGTCCGCGTTTTTTACTGAGGTGTTGCCACGTGGCGAAATTTTGATATGAAAGGCAGCGTCATGCGATCAAATTTTATATTGCGACGCGACGTTAAGGCTAGCGAGGTCGTGCTGCGACGGAAGTTTTAATCACCGCATCTGCGATACGAAATTTCATATCACGGCGCCTATTGCGACAAATTTTATATCGCCGAGCGGTGCTAAAGTGAGTAAATTTTACCCGAGCGAAATCCAGGTCGCAGCATCGCGCGATTAAGTTGTACCGCAGTTTTTGAGGAAGCCGAGGAGGGGCTACTTGCAAGGGTGTATTTCTTGCAAAAAAGGCGCCGCTCTGCAGCGGAGCAATGCACCGCTCGCCCGCCGAGCTCTGATTAACCGGTGCGCTTAGAGGTGCGAGCCCATAGCTCGCGTTTTATTCTGCTTCGCCGCGCTCGCAAGATACGCAGGCAGCGACTAGCGCTATGTTTGTTTTGCGCTGCGGGCGGAATTTTAAAATTTACATAAAAAGGAAAATCTATGCAACTAAAAAAGATAGCGCCGTTAAGTAACGAATATCTCGAAAAGCTCGGCTTTTACTGGCACACGGACGCAGACGAGACGCCTTACGTCAGCGACGAGATCGTGCGCGTGAGCGCTGCGGAGGCGGATGCGTATTACGAAGCGGCGAACGAGCTATACGAGATGTTTGTCGCGGCCGCGCAGCACGTCATCGACAATAACCTTTTCCACGAGCTCGGTATCCCCTTCAACCTCGTAGATCTAATCAAACAAAGCTGGGAAAACGAGGTGCACTGGCATCTATACGGGCGCTTCGATTTCGCAGGCGGGCTGGACGGTAAGCCGATTAAGCTGATAGAATTTAACGCCGACACTCCCACGGCGGTGTTTGAGACGGCGATCATCCAGTGGGCGATGCTCAAAGAGAACGGCATGGACGAGGCGAGCCAGTTCAACGATCTCTACGACGCGCTGCGCGATAATTTCAAGCGGCTCGTGGTGCTTGACGGCGAGCTCGAGGACTTTTCCAAATTTTACGAGGGATGGAAAATTCTATTTAGCAGCGTCGCGGGCAACGTCGAGGACGAAAAGACGACGAAGCTTTTGCAGCAAACCGCGGAGGATGCGGGCTTTAAGACGCGCTTTGCCTACGTGGACGAGGTGGAATTTAACGACGAAGAGGGCGTGTTTTTTGACGGCGAAAACTACGAGTATTGGTTTAAGCTCATCCCTTGGGAGGCGATCGCGATCGAGGAGGGCGAGCTTGCGATACTGCTAAAAAACATCGTGCAAAATCAAAAGGCGATCATCCTAAACCCCGCATACACGCTACTTTTTCAAAGCAAAGGGATTATGAAAATCCTGTGGGATCTCTATCCGAACCACCCGCTGCTGATACAAAGCTCCTTTTCGCCGATCATCGGTAAAAAGATGATCAAAAAGCCGTTTTTGGCGCGCGAGGGGGCGAACGTGGCGATCTTCGACGCGGACGGCAAAAAAATAGAGGAAAACGGCGGTGAATACGGAAATCAGAAATTTTTGTATCAGGAATTTTACGAGCTAAACAAAGACGAGCGCGCCCAGAGCTACCAAGCGGGGGTATTTTTCGCCTATGAAGGCTGCGCGCTGGGCTTCCGCAAGGGCGGCGAGATACTCAATAATCTCTCAAAATTTGTAGGGCACTACATCGAGGATGCGCAGTAGCGGCGCGGCGAATTTTATAAAATTTGAGAAATTTTAGAGCGGAGTATTTTGGTGGCGGTAGCGTTGGCGGCAAGGCTCTTGCGGCGGTAAATTTTATCGCCGCTCAATAGCAAAAATTTAACGCTAGGAGGCTACGGCAAAATTTAACGTAGCGGCGCGACCAAAATTCTGCGCGGATAAAATTTCAAGCAGGTTAAATTTGCGCAAGCTAAAATTTCGTGCAGAGTAAGGTTTACGCGAGCTAAATTTAAAATTTAAACGCGAACGGCAGCAGCGATTAAATTCGTCTCTCGCTTCGGCGCAAATCGAAATTTTAAATTTAGACGCAGATTTCAGCGGAAGTAAAATTTACCGCCTGCTTCGGCGCGAAATTAGAATTTTAAAATTTAACGCTCCGCGCGCTACAAGTATTAAATTTCGCGAGGGCAGAATTTGCGATGGTTAAATTTTGCGAGAGTAAATTTTACAATAGTAAAATTTCGCGAGAGCAAATTTCCGCAATAGCTAAATTTCGCAGGCTAAAATTTGCCGTTTAAGCACTGCGCTCCGACCGCGTGGCGGAATTTAACGGCTAAATTTAACCGCGCGGCTACGGCTTAAAATTTTAAAACGCAAAGGGGAAAATATGAAGATCGTATGTTTGGATGCCGCGACGCTGGGAAGCGATGCCGATCTTAGCGAGATCGCAAGCTTAGGCGAGTTTGAAAGCTACGAGATGACCGAGCCCGCGCAAACCGCACAGCGCCTAGCAGGCGCGGGCGTCGTCATAACCAACAAAGTCCTAATCACGGATGAGATCATGGCGCAAACCGCGCTTAAACTGATCTGCGTAAGCGCCACGGGCACGAATAACATCGACATGCAGGCCGCGCAGGCTCGCGGCATCGCGGTGAAAAACGTGGCGGGCTATTCGACGAACAGCGTCGTGCAGCAGACCTTCGCGTCGCTGTTTGCGCTAACCAACGCGCTCGGATACTACGCAGATTACGGCAGCAGCGGCAAATGGTGCGAGAGCGAAATTTTTACTCACATTGACGCGCCCATCAGCGAAATTTACGGGAAAGAATTCGGCGTCATCGGGCTTGGACAGATCGGCGCAAAGGTCGCCCGCATCGCCGCTGCGTTCGGCGCGAACGTGAGATACTACTCCACCAGCGGCGCGAACGATAACGGCGAGTTCGCCAGAGTGAGCCTGGACGCGCTTTTAAAAGCCTGCGACATCATCTCGATCCACGCCCCGCTAAATCAAAAAACTGCGGGATTGATCGGCGAGGCGGAGCTTGCGAAGATGAAAGAGGGGGCGATCTTGATGAATTTCGGTCGCGGCGGCATCGTGGATGAGGACGCGCTGGCTCGCGCCGTGGACGAACGAGGCCTGCGCACGGCGCTTGATGTGCTGCAAACAGAGCCGATGAGGGCTGATCATCCGCTGCTGCGCGTGAAAAATCGCCGCAACGTCATCATCACGCCTCACATCGCATGGGCGAGCATAGAGGCCCGCAAACGGCTGATAAAGATGATCGCGCAGAATATTAGGGATTTTATGAGCGACAAATGAATGCAGTTAAAACGCCGAAGTAAATTTAACAAAATCAAGATGCGGCACAAGATCCACAAAGACCCTGCACATAGTATTTCAAGCACCGCATATAAATTTTATTAACTGAAAAGAAGCGATACCGCTTCGGATAAAATTTTAAATTTACGCCGCGGATAAGCTATCTCTCCGCTTTGAATTCGTAGATTTATCTTTTCTTATAAATTCTTTTTATGCTCATCCAAAATCCCGTAACTATAAAAAATAACACTGAAATCGCCGCTACGCAGAATAAGAACTTGCCCGCCTCGCCGAAGATATAGCCCGAATGCACGCTCAAAACGGCTTTATGTATAGCAAAAGGGCGCGGCATGGTACTTTTCGTATCATCATGGCGAGCATGCCGCAAGATGCCCTTTTTAACGTTTACGCTCATCGTGTTCATATGCTCTTCGCTCTTTTCGCCTTTATCGAAATAAAAAATCATAAAATTTTCTCCATCTTTTTGAGCGATGATGTTAAAGAATTCGTAGTTTTCACCGCGTTCACGCTTAAAAATATCAAGTGCCGTCTGCAAATTTAAAATTTTATCTTAATCCTCGAGCGAAAATCCTCGCACTTCGGTAAAACTCGTTTTTCTAAAAATTTCCTTTTCGCCTAGCGCTCTGTTGGTGATTTTGGCTATCCAATCATACGACCAATAAAGCCCGCTAGCGCTTATCGTAAGCAAAACAGGTAGCAGCAAAACTCCGACCGCGCCATGCAAGCTATATAAAAACGCATAACCTCTAGCTTTAAAATTTATCCTAAATGCACGTAAATTTTTCCTTCTAAAGCTAGGATAATAAATCACCACGCCTGAAATTAAGACTAAAATAAACATAATTGTGCTAAACGCCACGATATTTTTGCCTATTAGCCGCAGAGTTTCATTTTTGCTTAACCCAAATCCCAGATTAGTATGTAGATTTAGCACTACGCCGATAAACGTATCGCCTATGTTTTCCGAAGTAATTTCGCCGCTATAAGGATTTATAAAATATGATTTAAACTCACCGCCAGAATCTGTACCGGAAAGCCTAATCGCTTCGTTTTTGTTTTGAGAAATCCTATAATAACTGAGCGTAAAACCGGGCTTGGCTTTTCTGAAAATATTTAAAATTTTGGCGGGCTTAAGAGCGTCTTTTTCGCTCGGGCTCACGAAAGATTTGCTTTGATTTAACGCATCTATAATCTCATCATGATACGAGATAATAGCGCCGCTAAGGGCTATGATTAAGATCGGCACATAGCATATAAGCGTCAAAACAAAATGGACGTTGAACCAAAATTTTTTCCTTTTTAGAATCGCCATTAATTTCCTTAAATTTTAAATCCGCAGACGAAATTTTATGCGCCGCGAATTTAAAAGTTCACGTTAAATCCAACCTGTGCCTTCATCCCGTCTACGACCATCATTTGATAATTTCCCGAGCGCGTTAGTACGAATTCGTTGAATATGTTATAAAGCGTAAAATTTAAACTTGCGTCTTTTGTGAGCTTATAGCTCGCGCCCAGATCAAAAAGCGTGTATGAGCGGATATCCTCATCGTAGCTTAGGCTATCGCGCGTCCTACTATAATAATTTATTTGCGACCATAAGTTTAGCTTGGAGCTTACGTCGTAATCAAATCCTAGCTTTACCGAATGGATTGGAAAATTATTTAAGGTTTTGCCCTTCTCGCTGCCCGTTTTTTGCTCGGATTTCGTATAGGCGTAGTTTGCATGCAGCTTCAAATTATCTAAAATTTGATAATCGCTACTTAGCTCTAGACCCCTAACCTCGGCTTCTCCGACATTTATAGTGTCCCAAATACCGCGCCTGTAAGTTTTGCCGTTATGTACGCAAGGATTTCCCGGTCTTGGACGGCAAATTAATTTGGTAGAAATTCCATCTTTGATTTCAGTATAAAACGCAGTAGCGCTAAAGTTAAATTTATTATTATCGTCGTAAGAAAACCCGCCTTCGTAGCTTATGCTGCTTTCAGGCTTTAGAGAGCTTCTGCCTATCTGCGCTCCCTGGCCTCCTGCAAATGGTAGGGCAAGGCCCTCGCTACGCTGCTTAATATCCGGAGTTGAATATCCCGTCGAAACGCCGCCTTTAATAGAAAAGCTTTCGTTTAAACGGTAAACGGCATAAGCGCGCGGCGATATATGGCCGCCGTAGTCTTTATCGCGGTTATATCTGATTCCGCCGGTTAGCGTTAAATCATCAGTTAGATAAAAATCATCCTCGCCGTAGATCGAATAATCCCATCTTTTGACATTTGCCTCATCTGCGGTAGTGGCAGCTTCGTTTAATCTCTCGCTTCGGTATTGCACGCCCAAACTCAAAGCATTTGAATCGAAAAAATATGAACCTTTAGAATTTAGCGTAGTCGTTCTAAGACGCAGATCCTGAGCGCCGCTTTCTTTCATGCTATCGTAGTTTGCGTAGCTATCTATCATAAACTTATCATATTTTCCCTGATGAGACAGGCTTGCGGTGTAGCCTTTCATATCCTCTTTCGCAATATCGTTATTGCCTCCCGAGGTTATTCGCGTACGCCCGTATGTACGCCTAAATTTATTATTTACTTTACGATAATCAAGCGCTACCTCATCGTTTTGCGTTACGTTATACATCAGTTTTGCGCCCATATTCGTCTCTTCATTATTTCTATTCGCATAAGGCTCTTTGTCCTCTATCTTTTCAAAAAATCTGCCGTAAAGTGCGATACCTAGTACGTCCGGGACGATAGCTCCGTTTAGATAAAAGCCCGTTTGATAATCACCTTTTATTTGCGATTTTTTAGCGAAAGTATAGTATCCGTTTACATTGCCGCTAAGCTCATTTGAAAAGCCCTTAGTGATGATATTTATTACTCCGCCCATAGCGTCGCTGCCGTAAAGCGAGCTCATAGGCCCACGGATGACCTCTATGCGCTCTATCGTATTTGCGGGAGGCAAGAAATTCTGGCTATTGCCAATGCTTCTTAATCCTTTATAAGCGCTATCGCTGGTCGCAGGCTTGCCATCGATTAAAATTTTCGTATATTTTTGAGATAGACCTCTTAGGCTTATGCCTTTTCTCGATGCAGCGCCTAGCGTTGCGGTAAAGGCACTCGGCAAATCCTCTACCATTGCGGAGATATCTTGGTAGTTGCGCTTTTGTATCTCTTTTTGCGTAAGAACGGAGATGGAAGCGGGTGCGTCTTGGATATTTTGCCGATAGCCCGTAGCACTGACTACGGTAATTTCACCCAAATTTACGCTTTTGTCCTGTTTTTCTATCTCGCTCGATATTCCAGCTGTCGCTATAGCAGCAATCAGCGATAATTTATATATTACGTGCACAAACGCCCCTTTTCTTATTAAAATTTAAACTCATTTTACTATAATAAGATACGCATTATCAAGAAATACTAAACGGCAGAGGGATTATTTTAAACGCTAAAGGGATAAGATGAGTAAAGAGATAAGTTTAGACGATTTTTTGCAAAAAATATCTAACGACATTGAGCCGTCTAAGCAATGTGGATATAACAAAACCGAGCTTGAAAGCGAAAGTATAAAATTTGGCTTTAGCTCTTTTTATACGGGCGGAGAGATAGGATATTATAGCAGCGATATAATTTGCAGAGATTTCCTTTTGCATCGCCACGAACGGGGCAGCCGCTATTCATTTTTATTTTTCAATACGGGCGAAAATCCTATCTGCTTCAGATCGGATAAAGATCAATTCGTTTTAAATAAAGGTGAGTTTTGGCTCGGAACTATGCAAAGCAAATTGCGTGGCGTTCACGAGCTTGAAAATAAACACTATAAAAGCTCATGCATAGCGCTTAGCACCGCTTTTGCAAATGAGCTGGGAATTTTAAAAAATTTGAATTTAGATCAAGCCGTTTGCATGAAGAAATTTAAAACAAGCACCGTGCAAAATATCATCCTCAAAGAGCTCGAAAATGCCGCGATATACGATGGTAAAATACGCGAAATTTTTATGGAAAGTAAAATTTTAGAGATGCTTTATAAAAGTTTTCATAAATTTAATGAGCCCGAAAATGCACTTAGCCTTGATGAAAATCGCATAAAGACAGTTCAAAAAGCAAAGAAAATATTACTCGAAAATATGCAAAATCCACCTAGCATTAAAGAGCTCGCTCATCTTTGCGCTACGAACGAATTTGCACTAAAAAGGGATTTTAAAGCATATTTCGGCACGAGCGTTTATGCGATGCTGACAAATGAACGGCTTGAGATTGCAAAAGAGCTATTGAGTCTAGATCAAATCAGCGTAAACGAAGCCGCCAAAATGGTCGGATACAATAATTTATCGCATTTTTCTAAAATTTTTAGGGCTAAATTTAATATACTGCCGACGCAACTGAAAAAGGATATAAAATTTTACTACTCGGATTAGAATTTCTTGCGACCGGCTATCTTTTATAAGCCACACTTTTTCGCAACCTCATATCAAAATCTCATAAAATTTTATATCGCAACCGGGATCCGTAAAAATACGGAATTTGAATTATAAATTGCCGCCAAAATCTTGGCGGCAAAAGCGAACTGCGATCAATATCGCAGCTGCGCGTATGTTTGGACGTCAAAGGACGCCTTAAAATTTTAAATACGTCTAAATTTAAAACAGGCTATAAACCTCATCGAGCGTGAAGTGCTTTTTATCAATCTTGCCGCCGTAGTATGGCTTGATATCCTCGTCAAAAGCCTTGTGAAAAAATTTTGCTTTATACATTTTTACCAGGCTGCTATTGACCGCATCAAGCAGCTCGGTATTGCCCTTAGATAGGGCGACGGCGATATAATCTACCTTGCCAAGGTTGATGATTTTTGCATCCAGCGCGGCATCGTTTCTAGCGTATCCGAGTACGACCGTATTGTCGTCGGCAAAGCCTATGCCCTCGCCAGCCTTTAGCCTAGCGACGCACTCATTCGCGTCGGTACATGTCGCAATCTCATAGCCCGCGTTTTTGAAGTGCTCCTCGGCAGTTGTGCCTTTAACGCTTAGAATTTTTTTATGCGCGATCTGATCGATTCTTGAAATATTATCATCCTTACGGCTTAGCACGCCAATTTGCACTGAATAATACGGATAAGAAAAATCGACTTTCTGAACGCGATCTTTTGTGACGGTGAGCTTGGATATGATGAGATCTACTTTGTTTTGCTCCAGCGAGGGAACGCGATCTTTAGATGCTACGGCGATAAAGTCGATTTTGATCTTTTTATTGCCGAATAGATTTTTGACTAGCTCGTTTGCCAAATCAACTTCAAAGCCCTTTAGCGTGCCGTTATCATCGAAGCTAAACGGAGGCTGGGAATCTTGCAAGCCTATGCGAATTTCGCCCGCTTGCTTGATATCTGCTAGGGAATTAGCGCAAAGCGCGCCAGCACCCAGCAAAATACTTAGTAGAATTTTTTTCATATTTTGTCCTTTGAATTAAAACATTTTATAAAGATCATCTAACAAGAAATATTTTTTCTCAGCCTTGCCCTTGTAAAAAGGATCGATGCTGTCGTTAAAAATTTTCTTGAAAAAGCCATTTTTGCTGAGCTTGACAAGCCCGTCGTTTAAGGCGTTTAGCAAGTCATCGTTGCCTTTTTGCACCGCGATAGCTAAAAAGTCCGATGTGCCTAAATTCTTGATATTTACCTCTACCTTGCGATCTACGACCGAATAGCCCAAAACTACCATATTATCGTCTGCATAGCCGCTGCCGCGACCGGATTTTAATGCGCGGAAGCATTCGCTCGAACTAGCGCATGAGATAACTTTAAAGCCTTCCTTATTAAAATAATCAAAAGCCGTAGTGCCGGGCTCTGCTAAAATTTCTTTATCCTGTAGGTCGCTTATTGTCTTGATATTGTCATCGCTACGGGTTAGCACGCCGATATTTACGCTAAAGTAAGGGTTTGAAAAATCCACTAGCTTCTCGCGCTCTTTCGTAACCGTAATCGCCGCGATATCCAAATCGACCTTATTATCTTGCACGGCTGTGATACGGTCGTTGCCTAGAGTTACAACATATTCGATTTTGCCGCCTTTATCGCCGAAAATTTCTTTCACGAGCTCTTCGATAAGTGAAATTTCAAAACCGCTGTATTTGCCGTCCTCAGAGACGCTAAGTGGCGGTAGTGAGCCGTCCACTCCGATACGAATGAGCCCTTTTTCTTTGATCTGCGCTAAAGAGTTAGCAAATAACGAACACGAAGCGATTAGCAACGCAAATATAATCTTTTTCATAAAATTCCTTTAAATTTTACTAAAATTTTGCCAGCGAATAGAATTCCGTCCATCGCCACTTTAAATTAAAACAAGCTGTAAAGATCGTCCAGCAAGAAATACTTTTTATCAATGGTGCCTTTATAAAAAGGCTCAATACTCTCATCAAAAATTTTTGTAAAAAAACCCTTTTTACTTAGCTCAATTAGTCCCGCATTTACCGCGTTAAGCAGCTCGGTATTGCCCTTTTGCACCGCGATGGCCAGGAAGTCCGTCGAGCCTAAATTCTTGATATTTACTTCGACTTTGCGGTCGACTACAGCGTAAGCAAATACAAGTAGATTATCATCGCCGTATCCGTCGCCCTTACCCGATTTTAGATCATTAAAGCATTCATTCGCGCTCGCACACGGTACTACGTTATAGCCCTGTTTCGTAAAGTAATCAAACACAGTAGTGCCGGGCTGCGCCAGTATAGTCTTTCCGTTTAGATCGGAGACCTTTCTGATATTATCGTCGCTACGAGTTAGCACGCCGATATTTACGCTAAAGTATGGATCGGAGAAATCTACCAGCTTCTCACGCTCTTTCGTAACCGAGATAAGCGCGATATCTAAATCGACTCTGTTGTCCTGTACCGCTTTTATACGATCATCGCCTACCGTTACGACATATTGTATTTTGCTGCCTTTATCACCGAAAATTTCTTTAACAAGCCCTTCGATTAAGAGTATCTCAAAGCCGCTATATTCGCCGGCTTTAGCGACGCTAAACGGCGGAGACGAGCCATCTATACCGATTCGAATAACCCCTTTTTCTTTGATTTGAGTCAAAGTGTTGCTAAGAAGCGAACACGCAGCCAGCATTAACGCCAAGATTATCTTTTTCATAGCGTCCCCCTTTTTTTTAAAATTACAGCAAGCTATAAAGATCGTCTAGCAAGAAATACTTTTTCTCTGCAGTTCCTTTGTAGTAAGGCTCGATGAAATTATCGAACGAATTTTTGAAAAAGCCCTCTTTGCTTAGCTTGATTAGCTCACCGTTTAGAAAATCCAAAAGCTCCGAATTGCCCTTTTTCACACCGATGGCTAAGAAATCCGAAGTGCCTAAATTTTTGATATTTACTTCAACCTTTTTATCTAATACCGGATAAGCTAGCACGACTAGGTTATCGTCGGCATACCCGTCGCCCTGTCCAGCTTTTAGCGCCTTGTAGCAAGCGTTTGCGTTATCGCATCTGGCGATATTATAGCCTTGCTTTTCAAAGTATGTTTCTGCAGTACCGCCGCTAAGAACTAAAATAGTTTTATCTTGCAATTCATTTAAGGATTTAATCTTATCTTCGACGCGGGTCAAAATGCCTATATTGACGCTAAAATACGGGGTCGTAAAATCGATCTGCTTCTCGCGCTCCGGAGTTACGGTAAGAGTTGCGATAACCGCGTCGACCTTATCTTCTTGTAGGAATTTTATACGCTGATTTGCAAGCACGGAGGTAAACTCCACCTTCCCGCCTGATGGAAGCATATCTTTGGCGATGGCATTTGCCATATCGACCTCAAAGCCCTGATGCACGCCGTCTTCTATCTTGCTAAACGGCGGTTGCGCGTCATAAACGCCTATTCTAAGTACTCCGCTACTTTTGATCTCGGAGAGCGATCTTGCGCAAAGCGCGCTACTGGCCAAAGCTGCGACGAGCAGACCTAAGAGAAATTTCTTCATCCTTTTTCCTTTCTCATAAATAATTTAAAAACCATTGCCACGGCTACGGAAAACCTCAAAATCCCGCCCGAATGGCAAGCAGACATTAAATTCGCCCGCAGGCGAAAAGCAATTTTAGCTTTTTATATCTTTAATGATTATTAAATAGTAAGTAAAGTCGCCAAATAAATTCGCTTTTTCATTGTTTGCTTCGATTCCACGCGAGCTTTTTTAGAGTTTTCATCCGCATCCTAGCGATATAATTTAAAATTTTTAAAATTTTACAAAATTTTAAAGCCACAGAATTTTATAAAATTTTCAGTGTAGGATTGGGTTAAAAATTTTATGGGCGTTTTAAAGCTTGCGATGAAATTTTAAAATTTTATAAGATCAAATCTTGCAGATTGCATTTGACAAAACAGCACAAGAAAGGAGTGAAATTTTAAAATTTCGCGCTTTAGTGCAGACATAGTGGAATTTAAAATTCTTAAATTTCTACTCCCGCCCAGCAAAACGGAATTTTAAAATTTTTAGCAAACGTCGTATTTTAAAAGCAAGCAAAATTAAATCTTTGCCACGCTGCAGAATTTCGCGATAAAAGCGTGCCGCCAGCGCTAAATTTTGCGCCATAAATCATACTACAAACATCAGCTTGGCGCAAAACACGATGATGAAGCCGAATACAAAAGCGATTTTATGGATATTTGCTCGTAAAAACTCAGGCGCGGGCCTTCCCATCGCGCGGCAGCTCAAATTTATCGCTACGCACGCGGCGATGATGAGCGCGAGCGCAACTTTTAGCATAAAGATTTTTTGAAGCGGCGTGCCGAAATACCCGCCGCTAGCGCTTCCGACCCAGCGGCTCATCATCATTCCGCCGGTGATTATCAGCGTAAAAAGGCAAACCGGCATGATCTTAATCGCGCGCGAGCCGATCGCCTTTTTAACGCGCTCGTAGTCCGCGCCCAGCACGCCTTTGAGCCGCGAAAAAATCACGACGTCAAAAAATATGTATCCCAAAAAGATAATGGCGCAGATGAGATGCACGATCTGCACGTAAGGGTAAATTTGCTCCACCACCGCTCCTTGCTATGAAATTTCGCCCATTTTATGCGAAATTTCAAATTTTAGCAATGATTTTCATCAACGCGCCGCGAGCGGTTAAATTTAAGCCGATCGTGCGAGCGACGCAAATAAATTTTGGCAAAATCGCGCAGGCAAATTTAAAAGCAAAGCCGCGCGGCTAAATTTAAAAATGGTCGCATTCGTAAATTTACAAAATTTACGAGCAGCGCCGCGCGGACGAAATTCTAAAATTCTAAAATTCCGCCCGCGAAACCCGCGTAAATTCTGCAATCTATAACATCATCGAAAAGATTATGCCGAATATGATTAGCGGGATATTAAAGAAAATAAAGGTCGGCACGCAAGTATCCCACATATGGCTATGCTCACCGTCAATATTCAGCCCCACGGTAGGCCCAAGCGTGCTATCGCTCGCAGGCGAGCCCGCATCGCCGATACCCGCTGCCACGCCGATGATAAAGATCGTCGCCGCCGTGCTAAAGCCCAACTGCGCGGCTAGCGGACAATAAATTGTAGCGATGATAGGGATCGTGCCGAAGCTCGAGCCTATGCCCATCGTCACAAGCAGTCCGATGCCGATCATCAGCAGCGCACCGCCGAGCTTGCCGCCGCTTAAAGTGCTCGCTACGTGCACCAGCTCATTCACGCCGCCGGTTTCTTTTAAGATAGTGCCGTATCCTGCGGCGATCAGCATCAAAAACGCAATATAGCCCATCATATGCACGCCTTCGTCAAATACATTATCCAGCTTCTTCCACTCGATGCCTTTGCTCGCAAGCATTACTAAAATTCCGCTAAGCGCGGCAAACGGAAGGGATTTGATCCAAATTTGCACCGCGAAGCACACCGCGATGCCCGCTAGCGCACCCCATTCGCGCATACCCATCTTAAGCTCGCTAAAATGCGCATCCAGGCTCTCTTTGGTTTCGGCATACTCTCTTGGCTTGCGGTAGTAGATCACGGCTAGGATGAGACCCACGAGCATCGGCACGGCGCTTAGCCACATCACGCTCGATATGTCGCTTAGGCTTACTGCGATGCCGTTTGCGTTCATATTTTTTTCGATTAGTCCCATAAAGATAAGTCCAAATCCCAGCGGCAGCGCCATATACGGCGTCTGCAAGCCGAACGTCAGCGCACACGCTACGGCGCGGCGGTCGATCTTTAGCGAGTTCATGATCTTGACTAGCGGCGGGATCAAAATCGGGATAAAGGCGATATGCACGGGGATTAAATTTTGTGAGAAGCACGCAAAAAAGGCGATCGAAAAGATAAAGACATATTTTTTGTCGCTGATTAAATTTGCTACCGCGCGCACCAAGATCGCCGTTAAGTTGGTCTTTGAGATCGCGCTTGCGATGACGCCTAGCAGCAGATACGAAAGCGCGGTTTCTAAATTTCCGCCCATGCCGAGGCTACCGGCGTTTTCGGGATTGCCGTTTATGAATAAATTTATGGCATCGCCCAGCGGGATCTTGCTTGAGAGCACGGCGCATATCGTGCCGATTAGGATCGCAAGCATTACGTTGCACCTCAGCAAGCATAGCGCGCACATCACACAGATACTGATAAATACGGGATTAGTAAGCATCTTTTGCCTTTTTTGGAATTTTTGCAATTATATAGAATTTAGGGCTAAATTTTGCTAAAATCGCGCAAAAAATCGGCTAGGACAGCGATGAAATATTTTTACTCCTCTTTTGTAGTAAGCCTAATTGCGCTTGCTATCGCATTTTATATCGGCGGCGCTGGTGCCGCTTATATCTGCGCGCTTTTGTGCGCACTCGAAATCAGCCTCAGCTTCGACAACGCCGTAGTCAATGCCAAAGTGCTAAAAGATATGGCGCCGGTGTGGCAGAGCAGATTTATACTCTGGGGCATTCCGATCGCGGTTTTTGGCATGAGATTTTTATTCCCTGTGCTAATCGTCGCCGCAAGCGCGCATCTAGGACTTTGGGAAACCCTCGTGCTAGCGCTTAAGCAGCCGCAGCGCTACCATGAAATTTTAAGCGAAAACGAAGCGCAAATTTATGTTTTCGGGGGCGCGTTTTTACTGATGGTCTTTTGCGATTTTTTCTTCGATGCGCAGCGCGAGCTACACTGGCTAGGCATAATCGAAAATAACGGGCTCGTGCGATTTTTAAAGCGCATTCCAAACGCCCCCACGCTGATCGCTCTAGCCGCAGGGCTCGTGCTACTCGCTAAAATGGGTTCGGCGACGCTAGGCGCGGCGTATTTCGGCGCGATCCTGCTCTATCTGCTCATCTCCTGCTTCGACCGCCTTTTCGGTACGGACGGCGTAAAAAACGGCCTTGCGGGCTTTTTATACTTAGAGACCCTGGACGCGAGTTTTAGCTTCGACGGCGTGATCGGCGCGTTTGCGCTAAGTGATAATATCTTCATCATCATGCTAGGCCTCGGCGCCGGCGCGATGTTCGTGCGCTCCATCACGCTGTATCTCATCGCGCGCGGCACGCTGTCGCACTTTGCCTATCTGGAGCATGGCGCGCACTACGCCATCGCGTGTTTGGCGTTTATAATGTTTGCCAAGCTGAAATTTGAAGTAAGCGAGATCATAACGGGCACCGTGGGGATCTTATTCATCGCGCTATCGCTTGTCTCGTCGGTGCTTTACAACCGCCGCAACAAACGCAAGTTGATCGAAACGATCGCGGGAAACAACGAGTGAAATTTCATAGCGAGCTTTGCAGCGCGCAGGCTAAATTTTAAAATTTCAAGCTACCGCCGCAAGCGATAAAATTTACCCGCTTGCGCCGCGTTAAATTTCAAGAGACGCTAAATTTCAAAAAGCGCTAAATTTAAAGACGCGAACGATGAGATTGAAATTTTACGAAAAGCGTTAAATTTAAAGACGCGAGATGGCATTTTAAAATTCAAATCAGCGATCGCGCGAGCTTAAGCCTTTATCGCGCAATCTCTGTAGCTCCTCGCCGCCGAGAGACGAGCTCTTTGCGGGCTCGCCGCTCTCGCTTGCGCCGCTAAAAAATTCTTCATTCAAACGCAGCTCGTCAATGATACCAAGAAGCTGCATAACCTCAGCCTTTATCCGCTCGGCGTCTTTTGACGTAGTGTGCGGCGAAAACAGCGCGGCTTCGAAGCGGTTTTTCGCGCCGTTTAAAAATAGATAAAATTTACCGTCCATAAACGCCGCGCTAAGAGCGATCTTGGGCGCAAGCTTAAGCTTCAAAGCCCCGAGACGCCCCATAAAGCTAGGCGTCAAAAGATACCGCGCCTCGATCTTATCGCTTGCGAACACACGAAATTCCTCTCCGAAAATCACGTCGTCCATCAGCTCCTGATCGCCTAAAAATTTGGTGCCGGGCGAGCGGTCCGCGATGATAGTTTGCCCCTTAAATTTCTTATAAAACTCGCACACCAAAACCGAGCCGCTAAAGGCTTGCACATATTCGCCGAGCCTCCAAGCGTTCCAAAGCGCGATCGCCGATAGCAAAAAAGTCGCAGAAAGATCGCTCTTGGACCTTTGAGATAACTCTACAAGCCTCATAGATTCTCGCGTTTCATAGATTTTTATCGCCTCGCTTAGGCTAAATTTTACCCCTTTATACACGCCGTCTATCTGATCCTCGGCTACGAATTCATTATTCGGATAGATGCCCGTTTTGCGGATCTCTTCTTCGTCTATGCCGCTTTGCGGCTCGTATCTAAAGGCGGGATCGATATCTGAAATGATGGCGCGGATGAAGGCGTCTTTGTAAAAGGCGTTGTACTCCCACTTGGCGATGGAATCATCATAAATCCCCCATACGCAGCTTACCGCAATTATCGGGATCATCGCGGACATCAGCACGGCGGAGGAGTATTCGTTTTGGATCAAGCCATGGATAAACCAGCCAACGGAAAAAACCGCGATGCATAGCAATAAAATCAGCGGTTTTAGAAATTTTATCTTGCACTGCTGTTGCTTTTTTGCCAGCTCCTCTAACGCTCTGTCAATATCCAAAATTTAACTCCGAATTTGATTTGCCGAAATTTTACCCCTTATTTTACGCTAAATTTTATTAAAATTTCATCCGTTAAGCGGGTTTAAGATTTTTTATGCTATTTTTGCGACCTATTTCGATCAAAAGGCGAGAGATGATAAATTTACCGAAAAATTGCGTGGTTTTTACTTATCCGAAAATGGGCGACAGCGGCAAATTTTTACCTACAGAGTTGCGCGGCGCAGCGGGGCTTACGGGCTGCACGCTTCAGTGCAAGGCCTACGAGAGCGCGTTTGCGCAGATAAAAGCCCTCGGCTTCGAGCTTATCGCCGTAGGCAGCATGGGCGAGGCGGGCACGAGCGAGTTTAAGCGCGCTACGGGCGCATCGTTTGAGTTCATAAACGACGAAAAATTCGAGCTTGAAACGCCGCTTCGGCTAGAAACCTTCACCACCGGCGACGGGAAGAAATTTTACCACCGTCAAACCCTGATTTTTAAAGACGGCAAGGAGATAAAGCGCTTTAGCCGCATCGCTGAACCCGAGCAGGACGCGCAAAATGTACTCGCGGCGCTAAAAAGCCTGTGATCGATCGCTTTGGCGGCGCGCTTTAAATTTGCGCTTCAAACACGCTGCGACACAAAGCTGAAATTTAGGGCAGAGCGCATTTTCCTTAAATTCAGCATTTTTAATTAAAATGGCGCTAAATTTAACGGAGGCGGGTATGAAAAAATTTCTATTTTTGGCGCTATTTTGCGCCATTGCGGCAAACTGCGGCGAGAGCGCGCGAGCGGATAAAATTTCCGCAGCGGACAAAACAACGAGTATCGGCGAAACTGCCACGCAAAGCGCGCGCTTTATAAAGAGTGGCGAAGCAAGCGCCGGCTCGCAAAGCAGCGCCGATGCGGTCATCCAAACGGACGGAATTTCACGGGCGGATCTGCAAAGCTGCATCGTAAAAAGCGACGAAGGCTCCTGCGATCGCGTCGCGCGAGGTCTGAAAAGCGGCTGCGAGCGAAAAGATCAGCTGTCGTGTTTTTTCTACGCAGATGCGCTAGGGCGCGGCTTGGGCGTAGAGAAGGACGTCGTGGCGTCGTTTGAGCTTTTTCGAGAGCAGTGCGATACCGGCAGCAGCGAAGCGTGCTACGAGCTGTCGGTCAAATATCTCCAAGGAATCGGCACCCCTCAAAGCTTTGAGCTCTCGGGGCAAGCGTTAGATAAGGCATGCAAAATGCACAACAAGCGCGCCTGCGCGGTGCTCGATCTACTGCCGAAAAATTAGCGCGACAGAGGCGATAAAATTCCAAGCTTCGATCGCAAATAAGGCGCGTGAGCCTTTTAAATTTTAGCGGGCGACGGGTGCGGCGCAATGAAGCAGTAAATCGGGAGTGCGGCAGATAAACAAAACAAAAGGAGCAAAGATGAAAGCTTTAAAGCTTGCGCTAGCGGCGGCGCTGGCGCTTAGTTTGGCAAGCGCGGGCAGCGAAGCCAAAGAGTTTAAATTTAGCGGCGCAAAAACTAGCGCGCTTTTAGCAAAATGCAGCAAAAAGGACGCCGCCGCATGCTACGAAGCGGCGATGAGATATGAGCTGGGCGGTCGCGGCGTCGTGCGAAACCGCCTCAAAGCGCAGGGCTTTTTCGCAGACGCGTGCGAGCTCGCCACCCTCGCCGAGCGGAAGCAGGGAGATAAAATGGGCGGCGTAGGTGGGCGCGCGATGAGCAATCTACGCGAGCGAGCCTGCTTAGGCAACGCCGCGGCGCTGGAGAGCTTCGCGAGCGGGCAGTGCCGCAGCCTCGTGATATACGACGAACTTTGTGAGGGCGGCTCGCAGGAGGCGTGCGACAATCTGGCGCGGATGAAGCGCGATGGCTGGGCGCCCAAAGAAAGCTGCAGCGAGGAGATAGTCACTAAATTCGGCGACGGCAAGCCGCAGAGATGAAATTTTGCCCTATTTTGCGGCGATAGAGTTTAAAATTTTGCAAGTATAAAATTTGCCGAAATTTTATAGAGCTCGACCGAAAATGGTAACAAGGCGGGCTAAATTTGAATTCTAAAACGCGTTTAAACTCATGTACTAAGCGGCGTCAATTTTTGGGCTCAGAGAGATTAGAATTTACGCGGCAAGGCTCTTTGAATTAAAAATCTCGTGTAACGGCTGGAGCTACAATTTTAAGAACCAGAATTTAAACAAATCTGCAATTTAGCCGTGACGATGATATAATTTTTTAGAATTTCGCAAGCGTAAAATTTATCAAAATTTTGCGTATCTACGTTGAGCCGCCCTCCCAAAAAAAGCGCAAAATTTGAAATTTTAAACTGCCATATTGTGCGAAGAGGCGATAATTTTAGGCAGCGAGAATTTCAATTAATGCGGATTAAAATATAGGTGCGGCGGGCAAATGCGTGCACCGCAAGCGATGGAATTTCAAATATGGGCTCAAGGCTCGCTAGACGCGGAATTTAAACGCCATGAGCGATAAATTTCAAAATATCTATTTTAAAATTGCAAAGCGGAGATTTAAATTTAAGTGTGGCGAGCGATTAAATTGTAAGGGGTGCTTAAATTTAAATATCGCGGCCCACAAATTATGCGTAAATTTTGCGCCTAAATTCCGCAAGATTGGGTGCGCAATAAGCGTTTGCAGTATCGCAGCAAGACTATAAACTAAGCTTCAATCACGCCAAAACCCTATTTACGGAGCGCTCGCGCAAGCGGGTATTGCAAACCGCCGAAGCAAAAAGTCTGATCGGAAGCGTTTGCGGCGTATCCCAACCGACCGCCCCCCATATTTTGCTCTATAGCCTAGCTCGTGCACGAAATTTTAGATTTTGAAATTTAGCGCAAAAATATTATAATTTCGCCCAAATCACGGCTAGGACGGAAAATGAACTCACGCGTGCAAAACGAATATCTAAAATCAAAAATTATGAGCGCCGAGGAAGCCTGCGAGCTGATCCCAAATGGCGCATCGGTGGGCTTTAGCGGCTTTGTTGGGGCGGGTTGCGCGCTAGCGCTACCACAAGCCCTGGCGCAACGAGCGACAACGCTGCACGAAAAAGGCGAGCCCTATCAAATCAAAATTTTTACAGGCGCATCGACCGATCCGCTTTTAGACGGAGTTTTGGCAAAAGCAGGTGCCGTGAGCTTTCGCGTGCCGTTTTTTACGGATGCCGATATGCGCCGTGCGATAAATAGTGGCGCCGTGCGATACGCGGACGTGCATCTATCAAGCCTTGCCGCGCAGCTTAAAGCGGGCTTTTTTCCACATCTAAACTTTGCTGTGATCGAAGTAGTGGCGATTAAAGAAAGCGGCGAGCTCGTGCCGTCTACATCGCTAGGCAACAACCAAGCCTGGCTCGATATCGCCGATCGCGTGATTTTAGAAGTGAATTACTATCAGCCGCTTGAACTGGAGGGTATTCACGACGTTACGGATCTGCGCCTGCCGCCGCACGCTGCGGATCTGCCGATCAAGCACGTAGGCGATCGTGTAGGCAGTCCTTACATGCATGTAGATCCTGCCAAAGTAATCGCTGTCATAGAGGCTAGGACGCATGATCGCGTCAATAATTTTACCGCCGTGGATGAAATTTCAAGCGCTATCGGGTGCAATGTCGTAAAATTCTTAAAAAAAGAGGAAGCTTGTGGCAGACTTCCCGCAAAGAAGCTACTGCCGCTACAATCGGGCATCGGCAACGTCGCTAACGCCGTGCTTAGCTCACTACAAAATGCTGGCTACCAAGGGCTGCAGTGCTACTCCGAGGTGATCCAAGACGGCATGCTAGATCTCATCAAAAGAGGCGTCGTAGGCACTGCAAGTGCCACAGCGCTATCGCTTAGCCCTGCAGGTGTCGAGGAATTTCAAAAAAACATCGATTTCTACCGCAAGCACATTATACTGCGTTCACAAGATGTCTCCAACTCGCCAGCACTCATCAGAAGGCTTGGCGTCGTATCGATGAATGGCATGCTAGAGGCAGACATCTACGGCAATGTAAACTCCACTAACGTCATGGGCTCGCAGATGAAAAATGGCATCGGCGGTAGCGGCGACTTCGCTCGCAACGGATATTTGTCGCTATTTCTTAGCCCGTCGCTAGCTAAAGGCGGCGCGATCAGCGCTATCGTGCCGTTCGTGAGTCACGTTGATCATACCGAGCACGACACTCAAGTCATCATCACCGAATACGGCATCGCCGATCTGCGCGGCAAATGCCCTCGTGAGCGTGCTCGCGCGATGATAAGCATCGCGCATCCCACTTACCAAGACGCGCTGAGAGATTATTTCGAGCGGGCATGTGCGCAGCCCTGTGCAGGGCATACTCCGCATATCCTAAGCGAGGCACTGTCGTGGCATCAAAGATTTAAAGATACGGGGAGCATGAAGGCTTAGAGCGAATTTGCTTGAGCTAATGCATTAAAGCCTAAAATTTAAGCTCATTCTCGCTGAAAGCAAGAAAGTTTGCACTTAAAAATTCCGCCTGCATTTGAAAGCTCTATCGCTAATTAGAGCAAAGCTTGTTAAAATTTTTATTTTTGCAAAGCTCGCGCGAAATATTTATTATATGAATGAATTGAAAATTTGCGCTATAAAATTTTAAAATTTGCAGGCGGGTTTAAGGCGCGGAATTTAAAATTTTATCGCTACGGAATTTTAAAATTTAGCCTTAAATTTGCAGCTCGCGCATTTCAAATTTTAAAATTCTACGGCTTGGAATTTTAAAATTTTGAACTTCGCAAAATTTCATCCATAAATCTGCTATCAAATTTTAAATTTAGCTCTCACTTCATTTGCCGAGCCAATCCTAGCTATAAGGCGCGCCATAAGTTCGCGATAAAACCGCGTAGTATTTGCCAAGATAAATTCCGTATGAATTAAAGAGGTGGCTTGCTAAATCAGAATTTCTCGCCTTACGAAGGCGATCTTTGGGCTATAAATTTAAAGAGGCGGGCTATAAAGTCGCGGCGAGATGAGTTAGAATTTTATCCTCGAAGGCTCCATCGGCTTGCTGTAGAAGTAGCCTTGCATATATTTAATCCCCATCTCTTCTAAGATGATTGAAATTTCGTGGTTTTCTACGTATTCGGCGATGAGCTCGTAGCCCTGCTTGCGCGCGAAGTTAGCGATAGTTTCGACGATAGCGCGCGAGTTTTTGTCGTTTGCGATATTTTTGATGAGCGCTCCGTCGATCTTTATGTAATCCACATCGAGCGTTAAAATTCTATAGTAGTTGGAGTATCCGCTGCCAAAATCGTCTATCGCGACCTTGCAGCCGTAGTTTTTAGCTACGGCGATGAAGCTGCGTAGGCTCTCGTAATCGTCAAATTCCTCGCTTTCTAAAATTTCAATGAATAGATTTGAAGCATTTGGGCTGGATGCGAGCTTACGCTCTAAAAGCTCCTTGATACCTTCGTTTGCGATGTCAAAATATGAAAGATTTATGCTAAAGCAAGTCCCTGCGAAGCGGTCTAGCAAGCGAAAGGCTTCGTTTATTACGACCTGAGTTAGCGGGATGTAGAGCGAGGTTTGCTTTGCGATGTCGATAAACTCACCCGGGCAGCGCGTCTTGCCCGAACGATCGATTAGACGGATTAGAATTTCATATACTAACGGGACATAGTCGCCACCCTCGGTACCGTATGTGTTGCCGCTAGGATCGCGGTGGGTGATATCAAATATGGGCTGAACAAGCACAAAGACTTGATTTTTCTTGATCGCATTTTGAATGGTGTTGATCATAATCTGGTTTTGAAGATATTTTTCCTCAATCGCATTTGGGCGCGAATAAAAGCCCACGTGCTCGTTTTTGCTCTGCGCCTCATACATCGCCATAACTGCCTGAAAGACCCTATTTGCGCCGCCTGCTACGTCGGCGCGCTCGCTCACGCCCATCGTGATATTTAAAGGCGCGGAGGCAAAGCCCTCGGTGGTATGGAGATTGAAAACTTTATCGGTGAAATATTTGTTTATGATCTCCACGTCGCGTGCGACATTTAGTCCCTCGTAAAATAGGCAAAACTCATCCGATTGGATGCGAAAGATACTAGCTTTGATCTCGTGCGATTCGATACACATCGCAAGCGTGCGCGCAAAGGAGCGCAGAATTTCATTCGTCGTCTCCGCCTTGTAAAAAAGCCGCAAATTTGCAAAATTTACGATAGTGATGTAGATCGCTACGCCCGTTTTTTCGGCGTTTATTAGTTCATATAGCGCTGCTTCGTTGCCCTGGCCCGTAAGATGATCGATATAGACTTGATTGTTTAAGCTCTCCTTCGCGCTCGCAAGAGCTAGTTTCATAATCTCGCGCTCGCCGATGTCATGAGCGTAAAGCGCATATAGCGGCAGCTTGGATGCAGCAGCGATATTTGCTAGCCTTAGGCTCACATCGGCTAGCTCGCCGCTTTTACGAAGCAGGCGCGTATCTTTGGCACTTTTATTTACCATCGCAGGAAGTTCGGTCCCTTTATCTTTGGGCATCAAAACTCCAAGATCGCTTCCTTCCAGCTCGCTTTGTTCGTAGCCGCTTAAGCTAAGCACGCTTTTATTAGCATATAAAATTTTAAAGTTTTGATCTGCTAAAACTATCGCTTCGCCTGCTTGTTCGCATAGTGCGTGATAGGGCGCGAGGGCGCGTTTACTACGCAAAGCATCGGAATTTATGATGTAAGTAAGCAGTAAAAACGACAAAAATACCGCCGTGTAAAGCATCGTCATTTGTATAAACGAGCCGTAGAATTCCTCGCTAGCGTAAGAAAATCGCTCGCGCAGGCTTGCGAAGCGCTCGTTTAGCAACGAGAGATTATCGCTTACAATGATATTTTGCCGCTCGAAATTCCTTAAAATTTGCCGTGCGATCCCTATAAACGCAGCTTCGTCGGGGCTTGACGCATCTGCGCTTTCTAGCGCACTTTTTAAAGCAGAGATCTCGGAGCGATTTTTATAATTAAGCCCTAAAATTTGAGAGTAGAGATTTGCTCTTTGCGCATTTGCGCCACTGGATAAAAATTTTTGCTGCAGACTTTGAAAAAGGATTAAATTCTGCGAATTTAAAGCCCCAAGCTCGTCCAAAAGTGAAATTTTATCGCTAAAAGCGCTTCCGATCGCGCGCACATCGCTGCTAAGTCCGATTTTATCGATGATTTTGTCTTTTTGTAAAGCTTGCAGCACCTGATAGATGCCGCGCATATCGGCATTTGCAATCGAAAAGTCCCTTCTTGCGATCTTTGCATCAAATAATATATTTAAGCGGTTATCGGCGTTATCGATCAAAGTTAGCTCGCGCGAAATCGTGCTAAATCTCGCTACATCTCTTAGCGACGAGAAATAATTCCCGGCGATGATTATGCCTAATATCATAATCCCCACCATCAAAGCCCACATTATCTTATCTTTCATCCTGCGCCTCCGTCATATCGCCCTTAAGTGTAGCCAAAAAGCTCATCAAAGCATCAAGCTCCTCATCGTTAAGATCGTATTTTAGCAGATCCTTTGCGATCTGCCGCACCGCAAGACGCAAATCCGTCTGCCCGTTTACGTAAGGCGCGGTTTGCGTGATATTGCGCAAGCTAGGCACGCGGCGCAGCTCAAATCCATCGGAAGTGAGCCTATGCCTAGGCACATCCTCCTCTTCCGCGCTTGGGCGAATTTTGGTAAAGCTGCCGGTGCCTAGGCTAACGCCGTTGTGACATGCCGAGCATAGCCGCACAAAAAGCACATATCCGTTATATTCGGCATCATTTAGCTTAACCTCGCCGCGCAAAAATCGGTCAAATTTGGAATTTATCGCCGTTTTGGACTTTAAAAATTCCGCCAGCGCATCAATGAAGTTCGCCATATTCGCCTCGCCGTAAGCACTTTCAAAAGCCTGTTTGTAGGCTAAATTCTTCCTAATAAGCTCTAAAATTTTATCTTCGCTCGCATCAAGCTCGTTCGTGCCAAAGACCGACGCTGCGATCCGCGCTTCAAAGCCCGCGAAATTATAATCGCCTAAGTAGCGATCAAAGTAATAAGAATTTATTAGCGTAGGCACGCGTCCATCGCGCACCGAAGCGCCTGAGTCGTTTAGATAGAAGTTATGGCAGCTCTCGCAGGAGCGACCTTTGCTGCTAAATCTTACGTCAGTAAAAATTTTTGCGCCCAGCCGCGCCTTTTGTGAGTCGTATTTAGGCATCTCAAGCGGCGTAAAAAGATTGCCACAAAGCCCCCAAAGCGGCGCCAGACTAAATATAAAACAGCTTAAAGCTCGCTTCGATCTCATCGCTTATCACCCCGCCTTTAGCTCGCTTTTTCAAAATCTCCTCGATCTCGCGCTCGCTAGCCTCCGCGCCGTCCATATGCAGGTGCCACGCGGCGTTTTGCACAGCTTCTTGTAGGCTGCGTTTTTGCTCGCGCCTCTCGGTTAAAATTTCGCTTTTAAATTTGATGTCGCGCGCGCCAAGCAGCGCCTCAAATTTTTCGGCGGCGGTAGCAAGTCTTTTATGCCCCGTGCCGAAGCGCTCAAAAAGCGGCGCAAGCATAGACGAATTGCGCTCGCTCGCCCAGTTTAGATAAATTTTACGCTCACCCAAAGCCAAAAACGCCTCAAAATCCTGCTTGCTTTTTAGCGCGGGGCTCATCGTAAGAAACGCGATATCAAAAAGTGCGGGAATTTTAAAATTTTCGCTCTCGCGGTTTTCGCTCACAGCGTCTTTTAAATTTAAAGCCTGTGCGGCGGTTTTTTGAGCTTGGGAGTTTGAAATTTCGCTCTGTGAGCGCGGATAAATTTTAAAATTTTCGCCCACCGCGCCTGCAAAACCATCGCGGCTCAGTCGCTCGTAAAACTCCGCAAAGCTTAAATTTAATACGTTTTGCAAAGGGATGCCAAACTCCTCCGCGCTGCGCCTTAGCTCGCGCAGCATCCCCTCCGAGCTATCGATCGCCGTGACCTTTGCGCCCAGCGACGCGAGATACAGCGAATAAACCCCCGTGCCGGCGCCCACGTCGAGCACGCTTTTGCCCGCAAAGCTCACGCCCCAACCGCGCAGTATCTCAAACACCCGCTTGCCGAAATCGCCCGGCTCGCCGCTAAATTTAGCGTAACTTTCGGACTTTTTATCCCAGCTATTTTCATCTGATTTTTCGCCGATTTTCTCCACCGCTAGCCTTTAAATTTTTTGTAATAATAGCAAAATTTGGCAATTTTTCCGAATTTGGGCTATAATAAATGCTTTCAAAATCTAGGCGAAAGGGCGTTCATGGCGGACGTGACGATAAGAAATTTAAACTTTGCTTACGAAAAACGCGAAATTTTAAAAGATATAAACTTAAACTACGAGCTGCGCGATTTTTTAGCGATTTTCGGGCCCAACGGCGGCGGCAAAAGCACCCTTTTGAAGCTTCTTTTGGGGCTGCTACGACCAAGCTCGGGCATGATCGAAATTTTAGGCAGATCGCCAGCGCTTGCCAGAGCGCAAATGGGCTACGTGCCGCAGTTCATCGCGATAAACAAAAGTTTTCCCATAAGCGTGCTCGAAGTCGTTTTAATGGGGCTGATAGATAAGAAAATTTTAGGCTTCTACTCCAAATCCGAGCGCGAGCAAGCCATGCAAGCCTTGGGGCGCGTAGGCATGCAAGACCTTGCAGGCTGCCGTATCAGCGAGCTTAGCGGCGGACAAAGACAGCGCGTTTACATCGCGCGGGCGCTGTGCGCGAAGGCTAAAATTTTACTTCTCGATGAGCCGCTAGCGAGCATCGACACGATGGGGCAGGTTCAAATCTACGAACTTTTAAAATCCCTAAACGAGAGCGGTTGCGGCATAATTCTAATCAGCCACGACGTGCAGCTTGCGCTAAACTATGCAAACCGCGCTCTTTACGTCGCAAACGGCTCGGCGCATACCCACGAGATCAATCCGGGAGGTAGGGCGGAATTTTTAGATCACCTGCGACGCGAGCACGGGCACTTTTGCGCCGTCGATCTCGCGCTTAACGAATGCTGCTGCAAGGAGGGCGAAAATGGCTGAAATTTTATCCTACGATTTCATGCGAAACGCCCTACTCGGTGGGCTTTTAGTCAGCATAGTCTGCGGCGTCGTGGGCTCTTTGGTCGTGATAAATCGCATGAGCTTCATAGCAGGCGGCATCGCGCACGGCGCATACGGCGGCATCGGCATCGCGCTATTTTTAGGCATCTCGCCCGTGCTGGGAGCTAGCGTATTTGCGCTCTTTTTGGGGCTGCTAATCGCTTACGTCACGCTGCGAAACACCGAGCGCTTCGATGCCGTAATCGGTGCGATATGGGCGTTTGGAATGGCTTTGGGGATAATCTTCGCCGATCTCACGCCGGGGTACAAATCCGATCTGATGAGCTTTTTATTCGGCTCGATCCTAGCGATAAATCATGAAAATTTAATCTTCATCGGCATTTGCGGAGCGGCATTTGCGGCGCTTACGGTGTGCTTTTACAGGCAGTTTTTAGCAATCAGCTTCGATAAGGAATTCGCCCTGCTGCGCGGAGTTAATACGAGCGTCTTTTACTACGTCCTCGTAGTGATGGCGAGCCTCGCGGTGGTCGCGTCGATTCAGATCGTGGGGCTAATCTTAGTGATCTCGCTGATGACGATTCCGCCCTTCATCGCCGAAAAAATTTCAAAAAGCCTAGGCTCGATGATGGCGATAAGTTGCGGGCTATCGGCACTTTTCTGCGCGGCGGGGCTTATTTTGAGCTTTAAGCTCAATCTAACCAGCGGCGCTTCGATAATCCTAGTCGCCTCGGTCTGCTTTTTCGCAAGCTCGATCTTTAGCAAACTTCGCGCCTAAAAGCCCGCCCAGCTCGCTAAGCAGGATGCCCGCGAGTATCAGCGCCGCGCCTAAAATTTGAAGCGCGCTTAGCTTCTCGCCGAAAGCATACCCCATTATGCCCGCGCTTACGGGCTCTAGTGCGAAAATCAGCACCGTTTTTATCTCGCTTACGCCGCGGTTTTGCGCCATTGTTTGAATCACAAACGCCGCGACGGTGGCAAAGATCGAGGTCAAAACCAGCGCAAAAACGAAGTCGAAGCTCGGCGAAAAGATCAAATTTCCTAGCACCTTTATCTCGCCTTCAAATTCCGCGTGAGGAGTGAAAACCGCCGCGATCAGCGCGCAGACGCAGACGCAGATAAACTGCACGATCACAAAACCGTAGAGATTGCTTTTGCGCGCGCATACGCCGGTAAATACGATGTGAAGTGCGTATGCAAACGCCGAAACTAGCGTCAACCGCTCGCCTATGCCAAATCCCACCGCGCCGCTTGCTCCGCTTAAAAAATACAGCCCCAAAAGCGCCACGACTGCGCCGCCAAAGGCACTCGCACCGACCTTTTTACCGAAAAATGCAAGCATTAAAAAGGGCACGATGACGACGTTAAGCCCCAAAATAAACGCCACCGTCGATGATAGCGCATAATCAAGCGCTATGGTCTGGCACGAAAAATCGCAAAATAGCATCAGCCCGCAAAACACGCCCCGCTCTATCGTGCCGCGGTCAAATTTGACGCCGAAGCGCAGGCAGGCGAGGTAGGTAAAAATGCTCGCCGCCAAAAAGCGCCAAAACAAAAAGCTAAAAACGTCGCCGCTATGCAGCGCGCGCTGAACCGGCACGAAAGTGCATCCCCAAACGATCGCTACGAAAAGTAGCCCCAAATCCCACAGCCTGCTAGGTGGAACGGGGTTTTGCGCACGGCTTTGCGCAGAATTAGAATTTTGCCCGAAACTCTGCGCGGAATTCGAGCTTTGCGTAGAATTTAAATTTTTTGCGGAGTTAAAATTCTGCGTAGTATTAGAATTTTGCGAAGCGCCGGGGCTTAGCGCGGAACCACAGCTAAAGCCCTGCGGCATGCTGGCGGAGCATGGATCGTTCGCAATGACCTTGGTAAAATTTTTCTCGGAACGTTGCGTATAAGCTGCGGCTAGGCTTTTTGCGAGGCTTAAATTTGGATCGTTTACGGCGCTTGCGCGGCTCGGCAAACTTGCGCTATTTGTGCCGTTGCGAGTGAAATTTTTCGCAAAATTTAATATAAAATTTCGCTTGAAATTCTTTGTGGAATTTTCGCAAGGATCTGTTTTGGAGAATTTCGCGGAATTTAAAGCCCTGTTTTCGGCGTAGCTAGGAATCTGCGCGGGCTTTAAATTTAACGCAAGAGCCGCTAAATTTAAAGCAGCTTTTCTTTCTATATTTTTGACGCGCAGGGCGGAATAGGGCGCGACGAGACTGTGCACGGCAAAACCGGCTGAGGCGGGATAAAATTTTAAATTTCGCACGCTCATAAAATTTAACTCGGCGGCCGCGTATTGAAATTTAAAATTTCTTTTGAAGCAGGGAGCGGGAGCGAAATTTACCGCACCGCCGGACGCTGTGTTTTCCGCGCACTCACATACCTGATTTGAGATAAAATTTAAAGCGGATTTTGAATTAAAATTTTCCGCGAGCTCAGAGATAGAATTTTTCATAATTTGAAGTAAAATTTCGCCGAGATTTTAGTGCGATCGCGCCTATCTGATCGTCTTTATGGCGTTTAAAATCGCGCCCGAGTTTTTGCGAAACTCCCTTTCGTTTTTGCTTAAAAAATCGAAGCTTTCGTTGATAAAGGCGCTGCTAAATTCGCTACTAAAATCGTCTCCAGGCTCGCGTCCAACGGCACTTTTAAAGCTTTTAGCAAAGCTCGCGTCGGCTCCTAGTTCACGTGCCAAAGGGCGAATGATTTCGTAAATTTCATCAAAGGCGTTGGTGCGCAGATAGTGGCTAAATAGCACCTCGCCGCTCATTACCGCCTTGGTATCGGCCTCGGGCATCTCTTTGATTTTAGTAAGTATCAAATTTTTTAGCGGCTCGATCGCCGGATTTAGCTTTTGAGTGGCCAGACGGCGCATATTTTGCACGGCGATGCTTTTTTTGCCAGCGCGCTGCGTCAGATAGCCGGGCAGATCGAGCTCGTAGTCCTGCACGCCAGTGCGTTCGTATTCATTTGCGGCGCGCTCGATTAGAGTGCTTAGCGAGTTTTTAAAATTTTCGCTATCGCCCACGTTTGCGCTGATGACGACGTCCAGCCCCTTTACGGCGACCTCTTCCCAACTCGCGGCCGCTATGAGCGGCAAAAGGCAAAAAATTAGATTTTTAAGCAAGGCTTTTTCCCGATTTAAGATTGTTCATTTTATTTCAGAAATTTTAATGTATAATCAACGCTTTTATAATACCAAAAGGGCTAAATATGGAGCTTTTACTCATCGCTTTTGCGCTTGCGATGGACAGCGTCGCGCTTAGTATCTCAAACGGCGCGAAATATCCGAATTTCAAATTTGCGCAGATCGCGCGCGTCGCGTTTTTCTACGCGGCGGCTCAGTTTATAATGCCGCTTGCAGGCTATGCTTTGGGGATAAATTTCGTAAAATTCATCGCGCAGATCGATCACTTCGTCGCGTTTGGAATTTTATCGTTTTTAGGCGTTAAGATGATCGCAGAATCCCGCCGCGAGCAGGACGAGCCCGCTCTACGCCTAAGCACGAAGGAGCTGGTGCTGGGCGCGATCGCAACCAGCATCGACGCGATGGCCGTGGGCGTGACCTTTGCGTTTGGCGAGATAAACATTCTCTACGCCTGTTGCATAATCGGGCTCGTCTGCTTCGCGCTGTGCGTCGCGGCGTGCTACGCAGGCAAGCTAACGGGCGAATATCTGCACTCAAAGGCGCTCGTTTTAGGCGGCGCGATTTTGATACTAATCGGGGTTAAAATTTTGCTCTCGCACCTCGGCGTTATCGATATTTAGCGACTTTTAAGCGCCGCTTTGCGATAATTTTTAAAACTAATCCGCAGGAGCAAAAATGAAAAATTTAATAAACTTAAGCGGCGGCGACCGATTAAATTTGCGCGTGCAGGGCAAAATTTTACTCAGCGAGAGCGTCAAAAACGGCAAAACGAGGCAGACGCAAAAAGAGTTTGCTAGCGCTGGCGAGGCGCAAAAAGCCTGCGTGAAAAAGGAGTGGGAGAGCCTGAAAAAAGGCTACGTCCTGCAAAATGCGAACGCAAAAGCGGGCGAAGCGAGTTTGCACGTCTATATCGGCGGCGGATACACGGGCGCGCTAGCATTTGCGGGCACGGAAGGTGAACTTTTCGTCTATAAATGCGGCGGTTACAAAGAGGGCGGCGCGCTGGATGATTTTCTCATTGGGCTGGACGCGAGCGGCGCCGTAAAGCAGCAGACCCTCTTGCCAAAGCCGCTTGCGTGGCAGGCGGAGCGCGTGGGCGAAATTTTGCTTTTGGATCTGGATCATTTTATCTTTAAATTTGACCCGGCAAGCGGCGAATTTAGCGATCTCTCTCAAGGGTTAAGCTTTAAAAATAGCAAAGAATTTACGAGTTTCGTTTGCGCTGCGAAAGATACGGCGGCGTTTGCGATGTTCGGTCAAATTTTTACTTTGCGCGGCGGCGAGATTGCGCCTCTTAGCGAGTACAGATCCGAGATGAAAAGCTATACGCCGATCCTTTGTGCTGCGCTCGATGGTGACGGCACGCGGCTGGCGCTTTGCTGCAAGCAAAACGAGATTAAAATTTTAAGCACGCTAAGCGGCGAAATTTTAAACGATACAAAATGCGACTTCGGCATTTTCGATAAAATTTGCTTTCTAGCGGACGGCTCGCTACTGGGCAAGGAGCGCTACACTAGCAAGCTAGTTTGCCTAGATGCCGCAAGCGGCGAGCGACTAGAGCCTGCTTGGCTGCGAGGCGAATGCACTGAGGCGGACGAGCTTTGCATTAGCGCGGACGGTTCGCGGCTGGCGTTAATAAACTACGACAAGGCTCGCATCATCGATCTAAAAAGCGGAAATTTACAGCCTAGCTTTGAGCTTTCGCACGTCGTAAAGCGCTGCGAAGCGAAATTTGAGCGCATAAATGGCGAGGAATTTTTGGCCGTGCGCACCGACTACGGCTGCTTTAGCCTATATCGCGTTTGAATTCGGTGAAATCTAACCTTCAGATATGCATTTCTGTAACTTATGAAATTTCCTCTCAGTCTTTTGAATTAATGCACCCAATTCTGCGCTGTTCACTGCATAAAGCGTAATTGTCCATGTAAAATTTTGAATAATGTCGTTTCAATCGCGGCGGCAACGACCTTGATGAAATCGCTGCGCATATAGGCAAAGTGACATTTTGGCACTATTCTCACTTTAAACGAGCTAGTATCACCAAAAAGAACGAATGTTATTCCGTAATATCTTGCTTACGCTTGCATAGGTATTTAGGTTATACCATGCTTTTTTCGATTTTTTACGATCAACCTTTAATGATTGCTCGCGACATTGAGTACGACCTAATGGCATAAAAGAGGAATGAATTATATATAAAGTAAAGTAAAATTCATCAAGCGTGTCATTAAATAAAGCTATTATGTAAATTTTAATGTATAATGAAAAATAAAAATTTAAAACTGCGGGGGGATATGTCAAACCAAAATTTGATCAAATTTTTAAAAGCCACTCTTTGGAAGAGTGTATAATGATCTAAGAAAATATATCTATGCGGCGGAGTATTGTATAAATAGTGAGGTAAAATTTGAATGAACATATTTGAAAATAAATCAAAAAGAGCTATTGCGCAAAGTATAATTGATTGTTTTAGGGAAGGCCCAAAAATCAATTATTTTTCAATTAATGACAATAGAAGAAAAGTTATTGCAAGACGGCATGTTGAAAAACTTCAAAAAGAGAAGCATATAATTATATTGGAGCATTATCGACCAAACACAAAAAAATGGGAATTTGTATATGCGGATGTAACGTTAATTATGAAAAAAAATCCAGATGATAGTTCTACTAATAAAATAATCGAAGAGGACTATAAATATATTGGATTTGATATTATATTTAGCCTGACTGACGGAATGATATATAAGAGGATATTTATAAATTTTTCTTTTCATGCCCTATTGCGATTTATTGAAAGATGTAATATCAAAGAGCTATCCACACCAGATAAAGTTAAAAAATTTTTATCTTCAATGATAAAACCGATCTTGTTAAGATGTTTGTCTATGTATGATAGCCTTTGCAGTGAGTTAATGCATAATCAAAGTAATTATGATGAAATCAGGGAAAATTTAAGTAAAGGATTTCATGCTGTGATTAATGGTATATTCATGCCTATTGCGTTTGATATTGGTAAGAATAGTGAGGGGAAACCCAGTCTTTGTTTTACGATTAAAACGATAATGCCAGAAGGATTTAATAGTGCAAAAAGAGAGATTAAGAAAGAAGAGGCAAGGCTCCCTAAAGAAAAAATTTTTGACTATTTAAATATTATAAAAACATTAATTATTTAGAAATTATATGCTTTGGTGTAAAAAAGGAGAATGATGTAATGAAAATACGAATCTACTACGAGGATACCGACGCAGGCGGCATAGTCATCGCGCAAACCTATATAAAATTTCACAAGCAAACACTTAGATAGATGTTTTTGATTCAAAACCCAAGCTTTTTGTAAAGACGGGTATTTTGTTGCGAGCAAGATTTGGGCTAAATTTAAAAAGCCCAGCCGTCTTGGGCGACATACTAATAGCTGAGCTAAAAAAGATGTCCGCAATAGTAAAGTAGCAATTACGAAGGCTCTCTATTTTTTGCCCACCAGAAGCTTTGAGCTGCCTAACATCAGCCATTTGGCTTCGCGTGGGCCCATAAAAAGCCCCTGCGTCGTGTCTATAAGCTCGACCCGCTCGTAGCCCTGCTCCTTAAGCCGTGCTATGAAAGCATCCATGTCGCCGTAGTTTCCGCGCGAGAAAAGATCGTGGATCGCGAAGATGCCGCCCTTTTTAAGCACGCGGAGCGTCTCTAAAAGCAGCTCCTGGCGGTCCTTACGCATGATGTTGTGATAGACGTAGTTGCTTGTAACCGCATCAAAACTGCCGTCCTCAAAGGGCAGCTGCGTGGCATCAGCCTGCTCGAAGCTAGTGTTTTGCACCGCTTCGGCGCGCGCGTTGGATTCGCACAGCTGTTTGTTAAAAGACGCGTACTCAAAGCCCCAGCGATCGACGCCTAGCACCGATGCGTGCGGGTTGCGCTTAGCCACGGCGATCGTTAGCGCGCCGCTGCCGCAGCCTACGTCTAGCCCGCGCCCGCCCTCGGGCAGATCCACGTATTTTGCCGTGCCCTCTACGATCGCGCGCGAGAGCTGACGCTTGCCGCCGTAATCAAACGCGCGGTACCACACGATGCAGTAGATCGTAAAGCCGATCAAAACCAGCGTCGCTGCGCCGAAAAGCCCGGCAAGAAACCATCTTAACACGCCGCCAACAAAAGCACCGCAAACGCCAAAAATCAAAAACAAAACTAATGCTACGCCCGCAGCCGCGGCAAATGACGCGATCATGCCCTTAGGCACCCAGTTTTTATAATCAGGTTTCATCTTCGCTCCTTTTATTAAATTTAATCCCGCGGCGGCAAAGCACGCTGCGACAAAATTTCAAATTTCGCCCGTAAATTTTAAATTTCGCAGCTCAAACCTCGCTTAAATTTAAACGCACGCTAATAGGTGTATTTAAACTCCGCGTAGTAATTGCGCCCTGGAGCCGGAGTATAGATGTCCGAGCGTAAATTTTGGTTGTAATTATACTCCTCGTCAAAGACGTTTTTGACTCCGGCGCTTATCAAAAATCCGTTTGCGAAGCGGTACGCAGCGCCCAGATCTACGATCGTGCGCGAGTCGATTCTATCGTGGTTGCCGTCGTGCGATGATGAGAAATATTTAAAATCGCTCATCAGCGTTAAATTTCTAATCGGCTCGTAATCGACGCCCAAAACGAACTTCGAGCGCTCTACCAACGGAACCTGCTTGCCTTTATTCGCGCCGGATTGGATCTTGGCGTCGACGTATGAAAAGGTCTCGCTGAGCTTTAAATTTGAAAGCAGACTTTGCTCCGCATACAGCTCCGCGCCCTTGCGGCGCGTCTCGTCGATATTGATAAAATGCCAACCGTCGGTGATCGAACTACCCAGGGTTTCGTTTACGATCTCATTTTTCGTATCGGTCCAAAAGATCGTAGCGCTTACGTATTGCCCGTAGATCAGATCCTTAAGGCCGATCTCGTAGGTTTTAAAGGTTTCGGATTTGAGGTTATTAAGCACGTAAGGACCGTTGCGACCGAGCTTATCGATGAGCTGATTGGGGCCCGGCGAGATATAGCCGCGCTCAAATTTAAAATATAGATTGCCATCTTTGGAATAATTAAAATTCGGCGTGATCTCAAAAGCGTAGTTGTTTTTATGATCCGTTACGTGCGTGCTTTCTTGAGTATGAAATATGCGCCCCATCCTACGCATCGTCGTAGAGACTTCGCGATCTACTTTGTATTCGGCGCGCTCAAAACGCCCGCCAGCACTAAGCGAAAACAGCTCTGTGAAGTCGTGCTTTTCTAAGGCATAAACCGAGTGCGTCTGTTTTTGCATATCAAAGATCGTAAGTTGCGAAAGGCTCATCATAGGATTCATCGAAGTGGTAAAGTCGATCCTGCGGAAGCCCTTATTTTTAAGATAATCATATCCAACTATGAGCTCGTCGTTATCATAGGTAAACTTGCCCTTTAAATTCGCCCCCTCTTTGCGATCTTTCATCACAAAGCCCTTTTGCAAAATTCTAATATCTTGGTAATAAGGCTGTAAATTTGCTTCAAATCTATCGCCGAATTTCACCGCATAATCCAAGTCAAAATTTAATCGTGTGCTTTTGGTAAAGGTCCTCTCGCCTCCCTGTTGGCGACGATCCGCTTTAAGCTCGGCAAGCCCTAAACCCGGTACATCATGCGTCCTAGCGCGATAAAAGCTGGGATTAAAAGAGAGGCTTTGATCGTCTGAAATTTTATAATTTAGTCCAAACGATGTATAGTAGCCTCGCTCTCTTTCGCCCTTGCGGTATCCATGCTGATCAAAGCCCTTTATTGCGGTCTTTAGAAATAGATTTTCGCTCACATTCCCGCCTGCGCCGAAATTTAGATCTTTATAATTATACGACGCGATCTTGGTAGAGACATTGGCGTATGGATATTTTGCGCCTTTTTTTGTGATGATATTTATCACGCCGCCGCTGGTACCGCTGCCGTAAAGCACGCTACCGCCGCCGGGGATAATCTCCACGCGCTCGATATCCTCAATAGGAACGAGATCGATCGGGATGCTCGTGGGCGTCGTGTCGATCATATTGAGAGCGACTCCGTTAAGAAGGACCTTGACGGAGGTATTGGCCTTCGCGCCTTGCCCACGCAAATCAACCGACCTGCCGTTAAAGCTAACCCCCGGCGCCTTTTCTAAAATTTCGCGCAGATCGCGGTAACCGCGGTTTTCCATATCCTCCGCGGTGATAACGGAGACGTTGCGAACCTCGTTTTTAAGTATATCCTCAAAGCCCGTCGCTGTAACTACGATGGTACCGAGCTTTGTGGCGTTCGCGCCGGAAGCGCTTTTAGAAGCTGCGGAATTTACGGCTCTCGCGCCGGGCGCGCCGATATTTTCGGACGTAGAGTTGTTTTCAGCCCCGTTTAGTTGTAATGCGGCGCACAAACTTAGCGCGATCGCGGCATTTGAAAGATAAAATTTCTTAAACATCACTCTCCCCTATTCAAAATTATAATTTTGCGAATGATTTGCAAATGCTATATTATAATTTCTCTTGATTAAATAATAATAAATTTCAAAGATTAAAGATAGATTTTTTAAAATTTAGGCGGAGATTGTATGAAATTTTAATTTCGAGCGTTTTACGTAGCGTGGTAAAATTTCGGTTTTAAATTTAGACTCTTTAGCGGTTTTGATTTCTTAAAGCGGCGAGTTTGCGAAGCGGATCTAGCTGCAATTTTTAAAATTTACTCAATCCCTAAAATCATATCCGTCTAAAATGCGCCAAAAAGTATTAAACCTATCCTAGCGCTCATTTTTTATTCCTAAGACTTTTTGATTTTGCTTACGCATCAATTATTTTTTATCATGGCTCACCCTCTTTAGCCACTCCTTTTCAAATTTATAATATTTCTCAAGCTTTTTATTCTTTTCCGCTTGATTCCACTTTTCTATCTCAGCATAATCTTGCAGCTCGCCTCCGCACTTAGGGCAAACGCTCCTATCTTTAACGTCCGAGAAATTATAAAATTTAAAACACCCTTTGCAGCGCATAAATTTAGGATAATATTTTATGCTTTTTTCGGAGCGAAATGCGAGATATAAAAAGAAAGCGCACGCCGCAAAACATAAAATTCCTATGATGATACGCAGATATACGCTTTCAAATTTTACCGATGCCATAAAGTCGGGTTTTATATCGACTTTTCCCAATAAAGCGGCCGCCAATCCCCATGCGAAAAAAGCAAAAAAGCCGATTAATGCAAAAATTCTATTTAGCATTTTTATATATTCCTCGTATAACAAATCAAATTTCATCTCTTTTTAAATTTACGCTTTTTGGGCTTCGGGGGTTTAACGCCTTGATGAGGAGTGTTTCTTCGCCAGTAGTCGCCGTCATTATACTCCGTAAGCTTTTTGCCGCAGTCCGGGCAAATTTGATCAGTGTTTTTGACGTCCTCGTATCGGTAAAATTTGCCGCAGTCTGCACACCACATATACTCTGGGTATCTTTTTATGCTCTTTTCAGAGCGAAAGGCGAAATAAAAGCCGTAAATACCCGCTATTAAAAATACGATTGCGGGCAATATCCACAAACTACCCGCATCATCAAATTTAATATATTTCTCGCCTATTTTTACATGTTTATGTACCGTAAAATTTATAAGATATAAGAAGCACATTATGCCTGTCAAAAAAGAGGCAATTCTATCTAGCATTGCGTTGCTCCTTTTCGTTATGGTTTGCTTTATTTATAGCGTTTTGCGCCATACCGTCTGATCCTTAAATTTTGGCTTTATGAGATAAATTTTATTTTTGATAGTTCAAAATTTCTCATATAACAAACCTGCAATATTGCAAAATCAACGTATAATCTTCGCTATAAAATTTTACCCTATTTTTTCTATTGTATATACTCATACTTAGCAGATATTTGGCGAAATTTATATAATCCTCCGTACTAGGGAAATAAAATGTAACGCTTTGGTAGAATGTTTTAAAATCCAGCTCAAATTTATACCTCTCCATATCGTCCGCTATGCAGCACTCCGCTTCGTCCATTTTAATAAATTCCTCTATATCTATGCATAGTTGAGCGCTATTTTTTGCAAATCGCGCTCCTCCCACCCAATATTCATAAGGAAAAAACTCTAGGTATGAGACCCTTTCATTATACGATGATGTTAAAATGTTTTTTGCGAAATAATACATAGCCAAATTCGTAGTAAAACCCAATACCACAAGCTTTTTGTCTTCTAGAATTTTAATATCTAATTTATGATACTCATGCCCCATAAGTTCCTCATCGATAGTTAGAGGATCGTCTTTTATATAAATTTTATTCGGTAGCACTGATTTATTCTCCTTTTGCGCACTATACCGTTATTCATCGAGCGCCATTAAATATGATCCAAATCCCTTTGATTGCGGAGTATAAATAACTTTTTCCATCTACATTGAAGCTGTTCGTGTTCATATTTTCTCCAATATAAGTTCCGCCGAGCCCTCCTCAAGCGAATTATACTCATCCAGATGTATATGCGAATGTTTCGGCACGGAATCTTGCGCTAAAGTAAGCAAATGCCTGGCAAGAGATATAAGCCCGCTTTTATTTGCCCTTATAGTAACTTCGTTTTCGAGAGTATTGACAGAAATCGCGAAGCCCTTCTCCCATTGTAGCCGCAGTCCCTTTTCTGCGCAGTAATCTAATGTTTTTATAACATACCGTCCCATATATCGCCGATACTCCTTTCTAAATTTAATCGGTTGCCGATAGAATTTACCTCATCGATCGGCTAGCCGATCTCATAGTATTTTGGAAAAATTATATCTAAAATAAAAATGAAAGGGGTCGGAATAACTAAATTTAAGACAGGCGCTGTGCGTGAAAATGAAGCGGTTAAAATTTGAAAATAGCTTAAGTGGTGGTCCCGATTGGACTCGAACCAACGACTTCCACCATGTCAAGGTGACACTCTACCAACTGAGTTACGGGGCCAAAAAAGAAACGGCAGTATATCAAAAAAATCTCTCAATAGCAAGCAAATTTTAATTTTTCGTAAAATTCCGCCGAAATTCTATACAAGATTTCGCCGCGACATCAAATCCCGTCGAAATTCTACGCGAAATTTCACGATTTTGCCAAAATCCCCATGCCGAAATCATGCACAAAATTTCATGATCTTTCCAAAATCCACGTAAAATTTAATGGCGCAAACTTGCGGCGCGGCGTAAATTTACGCCAGATATGGCGCGATTTTGGTGCGTTTCGCTTGGATGTCGCTAAATTTTGCAGCTCCTTGCGCGAACCGCACGTTCCGTTTATTCGCCATGCCCTACCTTGTTTTGCCCACTTGCCTCGCTCCGCCTTGAGCCCGTTAAGACGTCCAAATTTTCTCATTCAGCTTTAGAATTTTTACGATTTGTAGCATCGCGTCCAGATCCGCTTTGATATCCTTTGCGATGCGAGCATTGAGTATCGGCTGATCCAAGCTCGGCTCGAAACTATCCGCGCCGCGAGCTATCGCTATGTAAATTTTATTTTGCTTGAAGCTCAGCGAGATATCCGATTTCACGAGCTGTTTAAGAGATAAAATTTTCTCCATCAGCGCGGGCGTCAGGACATACATAACCGCCACCGTATCGCTTGCGTAAACCGAGAAATTTGCGTTGAAATCTGCATTATCTATTATGATTTTACGGTCGCTCCATAGCCCGCGTGGCAGCCCCGAAGGCGGCAAATCTATGCCTGCGGGTGCTGCCGCGTCCGAAAAAACAAAAACGTCGGAGTGGATTTTTTTATTAAAGTTTGCTATGAAAAAGGGTCCTTCGAAAAATGTGGCGTAATTATTTTTAAAAATAAATGGAATTCCCGTACCGATTTCTTTTTCCAGCCTTATATCGCAAAACATAAAATCCACTCCGCCTGCGTTCGCGCAAACCAGATCATCCGCGCGAAATCTATCAAATCCGTCAAATATCTCGCTTGCTCTTACCTCTTTTTCCTGAAAAAGCGCGCCCATTTTATACGAAAAGCCCAGGCTTTCGATATAGGGCTTGAGATAAAGCTCTTTGTAGCGCATCAAAAATTGCTCGGTTTTACGCTCAAAAATCCACTCGTAAAATTCGTCCCGCATGGCGATTATTGCTAAAATAGACATGACCAAAAAAGATAAGCTTTCTATGCCAAGATCGAGTTTGGGAAAATCGAGAAAGATGATTATCAATGCGAGCGCAAGCATCGGACCGAAAACCACGAACGCTACGAGATAACTTAAAATTTTCCAAAGCTTGCGACTTTTCTTAAGCCGTTTGCGCTGCTTTTCTAAATCTATGACGGTTTTAATATCCACGCCCAACCTCTATTTATTAAATTTAATGGCGCAACCTTGCGGCGCGGCGTAAATTTACGCCAGATATGGCGCGATTTTGGTGCGTTTCGCTTGGATGTCGCTAAAATTTACGGCTCCTTGCGCGAACCGCGCATTTCGTTTGTTCGCCATACCTTACCTCGTTTTGCCCCGCTTGCCTCGCTTCGCCTTGCGCCTGTTAAGATGTCCAAATTTTTTCATTCAGCTTTAGAATTTTTACGATTTGTAGCATCGCGTCCAGATCGATTTGTATCTTGCTCGCGAGCTTGTCGCCTCGTATCGGCTTACTTAGATCGGGCTCGAAGCTATCGTATCCGCGGGGGATTTTTATATAAATTTTGCTTTTTCTGAAACTAAGCGCGATCTTCGATTTTGTAAGCATTTTTAAAAATAAAATTTTCTCCATCAGCACGGGCGTGAGTACATACGCTGCGGCGACCGCGTCTTTTGTATATACCGCAAAAGATCTATTAAATTTCGCGTTATCCATATTGCAAAATTTTGCACCGCTTTCCAAGACGCCGTGCGGTAGCTTTATTTGTCTTGGAAGAATAAAAACGTCGGATCTGATCTTTTTATGAAAATCGGCTGCGAAAAAAAGACCTTGAAATATCTCCATTTCCTTCTTTTCATAAATCAAAGTGAAAAAGCTATCATCTATAGTCTCTTTAGACATCCAAATATCGCAAAAGCTGAAGTCCACACCGTCTATGTTTCCGTATATCAAATCATCTCCGCCGGAATTTGCATATTGATTAAAAAGCCCGCTTTGCAGGATATCTTGCTCTTGAGTTACGGCGCCGAATCTGTTGTATTTGTATCCTAGGCTTTCGATGTAGGGTGCTATGTAGAGGGCTTTGTATTGTAGCGCGAATTCTCGCGTTTTGACTTTGTAGGTTTTTTCGTAAAATAGCTTATAAGTAAAATATAGCGCTATGCCCAGACCAAATAAAAGATACGGCATCCCCAAAGGAGTACCCTCTTCGCTAGCCATATACCTCATTAGGAAAACCGCAGGGATAAATATCGCACAGGCTTTAAGCAGGCTTATTATTTTCCATTTTATGCGGCTTTGCAGCAGCTTGCGGCGCTCTTTTTCCAAATTTACGATAGTTTGTACGTCTAACAATTTTTGATCCTAAATTTCACCGCTTGCGGCAAGATAGCTCAAATTTAACCTCTAAATTTAAGCAGACAAAGCTAGGCTTAAAGCTTGCCGTCAAATTTCAGCAGCTCGTTCGCATACGCTCGCACGCTCGTGTCTACCGCCGCAAGCGCGTCCGCGTCCGTTACGCTAGGCGAGTTAAATTTCTCCGCGCACTTCAGCACGACGCGCGCAATGTCGGTGAAGCGGCACCGCTGCTGCAAAAACGCATTTACGCCCGCTTCGTTCGCGGCGTTGATGACGACGCCTAGATCGGGGTTTGCTAACAGCGCGTCTTTGAGGGTAAAAATTTGAAATTTCATCTCGTCGATCGGCTTAAACTCTATCGGTCGCAGGGCGCACAGATCCACGGGCGCGGTGATCTGCTCCCGTACGTCGCCGCTAAACATCGCGTGCGCGATGGCTAGTCGCATATCGGCCCTGCTAATATGCGCCGTCGTAGAGCCGTCTGCGAATTCGACTAGCGCGTGGATCTGCGAGGTGCGCTCGATAAGCGCATCGATCTCGCGCGTGCCGTAGAGCCAAAACGCCTCGATCACCTCAAAGAGCTTATTCGCCATCGTGGCGCTGTCGATCGTGATCTTCGCGCCCATCTTCCAGTTGGGGTGCTTGAGGGCGTTTTGCGGCGTGAGCGAACCCAGCTGCGTTAGCGGCACGTCGTAAAACGCGCCGCCGCTAGCCGTGATGATTAGGCGCGAAACGGGGGTTTTGGCATTACTGAGCAAAAATTTCAGCCCGAAATGCTCGCTGTCGATCGGGTAAATTTTATCCGTTTGCAGAAATTTCCCGCCGACGACGAGGCTTTCTTTGTTGGCGAGACATAGCCTCTTTCCGAGCTCTTGGGTTTTTAGGCTGGGCATCATGCCCGCAAAGCCTACAAGAGCGTTTACCACGGTCGTGCTTTTGCACTCCGCAAGCATCTGCAAAATTCCATCCGCACCGCAAAATACGCGCTCGTGATCTACCTCGCTTTTTTGCTGCGCGTCCGCGATGCAGACAAGCTTTGGGTGAAATTTTGCGATCTGCTCGTTTAAAAGCTTGATATTGCGCCCGCAGCTGAGCGCTTCGATCATACTGCCGCTGCGCGCGGCTACGTCTAGGGTGTTTGTGCCAATAGAGCCCGTGGAGCCTAAAACTACCATGAATAGACTATCGCCATCGCGATCGCGCCGAACATATAGCCGTCGATGCGGTCTAAAATCCCGCCGTGTCCCGGAAAGAGCGCACCGCTGTCTTTAAGACCTGCCGCGCGCTTTAGGTAGCTCTCAAACAGATCGCCGAATACGCCAAAAATTGCTATGATGATGGTTTTTCCTAAAATTTCAAGCGGAGGCATATTGGTAAAGATGCGCGCATAAATGAGGCTAACGATAAGCGCGAGTGCAAGACCACCTAGCACGCCTTCTACGGTTTTATTCGGCGAGCTAGCGCTTAGCGGAGTTTTGCCAAAGGCTCTACCGATAAAATATGCGCCGCTATCGCTAGCTACGATAATAAAGATCAGCCAAACGAAGTGAAAAACTTCCCCGAAATCATCGTAAGCCGCCCACATAAAAAATATCGGCGCAACGGGATAGATAAAAGGAAGCGTGATCTTTAGGCTGGGGCCCTTGGTAAAGGCTACGACAGAGGCGACGCATAGGATCATCAGGATGCTAACTTTTAGCGCTGAGACGAAAGGCTCATCGGTCTGCGTAAATGGTAGCAGCGCAAAAAATGCGATCGCCAGCGCGAGCCACTTTTTGCTAGTTTCCTCTAGAGCCCATAACTTGAGGCTTTCAAAAAACGCAAGCACGAGTATCAGCGTAAATACAGCGAAATTTAGCCACCTGGCGTTTATGAGAATTAGAGCCAAAAATACGGCGAGTAAAATGCTTGCCGTGATTATTCTTTGCTTCATAGAATTTCCTTGAAATTTATTTTGAGCAATTATATCGCAAGCTCGCTTATTACGGCTTTAAAACGCTGATTGTTTTAAAATTTACGTAGTTTACGAAAGCGCCTTCGTTGATTTTGACATTTTGACGTTTGGTGTAATCGACGAGATATTTTCCGCTGCCACTTGCACTGAAGCTCACGCAAATTTTAGCGGCGAATTCGACCACCTCTTCGCTTAGACTTTGCTTATTTGTCTTTACGATGACGTGTGCGCTTGGAATATCCTTAAGATGAAACCAATAGTCGGATTTGGAGCTATTTTTTAGTAAGAACTCATTGCCTTTTTCGTTTTTACCGACGCTGATTTTAAAATCCCCGAGATAAAAGCTCGCTACATATTCGCTATTTTTTTCCTTGCTTTTTTGCCTAATTTGCGTGCGCTTAGGCATTAGAATTTCAATCTCGTGTGCATCCTGTGCGGTGATAATGAGCGATTTTAAATTCTCGTAAAACGCGAGTTTCTCCTTTAAATTTTGCTCTTCGATATGTATATTTGCAGCCTTTTGGCGCAGACGCTTTGCCTCGGAGTAAAGCTCGCCCAAAGCGGCGCTTGCAGGCTTTTGTAGCTTAAATTCTACCGCTTGAGCGTTTCTGTTTTGCAGCGTAAATTCTCGCGCGCTAGTTGGAATTTTATAGATATTTTCTTTTAGCAAGGCAGCTTTCGCACCTAAAAGTTCGGCGCTTCGCAGTAGTTCGGCGCTGCTTTGCAAAGAGCCTAGAGCTTCGCGCACCGAGTCTAGCTTTTTATTTAGCACCGTGATTTTTGCGGATTTGAGCGAGTTTAAGCGATCTGCATTTAGCGCGTTAAATTCCGCGCGAAAAAATGCCCTAAAGTCCGAAATTTTTGGCACGGGGGCTTCTTTAATATTTGCAGGCGGCAGATGGCGGAGTTTTCTTCCTACCTTGATCTGTCTAAATTCCGTCTCGAAGTGCCGCAGCGCCTCTAAAATCACATCGTTTTCATCGGTGATTATTACGTTTGTAAAGCGCCCGGTAAATTCGAAGTAGATATTTGAGCTTTGGGTTTTGTAGCTTGCGTTTTGGCTCACGCTAAGGCATAAAATTCTATTATTTTCTGGCACCCTAACGGAAGTGATGCGCGATTTTACGAAGCGCTTGGCAAGTAGCACATCAAATGGCGCCGCATAAACCTTGCCTTCGGTAAAAGCGTCATTTTCGTGGATATTGCAGCCCGATTTATTCATATCAAAAAACAGCGTCTCGTTGCCGTCAAAGCAGACTTTAAAAAGGTTATCTCCTACGCGTTTAATGTGCGAAAGGAAGCGTTTGGCGCGTAGATATTCGCAAATCTGAATTAAGTTTTGGTACTTCATACGCGTTAAAATTTCTCTTTGTGGATTTTGCTCAAATTTAGCTTCTGCAGATCGTGAGGACTCGGGCGCTGCTGCGGCACGCCGAGGGCTAGTATCGCTTCTGCTTTGAAATTCGGCGGAAAGCCCAACGCCTCGCGCAAAAACTCCTCGCAGCTGTGTCCGTCCGCAGCGGCACGCAACCTTGCCTGCACCCAGCTGCTGCCAAGATTTAGCGCGCTTGCGGCAAGGTGCATGTAGCCTAGCGCTACCGAGCAGTCCTCGATCCAGACGTCCTGCTTCTGCTCATCTGCGATCACGACGATCGCGGCCGCAGCCTGTTTTAGCATATCCGCTCCGCTGCTGCGACATCCGCTTAGTCGCTCAAGCATCTGTTTGTCGCGCACGAGGATGAACTCCCACGGGCGGCGTGCATGCCCCGACGGCGCAAGCAGGCCCGCTTTTAAAATTTTATCCAGCACCTCGTCCTCAAGCGGCGTATCCGTATATTTCCTTACGCTTCTGCGGCTTGCAAAAATATCTAAAATTTCCATCGTCTCGCTCCTTGCGGCTTAATTATACATAAAATTGCAAAAATTTATGATTTTTTAGCTAAAATCGCGCAAATTTAACCGATATGAAGGAGATTTTATGAAGCAGACGATCACGGAGAAAATTTTTAGCGAGCACGTGGGTGAGGCGGTTTTTGCGGGACAGATCATCGAAAGCACCATTGATATGGTCATCGGCAACGACATCACGACGCCGATTTCGATCAAGCAGTTTGAGCTTAGCGGCGCAAAAAAGCTCGCCAACCCGGACGGCTTTGCGATCGTGATGGATCACTACATCCCTACGAAAGACATTTTAAGCGCAAACCAAGCTAAAATTTCGCGTGAGTTTGCTTACAAGCACGATTTGAAAAACTATTTCGACGAAAAGGATATGGGTATCGAGCACGCGCTCATGCCTGAAAAGGGGCTCGTAGTGCCCGGCGACGTCATAATCGGCGCGGACAGCCACACCTGTACCCACGGCGCGCTGGGGGCATTTGCGACGGGCATGGGCAGCACCGATCTAGCTTTTGCGATGATAACGGGCAAGAATTGGTTTAAAGTACCGCCTACGATAAAAGTGATCTTTCACGGCAAGCCCGCACCGCACATCTACGGCAAGGATCTGATCCTAGAAGTGATCCGCCTCATCGGCGTGGACGGCGCGCGCTACAAGGCTTTGGAGTTCTGCGGCGACGCGCTGGAGTATCTGGATATGGATAGTAGATTTTCGCTTTGCAATATGGCGATCGAAGCGGGCGGCAAGAGCGGTATCGTCGCGGTCGATGAGATCACGAAAGAATTTTTGGCGGATAAAAGCTTGCGCGCCGAGCCGAAATTTCACTACTCCGACGAGGGCGCGAATTATGAGCAAATTTTGCAGATCGACGTTAGCAAGCTTGATCCGGTGATTGCGTATCCGTTTTTGCCTAGCAATGGCAAGAGCGTGCGCGAGGCGGTACGCGATGATATCACCGTCGATCAGGTCTTTATCGGCAGCTGCACCAACGGTAGGCTCTCCGATCTGCGGATTGCCGCGCAAATTTTAAAAGGTCGCAAGGTCGCGCGCAAAACCCGTCTCATCATCACGCCTGCGACGCAAAAGATCGCTCTAGCCGCGCAAAAAGAGGGGCTGTGGGATATTTTCGTGGAAGCGGGCGCAGTCGTGAGCAACCCAACCTGCGGCGCGTGTCTGGGCGGATATATGGGGATTTTGGGCGTGGGCGAGCGCTGCGTAAGCACGACTAATCGAAATTTCGTCGGCCGCATGGGCGATCGCAGCAGCGAAGTGTATCTAGCAAACTCCGCCGTCGCCGCAGCTAGCGCCGTCGCAGGCAAGATCGCCGATCCGAGGGATTTGTAGATTTAGAAAGTTACCTTTTATTTTTAATTCGCTTGCGTCGTAAATTTTGAGGGATAAAATGCAAAATTCGATAGCGTCGTAAAGCTTGGCGAGTATAAAAAATAGTGAGGACGGCTGGCTTTGTTGTTGAAATTTTGCGGCGAAATTTTACCTCGTCATCTACAAAATTTCTCCGTTATAAATTCCGCTTTCACCCACCGCGAGGCTTTATTATTAAAACCTTGCGGATTTTAAATGCCACTATCGGCGTAATCACGTAAATTTTGAGATTCTACTTGGCAGAGTTTTACTCTAACAAGTGCGCTAGAGTAAAAATTTATGCTTAAAAATGCCGACGTGCAGAGTTTAAATTTAGGTTTCCGCTTCGCTCGGCTTGTTTGCGTAATAAGTAAAATTTCAAATAAATATCCCATTGGCGCCTACATTGATACGTACCAAGCGTTCGCTTAGGTTAAATTTTTAAAATTTAGAGCCGAAAGCCTACGCGTAAATTTAACAAAACCGCCGTAAATTTGATCAAATTTACGGCGGCGCATTTAAAATTTAAGGCGCTTTACGCCTCCAAAATCGCTCCGTTGCTAGCATTCGTTACCAGCTTGCGATACATTCGCAGCCAGCGATACGGTAGCGGTTTTTCAAGCGGTTTAAATTTAGCCCTGCGCTCGGCTATCTCGGCTTCACTTAGGCGCACGTTGATCGCATATGTATCCACGTCGATGTCGATGATGTCGCCGTCTTCTAGCAGCCCGATCATACCGCCCTCGGCAGCTTCGGGGCTCACGTGCCCGACGCTTAGCCCTCTCGTCGCACCGCTAAACCTGCCGTCCGTGATGAGCGCCACGTCCGCGCCGAGACCTCGCCCCATGATGAGCGACGTCGGGCTTAGCATCTCCTGCATGCCCGGGCCTCCGCGCGGCCCTTCGTAGCGGATGACGACCACGTCGCCTTTGTTTACCTTGCCGCTTGAGATCCCCTCTATCGCCTCGTCTTGGCTGTTAAAGCAGACCGCCTTACCGCTAAATTTGCGCTCGCCGATGATGCCCGCGGTCTTGATGACGCAGCCCTGCTCGGCTAAATTTCCAAACAAAATCGCCAGCCCGCCGACCTGCGAGTAGGCGTTTTCGACCTTGCGGATGACCGATTCGTCTTTTATGACGCTAGCTCCGACGCGCTCGCCCAGGTTTTCGCCGCTTACCGTTAGTGCGTCTAGCCCTAGCAGCCCGTTATCGCGGCGCGAAATTTCATTTATCACGGCGCTCAAGCCGCCCGCGCGGTCGATGTCCTCCATATGCACGCTTGGCAGGCTCGGGCTGATTTTAGCGATGTGAGCGATCTTGCGGCTGATCTCGTTAAGTCCCGCGATCTGCAAATTTACCCCCGCTTCGCGCGCGATAGCCAGGATATGCAGCACGGTGTTACTGCTGCCGCCCATCGCCATATCGACTACTAGGGCGTTTTGGATCGATTTTTCGTTCACGATGTTGCGGATTTTGTATTTTTCATCGAGCGCGATTTGGCAAATTCGTCGCCCCGCCTGCCTGATGAGCTCTTCGCGCTCAGGAGTTAGGGCTGGCACGGTGCCGTTGCCTTTTAGCGCGATGCCCATCGCTTCGCACAGCGTATTCATCGAGTTTGCCGTAAACATCCCCGAGCAGCTGCCTCCGCTCGGACAGGCGGCGCACTCGATCTCTTTTAGCTCCTCGGCGCTGATCTCTTTGGTTTCAAATTTACCAACCGCCTCAAACGCCGTGGATAGGTCGATCGGCTCGCCTTTTTTGGTGTAGCCCTTTTTCATCGGACCGCCGCTAACGAAAACCGTCGGCACGTTTACGCGTAGCGCACCCATCACCATGCCGGGCACGATTTTATCGCAGTTTGGCATACACACGAGCGCGTCCAGGGCGTGCGCGTTCATCACCGTTTCTATGGAATTTGCAATCAGCTCGCGGCTAGGCAGGCTGTAAAGCATCCCAGCGTGTCCCATCGCGATGCCGTCGTCCACGCCGATACAGTTAAACTCAAACGGCACGCAGCCGTTTTTGCGGATCTCGTCTTTTAAAATTTCGGAGTATTTGTTGAGGAAAAAGTGCCCCGGGATGATCTCGATGAAGCTATTTGCCACGCCGATGAAAGGCTTTTCAAAGTCCTCATCCTTTAGTCCGGTCGCTCTTAGCAAGCTTCTGTGCGGCGCACGCGTATAGCCTTTTTTGATGATGTCGCTTCTCATTTTTTGTCCTTGAATTGAAATTTTCTCCATTTTAGCATAAAATTTTACCGCTGCGGGGCGTTTTAAATTTTAGCCATTAAAATTTAAAATCGGACTATTGAGCTTAATCAAATCGAATCACTCCTATTTTTGATATAATTGCACATCGATTATCAAAATCTTGCCGTTTGGCAGGAATGAAAAGAGGAGAAAATGCAAAGAAGAAATTTCTTAAAACTAACGTCTGCGTTGGCGGCTAGCGGGCTTGCTAGCCCCCTTTTTGCGAAGGAAGCTTTTACTATCTACGGCGCGCCTGCAATGCCTAGCCTCATCATCGGCGTTGCGTGCATGCAGGGGCAGATCGGCAAAAAATACGACGCGAAGCTTGAGCTTTGGCGAGATCCCGATCAGCTGCGCGCAGGCGTGGCAAACGGCGAGTACAAGGTCATGATGAGCCCTAGCAACGTGGGGGTGAACCTCGCAAATCAAGGGCGCAAGATCGGCATGGTAAATATCCTCACCGAAGGGCTAAATTTCGTGATGAGCAAGGGCGATAAGATAACGGAATTTGCGCAGCTGAAGGGCAAAAAGATCGTCATGCCTTTTAAAAACGACATGCTAGACATCATCGTGCGAGCCATAGCGAAAAAGCAGGGCATTAGCGGGCTAAATATCGACTACACCGCCAGTCCCGCAGAGAGCGCGCAGCTGTTTTTGGCCAAGGACTATGACGTCGCGATCACGGTCGAGCCGCTAGCAAGCGCCATGATCTTAAAGGGCAAAGTATCGGGCATCGCCGTGCAACGAGGAGCAAATTTAAGCGATATGTGGGCGCAGGCGTTTTCGGTAAAGCCCATCATCCCGCAAGCAGGCATCATCGCAGATACCGATTTTTACGCCGCTAAAAAGGCGGATTTTGAAATTTTAAATGCCGATCTGGCAGACGCGCTTGCGTGGATCAAAGCGAACAAACAAAGCGCCGCGGCGATCGGGACGAATTTCTTTCCTGCACCGCCGCCTGCGATATTTATGAGCATCGATACGTCGAATTTATGCGTCAAAAAACCTAGCGAGATCAAGGACGAGCTTTTGAAATTTTATGAAATTTTGATGGAATTTAACCCTAAGCTCCTCGGCGGCGCGATGCCTAAGGACGAATTTTTTCTATGCTAAAAATCGATAAAATTCGCAAAGCCCAAAACCCCGCGTTTTACGTCATAGATTATCTGTGGGGCGGCTTTGCGAGCCTAGGGGCGGTGTGCTTTTTCATAGCCATTTGGCAAGTGGCGAGCGAGGCTTACGGGCCGCTCATCTTGCCCGAACCCGCGGCTGTTTTTTCTAAAGCGTGCGAAATTTTAAAAAATTTCGCCGCAAACGATCTAGCCTTATCGCTTAAGCGTGCGCTTGTGGGCACCTTCCTCGCGCTTTTTGCGGGGATTTGCAGCGGGCTTGCGGCGGGGTATTTTAAAAGCCTGCGAGCCTTTTTAAACCCGCTAATTACCGTGCTTCTTTCGACGCCGCCCATCGTTTGGATCGTGCTTGCGATATTTTGGTTTCATTTCGGCGATACAAGCGTGCTTTTTACCGTCGTTATCGTAGTCGCGCCGATGACTTTTGCGTCCGCGGCGCAGGCGATGGCTAGCGTGAGCGCCGAATACACCGAGCTTTTCGACAGCTACAAAAGCTCAATTTTAAAAAAACTGCGCTACCTCTACGCGCCGCATCTAATCGAGCGGCTGCTCCCTGCGATCTACGTCGCGGTCAGCAACGGCGCGAAAGTGCTTGTAATGGCGGAGCTTTTGGGTGCGAACGACGGCATCGGCGCAAAGATCGCCGAAGCGCGCGTCAATATCGATACGGTCGAGGTCATGGCGTATGTGTGCCTAGTCATAGCCTTTACGGCGCTTTTCGATTATCTCGTGACCAAGCCGCTTGAAATTTTACTGATGCCGTGGAGCAGATGATGCTAAAAATTTCAAATTTGCGCTACGAAATTCTACGCGACGTTATAATTTCCGATTTTTCGCTGCAGCTGCACGCGGGCGAAGTAAAGACGCTTTTTGGCCCTAGCGGCTGCGGCAAGACCTCGCTTTTGCGGCTGGTCTGCGGGCTGGAGGATAAAAAAAGCGGACAGATCGAAAACGACTTTAAAAAAATCAGCTTTTTGTTTCAAGAAAACCGCCTGCTGTCGAACCTCACGGCGCTTAAAAATATCGAAATTTTTAGCCCCGCGGGCGTGAACGAAATTTACGCCCTCGCCGCAAAGATCGGGCTAAGTCCGAGCGATCTGAATAAATTCCCGCGCGAGCTAAGCGGCGGCATGCAAAAGCGCACGGCATTTTTGCGCACGATCCTTAGCGGCTGCGATCTAGCGCTGCTTGATGAGCCGTTTGTAGGTCTAGATCGCGATCTGCGCGGCGTGCTGATCGAAATTTTGGTCTCAAAGATCGAGCACGAAGGGCTTGCCTGCCTTTTGGTGACCCACGACCGCTTCGAAGCCGCGCGCCTAAGCCACGAGATAATCGAGCTTGAGCCCAAAGGGATGGGGCTTAGACGCGTCGTGAGCCTAGATGAGCCGCTAAGTGCGCGCGACGAGCGGTACGAAGAGCGCGTGGTAAGCGAACAATTCGGGGGAGTGAGCTATTATGAGTAGAAATTTTATCTTTAATGCGCGCAAACAGGGAGACTCCGCACGAAATTTAAACTTACGTTGCGGCCTAGGCGCGGACGAGCGAGGTTTTGGCGCACATCGTGATCCAGGCGCGTGCAGACGCGGACTATTGTGGAGCGCCGAATACTGCGATTTAGGCGCACGCAGGCATGGGTTTTTACAAAGTACTAAATGTCGCGATGTCGGCGCGGGCGGGCACAGGCTCTTGCGAGATACTAAATGTTATGATTTCGTTGCTTGCATAGACAGGCCCTTTCGGGACATCGGATACTGCAATCTTAGCGTAAGCGGATATAGCCTTTCGCAGGACGCCTGGCACCGTCGTTTTATCGCACCAAAATATGAGCTGCGCAGCCGTGCGAACTGCGATTATATCGTGAGCGTGCTCTTGAATGGCGCAGTGCGCTGCGGTTTTGCAGCACAAAATTCGGCACTATTATGCGGCGATACATACCGCGACTCTAGCGCGAGTGCCGGCTTGAGACGCAGCCCTAACGCGAGCGATCCTTTGCAGCGCGTATCCGATCGCCCTGCTCGTGCCGCCTGCCCGCATTGCAGATTTGGTACGAACCCAGACGCCCGTCTGCGTTGTGGATTTGGCGCAGATTATTTTAAAAATTCAGGCAGAATTTCTACGCGAAATTTTAAAATTTATGCTTCCGATTTCGCACGGAATTTCAAAATTTCCGCTTCAAATTTTACGCGAAATTTCAAAAATTCAGCTCGCAATTCGGAAACCGAGCCTGCGCAAAGCTTCAAAAATCAAAACCTCGCGCAGGACTTTTCGCAAAGCGGCAGAAGCTCCGAGCTAAATTCCAAACCGAGCTTTTTGCAGAACATTAAAAATTCCGAACGTAATTTGCCGCTAAGCTTCTTACAAAGCGCCAAGAATTCCGATCAAAGTCAAAATTTTAAATCCAGTTTCGCGCAAAGCCATGCCGAACCAAATTCTGTTCAGAACTTTTCGCAAAGCTCTAAAAATTCCGATCAGAATTCCAAATCTAATTCCACGCAAAGCCAAACCGAACCTGTTTCGCCGCAGGAGCTCAAGAATTCCGATCGGAATTTTAAGGCTAATTCCACGCAGGATAATCAAGCGGAGCCGAACTCTGCAGGAAAGCGCGAAGAGCTGGGCTTTTACGCGCCTAAATTTAAAGACGAGTACGCTAGGAATTTTTTCTCCCATCCGATGCGCGCCTTCGTTCTTTGCGCCTGCTTTTTTGCGGCGCTGGGCGCGCTTAGCTTTTTAGCGCCCGATGCGCTGGCGATCGATTACGTCGCCGCTCATAAATTTTATTTTCTGTTTTTGGCGCCCTCGTGCATCTACGCGGCGTTTTTGCTTACCGCGCTGCCCGATTGGACGAACTTCGATGGTTCGCTAAAGCCCGTCTCGCTTGCTTTTGCCGCCTGCCTGATCGCAGCTTTTATCGCAAGCTTTTTAAATTTACGCGCGGCGGCGGCGATTACGGGGCTGTTTTGGGCGGTATTTTTTATCTTTGCGGCATGGCTTTTGTGGCTGGATAAAAACTCGAATAATTTTAGCATCCTGGCAGTCCTTGCGGCGTTTTGCGCCTGCTCTGCGGCCTACGGCGCGAGCGGGGATGAGAAGTTTTTGCTTAGCTTCGTGCATATCAACGTCGCGGCAATCGCCGTCGTAAGCTACCGCATAAGCGTCGTCATCGGCAACGAAGCGCTAAGAGAGGCGGGGCTAAAGGACGCCGTTTTTATTCCAAATTTTATCTACAAAAATTTAGCCGCTTTCCTCGCCTTTGCTTTGGCGCTCGCGACGCCCTTTTTAAGCGAGGCGGCATGCGGATTTATCGCGCTTGGCATCGGATTTTTGTTTTTGGCGAAACTTCGCGAGCTGCACTACGTCGAAATTCTAAGCCGCCACTATATGGCGTTTTACTACGCGTTGCAGGCTGCGTGCGCGGCGGGATACCTGTGGCTGGGCGCGGCGCTGATCCGCGGGGGGTACGCTGCCGCGCCGCTGCACGTCATCGCAATCTGCTATATGTATGGAGCGATACTTTTCGTAGGGATGATCGCCGGACAGCGCCACAGCGGAATTTCGCCGTTAAACTTCCCGCGCCTAAGCCGCGCGGCGCTCGTTTTGGCTCTGCTCGCGGGGGCTTTAAGAGCCGTTTTTGCGGGCGAGAGCTTTATTTTATACGTGATGATCCCCTCGGCGCTTTTCATCGCCGCGGTCGCGCTATATCTGATAAATTTCGTCCCGATCTTTCTGAAAAATCCTTTCAGCGCGGATCCGGATTGATAATCATCAAAGCGAGCTTGCTAATTTTTAGCTACAATCGATCAAATTTCATTTCAAGGAGAACTTATGCAACACATCAAAAATATCGACGCCGTCAAGGCCGTAGAGCTTGCTTCGCTAGTCGAAGTGTCCCCTCACAAGGTGATTTCGCGCACCCTCGCGCAAAATCCGGCGCTGAATATGACCCTTTTCGCCTTCGACGGCGGTGAGGAGATCAGCTCGCACAAATCCGACGGCGACGCATTCGTTTACGTGCTTGAGGGGGAGGGCGATTTCACGATCGATGGGCAGAAGCACCGCGTAAAAGCGGGGCAAAGCATCGTCATGCCTGCGGGCTTGCCGCACGCGATCTTTGCGCCGGTGCCGTTTAAGTGGTTTTTAGTGGTGGTTTTTTAGCCTATAAGTTTAAGGACGGGTCAAATTTTAAAATTTAGCCCGCCCGCCGCTTCATAAAATTTTATCCGAAATTTCATTCTTAGGATCGCCTTGTTTGTTCCCGCCTGCTCCCGCTCGCCCTCGCAAAATTTTAAAATTCCAAAACGTTTAAATTTTACTTTTACAGCACCCAAAAATTTCGTCTGTTTTGCAAATCGTGCGGGAGCTGAAAATAACGCATCGCGTTTGCGCGCTGTGTCTAGCCCCGAAATCGCGCGCTTGAGCTCGCATCGCAAGTCAAATTCATAGCTCGCGCGTTAAATTTTTAAGTCGCGCCGAGCGTGCAATACATATCGGGCGAGTAGAGTAGACGGGCGCTGTAGTAGGGCGAACCCGCCGAGTGCGCAATGCGCGGCCTAGCTCATAGATCGAGAGTTAAATTTAAAGGCCGTGTCCGGCGCGAAATGCCCACCAAGCAGGCCTAAATTTTAAAATTTAGCTCTCGCTCGGGGTCAGCTCCTTGATGATGAGCTCGGGCGTGATCGTGCCGCGGAAGTTGTTTTTGCTAATCGTAAAGATCGCGTCCACTCGCTCTCCCGCTCGCGGCAAAAAGTCGTAGTTGAAAAACAGCGCCTCGACGCTGCCTCCGTTTTTGTCAAGCGCCATTTTGATATGCTTGCCCTCCTTGCCGATCTCTCTGATATTGCGGGCGCGCGCGCCTTTGATACAAAAGAGCGGGCGCGGATTTTTCTGCCCGTAGGGCTCGTAAAATTCCAAAATTTCAAGCAGCTCGAAGTCTATCTGCGACGCGTCCAGCTCGCCCAGCAGATCGTCTTGCGCGCTAAAATCGCTCAGGTCTTTAGGCGTAATGCGCTCATTTACGCGCCGCTTAAACTCCTGAAGTAGCGCAGGATCGATCCCCACGCCCGCAGCACCCTTGTGTCCGCCGAAGGTCGTTAAAATTTCGCTTTGCGAGGAGATCAGCTCTAAAATGTCAAATTTACCGATGCTGCGCGCGCTTCCTTTGGCGCGCGAGTCGCTTACGCTAAAGACGATCGCGGGCTTTTTGTAGGTCTTGCTTAGGCGGCTTGCGACGATGCCGATGATGCCTTCGTGCCACTGCGGACCCCACACGACGATGACGTTGTCGCTCGGATCGACGCTTTTTACGATCTCGTCGTAGAGGTTTTTTTCCTCCTCTTTGCGCGAGTTGTTGATCGAATTTATCGTCTCTAGGTAGTGGTTTGCCTCTCTGATATTTTTGGCGCATAGAAATTTATACGACATCGTCGCATCGTCCATCCGCCCCGTGCAGTTGATAAGCGGCGCGATCGTGTAGCTAATATCGTCAAATTCGAAATGTTTTTTGAAATAGTGCTCCTTAATCGCCTTGAAGCAGGCGCGGTTTGAGCTATTTAGCCGCTTGATGCCGAAGCGCAAAAGCGCGCGGTTCATATCGCGCAGCTCCATCATATCGGCGATTATGGCGATGATGAGGATATCCATCGAGCTTGCCATATCGTAGTTCACGCCGAGGGTTTCTTTTAGCGCGCCCACGAGATACCACGCTACCTGCGCGCCGCAAATTTCGATATTTGGGAAGGTGCAGTCAGGCTGCTTCGGATTGATTATCGCATAAGCTCTAGGCAGCACGGGCGGGGGCATGTGATGATCGGTGATGATGAGATCGATCCCCTTTTGAGCGCAAATTTCGGCGGCTTCCGTCGCGGAGGTGCCGTTATCTACCGTGATGATGAGATCCACATCCTCAAGCTCGCCTATGATCTCGCTGTTTAGCCCGTATCCGTCGGTGAAGCGGTTCGGGATTTTAATGACGTACTCCGCGCCTATTTGATTGAAAAAATCGCTCATTATGACGGTGCTTACGATACCGTCGACGTCGTAATCGCCGACTACGGCTATGCGCTGGTTTTCTTCGATGGCAGTTTTTATGCGCAAAGCCGCCTTATAGGTATCTTTCAGATCGCAGGGTAAGGGAATTTCAGAAATTTTAGTATGCCGATCGTTCGCAAATCTCGATTTTAGAATTTCCCTTATCTCATTTTTACCTAGCATTTTTTATAGATGCTTCGATAAAGCCCAAAATAGCAGGATTTGGGCGCACTAGACGGCTGGTAAATTCCGGGTGAAACTGCACGCCCAGAAAAAACGGATGGTTTTTTAGCTCGACCGCTTCGATAAGCCCGTCGCTCTCGCCGCAGACGATAAGCCCGTGCTTTTCAAACTCGGCGCGGTACTTCGGATTGGCTTCGTAGCGGTGGCGGTGACGCTCGCGGATGGTTTTTTGCTCGCCGTAAATTTTACCCAAAAGCGAGCCTTTTTTGACGTCGCAGTCATAGCCGCCCAGCCGCATAGTGCCGCCCATAGGGGATTTGTGCGTACGGATCTGCTTTTTGCCGCTTGCGTCGATGAAGCTGTCGATCAGATAGATCACCGGATCTTCGGTCTGCGGGTCAAATTCCGCAGAGTTGGCGTTCTTTAATTTTAAGACGTTGCGCGCAAACTCCACCATCGCAAGCTGCATCCCCAAGCAGATACCCAAAAACGGCACCTTATGCACCCGCGCGTAGTTTATGGCTAAAATTTTACCCTCCACCCCGCGCGAGCCGAAGCCGCCCGCGACCAAAATTCCGTTTACGTCGCGGAAAATTTCATCCACATTGCTTGCTTCGATTTTTTCACTATCTACCCACTTTAAGTTTATCCGCGTATCAAGCGTAGCGCCCGCGTGGATGATCCCCTCGGTGAGGGATTTGTAGCTTTCTTTCAGATCGATATATTTGCCCACAAAGGCGATCGTGGTTTCGTTCGTAGGCACGATGACGCGCTTAACGAGGCTGTCCCAGTTGCTCATATCGACTTCGAGCTTATTTAAGCTTAAAGTCTCCGCGATCGGCGTTAAAATATCCTGTTTCAAAAACGCAAGCGGAATCTGATAGATGCTCGCGCTATCGGGGCTTTCAATGACGCAGTTTTTATCCACGCCGCAGCTTAGCGCGATCTTATCTTTTAGCGCGCGATTTAGCGGCATTTCGGAGCGGCAGATTATCATATCGGGGCTAATACCGATACGGCGCAGCTCACCTACGCTGTGCTGCGTGGGCTTAGTTTTGAGCTCGCCCGCGACCTTGATGAAAGGCACGAGCGTGAGGTGGATATTCATCGTATTCACCCTACCAAGCTCCACTCTCATTGCGCGGATCGCCTCTAAAAAGGGCAGTCCCTCGATGTCGCCCACGGTGCCTCCGATCTCGACGATCAGCACGTCGTTACCCTCGCCCGCCTTTTTTATGCGGCGCACGATCTCGCCTACGATGTGAGGGATCACCTGGATCGTCTTGCCCAGATAATCGCCCCTGCGCTCCTTTTCGATGACGGAGCTGTAAACTTTGCCCGTGGTGAAGTTGTTGTCTTGGCTTAAATTTTCATCCAAGAACCGCTCATAATGCCCAAGATCCAGGTCGGTCTCCGCGCCGTCGTCGGTGACGAAAACCTCTCCGTGCTCCAGCGGGCTCATGGTGCCGGGATCGACGTTGATATAAGGATCTGCCTTTAATATGCGCACTTTAAGCCCAGCATGTTTTAAAAGCGTCGCGATCGACGCCGCCGCAATGCCCTTACCCAGCGAGCTCAGCACTCCGCCGGTGACGAAAATATATTTCGTTTGTTTTGCCATAAGTTTTCCTAAATTTTGATATTAATGCCGCGATTATAACTTCTTTTAGGTTAAAGCACACTAAGCTAGAATTTGAAAATTTTAGAAATTTACGGCAAAATACGCACCCAAATAAATTTTAAATTTAAAGGAGAGATGATGAAAAAGATCATCGCGGCTTTAGTGCTCATCGTAGCGCTTATAGTGGGCGTTTTTGTAGCGACAAAGGACGCTAAAACGGGCGTAGCTAAAAGTGTAAACGATAGCATAACCAAAACGGTTGACGGTGCGGTCGGCAAGAGTGCCAGCGCGGCGATTGAGCAGCAGATTGCGGAATTCATCGCTAGAAACGAAATTTTCGAGACTAAAAGCGCTAAATTTTATCCGGGAGATAGCAACTCAAGCGGCTTTATCGAGGGCGTAGTAAAAAAAGAGAAACTACAAAAAAGCCTTGCTGAGGGCTTTAGCAAGCTAAAGGAAAAAGCAGGCGCGCAAGATAGCAACGATACGGACGAGCCGGATCCTGCTAAAATTTTCCCGGAAGATTTTGCTTTTCGCTATGACTACACTATCAAGCATAGCGTAAAAAACGCTGCGGATGGATTTGAGAGCGACGGAATTTTAACGATTAAGACGCCATATTACGCGGAGCCTTGCAAGAAGCTGTTTAAGACTGACGCGCCGCTTAGCACGCATCTAAACTACGGACCTACAGAGGTTAAATTTAGCGCAAAGCTAGCCGATATAAATGTGCTAGAAGATGGCGGAATAGGACGTCTTGCAGGTCTTAGCCTAAACGGCACGAGCGATATGAGCGGCAAAACGATAAAAGCCTTGGGCTTTAAAATCGGTGAAATTTTTATAGACGACGGCAAGGATTCGGGTCTTGATATAAAGGATCTTATCTATGAGGCAAACTTTAAAAACGGTATCCAAGATCTAGACGACAATATAACTAAGCTCTTTTTGAATGACATAGATTTTGCAGGCAGCACAAAAGAGCTCGTCGTAACTGTAGATAAACAGCGCTTCGTCGTAGTTACGGATATGAGCACGGAAGGTAGCTACCGCGTAAAAGATGGAATTTTAAATTTCAACGAAAGCGATAAAGCCCAAAGCCTAAAAATCGCCGATGTGCTAGTGCGAAACATCCATTTAGGCGTCGATACCAGCTTTAGTGCCGCACTTTTCGAAAAATATCTGTCTGTTATCTCAAATCCGCAAGAAGGCGAAAAATTAGCGGAAAATAAAGAGCTTTTTATGAAGCTGCTAAAAGATGATATGAAAATCAACGTGAATGATTTTTCGTTTGAAAATAGCCTCGGCAAGAAATTTGCTTTTAACGCAAGCGCGCTAGTAGGCGGTTACATCGACGAGACGCAGCTTTTTAAGCGCATGAGCTTGGACGGCAAAGCTACGATAAATACGACTATCACGGACTTCCTATCGCCTTATGACAGCTTGCGCGATTTTGCGCCGATGGCGGAAGTTTACGGCTCGCAGTTTCTTAAGCCTGATGGAGATGGGGTTAAGATGGAGTTTAGCTTCGATAAGGCAAGCAACTCTATGATCTTAAACGGCAAACCTATCCCACTACCGCACAATTAAATTTTAAAGCTTTGCGGGCAAAATTTAAACCTGCCCGCAAAGCTTTTTTTGTTTCTTACTTTTTCGGCGCAGAATTTCGCAAGGCTCCGCGCAAATTTCCCCCTACAAAATTCCGCAGCGGCGCCATAAAATTCCGCTCGAATTTTACCATATCATTGCCGACCGCTTCGCTAAATTTTAAAATCTGTAAGCCAAAATCTCATACTTACAATGACAGATAGACTTAAGCAATTTTGGCTATAATGCGCGCTTTTGCAGCGCAGCTAGCGTAAATTTAAAAGACGGCGGATTATGAGCGGCATTTATTACGCCGCCTCTTTTGACGACGTATTTTATATTGGGAAACTAACGCTAAATTTGCATTTTTAAATTTCAAGGAACGATATGAAAGTAATCAAACGAAACGGCAGAACCGAGGAACTTGACGTAAGCAAGATCAAAAAATACACGGGCGAGGCAGTAGAGGGGCTGGAAAACGTAAGCCTTAGCGAGCTTGAGGTGGACGCAAAGATCCAGTTTCGCGATATGATCACCACCGAAGAGATCCAACAAACCCTCATCAAAACCGCAGTCGAAAAGATCGACGTGGATCGCCCGAACTGGACTTTCGTCGCCGCGCGGCTATTTTTATACGATCTGTATCACAAAGTAACTGGCTTTAGCGGCTACAACAACCTAAAAGATTACTTCGCTCGCGGCGAGGCGGCAGGCCGCATAATGCTCGGCTTAAAGGAAAAATACGATCTTGAGGATCTAAATTCTTATTTGCAGCCGCAGCGCGATTTGCAGTTTAATTACCTCGGCATCAAGACGCTTTACGATCGCTACCTCATCAAGGATAAAAGCGGCGCGCCGATCGAGCTTCCGCAGCAAATGTTTATGGCGATCGCGATGTTCCTTGCGCAAAACGAGCTTGATTGCCAGAGCTGGGCGAAGAAATTTTACGATCTCATATCTAAATTTGAAGTCATGCTGGCTACTCCGACGCTCTCAAACGCCCGCACGGCGCGCCATCAGCTAAGCAGCTGCTATGTGGGTTCCACTCCCGATAATATCGAAGGAATTTTTGATAGCTACAAGGAGATGGCGCTATTGAGCAAATTCGGCGGCGGTATCGGCTGGGACTGGTGCAAGGTGCGCGCGATGGGCGGCAGCATCGACGGGCATAAAAACGCCGCGGGCGGCATCATCCCGTTTTTAAAGATCACGAACGACATCGCCGTCGCCGTCGATCAGCTGGGCACGCGCAAGGGCGCTATCGCCGTGTATATCGAGCCGTGGCATATGGACGTGAGCGACTTCCTCGATCTGCGCAAAAACTCGGGCGAGGAGAGGCGCCGCGCGCATGAAATTTTCCCCGCGCTGTGGATAAACGATCTGTTTATGAAAAGGCTTCAAAGCGGCGGAAAGTGGACGCTATTCGATCCTGCAGAGGTAAGCGATCTGAGCGATCTGTATGGCGCGGAATTTGAGGCGCGCTACGAGCAGTACGAGGCCGACGATAAAATTTCAAAATCCACTATCCTGGCAAAGGAGCTTTGGAAGAAAATTTTAACGAGCTATTTTGAGACCGGAATGCCCTTTTTATGCTTCAAAGATAACGCCAACCACATCAATCCAAACGCACATCAAGGTCTGATTCGAAGCTCAAATTTATGCACCGAAATTTTTCAAAACACGGCGCCGAACCACTACAAAATCAAAGTCGTTTTCGCTGATGGCAGCGAGAGGCTGTTTGAGGAAAACGAAGATGTGGCGACCGACGCGGGTATCGTAAAAAAGGCGAAAAAGATCACCGCGCTAGACACGCTGGGCGGCAAAGAAATTTTTATCGTAGAAAAGGGCTGCAGCGAGGGCGCGACGGCGGTTTGCAACCTCGCAAGCGTAAATTTAAGCAAAATCAATAGCCGCGAGGATATAGCTCGCGTGATGCCGATCGCCGTGCGAATGCTAGACAACGTCATCGATCTAAATTTTTACCCGCACGCCAAGGTCAAACACACCAATCTAAAAACCCGCGCAATAGGGCTCGGCGTAATGGGCGAGGCGCAGATGCTGGCCGAGCGCGGCGTGAAGTGGGGCAGCTACGAGCACTTCGAGCTGATCGATAGGATAATGGAAAACGTAAGCTTTAACGCGATCAAAGCAAGCTCAAATTTAGCCGTAGAAAAGGGAAGGTATCCTGATTTTGCGGGCTCAAAATGGAGCGAAGGAATTTTCCCGATCGATTTAGCGAACGAAAACGCCAAGGCGCTCGTTAAGCGCGGCGGGCTTTTTGAGCAGAGCAGCTGCGACTGGGACGGACTGCGCGAGAAAGTAAAGCGCGACGGCATGCGAAACGGCTATCTGATGGCGATCGCGCCGACATCGAGCATCAGCATACTCGTAGGCACCACGCAGACGATCGAGCCGGTGTATAAGCGCAAATGGTTCGAGCACAACCTAAGCGGCATGATCCCGGTCGTCGTGCCGAATTTAAGCCCGAAAACGTGGCAGGCGTACGTACCTGCATACGAGCTCGATCAGCGCCTGCTCGTAAAGGCGGGCGCTATCCGCCAAAAATGGATCGACCAAGGCCAGAGCCTAAATATCTTCATGAGCCTAGACAAAGCTAGCGGCGGTTATCTGAGCGAAATTTACACGCTTGCGTGGCAGCTGGGGCTAAAATCGACCTACTACCTACGCTCTGAAAGCCCTGATAGCGAGAAGTTAAACAACGTCGCGGATCGCTCGATCGAATGCGAAGGGTGTCAGTAAAATTTATTCGCCGCGCTAGAATTTACGCTCGCAGATAGATGGCGAAAACGGCGTGAAAGAGTATTTTAGAAAGTAAATTTGACGGCAAATTTAAGCCCTCGTTTTGCCGTCAAATTTAAGCGCAACGGCTTGGCTTCGGGTGTTAAATTTGGAGCCATTTAACCCTGCGCCGCATCAAATTTGACCGCACGCATAAAAGCAAATTTATCAAAAAGGCAAAATATGAAAATAGCCGTAAACGGCACGAGCGGATTTATCGGCGGCGAGCTTTGCAGATTTTTTAGAGCCCAGGGGCACGAGATAGTATCTATCCCAAGGGCCGCCTACGCCGACAAAGACGCACTCAAAAACCTCATCAAAGGCTGCGACGCGGTTATAAATTTAGCAGGCGCTTCTATCGCGGCCAGATGGAGCGAGGCGTATAAAAAGCAGCTTCGCGCAAGCAGGATAGAGACGACTCGCGCGCTGGTTTGTGCTATAAACGAGCTAGAAAATCCGCCCTTTTTCATCAGCGCTTCGGCTATCGGCATCTACGAAAACGATCTTAGCCACGACGAGAGCTCGGTCAAATTTGACCGCGGATTTTTGGGTGAGCTGGCATGCGAGTGGGAGGGCGAGGCCGCCAAAGCGCGGACGCAAACGGCGATATTTCGCTTAGGCGTGGTGCTGGGGCGAGGCGGCGCGCTGGCTAAGATGCTGCCGGCATTCAGGCTCGGTCTTGGCGGCAAGATCGGTAGCGGCGAGCAGGCGTTTTGCTGGATTCACATCGCTGATTTGCTAGAGGCGTTTAAATTTACATTGCAAAACCGCCAAAGCGGCGTTTTTAATCTCGTTTCGCCGCAACCTAGCACCAACGGCGAATTTACTCAAATTTTAGGCAAGGTTTTAGGGCGACCGACGTTTTTTAAAGTGCCTAAATTCGCGTTAAATTTGATGCTGGGCGAGGGATCCGTCGTGCTGCTTGAGGGCGCAAAAGTTTATCCCAAAGCCTTAATGGAGAGCGGATTTGGCTTTAAATTTAGCGATCTAAAAACCGCGCTTGAGGATGTTTTGGGATAACGTTTTAAAGTAAAACAAATTACCTAAAGGACTTTTCAATGGCAAACCGAACACTACATACAATCCTGGCGTAGTGATAAATTCCGGAAATTTACCGCAAGAGTTCGAGTCAACTTGTGTTTAAATTTAATGTTTGGCGGCGGCATTCTATCGTTTTTATAAAGTCATGCCGCATCGTCGTTCAAAATACACACAAGTTTACCCTCTATGCCCTCAAAAGTTCGGTCGAGAAAGCGCTTTTATCTATCCCTCGTCCAATGAAGACCAAAAAATTATCGCAGCGTTTGCGGTCGCTAAAAGGCGTTATCTCAAATTTACCGTTTACGAACTGCACGACGTATTGCGCCTCGTCGCCTTTAAAGTTCGCAAGCCCCTTGATGCGGTAAAAATTTTCCGGCATATTGCTCATAAATTTGATGAAATTTTGCCTATCGATGCCCTCGGGAAGGTCTTTTTTAAACGAGACTATCCCCTCGTCTTCGTGCGTAGCATGCATTTTGCCCTCGAGCAGGACGGACGCCATATACGAAGTATCGCTCTGGCGGTAGAGCAGGTAGTTTGGATTTAGCTCGGCGCCCACCGTCTCGAATATCTCGGCGCAGCGGTTGTTTTGGATCAAAGCTTGTCGTATCCGCTCCTTTTGCTCGCTCGAGATCAGATCGATTTTATTAAGCACTATGACGTCGGCGGCCTTGATCTGCTCGAGCATTATTTTTGATCTGCCGCGCTCTTTTAAAAAATTCGCCCCATCGACGACTGTGACGATGGCGCATAGATTGACCGCGTCTTTTATCTCGTTTAGCTCGCTTAAGATATTGAAAGGATTGGCGACGCCCGTGGTTTCAAGCACGATGCTGTCGGGCTTTTTGGGCTTGAGCTGCGAGATCGCGAGCTTGATCTGCCCCGCCATGGAGCAGCAAACGCACCCCTCGTCGATCTCTACGAGCGCGTATTTGGCGTCCAGCAGCGCGCCGTCGAGGCCGATCTTACCGATCTCGTTTTGGATGATGCCTGTAAATCTATTTTGCGCCGTTTCGTGCTCGATGAAATTTTGAATAAATTTCGTCTTGCCCGAGCCCAGATAACCGGTAATGATGAAAAAATTCGGCCGCTCGCCGCCTTGCATAAAAATTTGCTTTTTATCCTCTTTGGCTAAGCGCAGCAAAAATTTAAACAAAGGCGCCGAGCCTGGCAGCTTCTTAAAGGATTTATCGTTAAATTTAAAGCATCCGTCACCCGCGTCCTCGCCGTAGATTAAATTTACAAAAATTTCGCCGCAGAGCGGATCTGCTTTGATTTCTAAGTTGCGCTCTTTGTCGTAGATCACGGCGCGAGCCGCTTTTTTGTAAATTTCAAAGCTCTCATAGCGCGGCTCGTAAATTTTGCAAAGCGCGATATGCAAAAAGTTCATAAACGCAAGCGATACCCTAAAGCAGGGGAAATTTTTATCGAGCCCCTCTTTTGCGATGATCTGCTTACCCTCTACGCACACGCCGTCCTTTGCGTACGACCTATCTCTGAGCTTCGTTTTAAAAGATAGCGCTATACCCCGCTCTTGCGGCTTTAAATAGATCGTAGCGACGCAAAAATTATTTAAAAGCTCCTTATGCGCGGAGAAATTTCGCACCTTCGTCAAAAACCCCGGCTCTCCGGCCAAAACGGCTTCAAAAAGCGAGACGTTACCGAGCAGTTCGTCGTTTGCAGAGGGGAAATAAAAAAGCTCAAATACGCCCGCATCCTCTTTCACCTCCCGCAAAACGATGCCGTAAATTCCGCTGTAAAAGCCAAATTTGATGCTCCAGCATTCGTTAAAATAGTTCCCCTTATACATCCCCTGATACCTGCTTGAGGATTTTACGTCGCTATCGTAAAGAGACTTCATCAATATACATCTCATAAGCGACCTGTAATCCTCAAACGAGTATTTAAATTTCAAAGGGAAAATATCTTGAAATTCCATGCTTCTATCCAAATTTAACCTTATCGCCGTTGCCCAGATAATCGGACGTTTTGGTTCTAAATCTAGCCGTGCCCTTTACGATCGGATAGCCCTCGCGGACGAATTTTTGCACGGTCAGAAGGCCCGTACAGTGGTTACACGCCATGACCTGGTAGTTCCATCTTTTCAGCCCGATAACCAAATCGTCGTATTTTGGATCCCAGTCGTCAAACGGCGAGATATGAAGTCCGCCGTAAAGCCCGTAGAGCTGATCGTTATCGTACTTGAGCTCCTTGTGCGCGGAGTCCGAGAAGGTAATGATACCCTGATGGCAGCAGCCCGTGATACTCACAAGACCTTTGTCTTTAACGTTTACGAAGATCGACTGCTCGCCAAAAACCCTCGTAATGATAGGGCAGTCGTAGCAAAACGTACACATTCCGGGCTCGATCTCGTTTCTGCCCTTTTTAAACACTACAAGCTCGCCTTTATGGCCTGAATCTTTGATATATTGTCTGCCCTCTGGGTAAAAGCCTTCGTGAATGATGATTCTGATGTCGGGCTTATACTTTAAAACGACGGGCAACGCCCAAAAGTGATCGTAGTGCTCGTGCGACATTATGAGGGTGTCTATCTCGCCGTTTTGCAGCATCTTATCGATCCCCTCCCGCTTAAAGCACTCGTGCATCCACTTATATGACCAGCCGCAATCAAGCAGATATTTTTTCTTTTCGCCGTTTAGGCGCTCTATCTCTATCAAAGCGGAGTAGCCGCCGGCGTTATCGGGATTTACGGAGAGCTTTTTGGTTATCTCCCAAGCCTCATCTATTTTATCGGGTAGAAGATGCTTGATTTGTGAAATTCCCTCTTCGTAGCTACCTTTAGCAAGCCCTTTGCCGTTACCGAACGGCGGCCAGTTAAATAGATATTGGTTGACTAGCAGTCCGCCTGCGCCTTTAATATCTCCCATCAGCATCGAGTTGTCAAACCAGCTCGTTTCGGAGATATTGGTAACTTCAACGCTTTTAATCGCGCCAAAATCGGTCATCTTTCGCACTTCATCCGGAAGAAAAAATTCCCTCGCAGGAGAGTATGAAAATACCCCCATCGATGCAAGTGCGCCGAGTCCTATGCCCGCTGCGCCGCCTTTTATAAAATCTCTTCTAGCTTCATTCATCTCATATCCTTTATTTAAAAATTGTAAGCATATTGCCCACGACAGGCGCTAGATAAACTACGGCTACATAGATGATCACGCCTATGATAAAGCCTACCACCAAGCCTTTGATGGAATTTTTATTTCTAAAATCGTCTTCTTCGCCTACTTCATCCGCCTCTTCTTTCTTGCCGGCAAGCCTCCAGCCCGGCCAGCCATCCATAAACCAGTAATTTATCAGCATTACATTGATAAACCAGATCATCGGAATCATCGGGAATTGTTGCGGATGCGAAAAGCCCTTTTGAGTGCCTAGTAAAAAGTGAGAGACCTGATAATAGACGTAGTATAGAACGATAGCCGCTACCATGCTTATGATCGTTCTAAGAAGGATATTGACGGGCTTTGAAAATTTATTGACCGCATTGTTGCAGTAAAATTTAATAAATAGCACCGGCACGAGCCAAAATATAGCTATCTCGCCTACGTGCAGCCATCGCCAATCGGGCGCGAAGAGCCTTCTATCGCCTCTAATATGCACGCCCCAGATGAGCTCTTGTAGATAGTAAAAGAAGAACGAAAAGCAAAACGCCATCGCTATAATGCCGAAAAACGACGCCGTCCTTCTAAGCCAGTTCGTCTTAATAAGGCTAAAAGGATACCTCTCCCAGATAGTCTCATACACCCAGACCATAACGGTACAGCACATAATCCACGCGATATTGAAATTTCCGTGCACGGTATCGGCGAAATTATGCCACCAAGGCGGAGTGATGGATGTGTATTTTTGCCACGGATCGAATAAAATTCCCATTTGCGAGTGGAAAAATACGAAATATACGATCATACTTAGCAAAAAGGTCCAGATAAAAACGGTAAAACCTTTAACGGGCTGCTTTAGCTTCTGCCACGGCGAATTATCCGCAGCCACCACCCAAGAAGGACTTAGCCACGACGCGATAGCGGCAAACATCAAAATAGCCTGAGCCGAATACTCGAGCGCGTAAAAATCAGTTATGCCAAGCTCAGCAAGCCTTCGCGGACTAAAATACGATATGGCAAGCTCGCCTAGAATAAATTCGAAGAATATCTTTAAGAATACGAAGAAGGTAAAAAACACCATCACTGTAAAGATAATGCCCTTTTTCGCTGGCCCCGCCGTATAGAGCCACTCTCTTTTGAATGGCCAAAAGTTAAAAATATACGCGATCCAGATGATAACTACGAGCAGCCATCTGCACCACATATATCCCACGTATGGAGTATACATCCTCATCAGTCCCCTAGGATCTTGAAAGATCCACCACGATGCGTAAAACACTACAAACAAAAACAGAGTGTTTACAAGCACCGATGTGAGCGGAGAATATCTTCTAACAAGCTTCCGCTCCTCCAGATAAATTTTGTCTTCAGGTTCGCTCATCGCTCCCTCCTTACATAAAATTTAATCTTCGTTAATTATATAAAAAGAGTGCAGCCCATTTGTAGCGTAAATTTGGATTAAATTTTAAATTGTCTCAGAAAAGCTTCACTTCGGAAGTTTGATTATGAAATTTGAGCCGTTCTTTAGGCTCTCTACGACGAGCGAGCCCTTGCAGTGATCTTCGATGATGATCTTTGACATGTATAGCCCTATGCCGGTGCCGTTTTTGCTGGCTTTGGTAGAAAAATACAGATCGAAAATTTTATCCGCGATCTCCTTTTTGATGCCGCCGGCGTTATCTTTTACGCTTAAGCAAAGATAGGACTTTTCGATGTAGGTTGAAATTTCGATAACGCCATCGTCGATATTTCTTTCTAAAAAGGCGTCTTGAGCATTTTTTATGATGTTTAAAATAACCTGCGAAACCTCGTTTTTATATGTGAGCAGAGTCTGGTTGCAACCGTATTTCGCGTAAATTTTAATCTTTTGATTTTGCAGTATCGCTTTTGCGATATTTATCGCCATATTGCAAAGCTCCTCCAGGCTCGTAACCTCCTTGATCTTGGCGGGCTTAAAGAAATTTCTAAACTCGTCGATCGTTTCGGATAGGTGCTTGGAATACTGCTCGATCTTGCCGAGCTCCTCCAAAAGAGCCGTTTTATCAAATTTGTCCGCCATCAAGCAACTAGTGCTTAGATACGAAGCCGTAGCCGAGATAGCAGATAGCGGCTGCCTCCACTGATGCGCTATCATATTTAAAATTTCGCCCATCTGAGCGAGCCTTGATTGATACTGAAGCTGCTCGTCTTGGCGCCTTATGAGCTTTAGCTGCTCCTCGATCTCGTGGTTGAGAGTTAAATTTAGCCGCTTGACCTTCAGCCTGCTTTGTTTTAATTTCTTCTCCGCCATCACCCTTTTGGTGATATCCACCACTATCCAAAGCACCTCGTCGTTTCCCGATATGGAATCGCCCGAAATTCTAATCCACAGCCCTTTGCCGCTTTTATGCCTTAGCTCGTAGTTTAGCTGCAGAGCCTCATTTTTCCTTACTTTATTAAAGGCGATGTCTGCAAAATGCAGGTACTTCTCCTCGCTTAGATGTATGGTTTGCGCGGATTTGCCGATGATTTCGTCGTATTTGTAGCCGAAAATTTTACAAAAGGTCTCGTTGCACTCCATAATATTTCTTTTCTTGTCCACGATGAAGATGCCGACGCCGGAATTTGAAAATATAGTCTCAAATCTCTGATGATTTTTCTTGATGTCTACTATCGCCATTTTATCCTGTATCCTTGTGAGTAGATATTTTCTATCAGCTTATAGCCGATTTTTCGGTGAAATCTGGATATGATATTTCTTACCCGTTTGTCGTCATACTCGTCGCAGTCCTCGAATAGCTCGTTTTCTATCTCAAGACCGCTTGCGATCCGCCCACTAGAGCTTAGAAGCAGCTGCAACAAAGAGGTTTCGTTTTTGGTTAGTTTGATAATTTCGCCCGCCTTGGATAGGGTTAAACTCTGCTTGTCCCACACGAAATTGCCGCTTAGATAAATAAACTTTCCGGGTTTCGTTTCGATGCTTTGCGTGATTTTTTCAAGCACGCTTAGTAGATCCTCTGTCGTAAAAGGCTTTAGAATATAGCCGTCCACGCCGATGGATATGGCTTTGGTGAAAAATTTAGACTCGTCATGGGCTGAAAAGATGACCGTTTTTACCAAAGGATTGATCTGTTTGATCTGCTCTATCATCTCAAGCCCGTTAATGCCCGGCATATTGATATCGGTAAAAACAATACCCGCTTTGCTTGCTTTAAATTTCTCGATACCTTCCTGAGCGTCGCCGCAGTCGATAACTTGATGAAAGAATAGTTTTAAAATTTTCGCGGTCTGCTGCCTTACCTCATTATCGTCCTCGACATATAGGGCGCGCATACTGCGAGTTTGAGCTTGTATTTCGTTTATATCCATAATGCAGCCCCTCCTTTTTAAATTTATCCCTTATCGTAAATTCTATTTCGCGCGCTGCAACTCTGTTTTAAATTTACAAAACCGAGTGTTTTTATTCCACCTGCCCGAGCTTTTTGAGATAGGCAAAAATTTTAGCGATCTCGATCATTTTATTTAGGCTTTCGAGTAGCTTCGCGCTTTGCGAGCTCGGCGCGGATTTGAAAATTTCGCTATTTTCAACGCCGATTACGAGGCTGTTTTCGCCCAGGTAAAGCTCGGTTTTACCAAATAAATTTACGGTGATCGTTTGCATATTTTCTAAAATTTTTTTGTTCTGCAAAAAGGCGGCGGCGGCGGGATTGTTGAGATAGACGTCAAACGACGCGCTTAGGTGTGGGCTGTCTTTAAGCAGCTTCAGATCCGACGCGCCGAAGATGAACTCTCCGCGCGGTACGACCAAAATTTGGCTATCGAAGGTCTCGCTAAAATCGAATTTCGCAAAAAGCCCGTCGAAGATCGCGGTATCGTCCTTTTTTTTGAGATGCAGAATTTTATCCAGCTCAAAGACCCGATCCTCTCTGTTTTTATCGAAGTCGCGACTTAGGCAGATGTCGCCGATTTTTATGCCAAATTCGGGCGTCTTGCCCACTATCGCGTGCTTGCAAGTGCATAGATTTGCTTCTTTACGGAGCGGATTTTTGTAAATTTCATCGAGTAAAAACGCGCCGAAAGGCTGAAAGGTAAGACGCAGCTCCTTTGCGATCCAAAGCAGAAATTCGTTTTTAAAAGCCTCTTCGCTGAGTGTTTCAAATTTACGCGAAATACGCACGGCTAGGTATTTGTAAGCAGGATAAGCAAGAGCTAGCAACACTAATAAAAACAGGAACGAGAAATCTCCGAAATCCTTGCGCATAGCGATAAACAACGCCACCACCACCACCGCCACGCCGCCACGCGCCTTCCAAAGCGCCACATTGCGTGCTCCATCTAGTTTTTGCTTTTTTAATTCGTAAGAAACAAGGCTCATCGCTATCCCCGTGAGTGAAATTTGACGCTCATTATAGCGAAAAATGGGATTAAATCAAGCCATATGATAAGCGCGTTGCTATTTATAAGGCGGGTTTTTTATAATAGCTCAAAAGCATAGAAATCGCCATCTTTTTCTCTACATTTTACAATATCGCCCTGTTTAAATTCTAAAATTTCATCCAGTTCGGATTCAAATTTCGTCGTATCGGTAATTTTAAAAATATATTGCGCGATTTGAGCAGCCTTTACTGGGCGCCATACATCGATATCTTCATTCAAAATTTTTATAAAAATTTCTTTATCGATCGCGTTCGCCATATTAAACCTTTCTGCCCGGTTATCTAAAATTCTTTCTGCCTAGCCACAATTTAAGATATTTTAATACGGGTCTTAAATAATCATTAGTAGCATTGGCTTTAAAGGTGCTTGCGTCTGATTCGATCAAATACCAGCTATATCCGTCATCCTTTAAAATATTCATTTTGCGATGTTTGGCCTCAGCGTTTGCATCTGATATCTCTATATCCAATACTTTATTTGCAATATTCATCTGTACCGATAGGTTGGAGATTAGATCATATATGAAACGGTTAAAATCTTTGATGATATGGGTATTATATACATCATCGATCATCTCGGCTCTTCTCTTCCTAAAAATTTCCTCTTCTATTGGGTCTCCATCAAAAAGCTTTCCATGATGATCTTCATCGGCTATGAGCTCTTCGTAAGATACGATAAAACATCCAAAATATCCCCTATGCATCCCAAATTTCCAATTCGTAGGCACCGTTTCATCTATTACTTGAAAATATTCACTATCAAATTGATACCAATCTCTATCATCTTCAAGTGGCAATATGCAGTAATAAACCTGTCCCTCTTCATATTGGATACCATGAACAAAATAGGTTCTGTTTAATCCCAGGTGCCCATGCCTATCTTCTTTTATACATTTTACAAGCATTTTTAATCATCCTTAAATTTGAAATCATCTACGGCCTCTATGATGGGCGGTTCTTTTTTATCGCCTATTATACTATTTCTAACAAGTTCTGTAAAAAATTCTTTGTTTTTGGATTTGTTGATTGCCTCTTTTATAGCATTAAAGGATAATTTTAAATTATTTAAATTGCCGTCTATAATGCAAAAGCCGTTTTTCTCACACAATGATATTATGCCCCTTAATACTGCTTCATATTCGGATCTAAAATCGATACGAAACGTAACGGACTCTATTATATTATTAGCATCAAAAAGTACCTCTAAGCGGTTGCCGTTTTCGCTTCCGTATTGATCTATTTCGTTAGACCAAGATTTTTCGGGCTTTAATAGGTGCGAAATTTCAGAAAATATCTCTTTTTTGATCTTTGCTTTTTTCCAATATTTATCGTCTTCAAAGAGCTTTATATCGCTATATTGCGGATCGTATTGTAGATCGTATGTATCGCTTTTAGGTAGAATAAAAAACTCACATTGCCAAATTGCCATATCTCTTTCCTTAAATATTTTCATTATAAAATTTTAAAAGTAATACACATAGCAGCCTCGGTCATCGTATATATCAAATAAAATCGAAAATTTCTCTTTATTGTTTACGGCTAACTGAACTCTGATATTCAAAGAGGGCTCTTTTGCCAGCTCAAAATTAAAATGGTGTAGCAGTATGGACCTCAAAAAATTTGGCTCAAGCGCCTTTTCTTTTATAAAAATAACGCCCGCTCTGGCGCCGTTTTTATAGGGCCTAGCTTTTGTGTATCGCCCCTTCATATTTTTAAGAAGATACTCCTCTATCTTCTCGTCTCTTTCCCAAAAAAGAATTTTATAAACTAGGCCATCTAAGTGGCTTGCTTTTGAAATTAAAAACATAACTAGCCTTATTTTAGCCTCTACATCGATATTTTCAAAATCTATTCTCGATCTGGCTACGCCTCTTTTATTTCTGCTTATTTTCCTGAATTCTATATCGAAATTAGTTGGGTCTATAATGCTTTTTATCATTGCCGCCACCTTTCAAAGCCCTTTTGCTGCGTGGTACTATACAAGCTCGCTTTAAAATCCTTATCTACTTTTTCCATTTAAATTTAAATTTCTTTCGCTTCATTTTTATAAAATTTTCCAGTTGCTTATCGGTAAAATTTAAAATTTCTTTTCGGTTTTGTAAATTTACATAAGTGTGCCTTATATCGCAATTACCGACAAAGGCGGCTTCCCAGTTCTTAATTAGCCAACTCGAGCTTATCGCATATTTCCGTCCTTTATCCGAGCGCATTTTATCGCTATAGCCAATAGGCGCAAACATACCCGAATAAAACCCCTCCAGATAGGGTAGTCTCGGGCATCCTTCCGTATCGGTTGCGACGATAAATTTTATCTTTCGATCATATGGACGAAAAGCCTTGTGACACTCTATAATATCTCCATTTTTTAGATCGTCTTTGAATTCTAAAAATTTATAAGTAAATTTTGCGGGAATTTTATCATTTATCCTTTTGTATTCGGCTAAAAAACTATCGTAATAAGAAAATATGCTTATATTTCTGGGCGACTCCGGATCACATACAAAATCTAAATTCTCCAATATCCACTTTTTAGAAATCAGACCATTATTATTTTTCGCATTAGCTTCGGGCGGCAATACTATAAACTCCCCCGAATTATCGCCATTTATACGTAGCAGATTATTCCAGCTACAAAATAAAAACCGCCTTTGACCGATCTGCAGTATATCGCCCTCCGCGAAAATTTCTCTAAAATTATTAATCGAAAATTTCCTTCTACCTCTTACGGGTATTATCTTTTTATAATTTCTTTTCATGATCTTTCTTCTGTTTTATTATTAAATCGCGGCACACTTGCTAAATCCCTAGATGCAAAATATATAAATCATTTTTAATTGCCGAATCGATTAGTTCCAATAGACTGTCTAATTGCTCGATAACCGAGGATTTATTTAGCGCGCAGTTTTTATCAAAAATGATTTGCTCATCCGCGCTCAAGAAAAGCGACCTCCAAGAGCATATTATATCTCTAAATTTAGCTTTATCTTCTATCCAGCTATAGCCATAGTAATTTAGACCTTTTTTCAAATTTACCTCATCGTTCCATGTGGTTTGTACCCACTTTAGAGAGTACGAAATGCGAAGTATCAGATCATCGCTAATTACTACGCAATACTCTTTAGAGAAGATATTTTCTTTTGTCTTTTTGAGTAAAAATTCATGTTTAGGCATACAGCTCCTTATTGTTTTAAAATATGACTTTAATAAAGCTCAACCTAGCTATTCGCTAAATTTCATCCATGCGGCGGCGTACTTTTATGCTTCGTTATATTTGCTAAATCCTTATAAAATTTTCATTTAGACACCCGCCCAGGGCCAATGGCTGGGCAATATACAAAATCATCTCCGTTTCTAGCGCGATAATTGGTGATATATTGGATCGCCACTTCGAATGCTTTGTCATCTTCCGCTTTGGTATCCCAGCTATTGATCATTTTTCTGTTTGTTCATTTGGCTCCTGTAGGATGGTATATGGACCGATAGCCGGCCAGTATGCGAAATCATCTCCGTTTTTAGCGCGATAATTAGTGATATATCGGATCGCTAGTTCGAATGCATCGTCATCTCTTGCTTTGGTATTCCACCAGCCGTCGTATGTGATTATGGGCTTATTACCGCTTAGGCGATATACGTCTCCTCCGAGGATAACCATATCTTTGCTTTTTGCGATTTTAAGCACTTCCATTACATCGTCGAATCTCCAAGCAATATCATAAAATCCGAGCTCCTCTCTTAGGCGTATACCGCGCTCTAGCAGATCCTGCGGCACGATATTTACGTAATCTTCATCTATAAATAACCTCGCATCTTCATCTTTATTTATAAACATAATCTCTCCTTTTCTATATTGAAAGCCAAAATTTTCATTTGGACACCTGCCCAGGGCTAATGACTGGGCAGTATGCAAAATCATCTCCATTTCTCGCGCGATAATTGGTGATATATCGGATCGCTACTTCGAATGCATCGTCATCTCCCTTGTTCGTGTACCAGCCATCGCCTGTGATTATGGGCTTATTACCGCTTAAGCGATATACATCTCCTCCGAGGATAACCATATCTTTACTTTTTGTGATTTTAAGCACCTCCATTACATCGTCGAATTTCCAAGCGATTTCATAAAAACCGAGTTCCTCTCTTAAGCGAATACCGCGCTCTAACAAGTCCCGTGGTACGATATTTACGTAGTCTTCATCTATAAATGACATAATCTCTCCTTTCACTTTACTCTTGGGTTAAAAAATCTATGTTTGACGGTTTGGTGCCGTTTGATACCTATTTTTCGGAAAAATTATATCCAAACGAATATAAAAGAAAGGAAAATAATCAAAATCCAAGGCGGGCGGCTACGCGTAGGAGTTAAAAGAGAGTAAAAGGGATCGCTTTTAGAATTTCTTGCCGCAATGCATTAAAATTTGCGGCGTATCGGGATTAAGGCGCGCGCTCTTTACACACGAACATCGCACAGCGCCTAATAACTCAAGGCCTCTGAAAGCTCCAGAAATTTAGGACACTCTTTAATGTTTTCAAAGTCGCCGAAGAAAATTTGCTTTCCTTTTTCGAGTAGCAAAACCTTGCCCGCAACCCTTCTCGCGCTCATTAGATCGTGAGTTATAAATATGATATTTATGTTTTTATTAAGCGTCAAAAGCATATCCAAAAGCCTCTCTTTCGCCTCAAAATCAAGTCCGCTCGTTATCTCATCGAGGATCAGGAGTTTCGGGTTTGAGAGCATAGCTATTAGCATGCCTACGCGCTCGGCCTCGCCGCCGCTGATTTGATGCGGGAGCTTAGCTAGAATTTCTGCGGGCAAATTTAGCGTTTTTAAAAGCGAACCTACAAGCTCATCATCAAAATTTAGTTTAAGATAATTCTTTATGTTTTTAATCTGGGTTTTGATTTTTAGGGCGGGGTTTAGGCATAGTTTTTGATTTTGCATCACGAGGCGGATCTGGCTTCTATATCGCAAAATCTCGTTTTGGTTTAAATTTGACAGATTTTTGCCCTCAAAAAATATCTCGCCTCCGCTTTGTTTTATAACTAGAGCCAAAATTTTAGCCAGAGTGCTTTTGCCGCTTCCGCTTGTTCCTAAAATGGACAAATTCTCGCCGCTTTCGAGATTAAAGCTGATATTATTTAGCACCTCTAAGCAGATCTGCTTGTGTCCGAAATGCTCTCTAAACTCAAAATTTTTCGATATGTTTTTAACCTCTAATATCATTGAAATTTTCCGTTTTTGAGATTTAAAATTCTACTCGTCAGATGCGAGATAAGCCCGAGCTCATGGGTGATAAAGATGATGCCGATCTCGCGCTTGAGAGAATTTAGCATATTTATAATATTTCTTTTGTTTAGAGTATCGAGCGAGCTTGTGATCTCGTCGCATATTAAAATTTTGGGCTTCAGGCAAAGCGCCAAAACTATCTGAACCCTGCTCGCCTCCCCGCCGCTTAGCTCGTAAGAAAATTTATGCCAAAGCGTGTTCGCGTCGTCAAAGCCGAATTTGGCAAAATACTCAAAAGCCGTTTTTTTAATAAAACCTATTTCCATAGTTTTTTTAAGATAGAGATTGAAATGATCGCCCACGTTTAGCATGGGATGAAAGGAGCCGTGGCTGTTTTGAAAGATCAGAGCGCAGACATTTCGCCTATGCTCTCTAAGCTCATTTTGATCAAGAGCCAAAATATCTCTGCCGCAAATTTTAAATTTATCGGCGCTAAGGCTAAAATCGTCATCAAAAAGCCTTATCATCGCCTTTGCAAACATCGACTTTCCGCAGCCGCTATTTCCGGTTATCGCGACGCATTCGTTTTGAGCGAGGCTAAAATCAAGATTTGATAAAATCAGCCTATTTTTAAATTTTAGATTTAAATTTTCTATCTCGATCATATTTTTATGCCCTTGCCGTTTGAGCTCGTGCTTAAAATCGCAAAAGAGAGTATGAGCAAAAACAGCACAACTCCCGGGAAAAGCACGACCCACCAAGAGCCCATAAATAGCGCTTGCGTGCTTTCGTTTAGCATGAGGCCTAGGCTGATCGCGGACAGATCACTTCCTACTCCGAAAAAGCTAAGCGTCGCTTCCATAGCGATCGCGTGCGCGGCATTGATACCGAAAAGCGTAAAAAGCAGAGCCTTTAAATTTGGAAGCGCTTCAAAAAATATAAGTTTAAAATGCGTCGCTCCGTTTATTTTAGCTTGAGCTATAAAATCGCTTTTAAGCATCGTTTTAAGAGCGCCTAAAATAACCTTTGCGCTTTGCATCCACGAGCAAAGCCCGATTATAAGGATAATCGTAAATAGCCTGCCGCCGGAAATCGATGAAAAGATCATAATAAATATAATGCTAGGCAGGGACAAAAACGCATCTATCAGCCTGTCGAAAAGCTCTTTTATAAAATTTGAATTAAGCGTTGCGATGTAGGCGTAAAAAGAGGCTATGAGGGTGGTTATGAAACTTGCTCCGACCCCTACGATAAGTGATGTTCTAAGAGCGTAAAATACGCGACTTAGAAGGTCTCTGCCCATAAAATCCGTTCCGAAAATATGAGTTTGGCTCGGGGCTAAATTTACGTTTTGAAAATCGCTAAAGTTGGGATCAAATGGAGCGAAAAACGGAGCGAAAACCGCCAAAACAACAAAAAATACAAAAATCGCTAAGAAAAATTTATAAATTTTCATAAATTCCTCTTATCGAGCATGATCGCGATGATCTGCGCCAGCAAATTTGACAATATAACAAAAACGGCGCTAAGCAGCACCACGCTAATGACTACCGGATAGTCTTTTGAAACGACCGAGCTTATCGCAAGCTCGCCGATGCCGGGGTATGAAAATACGCTCTCGACTACGTAGGATCCTGCAAAAATACCCCCCATTAAGGTTCCTAGATACTGCACTATAACGGGCAGGGCGTCCTGAAATGCCAGAAGATAAATTCTGCTTTTTTCAAGCCCTCTTGCATAAGATGCCTGGATAAAATCCTTGCTCAAGCTCTCTAAAAAGGTGTCCTTGATAAATTTAATATTAAGCCCAAGATGGGGCAAAACCACGCTTAAAAGCGGCAAAAATAGGTGTTTGAGCGAAATCCCGCTTTGGCTGATCTCATTTACTCCCGAGCTGGGAAAAAGCCCTAAAATCAGGCTAAAAACAAGAATAAAAGCAAGACCTACCCAAAAATGCGGTAAACAGGCAAGCAGAAAAGTTGTGATATTTATAAAAATATCTATAAATTTATTCTTATAAATAGCGCAAATAAAGCCCAAGATAAGCGAAAACAGACTTATGAAAAAAAACGATGCAAGCGATAGGGCGATGGTGTTTGGAAGCCTTTTTGCGATGATGGCGGAAATGCTCTCGCCGCTTATCAAAGATAGCCCGAAATCTCCCTGCAAAAATGCAAAGATCCACGAGAAGTATTGTAAAAATACATTTTTATCTAAGCCCAAATTTATCTCGATCTGTCTTTTTACGCTCTCGCTCACCGCCTCCGGGCGCGAAAACATAGCGTCTGTGACGCTTCCTGGGAGGATAAAAATCAGCAGAAAAACGATCAAAGATAGAAAGAAGAGCAGCGCCAAACTCGACGCCACTCTTTTAAAGATTAAATTTTTCAACTATTTAGCTTGCTTTTGCCATTCGTGGATATTCCACAAAAATCCGGCGCCGTGATGCCCCAAATTTCTTGTTTTTATGCCCGAAATTTCGTTGTTATAAACAAGCGGAAAATAAAGATAAGTCATAAAAACAAAAGGAGGATTATCGTGGATCGCTTTTAGAAATTCTTTGTAGAATTTCTTTCTTTCGCCCATATTTTGAGTGCTTCTTGCGCTTTTTAGAGCCTTATCGACGGCTTCGTCGCTATAGTGGCTATAGTTCCAGCCGTTTTCATTTTTATCTACGTCGGCAAAGCCTCCAAAAATTCTATACGTATGAAAATCAGGGTCAAAAGGGCTGCCCCAGCCGATTACGAAACTCTGTACTTTAGAAATTTCAAAAGCGGTTTTAGGCTTGCCGTATGCTTTGGCATCGATTCCAAATTTTACCAGCTCGCTGCTAAGGGCTTTTGCAAGAGATACTCTAAGCGGATCCGTATTAAAGGCTAAAATTTCAAAACCGAGGGTTTTGCCGTCTTTTTCATAAAAGCCTTTTTTGTTTTTGCTCCAGCCGCTCTGCTTTAAAAGCTCATCCGCCTTTTTTGGGTCGTATGCAAACATAAGCTCCTTATCGTCGCTATTTGCCCAGCTTGTTTGGATTGGGTTATGCGCCTCAAAGCCGTATCCGTGGAGTAAAACATTGACGAAGCTTGACTTATCTACGGCGTAATTTATCGCTTTTCTTACATTTTTATCTTTGAAAAGCTCGTCGTTCATATTAAACATCAACGCCCTGTAATCGGCGCTCGCAAAACGAAGAATTTTGAGGGTCTTGCTTTTTTCTACAGATTTTACCCCGCTTGGATCGATTAGCGCGGCGTCGATTTCGCCGCTTTTTAACTGAAGCAGCCTGATATTGGCATCGGCTAGGACTTTTAAGAAGATATTTTTAGTTTTCGGCGCGCCTTTATAAAATTTATCGTTGGCGACGAATTTTATATACTCTCCCTTTTTCCACTCGGTAACTTTATAGGCTCCGGTTCCTACCGGCTTGTTGTTAAACTCGTCGCTGTTGATGTCTTTGCCCTCCAAGATGTGCTTCGGCAGCATACCGAAACTAAGCGTATCCAAAAACGGAGGAAACGGTTCGCTTAGCGTGATCTTTACGCTATTCGAACCCGTTATCTCAACGCTTTTTACCATCTCGTAGTTTGATATAGCAGGAGCATTTAGCTTCTCATCTTTCGCCGCCTCTATCGTAAATTTAACATCTTCAGGGCCAAATTTTACCCCGTCGTGCCACAAAACGTCTTCTCTAAGCACGAATTCATAAACCTTGCCGTCTTCGCTAACCTTCCATGATGTCGCAAGCTCCGGGACTAAATTTGAGTTTTCGTCGTGGTTCGTAAGACCGGAAAACACAAGCGAAAGCGTCGGATCGTGATCCTCGTCATAAAGCGGATTTATCCGCGGTGTCTCGGCCTCGATTCCCACGATAATCGTATCTTGCGGGATTTTAGCGCCAAAAGCGGTGCTTAAAAAAAGCAAACCCAAGATTAAAATTTTAAAAAAATTCTTCATCATCGCTCCTTAAAAAATTTACGGTATTGTAATACAAAAATTATAAAAGTATTATTATAAGAGTAAAACTGTACTGGAGTAAAATCAATTTATTTTTAAGAAATGGGAATTTTTTTAATCAGAATTTTACATTTGCATTCGCTTTGTGGTTTTTATTACAAGTATGTTTTTTAGGTACTACCAAATGCTCCTAAATGCGCTATTTGGTTAAATTGAATACGAGGATGCGCTTTTGTTTTATACATTCAAATAGCATATAAAAAAGTTGAAAAACTGGCCTAATAAGTTCTAACTAACCTATTAACTGACTGAATTGCTCGAGAATAATTCTAACATAAAAGAAACAAAAATAATCAAAAATTACTAAAAACCCTAAATATCGGTATTTAAAGGAAGTAAAAGAGATTTAAAAGAAGTGATTAAAGCTTTAAAATAACTTAAATGGTGGAGTTAAGCGGGATCGAACCGCCGACCTCTTGAATGCCATTCAAGCGCTCTCCCAGCTGAGCTATAACCCCAAAAGATTTTGTAATTTTACATTATTTTACTTACAAAATTTTTAAATTCCGGCGCTACGTCAAAATTTTCTCCGCAAAAGCCGCTATAAAATGAAATTTTAAGCTTGCATTGGGTAATATTTCATTTCTTTGCGCGGGAATAGCTCAGTGGTAGAGCGCAACCTTGCCATGGTTGATGTCGCGAGTTCGACTCTCGTTTCCCGCTCCATTTTACATTCTGTTTTTGTATTAAACGTGCCCGGATGGCGGAATCGGTAGACGCAAGGGACTTAAAATCCCTCGGAATTTTTTCCGTGCCGGTTCAAGTCCGGCTCCGGGCACCACCTAATAAGCCGGCGTGGCGACATAGCCAAGTGGTAAGGCATGAGCCTGCAAAGCTTTGATCCCCGGTTCGAATCCGGGTGTCGCCTCCAGATCCTAAAAAGGAGTTATTATGAGATACATACTAGCGGCTCTTTTGGCATTGATGATTTTTAGCGGATGCTCTAATACTTGGCACGGCGTAAAAGAGGACTCGCACAACGCAGCTCAATGGACCAAAGAAAAGGTTCACAACGGCGCCGAGTGGGTCGGAGAAAAAACCGAATAAATTCCATGCGCAGGTCTTGATCTGCGCGAATCTACGGCGGGGTCTGCCCGCCCTTAATCGGGAGATGGCTGAGCGGTCGAAAGCGGCGGTCTTGAAAACCGTTGAGGTGAAAGCCTCCTGGGGTTCGAATCCCTATCTCCCGGCCATTTTAATCTAATCCGAAATTCCATTTTAATTTCAAAATTTCACATTTTATCTATACTAATTTTCATTTAATGCTCTTTGCGTTTAAATTCTACTTCACGATATGGGGCATAAATAGGCAGCTAGAGTAGCATATTCGTAAACGAATGCTAGAAAGATACGTAGCGAAAAAGCTAGGATTTCGATAGTGGCCTGTTGATCAGTCCGAATCAAAGTAGTGCATAATGGTGATGAGATAATATAATGGCATTAAACTTTGGGCATTCGTATGGTATAAAAGTGAATGAAAAACCTAGCAACGAAATTTAGTTATGAGTTTTTAAGACGTAGCATTCATTGTGCCGGGCATAAAATTTTGGAAGCTCCGCGAAATTTAAAATTCCATGCCGCGCGCCGTAAAATTTTAGCGTGTGCATCGTATGATTTAACGTGCACGCCGTAAAATTTCAACGTGCATACAAAATTTTAAAATTCGCGCCCAAATTTAAGCTATAATCGCTTCAAATTTCAAGGAGCCGCAAATGCTAAAATCATATCCTCTTGCGATGCAGGGCGTGGAGTTTCGCGGACACGGCGTGACGAGCATTTACGAGATGGGCGAGCGGATAGCCTTCGTCCATTTTGCTTTCGCGGCTCCTAGCGAACGAAATATCGCCGCAAAGCTAACGCCCGGCTACGTGCTACTAGATACGTTTTCGCGCGATTTTAGCGAACATAAAAGATCTGTGCTCGCCTATGAGCAGCGCGAAATTTTCTCTGCCGCCTCCGCGCTTTGCTATCCGCAGGACCGCACTTCGTGCTAAATACGAGATACTACGAGGGCTTCGTCGATTCGCCCGCAAAGCTCATCAAAATACAAGATGGCGAAATGAGCGAGCTTGGCGACGCTCCTGCGCCCGTGAAGCAGATCTACAACGATGCGCGAACCTACGAATTTGAGGGCTTTGCCGTGCGGATGAGTTCGCCCTTTATGATGGAGTGCATAGCTTCGCAGGACGGATCAAATTTAAGCAGCGCGGCGGCTGTTTGTAAAGCGAGCAAAAGCGATCCGCGTAATGAAACGAGCGAGGCGAAAGATAAAATTTCAAACGGCGGCAAGCGACCCTGCAAAAAAGCGGCCGCAAAAGGCAAAACGTTTTGGCAGCTGAAGCTCGGCGCGTATCTATATACGCCGGTTTGCCTGCGCGATGCAGCGACGCCGCATTTTGATGCGCAAGATAAGCGGCACACTCACAAGACGCTGTATTTCGGCACCGCGGGCAAGGGCGGGCGCCTATACGCCGTAGACGCGGCAAGCGGCGAGGTGATCTTTAAGCTTGACACCGGCGGTACCGAGTATTTCGCGTGGTGCGAGGATAAAATTTTACTCGCAGATCGCCGCGGCAAGCCAGTTTTGATTAGCGCGGACGACGGTTCGATCTTAAAAGAGGTGGAATTCGGCAAATTTCAATTCGGCTCGGATCAGATCATGCTCGCTAGCGGCGGGCGCCTCTACGCCGTGGCAAACGACGGAGTCGCGATGCACGCCGTCTGCGCGGATATTTAAATTGGACAGATTAAAATTCGGCTTGTAGTTGTGGATTAAATTAAACGCAAGGCTTGAGCCGCCGAACGCTTTGGATATGAAATTTACCTAGTTCGGCGGGGCGCGGTCATGACCCAAAAGCATCCGATTTTAAATCGCCGCAGACCCGCTCGCTAAATGAAATTTATTCGCCAGACGCGTCGTTTCAGACTAAAATTCGAACTCTGCGCCTTAAAATTTAAAGCAGCCACGGCAAATTGCAAGGCGCGAAGTGGTGCGAGCTGCCGCGAAATTCCATAGAGCTTTGCGGCGTGCGCGGGCAAACCTCGGCGATAATATTGATCGAAACGCCCATTTCATTGAAATATTACAAACTGCTTTTGAAATTTTGACGGGCTGATCTGCCGCTCTTTAAGCATGTAGCGGCAAACCCTTTCAAAATCCGCCGCGCTCATCATAAAACTGATAAATTCGCCCTTGCCGTCATAGATGATCAAAGTATCGATCGCACGGAAGCTAAATTTCCCCTCCGTGATCTTTGAAAAAATCAGCTTAGAGGCGAAAAACGGCAAAACCAATGCCGCCGCGCTCATAATAAAAATTATAAATCCTCTAAGGCTCTGTAAAAATCCGGCAAACGCGACGGCTATCACGATGAACGAAAACACAATACCTGCGGAATTTCTAGCGGGCACGATATGTCCGAATAGCGGCGTGGCGGTGAGCTTTATGAGCGATATCTCATCAAATTTTATAGATTTCGTGATTTTGCCTTTATTTACGTAGTTGATACTCCTGTTCGTCAAATGCACAAGGCGCGTATGGGCGCTGTTTAGATAAGACACTACGGCGAATACTACAGGAACAAACGGCGTATAGTATGGGAAAATATCCCCTATATATAGAAACACTGGTACCGCCAAAGGGGCGAAGAATAGGTTATAAATAAAGAATACTATTATGTTGTAGTCTTTGACGATGAGGGGTTTATTGTCAAATTTCGGCGGATTTTGGCGCTCGGCGTCTTGCCTAGACTGCGACCGCTGCGGCTCGTCGTTAAAATTTTTCATTAAATTTACCCCCGTTTTTAAAATTTACCGCTAGCGGCTCGGACGCTTTGCGGCGCTAAATTTGTCGACCTCGCCGCACGCTCTAGCGATGCAATCCCAAGCAGAGCCCGTCTGCGTCCTTTCAAAATTCTATTTCGTTAAAATTTGTCCGCGCCGCGTATCGGTCCGCGCACGCTTACTGCACCGCTGCATGAAATTTCGAGGCCTCACGGCTCGAAATCAAAGCAGTAAAAATCGTCCGCTTCGCTCCAAAGCTCCTCTAGCGAGCGTCCGTCTCTTTTTCATATTCTTTAAAATAAGCGGGCAATCAAAATAGATGATTATCGCATACTCTCTGCTACGCAGACGTAGGCTTGGTCTTCTATCCTACAATAATTCATTTTAATTGCGTCGGCTCCACGTTTTTGAATGAATAATTTTAGCATTTGTCCACTTTGGGTCATTCAAGTATTTACGACAGAATAGCAATGTATAATGCTGGATTTTATAATCCTTTTTCTCATGAAAATATGAGTTTAAGTTGATATAAAATTCCTGCAGCAATAACGTTTCCAGTAATTCCTTCAAGTATATTTCTAAGGGTTTTTAACGATTGACTTAAAACTACTTTAGAGGGACTTGCTTTTTTTACTTCATTATTAACCGCGTCTAGTTCTTGTTCAAAATCTTTTGGATTGTCTAGCGATACCAAAATGTCTTTTTTATGGGTGTTAATTAATTCTAGGACTTTAACTATTTTATCAATATCCAAACTATTATTAATTGTTTGCGAAGAGTAATTGCTATTCTGCTGAATTTGGCTGTTTGAAACATTGCCATAAAAATTATTTACCGTGTAGTTCTTTTCACTTGCAATTTTCTTTTCTTCATCTGTAAATTTCATATCCACTCCTATAATACCATCTTCTTCCAATTTTAATATCCATTCCATAATAATATTTTTTACGGTCTCAATAATGCCGATTATACTAGTGGGGCTTAACTCTTTTCTATATTTAGTTGAAACACCATCGCTTATAAGTTGGTTAAACGAGTCTGGTAAATTTATACTTATGATGCTCTTATTTTCAGAGCGATTGATTATATTTTCCAATCCTGGAATTCCTTGTCCAATTTTAGACATAGTTAATTTATTATACATTTCAATATTCTCAATTATTACAGAAACCCAACCATGATACGGATTCCACCCTTTAATATCTCCAAAAATATTTCTATACTCTGGAATACTAGCGTCTTCCTTATATCCGTTCAACTCATTATTAATCCAAATTTCAAAATCCTTAATCTTTAATTTTCTAGCAATAATATATGCTTGCCTAAGAACATCCGTAGTACTTTTGCTCAATATTTGCTTTTGTATATTGATAACTATTGGATCCATAAAATTTATCCGTATTCAAATTAATTTTTTCGCTTTCGCATCTTCTTAGTATAATTAAGCTCATTATATAATAATTTTACCATTTTATACACTAAGTTCACTTTCAATAACAGATTTTGAACCTTGAAATAAGGCTATTAAGAAGTTTAAATTTTTCCGATATATTATGCAATTCAACATTAGATCCTTAGCGCATTGGATTGATTGTTACTTGCTCTTTTACTCCGCCAAAAACCCGAAGCGCTCGATCATATCCAAAAGCATATCGGCTCTGCAAATTTCATCGTCCAGCAGATCGTCGTATTGATCCCGCAGTCGCTCTGTGTCTTGCGCTACGGGCCCTAGATGCTCCCTAGCCTGCGCGAAATCCCCTTTCATCACGTAGTATTCGCCCAAGATCACGCGAGCTCGCGTCTTGCTAACCTCGTCGCCGTCGCCCTCTAGTGCCGCTTTTAGGCTCTGCACGCCGCCCTCCTCAAGCCCTCGCGAGAGCTGCGTTACCTTCTGTAAAGCTTCGCGTCTATTTTCGCTCCTTTGCAAAATTTTATTTAAAATAATAGAACAAATTTCCGCCGCACTCAAGATCCACGAACTCCTTGCTGTCAAAATAGAGCTTAAATTCCATGTGGCTTAGGTATTTGGCGTCCTGCGCTTTCTCTATAAAATTTCTTATCAGTCGCTCTATCTTTCCGCCCCCTTCGCGGCGCGCCGCGTCCTGCCTCGTGAAATAAAAAACTACGGGCGCGTCGGACACCGCTGCGATATACCAAATTTTAAGCGGCGCTAAAAGCTCGTTTCGGTTTCGCAGCAGCTCCTCTACCGCGCCTTGGATCAGATCGGTGCGGATCTGCGACTCGAAGGACTCGACCGAGATATAAAAATTCTTAAGTTCGTTTAGTTTCGCACAAAGCGGCGTACGGGCGAGGTAGCGCTCGATGCACTTTTTATCGGTGATTTTTGCGGCGTCTTTATCGAAGCGAAGCACGATCTTAAGCCACGCCGAGTTCTTGCCCGCGCCGTAAAACGCGCTGATCGCTCGAGTTTTAAATTTAGCGTCTATGAACTCTATCAGACCCCTGACGTTTTCACTATTTTCGACTTTGCCCTCTATGATCTCTTTGCAGCGCCTGCTCTGATACGGGCTTAGATCGCAAAACATTGCGCGCCTTTAATTTAAAGCTAAATTTACTCTGCGCTATAAGCCTGCAGCATATCGAAGGTCGGAGCGAAAAAGAGCGCGCCCGTCTTTGCAGTGCTGAAGTCAAGCAGGCGGTCGTAGTTGCCTCGCGGGCGGCCGATAAACATGCTCTCAAGCATCAACTCCAGCGTGCTAAAGGTGCTTGCGTAGGCGATGAAGTAGGTTCCCGTCTCGCCGCCCTGCATAAACGGCATATTGTCGCGCACGACCTTTTTATCGTCGCCGACGTTGGCGGCGGCGGAGTGCGAGTTGCTAGGCTTTATCTCCTCGCTCATTTCGATATCGTTTTGTTTGGATCTGCCGATGACGCGCTCCTGCTCGGCAACGCCCGCGGCGTTCCACGCGCTCATATCGTGGATATATTTTTGCGTAAAAAGATAGCTACCGCCCTTGTACGCCGCATCCTCGTTGCCTACCTTGGCGAAAAAGTCGCGATCTGCGCCTTGCGGATTTTCGGTGCCGTCCACAAAGCCGATGATGGCGCGCCCGTCGTAGTATTTAAAGCCGCAGATCTCCTCCTCGCACGTCGCGACGTCCTTTAGCGCGGCTCTGATCTCGCTTGCCATATCGTAGCAAATGGCTTGATTCCCCGCTCTGATGTGGATATGGATATCGCCTCCGGTAGCGGGCGCGATGTGTTTATCGCCCCTAATCTCTTCGAAATTTTTTAGCTCCTTCGGTAAAGGCTTCGGCAAGCCGAGCATTTTCCACGCCTCAAAGCCCACGCCCAGCACGCAGCTTGTTTCGCTAGCCGCGCCGAATCTCGTAACGGCGGTTTTGTTTAAATTTATCACCAGAGCGCAAAGACCCTCGAAAGCCTTTTTGCAGGCGGTTTTGTCTGCGTTAAAGCGCCAGACCATAAACACGGTGTTATTGCCGGGTGCGTCGGTTACGTTTTGGGATTTGACATGCGCACAGGCGCAACTTTTCTCTTCACTCATTTTCTCTCCTTTAAAGTAAAATTTAAAAGGAATTTTAGCGCAATATCGGTAAACGGCGGGCGTAGAGATAGAATTTAGGCGGCTTTGGGGTTTGATTTCGGCGGAGGAAATTTTGTCTTTTATCGTAAATTTACGGCGAGGGTGGAATTTGGCTTTAAATTTATAGAATTTACGCCGAGTGTGAAAGCGAAATTTTAGAGCTTTGCGGGGATGCAATTTTAAGATAATGGCAGATGGGAAGGGATTCGAACCCTCGAAAGCTTGCACTTTACACGCGTTCCAGGCGTGCTCCTTCAACCGCTCGGACACCCATCTAAATTAAAAGTCGCGATTATAGCGAAAATATAAAATTTTGCCAAATTCCGTTTCGACGCGCAATCCGCCTCGCCTTTAAATTTAAAACGCAGCGCTTGGAATTTTACCGCAGCATTTGGGATTTTATCGCGCTGCTTGCAATTTCGCCGTGCCGCTTAAAATTCTACCGCGCCGTGAAGCCCGGCTGCTCTGTGCTTTCTAGCCGAGCGGCGATTTCACCTTGCTGTGGCTATTTTAAAATTTAGATTATCTTTGAAATTTGGACTTGCCATTCGCCGCAAGGCTAAATTTAAAAAGCGCAAGCAGATTTTTCTTTCATACATCCGCTTGCGCCGTAAAAGCCGGACTGCGCTTTAAATTTACGGCTATTTTAAAATTTTGCGTCGCCCGTAAATTTATAAAGCTAATTAAAAATTCTATCCTTCGGGAAGGCGGACATATCGGGCTGCACGTCCTTCTCCGCGCCGATAAGCGCCTTTATTTCGCTATCTTCTATGCTAAAGCCGCCGCCGAGCGCCTTGTAGGCGTTTACCGTCGCGCTTAGCACGTCAAGATCTGCCTGCACTTTATTTAGCTGCGCGTTAAGCAGGTTTCGCTGCGAATCCAAAAACTCCAGATGATCGCTGTAGCCCGCCTGATACCTGCTTGAGGCGTTTGAATAAATTTTGCTCTGCGAAGCGACGAGATCGGCGAGGCTTGCCTGTCTTAGTTTGGCGTTTTGCACGCCGACAAGCGCGTCGCGAACATCGCCGAAAGCGGTTTTAAGCGCTTTGTCGTATGCGATGAAGCTCGCGTTTTGCTCTAAATTTGCAAGCTCTACGCGCCTTTTTTGGCGGCCGAAGTCAAGCAACGGCCCTACGAGCGAGCCGCCGATATTCCATGTGCTCGCGCTTGCGGTAAACAGCCTGTCAAACTCGCCGCTTGCGTATCCCGCCGAGCCCGTAAGCGAGAAGGTAGGGAAGTAGCCTGCCTTGGCGACGCCCACTAAGAAGTTGCTTGCGCGCAGATTTTCGAGCGAGCTTGCGACGTCGGGGCGGTGCAGGATCACGTCGCTTGGGATTCCGCTTGGGATCTGCGGCGCGCTAGGCATTTTCGCGGCGGTCTGCGGCGCGCCGCGTAAAATTTCATCATAGCTCTTGCCCGTTAGGATATTTAGCGAAGTTTGAGCCGCGGAGAGCTGATTTTGCACGTTTATGAGGCTTGCCTCGGCGCTTTGGACCGCGGCTTTAGCTTGATAAAATACGATCTCGCTAACCGCGCCCGCATCGAGCTGCTTTTTGCGGTAGTTTTGCGTATCTTGATAGCTTTTTAGGCTGTCTTTTAAAATTTTCTCCTGCTGCTTTAACGCTAGTAGCGTAAAATAGGTCGTCGCAACCGTGCTAGTAATCGTATTTTTAGCGGTTTCGTAGTCGTATTTCGTCGCATTAAATCGCGATCGCGCCGAATCTACGCTGTTGCGCACGCGCCCCCAAAGATCGATCTCGTAGCTTAGCACGGCGCCGATCTGATACGCGCCGTGGGAGTTGCGATCGGGCCGGTTGCCGAAATTATTTTGGCGCACCGCACTACCGCTTAAATTTACGTTCGGCAAATATTCTAGCTTATTCAGTCCCAAATTTACGCGCGCATATTCGACGTTATTTAGCGCAGTTTGCAGGTCGGAATTTTGCTCCAGCGCGCTTTGGATCAGGGCGTTTAGCTGCGGATCGTTAAAGCTTTTCCACCACTGCGTGCTAACGTTAGTGCTTGCGTAATCCGCCTTAAAGCCGGTCTGTTTCTGCGCCGTGACGGGCTTGAAGTTGCAGCCGCAGAGTAAAATTCCAAGCGTCAAGGCGCTTAAAAGAGCGTTATTTATTTTCATCGTTCACCTCGTTAGTTTGGACTTTTTTGCCGCGTCTATCAAGCCAAGCGTTGAAGCTTTCGAGCAGGTAGAAAAACAGCGGCACGAAAAAGATCGCGATCGTAGATGCCGCGAGCATTCCACCTACGACGCCGGTTCCTAGCGCATGGCGGCTAGCAGCGCCTGCGCCGGTAGCGATAACCATCGGAAGCACGCCGAGGCCGAACGCAAGGCTCGTCATCACGATAGGGCGGAACCTCATCTTGGCGGCCTCTACGGCAGCTTCTGCGATCGGTCGGTGGTTGTTTAGGTGCTCGTTCATCGCAAATTCCACGATCAAAATCGCGTTTTTCGCCGCCAGACCGATTAGAAGCAGCAAGCCGATCTGAAAATATATGTCGTTATTCAGCCCGCGGAAATATGTAAACACGAGCGCGCCGAATACCGAAAACGGCACGGCGGTAAGTACGGCAAGCGGCATGAGCCACCTTTCGTATTGAGCCGCCAGGATCAAAAACACGAAGATCATTCCAAATACAAACGCCTGCGAGCCTTTGCCGGTCTCGCTGACCTCCTGATACGCGGAGCCCGCCCAGCCGATAGAATATCCGCTAGGAAGCTCCTCTTTTATAACCTCTTGGATCGCTGCAATCGCTTGACCCGAGGTATAACCCGTATTTGGTTCGCCCATAATCTGCGCTGCTGGGAAGGCGTTAAATCTATTAACGGAATCAGGACCCAGCGAGCGCTCAAGTCTCACTAAGGAATTTAACGGTATCAGATCGCCACTGCCACTGCGGACGTAGAGCGATTTTAGATCGTTAGGATCGTCTCTGTAGTTTTGCGTAGCACGGATATAGACCTTGAACGTGCGCCCCATAAGGTTAAAGTCGTTGATGTAATACTGCCCGATGGTGGAATTTAGCACGGTAAAAATATCCGCTATCTTAACGCCTAGCATCTTTACCTTCTCTTTATCGACGTAGAGCTTATACTGCGGGAAATCGGTATCCAGCGTCGTTCGCACGAGCTTTAAAGCGGGGTGCTGATTGGCTTTGGCAGTTACGCGATCCATATCTGCGCGAATTTCATCGTAGCTCTTGCCCGTCGTGCTTTGCGCGTAGAGCTCAAATCCACCCGTAAGCGAAAGACCCATAATAGGAGGCGGCGTAACGACGTAAGTCATCGAGTTGCGATCCGCGCCGTAGAGCTGCCCGTTTAGCGCGGCAGCTATGGCGAAGTTGGAATTTTCATCGCCGAGGCGCTCCTTCCAGTCTTTTAGCTTCATAAAAAAAGCTCCCGCATTTTCTCTAAGCGCTCCGGCTAGCATATCGTATCCCGTGATTTGGGTTATATCTTTTACGTTTGGATACTTTTTAGCGATACTTGCGATGAAATCCTGATCGGCTTCCGTCCTAGGCAGAGTAGATGCTGACGGAAGCGTAGTCATTGCCATAATCGAGCCTTTGTCCTCGTTAGGCACCAGACCGGTAGGGGTAATTTTAAGAAGCTCTATCATCGCATAGATGATGATACCCACAAAAACGAGGCTGATTAGTACGTGGCGCAGAACCATGCCGACGCCCGCCGCGTAAATTTTAGTCGAAGCGCTAAAAAGATTATTAAACCATCTTACGAAGAAAAACGGCTCGGATTCCTTTTTTTGCAAGATCAGAGCGCAAAGTGCGGGCGTTAGCGTAAGGGCTACGAAGCCCGAAAAGCACACCGAAGCCACGAGCGTTAAGGCAAATTGTCTCTGCATAACCCCGGTAAAGCCCTCCATAAACGCAACCGGCACGAAAACCGCCGAAAGCACAAGTACGATCGAGATGACGGGCGCTACGATCTCGCCCATCGCTTTCGTGGTGGCTTCTTTGACGCTTAACTGCGGCTCTTCGTGCAAAATTCTCTCTACGTTTTCGATCACGATAATGGCGTCGTCCACGACGATGCCGATAGCTAAAATAAGCGCGAAAAGAGTGATTAAATTTATAGAAAATCCGAAGGCGTAAATTCCGATAAACGCGCCGCAGATCGACACCGGAGCGGCAAGCGTCGGAATGATCGTCGCTCTAAGATTGCCTAAGAACATATACATAACTACGATGACGAGGATTAACGCTTCAATGAAAGTATGAATGACCTCTTCGATCGATACTTTTACGAAGCTAGTCGTATCGTAGGCGACGTCGTAGGTCAGCTCGCCTGGGAAATTTGGTTTAAGCTCGTCTATGCGCTTATTTACCGCTTCAACTACGGCTAGGGCGTTGGCACCACTTTGCATAAAGATAAGCACAGGCACCATCTCTTTACCGTTAAATTTCGCCGAGATATTGTAGCTTGCGCCGCCAAGTTTGACCTCGGCGACATCTTTTACGCGCAAGAAATTCCCATCTTTTTGCGCGCGTATGATGATATTTTCAAACTCTTCGACGGTTTTTAAACGACCCTCAGGCTTGATCGCATAGACGTAGGGATTGCCTAAGTTCATCGGCTGCTCGCCCATCTTACCCGCGGCGTATTGGCTATTTTGCTCGCTTATTGCGGCGATTATCTCGGCGGTCGTAACGTTAAATTTCTTAAGCAGCTCGGGCTTTACCCAGATCCTCATCGCGTAGTCTTTCGTTCCCAGTGCTTGAGCCTCGCCGACGCCCGGCACGCGCTTTAGCTCATCTACGACGTTGATAGCTACGTAGTTTTGCATCTCTACGACGTCCATCTGTTCGCTAGGATCGTAAAACGCGAGCACTTCTAGCATCGTGCTGCTGCGCTCGGTGACGGTTACGCCATACCTACGTACTTCATCGGGAAGTAGGGTAAGAGCGGGCGTCACGCGGTTATTGACATTGACTTTTGCATCATCCGGATCGGTGCCGATCTGAAAGTATACGTTGATACTAACAGAGCCCGAGGAGCTTGCCGAGCTTTGCATATAGATCATATTCTCAACGCCGTTGATCGCGTTTTCAAGAGGCGCTGCGACGACGTCGGCGATAGTCTGCGCATCCGCGCCGCTATATGTAGCGTTTACGACGATTTGTGGCGGCGTGAGCTGCGGATACTCCTCGACGGAGGAATTTTTAAGAGCCAAAACGCCCGCGATTACGATGATTATCGAAACGACGCAGGCAAAGACGGGGCGGTTGATGAAAAATTTAGAAAACATTATTTCCCGCTTTCCGCATTGCTCTGAGATGCTTCAGGCTGTCCCGCTACGTAAGGATCGGTGCTTGCGGGTACGGGAGTTACCTTGGAGCCTACGTTGATCTTTTTAAAATTATCCAAAATGATCTGATCGCCGTCTTGTAGCCCGCTTGAGATCGTCGCAGTGCGGGTATCTTGCGCCGAAATTTTGACTACTTTTTTAGCGACCTTGCCGTCTTGCACGACATAGACTATGGTGTTGCTAAGATCTTGCTTGAGCGCAACTTGCGGAATTTTAAAGCCGTTTTTCTGATAAAAGCCCTCGACGCTTACTTTAGTAAAAATTCCCGGGCGAATTTCTAAGCTTGGATTTGGAATTTGAGCCTTGGCGCTGACGGACGCGGTATTTGTATTGATGACGCTATCGATGAAGCTTAGCGTGCCGTTGTAGTCCTTGCCGCCGAGATTTATACTTACCTGACGACCCAGCTGCTTCCACTGTCCGTTTTTTAAATTTGCATCAAGTTCCAGTCTATCGACGTCCGCGATGCCGAATTCTACGTCGATCGGATCAAATTTAGAAAGCCTAACCAGATCCTCGCCCACGTTTACGTATGCGCCTACGTCCTTTTGCGTATCGCCCGCCATGCCGTCAAAAGGCGCGGTCACGAGCGAGTGGTCAAAATCAATCTTGGCGCTTTTAAAATTTGCTTCGGCTACCATAAACGCGGCCTTTGCGGTGTCGAAATCCTTTTGAGAGATCGTGTTGCCGGCTTTTAGAGCCTTGGCTCTTTTGTAATCCGCCGAGGCGCTTTGAAGAGTAGCGTTTGCGCTGTCAAACGCCGCTTGGTATTTGGAGCGGTCGATCTCGTAGAGCACGTCGCCCTTTTTGACGCTATGACCAGGCTCGAAAAGCTGTTTTTCGATGGTACCCGAAACCTGCGGTTTTAGCATTATCTCAAGCTCGCTCACGGTCTGCCCGTTAAATTTTAAAATTATCGGCACATCGGCGGATTTGGCGGTAAATACGCCTACCGGCAGCGCGGGAGCCTCGCCGCCTTGCTTCGCGCCTTTATCTTCCTTTTTTTCAAAATAGGAGCAGCCCGAAACTAAAAACGCTGCGAAAATCAAACTGGCGACTTTTTTCATGTAATTTCCTCTAATTGGGTTAAAATTTTGTATTTGTAATAGTTATTACGAATAAATTATAAATTATAATAAAAACTATATAAATAAAACTTAAATTTAGCCCGTAAAATAATATATCTGGGGAATTATAGCGGAATTTCGATATAATCGCGCTAAAATTTTAAAGGCTTTTTATGAAAAGAATTCTTACTATCGCGGGTTCTGATAGCGGCGGCGGTGCTGGCATCCAAGCCGATATCAAGACGATCAGCGCGCACAAGATGTTTGCTATGAGCGCTATTACGGCGCTTACGGCGCAAAATTCGCGCGGCGTATTCGGCGTACTGGACGTTCCGCCAGATTTTGTAGAGGCGCAGCTGGACGCGATTTTTAGCGACATCTTTCCGGACGCCGTTAAAATCGGAATGATCTCCAATGAGGGGGTTGCCGAGGCCATCGCAAAGAGCCTGAGCAAGCACGGCGCGAAAAATGTCGTCTTAGATCCCGTGATGGTAGCCACCAGCGGCGGAGTTTTGATGAAGCAAAGCGCGCTGCATGCGCTAAAATATAAGCTCGCCCCCGCCGCGGAGATTATCACGCCCAACGTGCGCGAAGCCGAGGTTTTGGCGGAGATGAAAATTTCAAGTTTAGCCGACATGCGCGCCGCGGCGGTTAAAATTTCGCAGTTTTTCAGCGGCGCGATTTTGATCAAAGGCGGCGATCTGACGGCTGCGAGCGTGGCTTGCGGCGCAGCGTACGCGGATACGACGGAAACGAACGGAGCGCGAAATTTTAATGCTTCTCAGCACGAGATGGGCAAAAACGGGGCACTCAAAAATTCTGCGGGTTTGACGGAGCGTGCGAATTTCGCGGACGAAAATTTTACTAGCGAATGCAAAAATTTAACGGCGAGCGCGGAGCCCTCTTTTAAACAAAATTTATCCACAGCCTCCCTAGGCGCTGGTTTTAAACCGAGCGGCGAGGGCGGGGATTTGACAAATTTAGCGGTCGATATTTTATACGAAAACGGCAAATTTTACGAGTTTTCCGCGCCTAAAATTTCTACGCGTAACACCCACGGCACGGGCTGCACGCTCTCAAGCGCGATCGCGTGCGCGCTGGCGGCGGGACTTAGCCTGCCCGTAGCCGTTGCCCATGCCAAGGGCTTCGTGCGCAGGGCGCTGGGTTGGGATGAGCAGATCGGACAAGGATGTGGCGCGATAGATCATTATTTCACGGTCCAAGATCTCTTCGGCGCGGACTTTGGCGGATCTTGCGCGAACGAAATCAAAATCATCGCCCCGGATTAAAATTTCAAGCGCCCGTTGAAATCCCTGCATTCGTAAAATTTCAAAGCTCCGCTGCTATTAAATTTAACCTAGCGGCACGAGATCGTCCGAATGGCTTGTCGCGACTTGTGATAAACGGTGGGATTGCGCGGCTAAAAAGCGTGCACTACGGGGATGTGCGTACTTAAAATTTTAGTTGATTTTTAGGCATCATAATCCGCGTAGAATTCTAAAGAATTTTTGAATTTTATTGTAGGGTTCGCGTTGCAAGTTAGGGCTTTCCTTATTTGCCTTATGCTATAGCCCTGCTTCGTGGCATTGTTAAATTTGCGTTATTTCTTATAGGTCTTTATACGCGAAAAAAGTGGATTATAAATATAAGCTAGTCATGCACTCACTGCTCACGTTACTACCTGCCTTCGCCCCTTCAAGGTAGATGCATCTCATTGTATACCGACCATTGCGCTATACTTGCCGCAGCATTGCGACACCGCTGCGAATTCGCGATCCATTCCTTTCGTCTCATATTTGCTGAGTTCGCTAAAATTCCAAATTTTCTAGCAAAAGAGTTATAATGGCTAAAATTACGTAAATTTAGGAATTTAAAATGCGTTGCAAAAAAGGACTACTACCCTTAATCATCGCCTCGGGGACAATCTCTGCCGCAGATAACTGGATCGCATCGCTACTACTACCTAGCATCGCAGATACGTTTGGGGTGCAGGTAAGCGCCGCCTCCGCAGTTTTGACGGCATATCTGATCCCCTATGGCTTACTTCAGCCGGTTTACGGACATCTTAGCGATCGCTACGGCAGAGGTAAAATTTTAATCTCGCTAATGCTCTTTTTGGCGATATTTACGCTTCTTTGCTCCACTGCAAAAAGTCTAGCGTGGCTTGTTTTATTTCGTTTTTGCACGGGATGCGCGGCGGCGGGTATAATCGCTGTCTGCCTCGGCGTTATAGGCGATGCATATGACGAGAAGGATAGATAAAAAATCGTAGCGATATTTCTGGGTTCGGTATTTTTAGGGCAGGGGCTGAGTGCGGCTTTAGGCGGATGGGCAGTGGCTAGATTTTCTTGGAGGGAGATATTTTTAGCCTTTTCTGCGCTGTCTGCGGTATCTTTCGTATCACTATTTACGCTAAATTTCAAAGAGACTTCGAAAAGCGGAGGCGAAAGTTTCGTAAAATCCATAGCTAGCTTGCGCGGCGATGCTGCGCTTTTGAGAAGCTATTTTTTGGCTTTATGTAACGGCATAATTGTGCTCGGGGCGTACTCATTCATAGGCGCTTATCTACTTAAAAAACTGTGCTTGAGCTCAAATTTTGCCGGAGCCTGCCTTATGCTTTACGGCGTCGCTTGCTTTTTGGCAGGAAACGCTGCTAGATATTTAAAAGAGAAGTTGCCGCTAAAAGAAATTCTATCCCTCGGTTTTTTGGCGTCCGCCTCGGCGCTGTGCCTTTTGGCGAGTTGCTTCGCTGCCACCGCATATGTAGGGACGTTTTTGCTGGGATTCGGCTATGTTTGCGCGCAGTCCGTCCTAGCAAGCGCGGCACTTCGTTGTGGCTCCGCCAAAGGTCTATCCTCCGGGATCATAGGCACGGCGATATTTTTCGGAGGCGGCATCGGTACTGCCGTAGGTGGCAAGGCGCTTGAATATTTAAGCTACCAAGGGCTATTTTGCGGCTTTGCTGTGTTAGCCGCCGTACTGCTGATTTTTTACCGTGCAAGCTTTAAGGGCACGCGTGAAATTTAATTCTCCGCAACAATAGCAAAATTTAAAATTAGGCACACTTCGCTGTCGAGAAATTACCTAAAATTACGCTATTTCAGGGCGTCGCATTCGGTATCGTCGTAAATATCGCAGTGCATTGCATCACGCTGCCGCTTTTAGGACTTACACCACCGCTTTTTCAGCTTCCGTGGTATGAGTTTGTTTCGGAATTTTTCGGGCACGCGGTTTGGTTTTGGGCGATCGAAGTATTCCGCCGCGATCTACGAAATCGCGTAACGGGTGAGCCCGATCCCGTGGACCGCTCGGGCGCTTCGCTCTTCTAGCTAAATTTGGAATTCCGCCCCGTTTAGTGCGGAATTCCATCATTTTTTATAAACGCAGTAAAATCACGATAAATTTTTATGTTAAAATTATGATTAATAAAATTTCAAAAGAAGCGGCAATGAAATATAGAATTCTAGTTGCAACCTTTACGGCTGCTCTGGGCTTACAGGGAGCGCTTGCGAGCGATTTTGACGAGCAGGCTTGCGCGGCGCTAAAGGGCACGAAAATTTACGATACAAAGATCGGTGAAACGATTTGGAATCAAAGCGGCGAAATCGGCGCCGATAAGATGTCTGCGCTAACGGGAGGCGCCAAAAAGACGCTAAAAGCAGCGCCGCACTGCATAATTCACGGCGAGATAGCCTCGCGTACGGGCTCGGATGGCAAGCATTACGGCATAAAATTTGAGCTGCGCTTGCCAGGCGACTGGAACGGCAAGCTTCTATTTCAGGGCGGAGGCGGTTTGGACGGCTTTGTAGCACCGGCTCTTGGCGCCGTGCCTATCCGCACTAGCACCGCAACGCCCGCGCTTATGAGGGGCTATGCGGTCGTCACGACCGATTCGGGACATCCTACGCCTACGCCCGAGTTTGGGCTTGAGCAACAGGCGCGGTTAGACTATGCCTATCAGGCTATCGGCAAGGTCGCGAGCGTCTCAAAGCAGCTGGTTTTTGCGGCGTATAAAAAAGCACCCGCGCACAGCTACTTTATGGGCTGCTCAAACGGCGGGCGCTCGGCTCTGATGGCGGTGCAGAGGTATCCGCTGGAATTTGACGGCGTAATCGCGGCAAATCCGGGTTTTAGGCTTTCGCGCGCGGCGATCGCGGAGCAGTGGGACAACCGGCAGCTTATGAAGATCGCGCCTAAAAACGCCGCAGGGGATAAAATTTTTGCAAACGCCCTTACGCAGGAGGATTTGGATAAGCTAAGCAGGGCGGTTTTAGATAAATGCGATGCGCTAGACGGCCTAAAAGACGGAATCATCGGCGCTTGGGAGCGTTGTGAGTTTGGTCCCAGCGGACTTGATCTGCCCAAAGATAAAATTTCTGCGATAAAGGCGATTTTTGAGGGCGCAAAAAACAGCAAGGGCGAGCAAATTTACAGCGGCTGGTTTTACGATGCCGGGGTAAATCAACCCGGCTGGCGCATGTGGAAGCTAGGCGACTCGCAAACGGCAGAGCCAAATGCTAGAAATATCATACTCTCGAAGGGCTCGATGAATTATTATTTCTTGACGCCGCCGCAACCGGAGTTTGATCTGATGAGCTTTGATTTCGATAAGGACGTAGAGCGAACGTTTGAGACCGCGGCGATAAACGATGCGATTTCGACCAAGCTAGATAGCTTCCACGCTAACGGCGGTAAGCTCATCATTGTAACGGGCGTTTCCGATCCCGTATTTTCGGCGATGGATCAGCGCGATTGGTTTAAAAAGCTAGTGGAAACGAACGCGAATGCGGACGAATTTGCGCGATTTTTTGCACTGCCTGGGATGAATCACTGCGGCGGCGGTAGCGGTATCGATGACGTCGATCCGCTAAGCGCGCTTGAAGCGTGGCGCGAGCAGGGAACGGCTCCATCTAGCCTGCTAGGCAAAAGCACGAGTCGCGCCGGCAAGCAGATCCCTATCTGCGCGTACCCAAAAGTGGCTACCTACGTAGGCGGCGACGAAAATAGCGCGAGTAGCTTTGAGTGCAGATAAAATTTATTTAAAGGAGTAAAGATGAGAGGTAAAATTTTAATCGCGGCCTTTGTGGCGGTGCTTTTGTGCGGCTGCGCGACGCACGATGCAAAGCTAGGCAAGGAGGCGGATAAGAGAAGCGAAAGCGCGGCTGCGGACTGCGGCGCTAGTGAGGGCGTCTGCAAGGTGCCCGCAGTGCAGGGGCCGATGATAGGCAGCGGCACGGATGAGCACGGCTGCTTGGTCGCTGCGGGGCAGAGCTTTTCAAAGATCAAGAATGGTTGCGTGCAGGTTTTTGACGTCGCGGACGTGAGGCTGCACGACCCTGATAACGCCACGCTTGCGATCTACGGAATATTTTCCGCGGATAAAAGCAGGGTTGAAATTTTTTGGTCGAGCCTTCCTGAGAGCGTGATCTTGCGCGCAAAGGGAGGCGGTTATGTCTCGAAGGACGGCAAAATTTCGCTGCTAAAAAGCGGCAATGGCTATAAGATCCGCAGAAAATAGCGGGTGAAATTTTAAGCCCGTCAAATTCTGCGCGCCGCGGAGAAATTTAATCCAAGCGCGCCAAGGTTTAGCCGATCTAGTAGAGCCTAAGGCTTAAATTTAGGGTAAGCTAATACCAAGCATTCGGTTATTTGCGGCATCTGCCGTCCATAAAAATTTAATCAAAGGAGCAAAAATGGCGATCATAAAAGTCGATCTACAAAAATCATATCGTATCCTAAATCCCGGCGCGACCACGCTCATATCGGCCAAGTACGATGGCGACGTCAACGCGATGGCGATAACGTGGGCGCAGGCGCTTGACTACGACAAGGTTACCATCGTGCCGCACAACGGCTCGTACACGAGGACGCTCATCGAAAAGAGCGGGTATTTCGCCATGCAGATCCCCACGGCCGCGCAGGCGGAGCTGGTTAGCGAGCTGGGTGCCGAAAACAACTCGCGCTTTGATAACGCTGACAAGATGAAAAACGTGGAAATTTTTTATAAAGATGACTCCCGCGTACCGCTGATCGTGGGCTGCGCGGCGTGGCTCGTTTGCAAGCGTATCCCCGAGCCTCATAACGAGCAGAGCTACGATCTTTTCATCGGCGAGGTCGTCGCGGCGTATGCGGACGAGCGGATCTTTGACGGCGGGCGCTGGCTGTTTGAAAAGATCCCTGACGAGCTAAAAACGCTTCACTACGTCGCCGGCGGTCGGTATTATCTGGACGGCAAAGCGGTAGATACCAAGCGCACGCCCATAAGCGGTGAGTAAGCCGCCTCGCAAAATGCCGGCAAATTTGTAAATTTAAGACGAGCGCACGCGTGAATACGCGGCGAGCTTCGATAAAATTTCAAACTAAAGAATCTAAAAAGGATAGAAAATGAAAAAATATATCGTCATCACCGGCGCAAGTTCGGGTATCGGAGCGGCCGCAGCAAAGGCATTTGCAAGGCGCGGAGAAAATTTGATCCTAATCGCACGCAGAGCGGAGTTGCTGCAAAGCTTAAAGGACGAGATCGCTAAAATTTCGCCTGAATCAGATGTCGTGATTAAAATTTGCGATCTTGCGTGCAGCGAGAACGTCTTAGTGCTTTGGGACGAGCTAAAAAGCTACGAGCTAAAGGCGCTAATTAATAGCGCTGGCTTTGGGGATTTTGGCTTAGTGGGAGAGCAGGATTTACAAAAAACGGTAAGAATGATAGACCTAAACGTAACCGCGCTCGCGATACTTTCGAGCTTATTTGTGCGAGATTACAAACTCAAGCAAACTCAGCTTATAAACATCTCCTCCGTGGGCGGCTATTTTCTGGCGCCCGGCGTCGTGCCGTATTGCGCTACAAAATTTTTCGTAAGTGCTTTCACCGAGGGTTTGAGCCACGAGCTGGCGCAGGATAAAGAGGCCAAAATGCAGGCTAAAGTTCTAGCTCCCGCCGCGACTAAAAGCGAGTTTTGCGACGTAGCTTCGGGAAAGCGCGGATTTGATTACGATGCGGCGTTTTCGCAATACCACAGCAGCGAACAAACGGCAGAATTTTTGCTCACGCTTTACGATAGCGATGCATGCATCGGAGAGGTGGATTTATCTAGCTTCGAATTTAAACTTAGCGAACCGAAATTTAATTATATAGCAGCCGCCAAATAGGGGATCGGGTGAGGCGCAAGCTCACTTATAGCTTGCGCTGTTAAGTTGCTTCTTTACGTGCGAGCAGGACTTGATTAGCTTCGTAGCGACAAGCTGCGCAGGCAGGCGCCTTTGAATTTTACGCATTTATAGATCGCACGATGAGCCGTGCTGTGCAGACGATATGCGCGTAAAATTTAGAATAACGTAGCGCCGGAGTTAAATTTGACTGCAAAGCGCGTTAAAATTTAAAGAAAATCAGGGAGCGAAAATGGAAAAATCCGCCTTGGTGCTGGGCGCTACGGGCGTCGTGGGTAGGGAGCTTGTGCGCGAGCTTTGCGAGAGCCCGGGTTACGATGAGGTAGAGGCGTGGGTGCGCCGCGAAATAGGCTTTTGCCACCCTAAGTTTCGCGCGCGGATCATTGATTTTGAGGGTATCTCGGATATCGCACAGCATAAATTTGACGAAATTTTTTGCGCGCTTGGCACGACGATGAAGCAGGCGGGCTCGCGCGAGGCATTTTTGCGCATGGATGTGGACTACGTCTATGCAGCGGCGAAGTGGGGCAAAGCAGCGGGCATGCGGCGCTTTGTGCTCGTATCAGCTCCGGGTGCGAACGAGGGCTCGCCAAGCTTTTATCTGCGCGTCAAAGGACGTATCGAGCGGCGCGTGAGCGAGCTCGGCTTTGACAGCCTTCAGATCGTCCGTCCGCCGATAATCTTGGGCGAGAGATCGGATACTCGCCCGCTAGAGCGGCTTGCGGCGGCGGTTTTTAAACTGCTGCCCGCCTGCGTGTTCGGTAAATTTAGACCGCTTAGCGGCGCAAGTATCGCCCGCTACAAGCGTGATTTTTAGCTCAAAATCCTATAAAAATTCGCTCATTTTTTCTCTTTATTTTGTTTGATCTCCTCAAGACTTAGACCGCTTTTACCGATGCTGTCCATACTGAGCGTTTCGATCATCACGAGTATTGCGGCTGGGTCTTTGCCTAATACGCGCGCTAGCGTGTCCGTAATCTCGGCGATGATTTGCTTTTTTTGCTCTTTTGTAGGCTCCGGAGCGGCTACTTTTATATTTACGAATGGCATTTTCTCTCCTTAAATTTGATAAAGCAGGGCTAATTATATCAAATTTTAGACTGTTACCCGTCTCGCTTGCGTTCTAAAATTTAAGTAGATATATTAGAATTTAACTTTAAATTTGATTTAAAGCTAGTATGATTATTATGTGATTCGGTAGTAGTAAAATTTGATAAATTTCCCCAAAAGGAGCGAATATGCGTAAGAATTTTTTCGGTTCTATCGTTTTGGCTGCGGCCTTGGCGGGCGGCGCGTTTATAGCGTTGCCGCAGACGGCAAGCGCTGCGGTGCTAGCGCATCACGTGAAGGTGCAGGGCGAGCTTGGCTCGGTGTTTATCAACCCTTACGACGTGGCGCCTCTGACCGCTATCATCGATCGCGCGGGCAAGGACATCAAGGATATCCACGTGCGGGTGCTGGGTAAACCGGGCGGCGGCATCGACATCGCCTATAACGTCTCCGAGCATGCGCTGCTGACGCACGACGGCGTGCCGATCTGGGGGCTGTATCCGGACTATCTAAACGAGGTCGAAGTAAGCTACGTTTTTAACGGCGAAAAGAAGGTCGAAAAGTATAAAATTTACGCTCAGCCGATCGTGACGTATAGCCGCGATTATAGATTTAGCCACATGCAAAAGATGAAGGTCAAAAAGGTCGATCCAGCGTTTAAAAACAGGCTCTATCTCATCAATAATACCATAACGAGCGTCTATAAGCCGCTTGATTGGAAAAACGGCGGTGCCGCTAGCTGGAATGATTTCACTGAAAATTTCGTCGTCGATACGCAGGGCGAGGTCAGATGGTATCTGGATTATCAGAAATTTTACGACCGAAGCGAACGCAGAGTGATGGACGGCGGCATGATGATGGGCTTTCATCAGCTTCCAAACGGCGATCTGAGCTGGGGCATGGCGCAGCGATATATGCGCTACGATATGATGGGCAAAGAGGTGTATAATCGCGAGCTGCCGCGCGGCTACATCGACCTTAGCCACGAGGTGATGCCGCTAAAAAATGATCACTTGCTGCTTCGCGTGGGTAAATACAACTACCACCACGCAGACGGCAGGCTCTCGCACACGATCAGAGATCACATCATCGAAGTGGACGGCAGCGGCAAGGTCGTGGACGAGTGGGATCTGAATGAAATTTTCGGCAAAAACGTCTACCGCAGCAACCTCATCAAGGCTCTTGACGCCCGCGCGGTGTGCCTAAACATCGACATGGACGCCAAAGAGATCAAAATCAGCGACGATCTGCCTTTTGGCGACGTGACCTCGACCGGCACTGGACGCAACTGGGCGCACGTAAATTCGATCTCATACGATCCTAGCGACGACGGCATCATCCTCTCGCTTCGCCACCAAGGCATTGTTAAGATCGGCCGCGACAAAAAAGTAAAATGGATCCTCGCATCGCCTGAGGGCTGGAGCGCGGACTTTAAAGAAAAAGTACTCACTCCGGTCGATAAAAACGGCAACAAAATCAAATGCGAAAACTCAAAATGCGAGGGCGATTTCGACTGGTCGTGGACGCAGCACACCGCGTGGCTGACTCCGCGCTACGATAACAAGGGCAGCGTAAAGCACATCAGCGTATTTGACAACGGCGACGGCCGCGGCATGGAGCAGCCTGCGCTAAAAGAGCAAAAATACTCTCGCGCGGTCGAGTACAAGATCGACGAGAAAAAGGGCACGGTCGAGCAGACGTGGGAGTTTGGCAAGGAGCGCGGATTTGACTTCTATAGCGCGGTTACTAGCGTCGTGGAGTGGCAAAAGGATAAAAGCACCTACTTTATCTCAAGCTCGAATGTCTATCTGCTAAAGCCCGATAAGACGATCAAAATGGTACTTGTGGAGATCGATCCGAAGAGCAACGACGTCAAATTTGAGATGGACGTGGAGTCGGCGTCTAGAGACGACGTAGCTTACCGCGCGATGGTGATCGATCCGAATATCTTTGATTATTAAAATTTCGCGGCGAGATTAAATTTACTGCGATCGCCGCAGTTAAATTTAGAATTTACGCGGTGGGTTAAATTCGGTTTGAAATTTAACCCGCTTGCTTAAATTTTACCCATCGCGTCGTTGAAATTTGGCTTATCAAATTTGCCGAATTTCATCTTTTAAGACTTAAATTCTACTCGCTTATAAAATATTTCTGAGCGTATGCAGCGTCGTTGTAAAGCCCTTCGCCGTATCTGTCTTTACCGTAATTTTTAATTATCTCTTGCCCTGCGCTTGAAGCTACGAAATCTATAAAATCTTTCGATTTCTTGCTTTCGGCAGTATCGCTATCGTTTTGTCTTAGGGCGCAATACGTATTTATTAGATATTTATCGCCGCGAAATAGAATTTCGCTGGATTTTATATCTTTTTTCGCCACGACCCAAGTACTGCTATCGCTCATAAAATATGCTCCGTTTTTATCAGCTTTTAAAAGAGTCGCTAACATAAAATCTTTATTCGCCTCATACCACTGACCTTGTGGAACGATATTTGCCATTTTCCAGATACTAAGCTCTTTTTTATGAGTTCCGGAGTTGTCCGCTCTGGTGTAAAAAAGGCTTTGGGACTTGGCTATATCAGTATAGGCTTCTGTTACGTTTTGGGCGGTTTTTATCTTTGCGGGATCGCTTTTAGGCCCTACGATAAAAAACTCGTTTGATCCGATCAACGTCCTTTGCGTAGCCCAGCCCTCTTTTACGGCGCTTATTTCCGCCTTTGGAGCGTGAACCATAGCGATATCTATCTTTTTATTTTTCAAAAGTTCGAGAGTCTGACCGCTTCCTGCTTTTATCCAGCAAATTTTGGTGTCGTTTGCCTTGCTAAATTCATTAGATAAAACTTCGAGTAGCCCAAGCTCTCCCGGGCTTCCCGTAGCAAGCTTTAGCTCCGTTTTTCCATCTCCATACACTGCGGTGCACTCACTCGCCATCAAACTGGCGCATAGCAAAATCGCGATACAAATAGACTTTTTCATAACTACTCCTTGTTTTGAAATGTAAAATTTCAGGCATTATACAACCAAGGAACTTAAACTCGAAATGGTTAAAGAATTAAAAAAGAAGCTCGTTGCTTAGATTTTATTTCAAATTTACCCTTTATTTTATACAATCTTTAAAATTTACCGCAAAGGAATTTTATGAAAATCGCTAAATTTTTTAAAGCTTTAGCTGCCGTTTGCCTGCTCGGCATCGGTGCAAACGCGCTAGAGGTGGGCGCTAATTATCAAGTGCTGCAAAAGCCGCTAAACGTGCCGAAAAACAGCGTCGTTAAAATTTTTAACTACGAGTGCCCGCACTGCTATGCGTTCGATAGGACGGTCACGCCGCAGCTGATGAAAAAGCTCGAAGGGGCGGAGTTTTTGCCGTGGCATCTAAAGACCAAGGGTGTGTTCGGACAGACGGCGAGCGGTATATTCGCAGCCCTTATCGTGCTTGATGAAAAGGACGATGTGAGCCTACTAAGCGACGAGTCGAAATTTAAAAAGGCGAAATTCGCGATTTACAAAGCGGTCCACGACAAAAAGGACGATTTTGGCGGCGGCAGTGATAAACAAAGGTTCATCAAAACCGCGCTGGATGCCGCGGGCGTGAGCGAGAGCGAATATGAAGCGGCGCTTGCCAGCAAAAAGGCGCAGGCTCTGCTCGCGCAGTGGGACGCGGGCTACGAGGTCGCGGTGATTTCAGGTGTGCCGGCGTTCGTCGTGAGCGGCAAGTATCTCTTAAACACCTCTTCGTTCGGCTCCGTCGATGAAATGGTCGCTGCGGTAAAGGAGCTGCTGGCGAAATAGGTTTCGCCGCGCCAAAGCAAGCTTTGTTTTATGCACCGCGTTAAATTTGGCCGCGGGGCTTCTAGCAAATTTTATCGCTAAGCCCTGCGGCGCGATAGCGACTAAATTTTATGTTTTCAAAGCGCGGGTTTCGGCGGGTAAAATTTGAGCCAAAATTTACAAATTTGACTTTAAAATTTGAACGTAAAAAGTCAAGGCGAAGTATCGCGAGATGGATTTAAGGGTTGCGACGTAAAAATTTAGCGTGGGCTGGACAAAGTAGTCCGCCGAGCTAAATTTTTACTAGCTCCGTTAAAGACGCTCGCGAGGCAAGCCGCAAATCAAATTTACTCGCCGCTTAACAGTATATACCCGCTCTCACTGATGTTTTTAAATTTAACCCCCAGCTCCCGCTTCAGTCGCAGCACGACGTTTTGTATCGCGCCTTTGCTCGTTTGCTCGCCCTCGTAGACGAACTCCTCGATCATCTCGTAGCTCACGAGCTTGTTTAGATTATACGCAAAGAGCCAAAAGAGCTTATTTTGCAAAAAGGATAGATAAATTTCCTCGCCGTTTTTGTAGATCTTTTCTTTGGCGAGATTTATGCTCGTTTGCGGGCCCAGGCTCACGAGTTTTTCGTCCTTTTCGTAGGTTAGAGCCACGAGCAGGCGGCAAAGCGCGGCGATATCGACGGGCTTTTTTAGAAACGACGCCGCGCCGTGCTCGATGCTTTTGATGAGGTTGTCGTCGGTGTCGTAGGAGGTAAAGACGATAAATTTTTGCGCGGGTTTGATGCGCATCATCTCCTTCATCATCTCAAAGCCGTTCATCGCGGGCATGTGGATGTCGGTGATGACGATGGCGGGAGCTAGCTTTTTAAAACGCTCCAGTCCCTCTAGCCCGTCGCCAGCGCCCCAGACGCTTAGGCAGTATGGCTTTAGCCCGCCTATTAGCAGCTCTCTTGCGATCTCGTCGTCTTCGACGATGAGGACGCTCAGGTCTTTAAGCAGCTTTAAATGCTCTTGCATCTTATTCCTTTAAATTTATCTCAAAGCTTAGCTCAAACGTCGTCGGATCGCCTGCGCTTAGCAGCCTGATATCGCCTGCGAGCTTTTTGTTTGCGAGCTTTTTGCCAAAATACAGCCCGATGCCGCTTCCTTGCTTTTTGGTTGTTTTTGGCTGGGTTAAAATTTTATCCCGAGCCGCTCTGCTCACGCCGCTGCCGTAGTCCGTGACGGATATTTTGCACATTCCGTTTTCAAATTTGACATCGATAAAAACTTGCCGTTTGGCGATCTGCTCTTTGTATCGCTCCACGACCGCGTCCTTGGCGTTGTGTATGAGGATGAGTAAAATTTGCTGCACGATGCCCATTCGCTGCGTGGCCTCTTCGTCTTGAAACTCGCGCAAGCTTACCGCGACGTTTGCCTTGCTAAGCTCGGTGTGCATGAGCTTTAGCAGGTCTTTTATACAGCGCTGCACGCTAAATTTTTGCGGACTGTCGCTGCTTTTATAAAAATTTCTAAAAATCTCGATCGTATCGCTTAAAAGCTCGGTCGCCGCCTGCCCTTTTTGCAGCATACTCTCTAGCGTCGCGGCGTCTAGCTTGCCGTCTTTTTGCAGCATGAGCAGGCTTGAGATCATCAAATTTAGCGAATTAACCGGCTGGATAAACTGATGATTTATGCCGCTGATTAGCTCGCCCGCCTCGCTCATACGCGCTTTGTGCTTGAGCAGGGCCTCGTAGTCGTCTTGTAGATTTTTGATTTTTGAGTACATAAAGTTATGGAGGAAATTTGCCACCAGCGCCAGCGCCGCGAACGCAAAAAGCAGGATGAGGGCGTTTTTTAGCGCGGAGTTAAGCAGTGCGGCGAGCTCCTTTTCGTTATCCGTACCTGCGCCGATGAACCAGTTTAGCGTGGGGATCTCGGCGACGGAGATGAAATTTGAGCCGATATTTAGGCTCGTGATATCCTCGCCCCGCAGGAAAAGCTCTTTAAATTTATCCTCGATTTGCTTTTTTAGCGCCGCGTCTTTCATTGGGGTTAAAATTTCGCCGCCGTGCGTGACGATAAAGGCGTAGGAATCTGGCGCGAGTTTAAATTTTTCCATATTTTTTAGTATGTTTTGCAGTTTTACCACGCCGCAAAACACCCCCGCAAACGAGCCGCCGTCCAGCACGGGCACGCATAAATTTAGCGTCGGCTCGCCCAAGGTTTTATGGCGCTGCATAAAATTTACCGTGGGCGCGAGCGTGCTTTTAGTCTCCTCAAACCATACAAGCCCCGTGCGCAGGCTCTTTGGCATCGCTTCATCATCGCCTAGCTCCTTGCCGTCCACGAAAATTTCTCCGTCCTCGCGCAAAAACTGCAATGCATCGAATTCTGCGGAGTTTTCTTTGAAAAGCCGTATGAAGTCGCCCAGTTTTTCGCCGTCTTGCGAGATGCCCGCATTTTGCATAAATTTAGCCGCGCGCACCAGAGAGTGCAGCCGCTCATCCAGCCAAAACGAGAAATTCCCGACCATATTTTCGCTAGCGGCGATCTTGTTTTTATCCGCGAGCGCCGTGATCTGCGCCTTGGCGCCCTCGTAGTTTTTCACGCCCAAAAGTACTACGAAAAGGCTTGCGAAAATGATGATGAAGTAAATTTTAAAATTATGTTCGTGTAAGGCTTTCATGCGCCCAGTATAGCAAAATCGGTCTAAATTTAGACCGATTTAAGCTTTTTTGAGGGTTAAAATTTTGCAAACGAACATCGCGGCGAGCACGACGAAGCAGACGCCAAAGCCCACGAGTGTGCAGTCGGCCATCGACATAAATTTGCTTGATGGGATCAGGTACCAGCCGTCCTCGTAAAGATCGACGAGATATTTTTGAAAGTCACTTAGCGTAACGCCGTATGGAACTATCGGATTATCGTAGCCGCAGTCGCCCGTAGGCAAGAACCAATCGGGCGCCCACCGCTCAAGCGGCAAACCAAACGGATAGTGCGGCTCGGTCGAGCAGCCCTGCACGCCAAACGGATCGTCCCCGTGGACGGCATCGTGGATCTTGGCGAGCTTTACGCTATACATTATGCCTTGGATCGCGCCCCAAAAGGCTAGCAGGTAGCCGAGCGCGGCGAGGAGTAAATTTTTAGGATTTATGATCGCCACAAGGCCTCCTAGCGCCATGCACAAAAAGGCAAAGCGGATATAGACGCACTGCTCGCAAGGCGGCATATAGACGTAGTTTTGAAACAGCGAGTGCGCGAGGATCACAAGCCCCACGCTTACCGCTATGAGGATCGCCCACGGCAGGCGGCTATCGCCAAATTTTGCTATTTTTTCCGCAAATTTCATGCCCGCGCCCTATTTTTTGAGCAGCTCTTCGACTAGCTGCGCCATGCCGTCGATGGAGCTGATAGACTTCGTCATGATTAGGTATTTGCCGTTTACGACGAACGCCGGCACGCCTTGGATTTTCGCTACGTCGTAGCTCTCGTCCCATTTTTTAAGCAGTTCGGCAACCTTTGGATCTTCCAGCTTTTTTTGATAATCCGCCTCGCTAATGCCGGCCGCATCAAGCCCCGTCTTTAAAAACGCAGCCTCGTCCTTACCGTCGCTCCAGCGCTGCTTTTGATCGTGATAGGCCTTGTAGTAGGCAAATTTAGCTTTTTTAAACAGCGAGTTTTCATCTAGCAGGCTCACGCCTTTTTCCTCGTCCATCACGGCTAAAACGGCAAAAATTTTACTCGCCGCCTCGCCGTATTTGCCTTTGGTTTTTAGATGAAACGGCACGTATTTTAGCCCCGCGACCTTTTCTACGACCTTCGGCGTGACGGTTTTGTCGTATTTGTAGCAAAACGGGCATGCATAGCTAAAGACCTTAACTAGCGTGTTTTGCTCGACTGGTAGCGGCTTTTGCAGCTTTACATAGTCCTCGCCCTCGGTAAACGCAGACGCGCTAAGGGCGCCGAACATCGCGACTGCTAGAAAGCCTTTGCTAAATTTAGAAAGTAGGTTCATGGAGTGCTCCTTAAAATGATTTTGTTTGCGTTAATTTTATATCCTCTCGCCGCCGCAGAACTCACGCTAAGATAAATTTTAGATTAAATTTATAAAATTTCGACTAAATTTTGGCACAAAAGCCAAAATTTGAAATTATTTTTTACAATTAAGCAAGTTTTAATAAACGCGTGATTTCTACGTTAGCGAGGTTGATTAAAATTACGATATCAAACCAATTCAAAGGAGAATAAGATGAAGCGAACTCTTTCCTCATTTGCGCTAGCTGTGGCGCTTTTAGGCGGCCTAAGCACCGCAGCGCTGGCTATCGGCGGACCTAGCGGCGCGCACATAGACTACGCCGTCCCGGGCAAGATCGGCGAAGTGGTCGTAAACCCATACGACATCGCGCCTCTAACGGCGGTGATCAAAAACGGCGGCTACACGCTAGCAAACGCAAAAGTCACCATCGTGCCGAAGCCGGACGGCCAGACGATCAGCTATAAGGTCGCCGACAAGCACCTTCGCACGCACGGCGGAATCCCGGTTTTCGGACTATATCCGGACTATCAAAACACCGCCCTGGTCGAGTACGATAAAATTTACAAGGGACAAACCGAGCACGTAAAAGAAACCTATAAAATTTACGCTCCTGCGATTTATCTAGAGAGCTCGGGCATGCCGTCTCAAAAGGGCGCGCTGTTTGATAAGATCGAGGTCGTTAAAGCTCCGAGCGCGAAATTTGCCAATCGCCTTTACTACGTAAATAACTTCGTAAATAAAACCGGCAAGGGCACCAAAGTCGTGTGGAACAACCCCGCAGGCGGCGCGATCGAGTGGAACTACAGCCCGAACAACTTCATCCTAGACACCAAAGGCGAGGTGCGCTGGTATATGGAGGCGAGTAAAATTTACGATCTCAAGCAGCCGTTTAGCGCGGGCGTCATGATGGGCTTTAAACAAAACGACGACGGTGCGATGACGTGGGGCTACGGCCAAAGATACGCCAAATACGACATAATGGGCCGCGAAATTTTTAACCGCGAGCTACCTGCGGGCTACAACGACTTCTCGCACTCTATGGATGTAGCGCAA
>CAUPXM010000003.1:0-137592 GCA_963515585.1 uncultured Campylobacter sp.
ACTTTTACAAGCTTGTGGATTCGGGAGATTACCAAAAGTTTGAAAATTATAGTTTATCTTACGTGTGTAAGACTAGCTCAAAGCAAAACGGCGTTATTGGGCATAAGTTCGAGTTGTCCAGTCCTGATGGCGTTAAGCTCTGCTCTGCTATTTTTAAAAATCCCGAGCAGCAGAAACACATTCATAATGTCTATATTCAGCTTTATGGAGAGGCTATTTATAGCTATGGCATAAAGTCCACGATTGGTAAGATATTAGATATTTTGAAGTCTGCATTCGGTCTTACTGCTAATTTTATGACAATGTATCCGAGTAGGGTAGATATTAACTGCTTTATTGGCGGCTATGATTTTTCAAAATGTAAGCCTGAATGTTTTGCAGGTAGATTTTACGTGTCTGAAGAATGTTGCAAAGGACACGAGATTTTTGAGATTAACAGCCGTTTAGGTCTTGAAACCTTGTATTTAGGCTCAAGGAGCAGCGTTTTGTATTTTAAAATTTACAATAAAAAGCTTGAGATTGAGAAAAGTTTAGATACTTTGTCGTCTCAAGTCAAGAAAGAATATTTATTGCAAAACGGCTTTGATTTTGAAAAGTCTATTTGGAACGCAGAATTTACGCTTAAAAGAGATTATTTAATGCAATGTGGAGTTAGAACTCTTACAAGTCTATTTTCGTTTTACAAAGGCTTATTTGGCAATACGTTTTCTAATCTTAGTTTTTATGGCGATAATGTGGCAAAGATACGGAGGTATAAGGAAAGTCGAAACCTAAGCAGGCTAAAGGAACACCCTCTTTGGCTTGATATTTTAAATTATTGCGATTTTGAAAGGATTTCTATTATGTCTGGCTGCTTGGAATACGATGCTCCATTACCGCACCGTATGACGGTCAAGCGATCTAAAGTAGGCTGCGAGAAGTGGCACAAGCGTCAGATGATAAAATACTTGCAGAAAGCCAAAGAAAATGGTTGGGATTTGAAGTATTTAGGGGATTTCCTTGCATAATTATGCAGTTTTAACCTTTTTTCGCATACGCACGAAATAATATTTTTTTGCAGTCTGTCAAGGCTCCGTAGGACATAAAGCAAAAACACTCATCACCGATGATATTATTAAAATTTATGAGTGTTTTTGCTTTATGCTTGGTCTTGACAGATCTAGCAAAAATAATATTACAATTTTGGGCGAATCGAAAAAAGGTTAAAAATTATAAATATGGCGGGCTGCCGATTAGCCGCGAGAGGACGAGCGGCGCAGAGGCAGACCCGCAATTATTCTAAAATTTTTGCAATTATTGCCGATGTCTCACATTTTTTGTAATTATTCCTTATGCTTGATTTTGATTTAAGTTTCGGTTGATGATGAAGCTTAAACAAATCTTAAGCTATGGATAATTATCGGTCGATTATTTCGATTGAAATTATTTAAGTTTTTCGTTTAAGGGGTGTCCTTAGTAATACACCCCCTGCTACTCGTATAATTATGCAGTTCTATGCTTTAGCAAACTACCATTACACGGCACTTTGCGGCACCTCTTAAGTTTCGCACGATTTTACGCCTATGTTTTGATAAACTATTATCAAAAATACCCCTTATCTTTTTAAGTTTCTTATTTGCTTATCTATGCTAAAATCCTTATAAATTTTACATAGAAAGGATTTAAGGAAATGAAAAGAGCTCCGAAAAGGAATTTAATGCTGCGTATGGACGCAAAACTTATCGATGACCTCGATAGGTATTGCAAAAATCTCAATATGTCTAAATCTGCATTTATTCAGAATATGATTAAGAGTGTTTTAGAGGACGCTAAGACGCTTTTTAAAGGCGAGAACCTAACGTTTAATGATTTATATCAGCTTTTGGCTTCTACGGCTCAGAAACTCGTTGATTTTGAGCGAGAGCAGATAGAATTACAAAAGGCTAAGCAAGAATAGGGGGATAAAATGGAAGCTTCAGACAAAGAAGCAAAGGGATACTCATTGCTACCGGGCATTGATAGCCTTTACTTCTTTATCAGTTGTGAGACTGAATTATATCATAACTTTTACAAGCTTGTGGATTCGGGAGATTACCAAAAGTTTGAAAATTATAGTTTTCAATATAAAATATCTAAGACTATAGGGATTGTAGCGCTTTTCAACACTATTTATCGTATATCTCCCAAAGAACCCAGAGATTAAATGTAAATTTCTATCATTAGGTTTTATTCTGCCTTGCTTATCGTTTTAAATTCAAAGTCAATTACTTTATGATATAGAACACGTCGCGCAGGATAATCATAATTTACTAGCGTAAAAGCCAAATTGCCGCCCTACGTTTACTCACAGATTGATTATTTGCCCTCTTTCGGAATTTAACCCTTATAGCGCATTTTCAGATTTTATCAGATTCTTGGACAAAAAACTATTATCGTTTGGTTAATGACGATACTGCATTTTTATTTAAATAGCCATTCTAATGCCTATTTTAACTGAGGCTTTAGGATTGATCGCTTGGGCTAGGATCAAAAAACAATCACCCTTGCGTGACCTTATAAAAACAGTGAAAATTCTTGAAACAAGTTAATTCCGTCTTATCAAAGAAACAATCTATTTTTCTTACAACTACTCCAGTCTGCCGGGTGCCGTGAAATTTAAATCAGTATTAATTAAATTAAAATTCCATATTGTCTATGATCTCTTTCAGCGCCATGGTGCTCATATGTGTATCGTCGGAAAAATATACGTCCTTTACGCCGCTTTTTATTAGCCTGTTTAAAATTTCTTTAGTGTCTACAAATACATATCGCTTGCTCTCTCCGCGAAGCAGTTCAAAAAAGCGGCTCTTCCCATATTTCTTATCCAAAACATGGTTGTAATACAGATCGTATTTATCCACAATCGGCATAAAATATAGTTTTATGTCGGACTCATCTAAGAGCTTCTGTATTTCATTTAAATTTCTATTTAGCGCTGCGATATTTTCGGCATTTGATTTATCTAGCCCATATAGATCTTCATAATAAAACAATAACCCGCTTTGATCTTTGGAGGTAAAGAAATTCCCGTCTAACTTCAGATAATACACTTTTGATAAAAAGGCATGATCGTTGAATCGGTAAGCTATGCGATATAAAATACTATTGTAGTTGAGCGTGTTTATAAAAAATGGCTTTGGGGTTTGCAGATATGATGGGGTGTGTTTTTGAGCTATTAAATTTGATCTTTCGTTTTTAAATTTATCCAAATCAAAGGCAAATCTATCCACCGCTCGTCTTTCGATAGATTCCAGTATGATGTATTTTGGCTTTAATTTTTCCAATAGATCGGAATTTATGAGCGAAAATAGCGTTTTGTAATAGTTTTCGTTGATTAGCGGAATATTTAAAACCGTAAGATTCTTATCGCTTTGGATATAGTCCTGATAATACGGGTTTAGTCCGCCCCCACCGCCGTTAGAAAAGCTATCGCCTATGGTTATTACATCCACCTGTTTTATTTTAAAATCCGAGTCTAAAATATCATGAGTTCTAGGTAGGGTTACTGCCGTTTTTCTAGGAAAATACGAGTTTATCTTATACGACAACCTGCCAAGATCGCCTATTATCATACCATCGTTTCTATCAAAAATATCTTTCGTTATGCAAAACCACATTAGTGCGTGATATGCGACAAAGCAGATGAGTATTAAAAATAGAAATTTAATTTTAGTTTTGTAACTCACTCTATCTCCTAAAAATTAAAATATAAAAATTCTGATACAGTGTTTAAATTTGATAAAGCCGCAAGAAGCAAAAATGCAACTGCTACGATATAAAATTTCTCTACTTTACGCGATTTAAGCAACTGCATGGAATTCTTGCAGCATAAAACCAGGATAAATCCTACCAATAACCATATTATACTATCACGTCTGCCTCCGATATGGATCAGGTATCCTCCAAATTCTACGTTAAAATGCTGCAAAAATTTGAAAATATGTCTGAGCGGATCCGGTAACACCACGCCGCTCATCCCGCACATTCCTTTTAGTACTTTTATCGCATCGCTCCAATCTTTGGCTCTAAAAAACACCCAGGAGATATTTACAAAGTTAAATGTTATAAACCAAGCTAGAGCTTTATTCATTTTAAAGCCTAAATTATGCCAAAACCTATGAATCATGAGTGCCAATCCGTGTAAAAATCCCCAAAATATAAAAGTCCAGCCCGCCCCATGCCAAATGCCGCCTATTATAAAGGTAAGCATTAAATTTAAATATGTCCTCGCCCTACCCTTGCGATTACCACCTAGCGGTATATAGACATAATCGCGTAGAAACCTACTTAGCGTGATATGCCATCTGCGCCAGAAGTCTTGTATGTCGCCAGCCTTATAAGGCGAATTAAAATTTATTGGAAGTTTGATATTAAAAAGAAGTGCTGCTCCGATTGCCATATCGCAATACCCGCTAAAATCGAAATAAAGCTGAAAAGTATATGAGAGGCTGGTCGCCCATGCCTCTATTAGCGATAAAATTTCAGCTTTATCGAAGCCGTTGCTCGCCCAAACGGCAAATGTATCGGCGATGAGAACTTTTTTAAATAGACCCAAAGAAAATATAAAAAGTCCAAGAGCAATATTTTTATAATTTGGCACTTTATTTTTAAGATTACCAAACTGCGGCATAACCTCCTTGTGATGAACGATTGGACCCGCTATGAGCTGCGGGAAAAATGTAACAAAGAGACAATAATTTAAAAAATTATATTCTTTAGTGCCTCCTCCGTTATATGAATCTACGAGGTATGCGATCTGCTGAAACGTAAAAAACGAAATTGCAAGCGGAAGAAGTAAATTTAAACTATGAATGTGCAGATTAAAGGCAAAATTTAAATTATCGATCAAGAAGTCCGAGTACTTAAAATATCCAAGCAGCGCCAAATTCGCAGCTATTGCGACAATCAAGATCGCCTTTTTTGAAATTTTTGCATCGCTTTTATTTAGCTCCATTCTGAAACAATAATTAAATATCATAGAGCACAAAATTATAGGCAGATACGCGATATTCCACCAACCGTAAAAAAATAGTGATGAAGCGACTAAAAATCCCTTTGACAGCTCGCTTAAGCGTCTTTTGTTTAGGAAAAAATATATAAAAAACGTTATTGGTAAAAATGCAAATATAAATTCATATGAGTTAAAAAGCATCTATTCTCCAAATCCGTTATAAACTTCATATTCACATACTCGCCTGCGATCTAAACGCCGATAGATAAGCTATAAATCGGCTGCTTTGCATAAGATACACCGGAAAGGCAAAATGAAATTATGGATTATAGAGCAATCCGCCTAAATTTAGGCTTTATAGCGCAACGCTTTGGATGTAGAATTTGCCGCAAATTTTTTATCACGGAGCTTTTGTGAGGCAGAATTTTGCGATCTTACGGCGCGAAATTTTAAAATTTGGCAACGCGGGGTTTCTAAAATTTATCTAAATTTCAAATCCCGCAAGTATAATCCGCCGTAAATTTTAAAATCCAAAGGCAAAAAATGAAGCGTGATACTTTAAACGCCATAAAATTTCGTGGTATAACCTCTAGCGTTTTGGCAATCTGCACTTATCTGATTATTTGGGTTTGTTGCGAGTTTTTGCACGGCATTACGATGAGCGGGTTTTTCGCCGCCACAGCCGCAATCGTCGCCGTGATTTTTACTTCGATGAGCTTTAAGCTGTCGGCAACCAAAATGATCTCGGATATCTCTGATAGTAAGGTCTTTAGGGCGTATTTGATTAACTTTATCGCCCGAGTGCTTTGGGCTATCGTATTTATTTCGCTTTTACCACATTCTATGAATAATAATATTGTGAGCTTAGAGACTCTAAATTATACCTTACATGAGCGAGGCGGCTCTTTCGTGGAGGCATTCTATTGCATTTTAGCGGCTATGGCCATAGGACTTAATCACTCTATGGAGATTAAAGAGACGCAATTTGTTACCATTTGGTATGTAACGATTACAGCGTTTAAGATTGTCAGCACCATAGCCCCGGCAATAGTATATTGCTACTTAGGAGAAGCCACTAAGAGTAAAATTTTTTATGCTTACGCGTGGTTATATTTTATATCTTTAGTACTTGTAGAAATCATTAATTCGTTTATTAAACTACCGGAAATGAGTAGTGCAACCACAGCGTACATTGTACTCGCGATAATCCTTTTATCTGAAATTTTAGAAATTATCGCTTGGATTAGGATTAAAGGAATTTCAGGCGCGGAGCTTTGGAATAAAAATTTATGGACGACGCCTGCAAAATAGATCATAAAATCCAATCTAAAATTACGTGCGAGCGCTTGAAATTTCACAAATTTGCTTCACAAATTCCATATCGCACCGCAAATTCTATGCGAAATTCATATGTGCGATGTAAATTTTTCAAATTCGCCCTACTTTAAAATTTCATCTTTTACCTAAAATTTATCATTAAAAATCTATAATATTTCAAAGTATATTTTCTAAACGCAACCGGCTAAAAAGCGCGTAAAATCGGGCGTATTAAAAAGTATATAATCTAAATTAAAGGAAAAAACATGAGTAAGCCTCACTCTTTCGCGCTAGCCCTTGCGCTGTGCGCGAGTTCGCTTTTTGCAGATCGCATTATAACCGACCAACTAGGCCGCGACGTCACGCTGCCTGATCAGGTTAAACGCATAGTCGTGCTTCAGTACCAAAGCCTAAACGCACTCAACGAGCTAAACGCGCTGGATAAGGTTGCCCTCGTGCAGGAGTCGTGGGAGAAGTCGCTCGGCAAAAACTACATCCGCCTAGCGCCGAGCCTAAAGGACATGCCGACGCCGGGCGATCTAAAGGTCATCAACTACGAGGCGGTGCTTAAGCTAAAGCCCGACGTCGTGATCGTCACGAACTACATCCCGCAAGAATACATCGACAAAATGACGGAGCTCAAAATCCCCGTCGTCGCCGTTAGCTTTCAGCACAGCGACGCCGCCGATAAAGGCAAGCTAAATCCGACCTTCAAAGACGACGAGGCAGCCTACACCGAGGGCTTTTACGACGGGATTGAGCTTCTTGGCAAGGTCGCAAACCGAGAAAAAGAGGCCGCCGAGCTCATAAGCTTCGTCAAAACTTCGCAAGAGCAGCTAAAGGCTAAATTTAGCGACTTCATCGTGGATAAAAGACCTAAAATTTACATGGCAAATCCAGACCTCACGACCTACGGCAGCGGCAAATACACGGGCATAATGTTTATGCGTGCAGGCGCGCAAAACGTCGCGGCAGAGAGTATCAAGGGCTACAAGCAGGTATCTGCCGAGCAAGTTTTAGCGTGGGCGCCGCAGATGATCTTCGTGCAGGATCGCTACCCGCAGGTACCCGCCGAGCTTAAATCCAATCCGCAGCTTGCAAATTTAAGCGCGGTCAAAGAAGATAAAATTTACATGATGCCCGAATACGCCAAAGCGTGGGGCTATCCGACTGCCGAAGCCATGGCGCTTGGCGAGTGGTGGCTAGCGATGAAGCTCTATCCGACGCACTTTGACGAGGCGGAGTTTAACAAAAAAGTGGAGGAATTTTATCAAAAATTCTACCGCACGAGCTATAAATGAAATTTTCCGCCCTACTGCTGCTCTGGGTCCTGCTATTTGCGGTTTCGCTTGGTACCGGACAGTATCCGGTTAGTCTAGAGGAGACGGGCAAAAATTTTCACTAGCAAAATTCTGCGTAAAATCACAAAATTCTGCCCTACGAAAGCATCTGAAATTCCCCACGAAAAAATGAAATAATTTATATAAAAATTTATCTAGATTTTATGCCGATCGGCTATAATTCAGCTATTCTAATCCCGCATATTTTGCGGAATTTTCAAGGAGAAAAAATGCTTAAACTTCACTCAATCCTTCTTGGTGCAGCGCTTTGTGCTAGCCTGGCTTTTGCAGATCGCACGATTACCGATCAGCTCGGTCGTAAGGTCACAATCCCGGATCAAGTAAATCGCATCGTCGTGCTACACCACGAAGCGCTCAATGTCTTAAACGAAATCAATGCCCAAGATAAGGTCGTAGGCATCCTAAAAAGCTGGGAGCAGCGCCTAGGCAAAGAGTATAATCGTTTGGCACCGAGTTTTAAAAACCTACCTAATCCAGGCGATATCAAAGATGTCAATTACGAAGCTCTGCTTAGTCTAAAGCCCGATGCGGTCGTAGTGGTCAACTACTTCCCTAAAGAATATATCGCTAAAATGGAGGAGTTAAAAATCCCAGTCGTAGGTATTTCATTTTTCAGCTCTGCACAAGAGGAAAAAGCTAAGCTAAATCCGACCTTTAAAGATGAGCGCGATAGCTTCGCTGCTTACGATGAGGGCTTTTACGAGGGAGTTAAAATTCTAGGCGAACTAAGCAATCACGAAAAGGATGCCGCTGAACTAATAGATTTCGTTAAAAAATCGCAAGCTGATTTAAATGCCAAATTTAGTAATTTTATCGTAGATAAAAGACCTAGAGTTTATATGGCAAATCCTGATCTTACGACCTACGGTAGCGGCAAATATACTGGCGTAATGTTAGCAAGAGCGGGTGCGACGAACGTTGCCGCTGCGGATATAAAGGGCTACAAACAGGTTTCGCCGGAGCAAATTTTAGCATGGAATCCACAGATTATCTTAGTGCAAAACCGCTATCCTCAAGTACCTGCCGAGCTTAAAGCAAACCCTGCGCTAAAAGGTCTTAGCGCCGTGAAAGAGGATAGAATTTATCTAATGCCCGAATTCGTTAAAGCATGGGGTCATCCGACTGCCGAAGCGATGGCGCTTGGCGAGGAATGGCTTGCGATGAAACTTTATCCGCAAAATTTTAAGGACGCAAACTTTGATAAAAAAGTAGAGGAATTCTACGAGAAATTTTACCGCGTCAAATATCAAAAATAATGCTAAACGTGATCCTGCTTCTTTTTTGGGTAGTGCTGGCGCTAATCTCGCTCGCTAGCGGGCAGTTTCATATCCCGCTAGAAGAAATTTTTAAAATTCTCTTTAGCGGAGGCGGCGATGAAGCCGCCAAAAGTGTGATGCTGGATGTTAGAATTCCACGCATTCTACTCTCCAGCCTTTGCGGCGGTGCGCTTGCTATCGCGGGTTTGAGCTTACAGGCGGTATTTAAAAACCCGCTCGTTGGCCCGCACATCGTAGGCGTTAGCACTGCAGCGGCATTCGGCGGCGCGCTTTGTATTTTGCTAGGATTGAGCGGCTTATGGCTTGCGGGGTTTGCATTTTGCTTCGGGCTTGCGGCGCTATTTTTACTCTATCTTTTGGCAAAATTCGTAGCACGCGCTGATATTTTCTCACTCATTTTAGCAGGTATAGTCATTAACGGCGTATTTGCCGCACTTACGAGCTTGGTGCAGTATCTAGCAGACGATGAGGAAGTGCTGCCTAATATCGTTTTTTGGCTACTGGGAAGCTTCGTAAGCGCAGGATATGATAAGGTAATTTTGATGTGCGCGATCGCCCTGCCCGCTTCTGCAGTATTAATTGCGCTGAGATGGCGGTTTAATCTACTCAGCCTAAATGATGATGATTTGCGCGTGCTAGGCGTGGATGTCAAGTTTCTACGCTGCACGATCCTAGCGCTTTGCACTGCTCTGATCGCCGTACAAGTTAGCGTCAGCGGAAATATCGGCTGGGTAGGTCTTGTAGTGCCGCACGCCACCAGGCTCATCGCGGGCAGCGACCACGTGAAGTTAATGCCTGCCTGCTTCATCGCAGGAGCGATCTTTATGCTGGCAATCGACGATCTATCTCGCTCGCTAAGTAGCGCCGAAATTCCTTTAGGAATTCTATCCGCTCTCATCGGAAGCCCGATCTTTGCCCTACTTCTAAAAAGGAGTGCCAAAAATGCAAAATCTAATTGAGGTAAAAAATGCTGGCTTTTACTACGAGGCGGAAAAATTCTGCTTTCGCAACTTAAGCTTCGAGCTTGCCAGCTCTCAAACATTAGCGATTTTGGGCTTAAACGGGCAAGGCAAAAGCACGCTAATGTCGTGTATGATGGGGATTTTACAGCCTAAAGAAGGCGAGATCGTACGAAAGGCAAAATTTGCTTTCTTGCCTCAAAGCTTTAACGTCGCATTTGATTACAGCGTGCTTGACATCGTACTGATGGGGCGGGTACGTGAGATCTCCCTCTTTTCAAAACCAGGCAAAAAGGATATTCAAATCTGCCTTGACGCTCTGGATACGCTAGGCGTCGCCCATCTGCAAAAGCGCAGCTTTAACGCCCTTAGCGGCGGGCAGAGGCAGCTCGTGCTCTTTGCTAGAGCCCTAGCTAGCGGTAGCGACGTGCTGTTTTTGGACGAGCCTGCCAGCGCGCTTGATATCAAAAACCAAGACCGCGTGCTAAGCCTCATCGCAAATCTGCGCTCAAATAGCGATGCGAGCATAGTTTTTACCACTCACCAGCCTAACCACGCCCTTGCAGTCGCCGATCGCACACTGATCTTGCGAAATGATCTTAGCTACAACTACGGCGCAAGCAACGAAATTTTAACCGAAGCCGCGCTTAGCTCGCTCTACAGCGTACAGATCAAAACGGCGGAATTTGACGTTGCGGGCGAGCAGGTCCCCAGCATCACGCAAATTTTCAGCGCGCAGGTGAGGTAAGCGTGAGCGGCGCGACAAAGCAACTCATCAATCGGCGTGAAATTTTAAATCGTGGGATTTTGTCTTGAGTGAAATTTAAATCGCGAAATTTTGTTTTGAAATGCCGTCTTGAAATTCTGATTAAAATTTTATATCGAGGTTTTGCCTTAGAATTCCAGTCTAAATTCCATAGCGGAATTTTACCGCAGAATTCCGATCAGAAATCTCATAGCGGAATTCTACCTGCGGTTTGCCGGTTTTCGAAATGTGCGATGAAAATATACTGCGCTTGAGATTTGAAATTCCGCCGCGAAATTCTGCCCCGCAAATCCATAATCAAAATTCCGTTTTAAATCCCGCGACGGAATTTTATACTCACTTCGGAGGAATTCCAAAATTCCGTAGTATGCAAGCTTGTCCCGACGAAATTTTGAAATTTTAAATTTAGCTGTTTAATTCCTGCTTTACATCGATTTATGTATACTTCGGGATAAATTTTAAAAAGGCTTATTATGCAAGATCTCGTATCTCAGGCAAGAAAAGAGGGGATGATCAGCACCGGCATTGATCTATTTTTAGCGGCAGTGCCTGCGACTTTAGTTGCGCTAGATATTGCTAAGGGCGATATGCTAGGACTTAGCACCAACAAGGCGGCTACCTATATCACTGGCGGAATTATTTTTGCTCTTTTGTGTGTTTCGGTATTTTTCAGGCTAAGAGCGCTCCGCAAAATTTCAATGCTTGGCGGCATAAAAGCGGCGGCGCTTTACCGCAACTGCGTAATGATCTGCATCTGTGTCATTGCCATAACAAGCATCTTTTTATCGATTCCTTTATCGATCTCACACAAGCATTTGGCAATGATATTGTGCATTTTGATAGCGTTTGCGGGCGCAATCTACATGATCGTAGCGTGGTTTTGCATAAATTTTGCTCTAACGCGCGTAAGCGGCGTGGGGATCTTTGAGACATATGTGTGGCTCTGCGTCATCCTTTTTCCGTTAAATGCACTATACCATTTGATATTCCCCATAACCCTCACAATAACTAGCATCGTGCATCTGCTAGCCTGGAGCAAGATAGAAAAGATAAGCGTAAAAGTTTAAAATTTCGCAAATATCTTGTCGCGATAGAATTCCGATCTTTTCGGTTTAATTTATATTTTATGTTTGTTTATATATACTTCGGGTCAAATTTTTAAAAAGGGTTTATATATGCAATTCATTGTATCTCAGGCAAGAAAAGAAGGGATGATCAGCGCGGGTATCGATCTGTTTTTGGCGGCATTACCCGTGGTTTTTATCGTGGTAGGCTATGTCTCTTTCAGCGAGCAATGGCGCCTTGACGACGAGATGATAAATTATATCGCTAGCGGAATTTTGATCGCTTTTATTTGTGTTTCGGCATTTTTAAGATTGCAGGCACTCCGAAAAATTTCAGCGCTTAGCGGCATAAAAGCGGCGACACTTTATCGCAACTGCATAATAATCTGCGTCTGCTTTTTTGCGCTAGCGCTCGTGCTCAATTACCTTTATCCGAGGGAGCCTGACGCAGACGGCGGGCAGAGTGATAATCCATTTGCGGCGATATTTGGACTAGCGCTTTTCGTAGGCGTTATTTACATAATCGTCGCATGGTTTCGCATAAATTTTTCGCTTGCGCGCGTAAGCGGCGTGAGTACCTTTCGGACTTATGTGTGGCTCTGCGTGGGACTTTTCGTGTTAAATATACTATGCAATGCAGCGATTATTGCTATAGCTATTTCCTCCGAGCCGCGGACCGAGCAGGTTTCAGCTTTGGCTATTGCCGTCGTAATGCTTAAACTGCTCCTGCCGTTTGTCGCTCTCATAATAACCGGCATCGTGCACCTGCTAGCCTGGAGCAAGATAGAAAAGATAAGCGCGGAGGTTTGAAATTTCGCGAACCTCTTGTCACGATGAAATTTAGCTCTTTCCGGTTTGATTAGCGTTTTACACTTCGAGATAAATTTTAAAAAGGCTTATGTATGCAAGATCTCGTATCTCAGGTAAGAAAAGAGGGGATGATCAGCACCGGCATTGATCTATTTTTAGCGGCGGTGCTCACGGTTTTTAAGGTGGTAGGTCTTGTTCCGGGCGGCATGTTCGTGATCATCAGCGGAATTTTTATCGCTTTTATTTGCTTCTCGGTGATTTATAGGTTAAGGGCGCTCCGCAAAATTTCAGCTCTTAGCGGGATAAAAGCGGCGGTACTTTACCGCAACTGCGTGATGATCTGCATCTGCTTCGTAGCGCTTTTATTATTTTATCCGGCAGGTTGTTACAGAGAAGTAACGATGAAAGAGATGATAGAAGAGACTATATGGAATTTAGCGGTGCCCGCAGCCGCAATCTACATAATCGTAGCGTGGCTTCGCATAAATTTCTCTTTGGCGCGCATAAGCGGCGTGATGATATTTCGGATCTACGTGTGGCTCTGCATCTTCTTTTTTGCGCTAAATTGGCTATGTGGCGCAGGGCCTTTCGGTTTGGCTACCTCCAAGCCGCAAATTGGCGATTCCGATGCGGTTTTAATTATCGCGTCATTGAAGGAATTTTTGCCGTTTGCTGCCTTGATAATAACTAGCATCGTGCATCTGCTAGCTTGGAGCAAGATAGAAAAGCTCGCCTAAGCCAAAGCGCTTTCGTTTTGCAGCGACCGCGCGCTTTTGTAAGTCTAAACCGCAACGTCCAAGCCGCGCTGTTATAGCAATGTCAAGCGCGCCGCCGCAGCAGCAAAGCCGCAAGATAGCGCGTAAATTTAGAAAATTCAAAGGATAAAAATGAAAGAAATTTCAAAGCAAGATCTGCTTCGCAAGGCGAAATTCCGCGGAGTTTTAGGCGCCGTGATTTTGCTAGGCATCGGCGTAAGCGGCACGGTGGGCGTAAGCGACATAGACGAGGACGCAGTCGCGATTTTTAGAGTTTTAGCGCTACTAGCGACGCTAGCGATATTTTACGACTGCTTCGTTTGCCTAGAAAAGGCACTAGGCGTGCGCTTCGTTAAGACCTATAGGCTGATAGAAAGTATCCCAATCGTCGCGATTTTGTGCTACTGCGCCATGATAGTAGCGCTAAAAGAGGGCGCGATGCTAGGTCTACTCTACACCCTGCTCTACGTCCTTTCGACGTGCGCGGCGGTGATAATCTGGGGCGTATTAAACTGCCGCCTAGCCACACTTAGCGGCGTGGATTTATTTAAAATCTACGGCATAGTGGTGTCCGTGGCATGGCCCTGCGAAGCAGTATCGGGCGCGCTAGCTAAAATAGGCGTAATCCTCGCGCTGCCTTATCTAATCGCAGCGTCGCTGGTAACGGCGTTTTCGGGGATTTTGCTAATCATAGCATGGATAAAATTCAACCCCGCAAGGTTATGCGGCACGGAAAATTCTAGCGAGCTTGACGGTGCCAAGCTAGGCGCAGACGGCGAAAAACCAAGCATTTACAGCAAACTCGCCGCTTTTAAGAAATCGGACGCGGACGATGCGAAAAAGCCCACTTCCAAGGCGAGCGCAGATACCGCAAATATGCCTGCTTCCAAAGTGAGCGCAGATGATACGACTGCCGCAAGACGCCCGGGCAACCCCGGATTTAAATTCTAACTCTACTCGCAATACGGAATTTAGCAAAATTTTTAAAATTCAAGGCGCGAAATTTTATCACGGCGCGCGGCGCATCGGGCGGGAACGCGGAATTTTGATTTAATTTTATCCGCTACGAACGCGCAAAATTTAGGGCAAAATTCCAAGCCGAAATTCCGCGATCAATTTAAAATTTTAAGCAGAGGTTCAATCCAAAAATTCCGACGAAGCAAAATCCAAGCCAAAATTCCAGCTGAAATTCTAAACTAAAATTCCGATCTAAATCCCTAATCCAGCTTATTTCTAAAAAGCGATGCCGCAAAGCTCAATGTGCCAAGCCCGATCAGCAGCAGCGGCACGATGAGATGCCACAGCTCGCTTAGGCTCGCGCCTTCCAGATAGATCCGCCACATGCAGTTGTTAGCATAATACATCGGATCTAGGTGCGCGATGTAGTAAAACCACCGCGGCATCGCGTCCGCAGGCGTTATCAGCCCGCTTATCATAATGCACGGCAGCAGGAACAAAAACGAGCTCACGACCGATTGCAGCGAGGTTTTGCAAACGGTCGAGATCACGAGGCCGATGCCTACGTTGCAGGCGCTAAAGATCGCGATGATCGCAAAAAGGTGGGCAAAGCGCCCGCGGAATGGAATTTCGAAGTAAAACACGCAGATCAAAAACAGCGCGAGCCCCTGCGCGATCGCGATCAGCACGGGCGGCACGGCTTTGCCGATCAGCATCTCAAGCGGGTTTGCGGGCGTCATCAGCATCATATCGAAGCTCCCCTCCTCGCGCTCGCGGGAGACGCTAAACGCCGATAGCATCAGCACCTGAATCATCGAAAGCCCCAAAATCATCCCCGTCATGATCGTGTAGCGCGTGATCGTGTTTTCGTTAAAAACATAGCGCGGATTTATGTTGATTAAATTGACAAAATACTGCGAGTTGTATTCCCCCGCTATGGCCTGCACGAAGCCGATGACGGTGTTTGCCAAGGTCGTATTGCGCGAATCCGCGATGATCAAAAGCTCATGCGTGCTCGCAAAATCGCCGCCGAAATAGATCCCGATGATCGCCTCGCCCTCGCTTACCGCGCGGCGCAGGCAGGCTAGGTCTTTGCAGCCAAGTTCGGTCTTAAACATCGGCGTAGCGGCGATCTGCTGTACCAGCGCGGTGGACATCGCATCGCGGGCGTCGTCCAAAATCGCGTAGCGCACCTGCTCGGGGGTGAAATTCGCGCCGTAGCCGAATATGATCGCCTGCACCAGCACCGGCACGATCAGCACCATGCGCGTGCCCTTGTCGCGAAACATCGCCAAAAATTCCTTTTTAATAAGCGCGCGAATTCGAAGCAGGGATTTTCGCAGAGCGTTCATTGCACGCCCCTTTTAAATTTAGCGACACCTTTAAATTTAACGCCATTTTCAAATTTAGCGGCGCGGGCTCGCAGTGCGGAATTTAAAGCAAAATTTAAACGCAACGCGGACGCGGGTTTAAATTTACGTAGCTCGAGCGTAAATTTTAAAATTTCAAACCGATTGCGCAGCGGTTCGGGCGTAAATTTTAAAAGCGTGAATTTAAATTTACGCGGCAACAAGGAGATGAAATTTAAAAGCGCACTTGTGAGGTCAAATTTGCTAAAATTTTCAGCGTGCCCTACTTCGTAGCCGTGCGGTACAGCTGCGCCATAAAGTCGCACTATGGGGTGCCGCATAAAATTCAAATATCCGCCCGCATAAGTAAGCTTAACCGCGCGCCGTTTTTCTGCTATGCCGCATCCGCACCCTACTTCGGCACTATCTACGCGCGACAAAACACGATGCAGAGCGCGAAGCGGCTCGCAAACAAGCTTTAAAATTTTAAATCCACGCTGCGATATAAAATTTTGCGCTGTGTCCGCAAAAGGCGCTGAAGCAAGCGTAAATTTTAAAATTTCAAACCCATTACGCGACGGCGCGGGCGTAAATTTTAAAATTCTAAATCCATTGCGCGACGGCTCGGGCGCAAATTTCAAAAGCTCCGCCGCCTGTTTATGCGAGCCAAAATGCCTCGCGTTAAGAAATTTTAAAATTTCAAATTTACGTTCCGCCGCCCGCAAGCCAAAGTGTCTCGCGCCTAGAAATTTTAAAAATTTCATCGTGCGCCCCTTTTTACGCTAAGCACGCACAAGCTGAAAAACAAAACCGCTCCGAGCGCCTGAATAGCGAGGTTCACCCACAGCGTCGCGCTCTGTCCGCCCGATAGGAAGCAGATACGAAAGGACTCGACCGCGTATGTGGGCGGCAGCAGGTGCCCGATGAAGTTGACCGCCGCGGGCAGTCCGCGCAGATCGAATATCATGCCGCTAAGCAGCGTCACGGGTAGATAGCCGATGACGATGGCGTATTCCTGCGCTAGGAATTGATTTTTGCAGATCGCCGAGATCAGCATGCCTAGGCAGGTCATCTCCAGCACGAAGACGCACAGCGTCGCCAGCAGCATCGCCACGCTGCCGCGGATCGGGATGCCTAAAAGAACCTGCCCGTAAACGAGCGTCATCGCACCGCCTAAAAGCGCCAGGAAATAATACGCGCCGACCTTGGCAGTGACGATCTCAAGTGCGCTTGCGTTGGAGTTGTAAAGCGAGGCGATCGTGCCGCGGTCCCATTCGCGCGAGATCACAACCGCGACCATAAATAGGCAGATGAGCCCTAAAATCCCCACGTACTCAGCAGATACGAGATACCACGTCGATTCGTTGGCTTCGTTGAACCAGCTGCGATAATTCACGCTGACGGGCTTTGCTGCGGCGTTTAAATTTGCGTTTAAAAAGCCGTAATCTTGCGCCAAAACCTGCTCGATCACGCCCGCGACATAGACGTAGCTAAGAAGCGCAAGCTGCGACTGCGTGGCGTTTTGTATAAGAAAAATCTCGGCGCCGTCTTTGTCTGAGTTGCCCGCGCCGCCGCCCGCGCCGCCGCCGTTATTTACAGCGCCGCCTGCGCCGCCTGCGCCGTTAGCGAAGGGGCTCGCATTGACGCCGCCGTCCGTATTTTGGAGATCGTCCGCACCGCCGATGAGGCCTGTATTCGTATCGCCTGCGCCGCCGATTAAATTTACGCTGCCTTGATTTGCGCCCATATCGCTCGCGCTGCCGCCGGAATCTACTCCACTGCCGCTGCCAAAAGAATTTGCGTTGCCGCCCGTTTCCGCGCCGGTGCGATGCGAACTATCGCCGCTTGCGCCGCCCGCAGAGGCGTTTATGCCGCTCTCCGTGCTAGCGCCCGCGCTGTCGTCCTCAAGCGGACGGAAATTTTCGGCGCTGCTCACGTTTTGGATATCGCTTGCGCTGCTCATGGAGGAGCTTTCATCGCTAGAAATATTTAAATTTATGCCGCCGCCCGCGCCGCCGAGTCCGCCCAAAGTGCTTTGAAATTTCGCCGCAAAGCGCGGATCAAAATACAAAATGCTCTCGATCTCATGCGCATTAAAATCCCTCCTCGCGCTCTCTAAATCCGTATAGACGCGGGTTTGTAGGTATTTTGAGCCCAAAAATCCGCCGAGCAGATCCCGCTCGATTTTGGAGCCCAAATCGCTTACGAAGCCCACTTTGACGGGCTTTATGTCCATCCGCATCGCGTATCCGTAGATCACGACCAAAATTAGCGGCATCAAAAACGCGATCACAAGCGCCGATCGATCCTTTGCAATCTGCGCGAACTCCTTTTTTACAAGGATTTTTAAAAAGGTAAAGTTCATCCGCCCTGCCCCTGTGCTCGGATTTCGCGGCACTGCGCCGCTCGCGACGAGCCCTTAAATTTTGATCGCGCAAATTCGGCGACTGCCGCGCTTTGAAATTTTAGCCGCATGATCGCATTTAGCACGCCCCTAAATTTTAATTGCAAAAGCGCGGCAACCAAGATTTGAAATTTTAACGGCACAGACGGACTGCCTGCGCTCATCTCGCTCATCGCACCCTGAAATTTTAGCCGTGCGAGTACATACGGCGGGCTTTGAAATTTTATGCACCGCGGCATTGTCTCGCTGCGGAATTTTTGACGCAGAGGCTCTGCAGCGGCGCTAAATTCGTGATGAAATTTTTGCATTAGGGCTTTAAATTTACAAGCTACTCGCAGACTGACCGCCATTTTAAATTTGCGATCTGTTTGCAGAGCAGTCGCCCTTTTAAATTTATAATCCGTTTGCGAGCCGCTCGCACTTTGAAATTTACGGCGCAGACGAAGCGGGCTCGCTTCGGCGCGGAGCTCGCGCAGTACCCATCTACTAAATCCGCGCCGCGTCCCGCCGCGCGACATTCGGTTTAGAACTTCGGCGCCGCGCAAAATTTTACGATCGTTTAAAATTCCTACACTCTTTAAAATTTCGCAACCTTTCAAAATTTTATTATCGATCCAAAATTTGCCGCCGTTTAAAATTTCATCGCTTGGAATTTTACCGACATTAAGAGCCAAGCCGCTCAAAATCCAGCCGCCGTTTAAAATTTCATCGCCCCGCATGACCCTTTCGCCGCTTAGAATTTTATCGCGCGGGCGCGCAGCTTTTCGCCCCGCCCGCATAAAATTTGGATCAAAAATCCTCGCCGCTCGCGTAAAATTTAGATCAAAAGCCCTCATCGCCCGCCTCGCTTCTAAATTTTTGCACCTCGTTTATGAAGGCCTGTTGCACGCTAAGCCGCCGCCCGTCTTGCACGCAGACCTCGTCGGGGCTGCCTAGCGCCAGGATTTTGCCGCGATCTTGGATCAAAAATCGATCGCAATACTCCGCCTCCTCCATAAAATGCGTCGTCACGACCACGCTCACGCCGGTGCGCGCGAGCGCATTTATGCGGTTCCAAAAGAGCCTGCGCGAGAGCGGATCGGCGCCGCTGGTGGCCTCGTCGAGAAACAAAATCTCGGGGCGGTGGATGAGCGCGCACGCCATGCTGAGGTTGCGCCCCGCGCCAAACGGCAGGTTTTGCCACGTCTCGTTTCGCAGTCGCTGCAAGCCAAATTCGCTCAAAAGCTCTTCTATACGCCGCTTTAGCGCTACTCCGCCGATGCCGTAGCTGCGGCCGAAATACTCTAAATTTTGATAGCAGCTTAGCTTTTTATAAAGCGAAAATTTCTGCGAGACGTAGCCGATACGCGATCTGATCGATGATTTGGCATGGCGCAGATCCTCGCCCATGACCGAGATCTCGCCTCCGCTCATTCCCAAAAGCGCGCAGATCATGCGAAACGTCGTCGTCTTGCCCGCGCCGTTTGGACCCAGAAGGCCGAAAATCTCGCCCTTTTTGACCTCGAAACTCGTATTTTCTACGGCGGTGAATGAGCCGAATTTTTTACTCACGTCGCGCACTTTTATGACGGTTTGAGCCGCATCGAAGCTCCTTTTTTCGTAGCCGAAGTTTGCCGCGCCGATTTCGGCTTTGTTTAAAAAAATATACGCATCCTCCAGGCTCGCCTCGCGCGGGCTGAGTTTAAATTTAGCGCTTTGGTTTTCATCAAATTTAGCGCCTTTGTTAAATTTCATGCTTTCGTTTGAAATTTTAAAATTTTCGCCGCGCCCGTTTTCGCACTCCGTATTTTCATCATCACCCTCTAGGCTCGCGTTTAAAAACTCTTGCAGATCGCGCAGGCTTATCGGCTCCTCGCTTAGCAGATCGACGCTGCCGTCTCTGGGGCAGATGTCGATGAGCGGGGAGTTTTTTAAAAATCTTTGCGTCTTAAACATCAAGCGGCGCGCCAGGCTCTGATAATCCTCGCCGTCGATGCGAAAGGTGCGGTCCCGCAGCGCCGCGGTGATATTTGCCGCGCGCTCCTGCGCTATGATCTTGCCGCCGAGCAAAATCAGCGTCAGATCGGCATCCGCCGCCTCGTCGAAATATGCCGTCGAAAATATGCATTTCGCGCCGCTTTGATCCAGATACTCGCGCACGATCGCCCACAGCTCGCTGCGCGAGAGCGGATCGACGCCGACTGTGGGCTCATCTAGCACCAAAAGCCGCGGACGAGCTGCAATCGCGCAGGCGACGCCGAGCTTTTGCTTCATCCCGCCGGAGAGCGAATCCACGGCGTAATCTTTAAATTTCAAAAGCCCCACGCGGCGCAAAAGCCCGCGCAGATACTCCTCGCCGTCTTTTAGATCAAGCCCTTTTAGGCCTGCGAAAATGTTTAAATTTTGCCAGACGCTAAGCTCCTCGTAAAGCCCCAGGCTCTGCGACATATAGCCGTTTGCGCGGACGAATTCTTTATTTTCGCCGCTAGGGGTGAAGCCGGCAAATTTTATCTCGCCGCAATCGGGCGCGATGATGCCGCAGATGAGCTTTAAAAGCGTGGATTTGCCCGCGCCGTCGGGGCCCGTGAGGCTGATGAGCCGCGGCGAGGCGCCAATTCGCAGATCGAAATTTTCAAAAACGACGTTTTTGCTGCGATCCTCTCGCAGGTAAAATTTCTTTAAATTTACGATATTTAGTAGATCCAAGCCTAGCTCCAAATTTTATTTACTCGTCCCGACGCTTGGCGCGACGAACGAGACCTACGCACGCCGAAAAGGCGCTCTTTATCGCGACGCCTTGCTTCTGCAGCCGCCGAGACGTCTTAGTTTTATGACAGCCGCGGCATCTCGGTTTTACAACTGCCGCGCGCTTTAAATTTCGCGACGCACGCTGAGCAATTTCGCCCAAACCTCGCATAAATTCGACGTAACTTACCGCAAGCGCGTAAAACCAAGCTCTATCGCGTCGGGGCGCCCTGCAATCGCCCGCTCGAATTCGAGTGCCCGCACGATCGGCGTTGCTTACGGCTCGCGCCGAATATTCCGCGCGCCGCCCGATCCGTCTTGAGCGCGTGCATATCGCATCGGCTAGCCGCGCCGCTAACGATGCGCACACAACGCGCATGAGCGGGGCGGTCTCCAAAACATGAAGCAGCCCGCGAGTACCCGCGATAAATTCGCTTCAAAACGCAAACGAGTTTTCAGGTACCTGGCAACCCATAAGTGCCGAGTTCTATCTGCGCCGCGCCTTTTGAGGTAAAATTTCATCGCCGCCCGCCCTTTGAGGTGAATTACCGCCGCCGCGCCTTTTGGCAAAATTTTACCTATTCTCGGCTTTCTTTAGCATAGTACCGACTTCAGCTGCCGCGTCCTTTGGGCGAATTTACCGCTACTTGCAATCGGTATTTAATAGCGCCGTTTGTTTAGTAGCGAAATTTTACCGCCGTCCACGCTTGGTTCAATCGCCGCTTGTTTATCGCAAAATGCCCGCTAAAAACAAATCCCGCCGCCGCTCTACCGCCCGGCTTTTACCTATTCTCCGTCGAGCCGTAAATTTTAAAATTTAACCCGCGCTGCTTTGCAGCAAAATTTCGCCGAAATTTTACTCGCCGCGCTGCAGAATTCCGATCTTTTATCCAAAGCCGCCGCCTGCTCGCGCAAATTCGCGCGATAAATTTTACGCCGCCTTTCGCCTTTGTACGACCTCGTTCTAAGCGCGCAACATTTTATTGCCGCCGAGACAACATATCTTTAGACGTAGCAAAAATTTATCGCCCTATCCTGCTGAACAGGCGCCGTTAAAATTTCACCTCGAAGTGCGCTTTTAAAATTTCATCAAACCCACGCCGTATAAGCGTTTCGCGCGACATTGCGTAAAATTTTGTCGGGCGATGGACTCTGCTATCCAAATTTCACCCGCAGCATCCGAAGTTCCGCCCGCGCACTAAAATTTCACTCGTGCATTAAAATTTCGCGTGCGCCGCTCGCCCGTCAAAATTCCACGCTGATCGGCTGTCCTAGGCGAAACCGCCCGTCCTCGTCGCTGAAATCGGCGCGCGCCTCCCACACGAGATCTGCGCGCAGCTCCTCGGTCTGCACCGTGCGGGGCGTGTACATCGCGGTTTGGCTCACGTAGGCGATCTTTGCGCTCGCGCTAGAGCCGTCCGCGGCGATGATCCGCACGCTCTGTCCGGCACGCAGGAAGCGGAGCTGATTTTCGCTTAGATAAAATTTCGCGCGCTTGTTTTTTACTTCGCTAAGCTCGAAAACGCCCACGCTTGGCATGCTGATGTCGCCGAGTTCTTTAAGGCGCGCTCTGATCTGCCCGCTAAAGGGCGCTTTTAGCACGCTTTGCGTCTCGATTTGGTAATTCAGATATTTTAGATTTTCCTCGCAGCTTGCCAAGTTTGCGCGGGCGGCGCCGACATCCTCGCCGCGGTAGCCGCTTTGAAGCTGGCGCAGATTGGCCTGCGCGCTTTGCAGCTGAGCTTGCGTGCGCTTCATCGAGTAAAACGCCTCGTCGATCTGCTGCTTGGACGCGGAGTTGCTTTTGCCCAGGCTCTTGAGGCGCTCGTTCGTCAAAGTAGCGAGCTGTAGGGCGTTTTGCAGTGCGCTTACGTTCGCCGCCGCCATCTCGATCTCCTCGCTACGAAAGCCGCTTTGCAGCTTTTGCAAGCTAAATTTAAGCCCGTCGCACCTCGCGATCTGAACCTGTCTTTGATAGCTCAGATCCGCCGTATCCAAAGCCGCCAAGACGTCGCCAGCCTCCACGAAATCGCCCTCGTCGCGATAAAGCGCGCTAATGCGGCCGCTGCGCTCGAAGCTAAGCGAACTCTGCCTGATGTCGATGATGCCGTAGGCCTTGTGCGCGACCTCTTCGCGCCTATCGAGATTGAAGTAGATCGCCGCGGCGAGAGCGGCCAGCGCAAAAACGACGAAAAATAGAAGCCTTTTCATAGATCGCCTTAAATTTTGATATGCGGTTATTATAAAATAACTTTTCTAATGCGGCGCTGATATTTAAAGTTCGGGCGGTGATTTTATAAATCGATCGCATTAAATTTGCCGTATTGAATTGACCGCCGCACGAGTAGAATTGAGGCTTGGGAGGATAAAATTTCATCCTATCCGCGCGATTTTAAGCGGCACGACTTGTAAAATACAGCGACTTTTTGAACTAAAAATTTTAAAATTTTGACGAGGGGGCCCCCTCGGAAGCAGAGCGTGGAATTTAATGGGGAAATTTAACGAGCTTTAGGCTCGATGAGCCCAAAGCTCGCTCGGTCGCGCAAAAGCTGAAATATTTAAAACTCACCTCCAACCGCGGCGATCCATTTATCGGCCCTTGCCTGCCAGTACTCGTCGCCCTTAAAATCGATCGTAAGACCCACGAATTTGCCGTTTATGAAGGCGCGCGAATGTTTAAATTTATAGCCCTCCGCGCCCCAAGCGCCGATGAGATCGGCCTTTTTAAGCACCGGCAAAAACGCGCTCATGCCGCTGCAAAAATCGTTGCCGTGGCGCTCGACGTTACCGACGCCTATGAGCGCGACCTTGCGTCCGTCAAAATCAGTTTTGTTTAAAAGCTCCAATTTGTCGTCAAATTTAGCCTGGATCTGTCCGTCGCCGTGCGTTGAAGCCGCAAAAATAAACGCGCTAGCGCCCGCCAAATCCTCCTCATTTAGCTCTTTGGCTTCCTTAATCTCAAAGCCGAGCTTTGAAGCGATATATTCGCTCACGACCTTCGTATCGCCGCCTTTGGTGGCGTAAACTAATAGTTTTTTCATTTTTTCTCCTTTAAAATAATAACGATTCTAACAAAATAAGATAAATTTTGAATGAAATAAAAATTTTATAAGGCGCTCAGATATAGCGAGATGCCTCGTATCCAGCTAATTTTAAGTATCAATGAGCCGATAAAATTTTAAAACTGCTACTTAACCGCTCGTATAAAAATCCATAGTATAATGCCGCCCGTAGCTCATTACAAAGGAGAAAACATGAAGAATTTCACATTATGTTTGATCACCGCGATCGCACTTTGCGGCTGCGCAACTCCACAGGATCGATACGGCGGAGATATTTATGACGCGAGCGAGACGAACCGCATGAGGCAAAGCGATCGGATCGAGATCGTCGATGTCCTGCCCGCCAAAATAAACGTAGAGCGCTCCGAGGGCAATACGGGTAAAATTTTAGGCGGCGTCGCAGGCGGAACCACAGGCGCTATCATCGGGCATAAGCTCGGCAAACATAGCAGCAGCAAGCGTCTATCCGAAACCGTGGGGCTCATAGGCGGTGCGGCGGTGGGCGCAGTCGCCGGAGATGCGATCGAAAACTCCCAAAAAACGGTGCAAGGCTCCAACATCATCTATAAATTTAAAGGCAAGGAGTACTCATCGGTGCAAGCCGATCCGCCGTGCAGATTTAGACGCGGCAAGGCCCTACTGATCCACACGGGCAGCGAAACGCGGGTGCAGCCAAACTCGGGATGCTAACAGAACTCGGTATGTTAAATTTAAAGCCGCCCAAAGCTTGCGGTGGGATTTTAAAATTTCACCGAGACGTTTAAATTTAAGAGCGGCGAATTCACGAAATTTAAAGCAATCTATGAAATTTTAAAGGGCGCTAGTTTTGTAAATTTGCGCCCTTGAAATTTTAAAATTTTAAGGGGATAAATTTGAAAAAGCGTAAGTACGTTTTATCGCTATTAGCTCTGCTTTCAATCGTTTTCGTTATGAAATTTCCTTTTAGCGACGATGCAATTTTAAAAAAATACTTAGACACTACCTTTCTTGATAGAGTTCAGCGCGATGATAGAGGCGGATTACCTCCTAAATTTTATATCATAGAAGAAAACCCAACTACGGATGAGATAATGCGAACCTTAAAATTAGTGGTCGAAAATGACGTAAATAAAACCGCGGTTATATCGAAACATCAGTATTTTGAGGGTGGCGGACTGATAGAAAACGTTTCAGTTGAGAGGCTAGAGCCTTTCGAAGCTTTAAAGAAATATTACACCATAAAAGAGGCTACGAACGACATCGTTAAAGGGGGCAAATGGGAGGATGGTAAACCAACAGAACAATATGTGGATATACCAATTGGGCAAGCTTTTGCGATTCTAAGTGATGACAAGTACTTTGTAGATATCTACGCAAGGGACAGCTTTCTTAATAAAGAAGGAAGATATTTTGCATATAAATTAATTTCATTTTATGGCTATTACAGTAACTATGAAGAATACCATAATAAGGTTTTATATGATAAAAACTATGCAGTAAACGGCTTAAAAAGAGATATAGATGAATATATCGGCAGTTCGGATAGGAACGATTTAGAAAACTATCTAAAGAAAATTCCCCAAATAGTTTCAAAATATTATGGAACAATAAGATGAAGATAATTTTAAGTAGTTGCGGAGAAAACCGCCAAAATCCATAAACACAAATTTTAAGATACCTAAGGAGGATATTGTAGGAAGAAATAAAGATAACGCCAAACGGAATTTATCGCAAGATTAAAACATATCAGATACTCTAAATCTAAATTTAATCCCAAATTCTATCCGAGTCTTTAAATTTACCTAAACTCTCTTGCGTATTTCATCCCCAAATCATATGCCTTTTCATTTAGCGCACGGGTTTTTTCAGGCACAGAGCGGAGCATTTGCTCTTTTACGAGCCCTGCGTCCATGCAGCGGCTAAGCTCTACTGCGATCGCTAGAGCCACGACACTTTGAGTGATGACATTTCCGACTTCGTATTTTGCGATGGTGATGATTGGAATTTCATAAATTTTAAAGTTTATCCTATCCTCATCGCTCGGCGCTACTAAATTCGGCTCGATTACGATCACGCCGCCTTTTTTCACGCCATTTTTGAAAGCATCGTAGCTGCTCTGCGCCGTTGCGAGCATGAAATCGATCTCGCCCTCACTCGCGTAAGGATATAGAATTTCTTCATCGCTTAAGATAATATCCACTTTCGTAGGTCCGCCACGTACCTGAGAGGTATACGTAGATGCCTTGACCCCATAGCCGCCGTGCGCGATCTTTGCCGCAGCTAGAATTTCGCCTGCTAAAATCACGCCTTGACCGCCCACTCCCACAAATCTTAACTGATTCATCTTAGTCCTTCAAAATTTATCGCTTCGCCGCTTTGTGCCGCGTCTATTACCTTTTGATACGCCTTTGTGTATTCGGTGTGCTCATTATCTTCGTGTAAAACCCCAAGCGGAAATAGCCCTGCTCGCTCATCCTCGCTAAGAGCGTCAAATTTTGCTTTAGAAATCGTGCGCGAATCAAGCCACTTTAGCATTTGCACCGCCTCGCTCATTTTATTTTTACGACCCAAATTTACGTGGCAGTTGCTAAAAATATCAAAAAAACTATAACCATCGTGCTCAAAGCCCTTAGCCAAAAGTCGCTCGATTTTTTCAGGATTTGTCACGCTTTCGCGTCCGACAAAAGTTGCTCCGGCAGCGATTGCAAGTTTCGCCGCATCAAAGCCGGGATCGACATTGCCGTATTGCGCCGTAACCGTCCAAAACCCGCGCGGCGTCGTAGGACTCGTCTGCGAGTTTGTAAGCCCGTAGATGAAATTATTTACTAAGATATGATTTAGATCGATATTGCGGCGGCATCCATGGATCGTGTGATTGCCACCTATCGCAAGCCCATCGCCATCGCCAGTAACTACGATTACATGCTTACCCGGATTTGTGAGCTTGATACCCGTAGCATAAGCTATCGCACGCCCGTGTGTCGTATGGACGGTATTGCAGTCTATGTAACTCGACATCCTGCCGCTACAGCCGATACCGCTTACCACGCATACATCGTCCATGCTCCAGCCTACGCGGTCAATTGCGCGGATGATCGCTTTTAAGATCACTCCGTCGCCGCAGCCCCAGCACCAAAGTGTAGGCATCTTGTCCGTTCTTAGATATTTATCGTAATCAAACGCCATTTAAAGCTCCTTTACTTTCTCGATAATCTCGCTAGGGCTGATCGGTCTGCCGTTTGCCTTAAGAAGCGCCTTAAAATCATCTCTCAAGCAAGCGCGCTGCACCTCTAGCAGATACTGCCCTAAATTTAGCTCGGCGATCAAAATTTTATTAAATCTCTCCCCTAGCTCCCTTAGCTTGCGCGCTGGGCTTGGCCACAGCGTGATTGGGCGAAAAAGCCCCACACGCACGCCTTGCCCACGTAGCTTTAAAATCGCGTCTTTTGCTGCTAAGCTAACGCTGCCATAGGCGATGATGCAAGCATCAGCGTCATCTAGCATAAATTCCTCGTATTGCACGATCTCATCTTCATGCGCTGAAATTTTATTAAAAAGCCTTTTTATAGAGCGATCCACGATCTGCTCGTTTTCGGTCGGAAAGCCCTTCGCGCCGTGATGCAGCCCCGTTATGTGATAGTGATATCCTCTAAAAAAGGGATTTAGCACCGCAGGCTTATCGGGCGCAGCATCGTAAGGCTCATAATCTTTCGGACTACCTTTAAATTCCGCCCTACGCTCGATTTTTAGATCCGAAATTTCAGGGAGCACCGCCTTTGCCTGCATATGCCCAAGCGTCTCATCAAGTAGCAAAAATACCGGCGTCATAAACCGCTCGGCTAGATTGAAAGCGCGCACGGTCTGCGTATAAGCCTCCTTTAGCGAGCCAGGGCACAGCGCGATGCTTTGAAAATCGCCGTGAGTGGGGTTGCGAGCTTGCAAAATATCGCCCTGCGCCACTCGCGTAGGAAGCCCGGTGCTAGGACCTCCGCGCATAACATTTACGATTAAAAGCGGAATTTCAGCGATAAAGCCAAGCCCGATCTGCTCTGATTTCAGCGAAATTCCAGGGCCGGAGCTTGCCGTCATCGCCTTCGCACCGCTCATAGACGCGCCCAAAGCTACAGAAATGCCCGAAATTTCATCTTCCATCTGGATAAATTTGCCTCCGACCTTAGGCAGCAAGCGGCTCATCTCGTGCGCGATCTCGCTGCTCGGCGTGATCGGATAGCCGCCGAAAAAATTACAGCCACAATCAATCGCCGCACGCGCAATTAAGGCGTTGCCTGTGGAAATTACCTCTTTCATTATGCGTCCTTGGGTTTCATAAAATTATTGTTTTTGATTTTTTCAGCCATCTCTCTAGTCTGCGAGCTTAGACGAGCGAATTTAAAGCCCTTGGGCGCGACGAAAATCGCAAAATCCGGGCAGTGCAACTCGCACTCCCTACAGCCGATACAGGCGCCCTCATCCACCACGTCGATCATCATGCCTTGCACGGCGCCCTCGTCCTGTCTCATCGCGATCGCGCCGCTAGGACAGACGCTTACGCAGATGTTGCACGCCTTACAGCGGCTCTCATCCGTCCATACGGCGCGCTGGCTCTCATTGTCGCTCATATTTTCTCCTTAATTTATCAAAATCCGCACTAAATCCCGCTTTGCGATTTAAAATTTGAAATTTTGCGGCGCAAGCCTGCTTTGATCGCATTAAAGTCCTCTCGTTTTTAAATTTTGCAGAGTTTAAATTTTAAAATTTTGTGGCGTTTAAAAATTTTACGTCACGCAAAATTCTGCGCCAAAGTAAAATTTTAATCTATGAAATTTCACAGCGGGCAAAATTGTGCAAATTTTAAAATTCCGCAGCGAATGAAATTTTACGCTACAAAATTCCGCGAGCTTAAATTTCTTGCCGAAGTGAAATTTAATGCCGCAAAATTCTACTGCAAGAATCCTGCGCTTTGAAATTTTAAATCTACGAATCCCGCTTCCGCATCGCGCTGAATTCGCTCTATTTCCACTAAAACTTTAGCTCCGCTATCCGCTCACGCATCCGTTCAAGCTGCGCGTAAAACTCGCCCGAGTAGGCGAAATTTCTCTCTATCGCGCCCATTTTGCCGACGCTTACGAAGCGCCCCAAAGGCACTCCGGATCTATCCGCGACGCAGCAGGCGAGCGTGCCGCAGGTATCAAAAAGGATGTATTTTATGATCTTTACTATCCCCGCAGCGGGCGCCAAATACGCCGACGTGCCCAGTAGCTCGCCGATCTGCGCGCCGGCGCGTTTAGTGTTTTGCACCGCGCGACCAAAAATTTCATCAGAAATTTCAAATCCCAGCTCATTTTTAAGCGCGATCATCTCTTCGCTATGCGGGCCCACGATCGCGCTTCTCATCGATGAAATTTCCTTGCCGCTCGCTCGCGCGAGTTCAAATTTAAGCCGCGCGCCGTCTAGCTCGCCCGCCATGCCGATGACGCGCTCCTTTGCAAACCCGCTAGCCTGCAGCGCCGCATAGACCATCATATCAAGCGGATTGGTAACGACGACGATAATGGAGCTAGGCGCGTATTTTGCGGCATCTCGCGCGCATTGTGCGACGATAGCGGCGTTGCTGCCAAACAGTTCCTCCCTGCTCTGCCCCGCCTTTCTTGCATGCCCCGCCGTGATCACGACGATGCCTGCCTCCGCTATGTCGCCGGGCTCCGTGCTGCCGCTTATGCGCAGGTCGCGCTCATAAACCGCCGCCGTATGGGCAAGATCTAAAGCCTTGCCGCGCGCGATCCGCTCTACAGCATCCACAAGCACGATGCTATCTATCTTTTGGCTCAAAGCATCGCTTACGATAAGATCGTTCGCTACCACTGCGCCGATGTTTCCGGCGCCGAATATCGCTATTTTCATTGTTATCTCCCAAATATCGGCCCGCATTTTTATAACTGCGGGGGTTAAATTTTAAAATTTAAAGACGAAATCTCGTTTTAAAATTTAAGCCGAAACGGCCTTAAATTTTACCTCTGCGCTTTTACGTTGCGCTCGTGCTCGGCTTGCGTGCACGCAAAATCGTGAAGCCCCGTTTTTTTATTTCGCATAAAATAGAGGTATTCGCTCTTTGCGGGCGCGAAAACGGCGCGTATCGCATCGCGAGAGACCACGCACACGGGCTCTTTGGGAAGTCCGTCGTTGAGGTAGGTATTGTAGTGGCTGGTGTCGGTGCGGATGCGCTGCGGAGTGATCTTGACGTGCGAAAACTCGCCGTAATTCAGCGTGCCGTCCATCTGAAGGCGCATATTTTTGGCTAAGCGATTGTCGATGACGGAGGCTACGAGCGGCATTTCATCGGCGTTTGCGGCCTCTTTTTGAATGACCGAAGCCTTGATCAGCACCTGCTTCCACGCCGTGGCGTTATAGTCGCCGCTAAGCTCGCGCGACAATCCTTCGTGGAATTTTTGCGCGCTTGAGATGAGGTGGTCGATGATATTTTTTTCGCTTTCGTTTTTGCTAATTTTGTAGGTTTCAGGCACCAGAAAGCCCTCATAAAACGGCGCCGTGGCGTTGTATTCGCGCTCAAGCTCGCTAAAGCTTAGCCCGCGATCTTTCGCAAGCTGTTTTAAAAATACGATCGTAGTCTCGCCCGGGATCAGCTTGATCTCGTTCATCACGGGCTTTGCGACGCTTAGCTCATATAAAAACTGATATTTAGGCAAATTTTCGCCGCTAAGCTCCAGCTCGCCGGTTTTTGCGCCGCCGTAAAAAGAAAGTAGCCTCGCGTCGAATTTGCTAAATTTAGGATAGCTCTTTGAGAGTTGCGATAAAATTTTTGTTGAGCTGCCTTGTCCTATCTGCACGGTTTTCGCGTTGCCGACGCGCTCGTGCAGATCAAAGCCTACGGCCAAAAGGACGATAGCCGCAAGCTCGATACAAATGCACGCCGCTTTGATGAGCTTTATAAAGAATTTCATGCGTTCCTTTCAAAATTTAGCTGAAATTATAGGCAAATAAGCCAAAATTTTGAATAAATTTCATATTATAAGCGCAGTTTTTCGGCACGCCCGATTTGGTTTTGGGCGTAGCTTTTTAATGGGACGATGATGTATAAATTTTTAGCTAGATTTTTTTTGTGCATAACCATACTTTTTATAGTCTGCGCGGTAGGCCTAAAACACGGTATTGCGATTTCGCAGTTGGACGTGGGCTTTGCAAAGCTTGAGGGGTTTTATCTCAAGCTAAATAAAGGCCTCGTGCTGCGTATCAAAAATCTTGAAATTACGCAAAATAATACACAAAATTTAGAGCAAAATTCCGCCGATCTGCGCACGCAAAGCGAGAAAATTTTGGAATTTAGCAAAAAAATCTCGCTCATCAACTCCTTTTTTGAAGAGATCGACGTGCAAAATTTGAAGATCAAGGGCGAAAGTCTAAAGCTAAAATACAAAAGCGACGTTTTTTACGCCGACACGCGGTTTTTTAGGCTAAACTCGAAGATCACGCCGAGCGCAAACGGGCTGAACTTTGATCCGATCGAGCTTGAACTAAACGATTTTAATCTCACTCTGCACGGCACGGCGCGAGCAAATTTCAGAGCCGATACGTATGATTTTAACGGCACCTTCGCTTCGCACGAGATCGCGGGCGAACTTGACGTGCACAATATCGGCTCGGAGCTAAATATCGAGATAAATCGCGCCTCGGCCTTGAGTCTGAAAAATTTTATGAATGAGCTGGGCGCACTTACGGGACTAAATCCTCTTGCGAACGAGTGGATCTACGGCAAGGCGGTCGCGCAAAACTACTATATCGAAAATCTGCATGCCAAAGTCGATCTGAAAGATCCGCGCCCGATCGCCGAAAATGTTAGCGCCACGGCCTACGCGCAGGATCTTACGATAAAATTTCAACCGCAAATCGAAGCCGTAACAGTAAAAGACGCCAATATCACGCTTAAAAACGATTTTCTAAGCTTCACGCTAAATGAGCCTAAATTTAAAGGCAAAAGCCTGGAGGGAAGCAGCGTGCGTATCGGCGGGCTTTTTGAAGAGAGGCCGATCGTATATCTGGATCTGCGAACTAAAGAGAGTTTGGGCAAAGACCTTGTAGATATTTTGCAAAGCTACGGCATAGACGAGCCCGTATATCCGCTAGGCGGCGGGATCGATGCGCGCGTACTGATAGACGTGGACGTAGAAAAGGAAAGCGCCAAGGTGGATGCGAACGTGACGCTAAAAGACGCCGATCTGATGATCTCTAAAGCGAAATTTCACTCCAAAGCCGCGCGGGTGCACATCACCGAGAAAAAAATCGACATCAAAGACGCGAATCTGCAAAATGAAATTTTTAACGCCACGGCAAGCGGCAGCATCGACATCGCCACGCGCAAGGCCAAATTTAACGGCATAATCCATAGCTTTAATCTCTCCCCGAACGGCAAAGAAATTTTAAAATTTGGCGACGTGCGAGATAATATGAGCCTTGATTTTAGCGGCAAGGCGCCGGTGCTAAGCTCGCAATTTTTGGGCGCAAAGATGAGCTTCGGCGAGCGGATCGAGATTAGCTCGCCCGATATTAGCGGAATTTTGCCCTTTTCTAAGGCGCTTAAAAACGCGGGCATTAGCGGCGGAGATCTTAAAATTTTAACCAGCGATTTTACAAATTTGGATATCAGCAGCAACAATCTTATCTTTGATTTCGGTCTGCTAAACAAAGACGGCAGAGCCTACAAAAACGATTCTTTTGCGCTTCGAGTGCGCGGCGGCGATCTGGAAGGCTCTAGCGGAAGCGGTAAAATTTCTCTCAAAATCAACAAAGGCGGCAACTTCGTCTCTTTAAAAGACGTGGACGTCGCGATCAATACGAGCGTGCAAACCAGCGAGTTTAATAGCGGCACAAAGGAGCGCTCGCCGATAAATTTCAGCGGGCAAAATTCTGCGATCGTGCTATCCGATCTTAATAAGACGCTGAAATTTACGCACTTTAACGGCGTGCTGGACGGCAAAAATATGAATTTAAACGCAAGCTTTAAACGCGGCGACGTGAAGTTGATCTTTAAAAAGAGCTTGCTTCAAATTTTTGCGCAAAACATCAGCGGCGAGGCGCTTAATCAATTCCTAGGCTCGCAGAGCTTCGACGGAGGAGTATTTACGCTAAAAGCAAGCGGCATCGATCCGCGCGACTACCGCGGCGAGATCAACGTGCAAAACACCTATCTGAAGGACTATATCATCTATCAAAGGCTACTTAGCTTTATAAACTCCGTGCCGTCGCTACTTACGTTTAAGACGCCCGATTTCAACGATCGCGGCTTTAGCGTACAGAGGGGCAAAATTTACTTTCGCCGCAGCGGCGATAAAATTTATATAAACGCGATGAACTTTACCGGCAGTAGCGCCGACATCGCGGGCAACGGCGAAGTGGATATGAAAAGCGGTGCGCTGAATATCGATCTGGAGCTTAAATACCTCAAAGACGCAAGCTCGATAATCTCAAAAATCCCACTGCTAAATCATATCATCTTGGGCGAAAACAACACGATCTCCACGATCATCGAGATTCGCGGCACGACGAAAAAGCCCACCTACTCGACCGCCGTTGCGACCGACGTGCTAAAAACGCCGTATAATCTCATCAAAAACACGCTGATGCTGCCCTTTGTGATCTTCGGCGACAGCGAGGAGAGCAAATGAAATTTCCGCTCGATTATAAGGATAGCTTTGAAAAATCGCTGCTGTTTTGGCTCGTAAAATTCGTGCGCTACAAGCTAAGCGCGCTATCGAATAAGGAGCTTAAAAACGACGCGCTGTTTCGCCGCGCAAGCCTGGCTCTAAATCACGAGGTAGCAAGTATCAATGAACTCGAGCGGCTCGCAAAAGACGCGCGAAATGCGGGACTTACCGGCATCAATACCTATTTTAACCCGCTTAAAAAATTTTACGAAGCGATCGTAGAATACAACCTTGAGAGCATGAAAAATATCGACGAAGAGCTTTTGAGCGAAATTTTGGCCTCGATTACGGGCGGGCTGAGCGATGCGAGCAAAAAAAACTACCGCATCGCCGTGATAAATTTTTTCGGCTTCATCGACCGCCAAAACGAGCAGGACGGCACCTCGCACAACTACGGCATCGAGCTTAAGCACTGGGGCGGCGTTAGCGGCAGCCGCGGCACGAAGCTTCCGGAGTTTATGAGCGAGGAGGAGCTGAAGCGGTTTTTGGACGCGATAAATTTAAGCGAGTTTCCCTCCTTTGCTCATCGCAACCGCCTAATCGTAAAAATCATCGTCTACACCGGCATCCGCGTGGGCGAGGCGATAAATTTAAAGCGCAAAGATATCGCGCCGGAGGGTGATCTTTTCGTCATCAGAATCCGCGGCAAGGGCAACAAATACCGCATCGTAATGATCAAGCGCCACCTAATTGAGGAGCATCTAAACGCGCTGGAGACGAATTTTGCAAACAAAGAGGGCTATCTTTTCGTCACCAAAAACGGCGCGCCGCTTACTCAGGCATACGTCAGCGGCATCGTGGAGAAAATTTTAATGAGCGCGGGCATCCGCAAGGAAAAAAACGGCGCTCACATGCTGCGCCACACCTTCGCGACGATGCTTTACAAAAAGCAAAAGGACCTCGTGCTCGTCCAAGAAGCCCTCGGTCACGCGAGCCTCAATACTTCGCGCATCTACACCCACTTCGACAGCGACAAACTGCGCCTTGCGGCGAAAGTCGCAGAGGAATTCGAAGAGTGAAATTTTAAAATTTGCAGCGGAGCGAGGCTTACTTGAGCGAGATTTTTTGAATTTCGTTTTGAGACGGCTTTGAAATCGTTTTTTATGGAATTTATTTTCTAAAAAATTTGGAATTTTATTTTGAAAAATTCTGAAATTTGTTTTTCATACTCGCATAACAAAGCCCAAAATTCTACCCTGCGCACTTTAGAATTTAACTCGGCAAAATTTTAAATTAACGCGCGAGCCTTAGAGCTTGATCGCAAAAAATCTAAAATTTTATTCTTTTGGAGTATAGAATAATTTACTTTTTTAGATTTTCTCATATGATTTTGCCTAAAATTCCAGATAAATTTAGTGCAAAATTTCATTTAAATTTTGACGATACGGGATTTTATCCGAGGATTTTATAGCAAAAGGTAATGGTGTAGCGGATATAAAATTTATCTGCAAATTCCGCGAGGGTAGAATTTCTGATTTAAAATTTTTAACCCTCGAAATTTTATAGTTTGATATGCCTTCAAATTCTCATCGCACCAAATTCTCCTTAAAATTTAAAAATGCAAAAGATTTGCCACCAAAGTTTGCTGCAAAATTTACCGACGCGAAGTTTGCTTAGTAAATAGCGTAGGAATCATATATAAATTTCTAATAAAATTTAAAGAGATAAAATCATCGGCATGATTTATTTTAGATTTATTTTACGACAGAAATCCCGCTCTTGCAAGCAGGATTTCATTTCTTAGGGGGATAAGAAAAGGAGTTTAGGCTAAATAAATTTAGCCCGAGATTTCGTCTAGCCACGGAGTCCCGCGGCAAAAAGGAGCAAAAAGACGAAATCTCGCGCAAAATTTTAAGCCAAGATTTAAGCGATCGGCTCGCGACAATAAACGAGATTTGCGACGGCTTCAAAAGCTATCGCAAAAACGCCGTGCCGCAAGCATCAAATCAGACAAGCCTTTGTTTTTTGAAATACTCGCGCGGAGCCTTGCAGAGCGGACAGGCGCCTGGGGCTTTCTTGCCGCGATGAACGTGCCCGCAGACCTCGCACACCCAAACTTCTTCGTCGAAACTCTCGAAAAAGCCCTCCTCTAGTAAGATCTTTTGAAGCTCGTTGTATTCGCGCTCGTGCTCCTCCTCGACCTTGCCAATAGCGTTAAAAAGGCGCGCAACCTCTTTTTTACCCTCTTCGGTTGCGATTTTAGCAAAGCTCGGATACATGCTCTCGTGCTCGTAGCGCTCGCCGGCGGCGGCATCAAGCAGATTTTTATCCATCTTATCAAGCGGAATACCTGCGGCCGCATGATGTGCCTTTAGCTCGGCTCTGGCATGCCATTTTTCGTTTTGGGCAGCCTCGTAAAAATGTCGTGCAATGGCGTGAAAGCCAGCTTCTTTGGCTAAATCGCCGTAAAGATCGTATTTGTTGCGCGCCTGGGACTCGCCTGCGAACGCCTTCATTAAATTTACCTGCGTCAGATCCTCGGTGATACATTTCATCGGCTCGCCACAGCAGCTAAGCGCACCGCCGCCTACTTTTTGCACCTCGACCTCCGCGCCGCATTTGTCGCATCTGTAAGTTTCGTACTGTCTCATTTTAATTCCCTATCAAAATTTTTGGGGAATGATACCACGGCTACTATTAAATTTTACTTAATAAATTTTATTCTTCTCAATAAATTTATGTTTTTGAGAAAATTTCAGCACGAAATTTTCGTCCGGAAAATTTAAACTCAAGCTTTTTACAAAGCAAATAGAATTTTAAGCAAAAGCGCTAACGCTCGATTATCTAAAAATATGAAATTTAGTTTTCTGGCTTATTTAAGCCTGCGATTTCCAAGGCTAGCCACATCATTGGAAATTTTTTAGAATTTAAAGTTATCTCAAAGCAATTTGCTATTTTGTCATATGGTCTTATTTCACTAGCATATTGCAATGCTCGGCAAAAAGTAGCTTTAAATGCGCTAACGAGCCGCCCGATTGTAATTATGAAGCGTTAAAAGCGTAATTAAGGGCGTTGTAACATTACCATTTTGCCGCCATGATCGGTAATATCTGAGAATTTATGAACGTCAAATTCTAAGCCGCAAATCGAACAAGGAGGAAATTTATCGACTTCCTTCTCGCCTAAAAGCGAGCAAATTCCACCTATTGCCGGATTATGTCCAACGATAAATACGCATTCCGCGCTAGCTGCGTTAAAATTTCGCATAACATCTGTGCTAGAAATTTCCACATCATTGCAAGATAGCGCATTATTTTCGCTAATGCTAGCGGGAATTTTAGCGCTCTTAAAAGCAGAATTTTCAGCGTTTGCGTCGCGATGTTTTTCGCTACTCAGACCAACCACATTGTATTTTTCAACATTCACACCGCACCAAAAAAATCGTTTCTCATCCAAGCTGCGAACAAACTTTGCTAAATCCCATAAACTTACGTCGTATAACTCTTGCAATGGCACTACCCTTTTTGTCGCATACAACGCATTAGCGATAATTTGCGCCGTATGGAGTGCGCGTATAGCCGAACTTGTAATAATCAAATCAGGCGCAAGTCCCAAGCTGCGCAGCTTTTCTCCGAGTTTAATTGCGCAAAGTTCACCCGCATGGCTTAATGCCCGCTCAAAATCGCTTCCGTTGCCGCTTTGCGCCTCGGCATGTCTTATAAAATATATCCGTTTCATCTGCATCCTTTCATAAAATTTTATGTAAAATTTAGCGTTAAATTCTATAAAATTCTAAATTTTTTCTGGATCATTCCAAAACCATAACCGACCACAAATCCCGCTATGTGCGCATACCATGCCACATTTACGCCCATTAACATCGGCGCAAAGCTCATTATCAAAATCGCGACAAAAATCCCGCCCGCATTGCGTTCATCAAAATAAGCGATCACGCCTAAAAGCACGCAGATAGCGCCGCTAGCGCCTACGATATTGACGATTTCTCCCATGCTCATGGCATAACGGATATAAATCAGACACAAAGCGCCGCTCAGCAGCCCGCCTACGATGTAAAGTAGCGTAAATTTTATACCACCGAACGCTCGCTCTAAAATCCCACCAAATTGATATAAAACCGCCATATTCATAGCTAGATGCATCACTCCGCTGTGCATAAAAAATGAACTTAGTAGCTGCCACGGCATCCCTTCGAAAAAATACGGATTGAGCCCAAAAAATAGATAGGACTTAAAGCCAAAAAAATATTCTAATGCGAATGAAATCACGAAAAATAGGACATTCGCCACAATGATCGCGAGAGTAAATTTGCCCGATTGCATGAAACTCCTTAATTTTTCACGCATAGTAGCGAAATTTTGATTAAATTAAAGGCGTCGTGTAATTTTATAGGCTCGAGATAAATTATAGATAAGCTAGTATCAAAATTTTGACAATAGTTTTAGTTACAAGCGCCTTATCAAATAGCTGCGTTAAAATTTAAAATTTAGATATAAAGCTTTAAACTAAAATTTTCGTAACAAAATTTAGACCATAAATCTTTTTTTGAAAGCTTTACTGGAATTTATAGAGTTTATCTGACGTAAATCAAAAAGCAAACACACTGTAAATTTAAAAACGATAAAATTTCAGCTATATGAAGCTATTTTGTAGAATTTTATGTAAAATTATAAGTATAATTTCACTAGAAATAACAAAAATTTGAGTTCAAATTAATTCCAAAATAAATTTTAGAGTAATTATTTTAAATGCTTATTATATTGCGCGTTAAAAATGCTAATTTGATTTGCCATAACAGCATCAAAGTGAGTTTTTATTCATAAGTTTTTGCTGCAGGAGTTTAAAAGCAATAAAATTCTAAAATTTGATTAGAATTTTAGGAATTTAATAAATTCTACAAAGCAAGTCATAGCTAGAATTCCAAGCTAAATTATCTGCAAAATTTTACTTGAAATTTTAGAGCATAAATCAAACCGCCGCGAATTTTTAAAAGGTCTAACGAAATTTCATAAAACCTAATAAATTCCAAAAGTTATAAGAAATTTTTCAAAAAATACGGCGAAAGAATTTTCAAAATTCTAGTTATTCACCCGTCCGTATCCTGCGAAGCGGTTCGATGCTAGGCAGCTTATGCGGTCTTTGCCACAGCGCACGATATAGCTATTTTCCATCTTTTGCCCCGCTACATGGACATTTTTCTTATTTAAATTTACGAAGTCCGCTTGATTTCTACCACGAGTATTGTGGACAAATTTCACGCGACCATCAGCATAGATCTCACGCACGATACCGATATGACTGATCTCGTTATTGACCTTGCCTTTGTTAGAACGCAAAGTGTTTTGAAAAAATACCAAATCCCCCACTCGCGGCGTATTACTGAGTAAATTTTTACGGCTGTAATAATTATATATTGCTTGGGATTTGCGTCCGTTTGTGAAGTATTTCGGCAGATCTTTTGAGTTAAAAAACAGATCATCGTATTTATCATTTAGCACGGTAATAAATCCGCTGCAGTCCCCTCCAGCGCGAGTGCCGGTGTAATCGTCCACAGATGCGATTAGCGGGCGATTAAACTCGCTTCCCGGCACTGAAGTTATTCCTTCTTCATGATCGTTTAAGACATACGCTTGCTGGCTGCCGGCAGACGGGGCTTTTGAGGAGCAACCGACCAGCAAAAACGCACCCAAAGCGCAAATAATTAGTTGTTTCATATAAAAAATCCTTATAAAATTATGTAACGGTTAATTTTGGGCGTAATTTTAGCGCCTGGCGGTAACAAAATGGTAACTTTAAAGCTAAATTCTGTATAATCGCCGAAATTTTACACGGAGAAATCATGCATTATCTACGAATTAACGGGGGCAAAAAACTAAGCGGCAGCGTCAAAATAAGCGGCGCAAAAAACGCCGCACTGCCGCTCATAGCCCTATCTATCCTTTCAAAAAACGAAGTCGTAATTAAAAATTTACCAGCAGTTTCCGATATCCACACGCTAATTCAGCTGCTTTCAAATTTAGGCGCAAAGTGCGAGTTTCTTGACGCCAACACCGCCAAAATCGATCCGCGCGAAGTAAACTCGACCAAGGCGATCTACGACATAGTGCGTAAAATGCGAGCTTCAATCTTGGTGCTAGGGCCGCTTTTAGCGCGGTTTAGGCACTGCGAGGTAAGCCTTCCTGGAGGCTGCGCGATCGGCGCCAGACCGATCGATCTGCACCTTAGCGCGCTTGAAAAGATGGGCGCGGAGGTTAAGATCGAGCAGGGCTACGTCGTTTGCACCGCAAAAAAGGGGCTTAAGGGCGCGACTATAAATTTTGACAAAATTACCGTCACCGGCACCGAAAACATCGTAATGGCGGCGGCCTTAGCAAGCGGCACCACTCATATCATAAATGCGGCAAAAGAGCCCGAAGTGATCGCCGTTTGCAACGCATTAAAAAGCGCAGGCATCGACATAGAGGGCATCGGCACGAACGAAATCCTCATTAAAGGAAGCGGCGGCGAGCTTTTAAATTTTAACGAAATTTCGATCATTCCCGATCGCATCGAAGCAGGCACCTATCTGTGCGCAGGCGCGATCACCGGCTCTAGTATCACGATCACGCACGCTTGCGCGGCTCATCTTGGCGCCGTACTTGCAAAATTTGAAGATATGGGGTTTAAATTTGAAATTTCAAACGGCGGCGACGAGATCACGATCCTGCCCGCCTCAAAGATCAAACCCGTAGAGATCATCACGAGCGAATATCCGGGCTTTCCTACCGATATGCAGGCGCAGTTTATGGCGCTAGCATGCATCTCCTCGGGCGTCAGCACCATCGACGAGAGGCTTTTTGAAAACCGCTTCATGCACGTTAGTGAACTCTCAAGAATGGGCGCGGATATCCGCTTAAACGGACACATCGCGACGATCAACGGCGGCAAGCTAAACGGCGCGGACGTTATGGCGACCGATCTGCGCGCCAGCTCGGCGCTCGTTTTAGCCGCCCTTGCGGCGCGCGGCGAGAGCAAAATACATAGAATTTACCACCTGGATCGCGGCTACGAAAAGCTGGAAGCTAAGCTTGGTGCGCTTGGTGCCGATATACAGAGGCTGGAGGAATGAGGGCTTCGAAATAAAAAATCTTGCGCTAGCAAGCAAAGCGGAATTCTACGAGTGATATGTTTTAAAATTTTAAGCAACGCTCGCATTTAAAATAAGGCAATTGAGCCCGTGAAATTTTGCACACTCATTTGGATAAAATTTTGCTTTGCAAGCTCCGGCAAAACATAAAATTTAAGACCACGCGAGATATTAACTGCGCAGATTTTAAATGTAAAAATGATAAAAAGGACTTAAAATGATAGGAATAAATGAGGCTATAGATTTGGCTACGGCTAGAATCACATCAAGCAGGCGGAGTGAAAAGGTACCTCTTCCCAGCACCTTAGGTCGTATCCTTTCTAGCGATATTTCTGCGATTAAAAACCTGCCCTGCTTCGATAATTCGGCGCTTGACGGCTATGCCTATGCGGCGGACTTCAAAGACGAAGAGCTAAAGATCGTAGAGCCTACGATTTTTGCAGGAGACGAAAAATTCTATGAAATAAAGGCTGCGCAAACGCAAAAGATAATGACCGGCGCGCCAATGCCTGCGGGCGCGGACTCTGTCGCGAGGCTAGAAGATGTAGACACGCAAGGTGGAACTCTAAAAATCCCTGCTTCCGTTCATGCCCACGACGGCTTTCGTAAAAAAGGCGAGGAGGTGCGCGCGGGCGAGCTTTTATTGCGCCGTGGCGAAATTTTAAACCCTGCTAAAATCATGCTTCTTGCCGCGCAAGGAATTTACGAAGTGGACGTTTACGCGCGTCCTAAAATCGCTCTATTTTCCAGTGGAAACGAGCTAAAAGAGCCGTGGCAGAGCGCAAGCGAGCGCGAAATTTATAACGCCAACTCTAGTGGTATTGCTGCATTGCTGCAAAAATACGGCTTTGAAAATGAGTATTTAGGGATTTTAAAGGACGATTTTAGCGCAGTATGCGAGGCACTAGACGCTGCTACGCGTAAATTTGACGTGCTAATTACCAGCGGTGGAGCAAGTGCTGGGGAGGCAGATTTTATGCAAAGCGCTATGAGTGAACTTGGATTTTTGCAGGTTTTCGATCATATTGATATCAAGCCCGGCCGCCCCAGCAAGTGCTTCGCAAAAGACGGCAAATTCGTCTTTGCAATGGCGGGCAATCCAATGGCTGCTTTCGTGCTTACGCGCGCAGTCATACTGCCGATCCTATTTAAGCTTAGCGGCGCAAGCAAGGCTTTTAGCGCAGAAGCGGCGATCTATGCCAAGCTCGCAAGCGATCTAAAGCTAAAAAGCGGCAGAGTAAATTTAACCGTAGGCGCGTATGAAGGCGGAGTTTTTACGCCTATGCCGTCGCCTTCGGGGCGCATCAGGCCGCTGGCTGCGGCATCGCATTTTTTCTTGGCTGATCCCGAATGCGACAAAGTTCGCGCTGGAGAAATCGTAAAAATTTATGAAATTTAAGCGAGAAATTATTGACAAATGAAAATTTATAGGCTACAATCGCGCTTTATTTTTACCGCATGCGGGAATAGCTCAGTGGTAGAGCGCAACCTTGCCATGGTTGATGTCGCGAGTTCGACTCTCGTTTCCCGCTCCATCTTAACTTCAAATTTTAAAATTCCTTCCGTTCCACTCGCTTTTAAAGCACAAAATTTCGATATGAAAGCCTTGAAATGAAAATTTTAGTTTGCGTAAGCGGCGCGAGTTTTTGCGAGATCGGGTTTGATCTGCTTAAATTTCTTGCCAGCTCGCCACATGAAATCCACGCCGTACTTACTCAGGGTGCGCGCCGCGTCCTGAGCGCCGAAAGCGGCATAGATGCGGACGAGGCTTTAAAATCCGCGGAATTTAAGAACGTAAAATTTTATCCCGATACCAATCTGGGCGCGCCGCCCGCTTCGGGCTCGTTCGGCATTGACGCCACAATCTTTGCGCCCTGCTCTATTGGCTCTTTGGCTAAAATTTACGGCGGGCTTTGCGACAGCTTAAGCACCCGCGCCGCCGCAGTCGCGCTAAAAGAGCATAAGCGGCTGGTTCTTGGCGTGCGTGAGATGCCGCTTTCTGCGATCAGCCTGCGCCAGATGAGCGAGCTAGCCGCGCTCGGCGTCATCATCGCTCCACCCGTGATCGCGGGCTACTGCGGCGTGCAAAATTTAAAAAATTTCATAATCGGCAAGTGGTGCGACGCGCTGGGCGTGCAAAACGAGCTATTTAAAAGGTGGCAATAATGCAAAACTCAAGAAAATGTATCTATCCGGGCACTTTCGATCCTATCACGAACGGTCATTTGGACGTCATCAAGCGCGCGCTAGGGCTTTTTGATGAAGTCATCGTCGCAGTCGCGCTAAACGAGAGCAAAAAGCCCTATTTTAGCCTAAAATCCAGACTAGAGATGGCGCGAGCCGCAACACGCGGGCTTTGCGGCGTGAGCGTGCAAAGCTTTGATAATCTACTCGTGGATTTTGCTAAATCCTGCGGCGTGCGCTTCGTTATCCGCGGACTCCGCGCGGTTAGCGACTTTGAGTATGAGCTGCAGATCGGCTATGCAAACGCCTCGCTATGGGAGGAATTTGAGAGCGTGTATCTGATGCCGACGCTCAAAAACGCCTTCATCTCAAGCTCGATTGTCCGCTCCGTTTTGAGCCACGGCGGCGATGTTTCGCACCTGGTGCCGAGCGAAATTTTAAAATTTTTGAAAAAATGAGCTCGCAAGCGACTGAAATTTAGCCCGCAGGCGCAGCTAAATTTAAAATTTGAAACTGCACAGGAGATAAAAATGAATAAGCAAATGGATGAAATAGAAAGACTGCGAACGTTTTTAAAAAGCGTGAGAGATGAATACAAAGCCTTAAATAAAATAGCCGAAGCGCAGGCCGTAAGTAGGCGCTGGGCGTCGGGTAGCTATATCAATTTAGAGCCGTTTTATTTCGAATATAACCGCTTCTCAAAGGGCAAAATTTTAAAAACTAAACCGAAAAAGATCGTAAACGCCTACGAATACGGCTTTGACGCGCAAGATCGCGTCGTTTTTGAAAGACAACATGACGACAAAAAACATTTCTTTGAAAGCCTTTATTTTTGGGGGCGGGACGAAGTTTTAAAATATCATTTCGGTTGCTATAACAAAAAATGCTCAAGATGCTTCAATATAAAAAGATTTATCTATGAGGATGGCGTGCTAAAGTCCATCTATTCGGCCTTTGACAACAACGCCTATGGGATAGAAAATTTTACTTACGAAGGCGGCAAACTCGCACAAAGACAGGAGTATGTAGAGCACCCTCGCGCAGGCAGAAGGAATGACGTAACAAACTATGAATTTGACGCTATGGGCGAGCTAAGCTTAATAACCGAAAATGGCTATGTGCGCTATCAAAAGCCAGATAAGAATATGAGCTACAAAAAGCTCTATGAGCTCCCCGCGCAAAGGCTGCTGCCCGCGATTAAAGAGACGATCAAAAAGCACGCACCGAATTGTAAACTCTACTGCATAAATTTAGCTTGCGACAATAGGAGTTTACCGCCGATCATCGGATTCGGCTCGCAAGAACAACGCGCGCAGTGGCTTGCGCGAAAAGATGGCTGGCTTCTTTGGCTCGTTCCTGATTACGAGTTTCGAGCCGAGGTCGAAGTAGACTACGAAACGGCGAAAATTTTTGATCTTTTCAATCAAGAAACGCAGCTAAATGATAAATATGCGCAGGCTAAAAAGCTCATTCGGGAGTGCGTGAAGCAGCTCAAAGCAGGTCTTGACGAATTTGCGCTCGATATGACGGATGATTTTACGATCACGGCTACCGATTGCGACCTTGGCAATCTGAGGAAAGATTTCATAGCGATAAATCCCGAGCTTGTAAGCACGTATAAGGGCAAAATTTAAAATTTCATCGTCGCAATTTTATCATCGCGCACAGCGTTTGCCCGCCCGCGGCGCCCAGCAGCACACCTTACTCCGAGTGACGCCGCCGCCCTGCTCCGCCATTTCCGTCTAACGCTATCCGCTTTGCAAAGCATATATCCTGCTCTGCATGATGATGCCTGCTTCGCCCGACGCGTCATCATATCCGCACGGCGCACTGTCTTTATCGACCGGCGCCCTGCTCGGCGCATGTACGTAAGCGCAAAATTTGCTCGCTCGCTGTTTATGCGACGCATCCGTCCAAGCGCTAAATTTAACCGCGAGCCGTGCCGCAAAAAGCAAGAGCCGAGTAAGGCAGAGCATCCGATAAATTTTACGCCTAAAGATAAAAAGCGGCTCGCACAAGCTCGCGCAAAAGCCCTATTTGGAGGCGAAATTTAGCGCCCGGCTGTTTAAAAAAGCCGCTATTTAGCTATAAATTTGTAAAATAGCGCACAAATTTAAAGGCGAAAAATGTATGTAATATTCGAAGGTATCGACGGCGTGGGCAAAAGCACGCAGATAGCGCGGCTGGCGGCGGCTTTTCCGCAGGCGATCGTGACTAAGGAGCCCGGCGGCACAAAGCTCGGCGAGGCGGTGCGAAGCTTCGTTTTGGGCGAGGATTTTAAGTGGCCGCGCGGCAGCGTAAATCTGCGCGAGGTCTGTGGCGAAATCTCAAAGCGCGCCGAGCTGCTTTTGTTTCTCGCAGACCGCGCCGAGCACTACGAGCGCGTGATAAAGGGCGGCGCAGGCGGTCTCGTGCTAAGCGATCGCGGCTTCATCTCGGGGCTTGCCTATGCGCTGGCAAACGACGAAAACGCGGATCTTAGCGAGCTTATCGCGCTTAATAAATTTGCGCTCGGGGGTAAATTCGCAGATAAAATCGTGCTGTTTTCGGCGGACGAACAGCTCGTCAAAACGCGGCTCAAAACGCGCGCTAGCAGCGATATAATCGAGGCTCGCGGGCTAAAATACCTAATGCGCGTGCAAGATCTTATGGCGCAGGCGTGCACGGCGTGCGGAGTTCAGACCCTGCAAATCGACGCCGCGCAGTCCGAAGAAGCGATCTGCGATCAGATAAGAAATTTCATACTTTCTTAAAATTTTAAGACGTGGAATTTTGCTGCTGGAAAGAATTTCTGAGCTCTGCCGTGAAATTTTAGCTATAAAATTCCGCCCATAAAATTTCATCTCCTACTTTCGTCATAGAATTTTACAGGAGAGGTTTTAAGCAAAATTTCATGGGCGGAATTTTGTTTTATATTCGCCACGGAATTCTGTCTTAAAATTCCGCCGCAGACCAAAAAGCGCGGGATTTCATAAGCGAAATCTTGCGCGGAATTTTAATCCGCGGATTTGCGGGTGAAATTCCGTTTAAGTTTTAGATCGAAAGGATAGCGATGAAGACGTTAAAGTTTGTTTTACGCAAGGTTTTTAAATTTATATTTCTGTTTTGGGTGGTCATAAGCTCGCTTTTGGGTAGCTATATTATCGCGGATAAATTTTTCGGCCGCAACTACGAATCTATGATGCTAGTTCGTTCTTTTGGTGGCGCCCGCGTAGAGCTGCAAAATTTTATGATAGATACGGACTTGCGCGCTACGACTATCGGCAAGAGATTCGAGCATCGGCAAGGGGATCCGCTACCTGATTTCTCGGAGGATAACTCCACGGGCGCTCCGTATGAGCTAAACATAAAATTTGACTATATAAACCGCGAAAATGCGCCGAAGATCGTGCTGAAAAACACTAAGCTAGAGCAAGAGCAAAGCGGGCGCGTCGTTTTTGAAAAGGATGAGCTAGAGGTGCCGATAGAGGTTGGCGAATACAGCGGCATCGCAAGCGCATCGGTAACAATCCCGAGTATCGACTCCATCCACGTAAGGCATAAGCTAAGCACTGAAATATGTGTGCCTGATGGCTCCTGCACTAGCTTCGTGCACTACTTCTCGCCGCGCAAAAGCGCACAGGTTACGGCGGTGCTTAGGGCTTTTTAGCCGCGAGAAATTCGGCGTGAAATTTTAAAACATAAAATTTACGGCGGCATGGGTTAATTTGGCTGAATAAACGAGTAGATTATCGATGCCCGTAACGTGATAGTATGCTTTATTCGCGTGGCGGAATTTTGCCGCTTACCGTATTTGTGGAAAACAAAATTTCAAAATTTCGGGGCGCATAAAATTTATAGCGCAGCGTGAAATTCTACCCGGCAAAAATTTATGCCCTATTCCGGCACCGATAAATAAATCTGCTAACAAATCCCGAGAGGCGACAATCTATAAAATGATAAATTTACAATGCAGCGATTGGGCACAAAATTTTAAAATTACCGGCAAAAATATCATGATTTAAAAAGCGCGTTACTTATTATAAAATGCGCTTTATTATCATTCGCCCTTTTATAATTTTCAGTATTTTTGCTAGCCGTTTCAAAAACGCTTTGCAAAATTTAGGCTATATTAAAGCTTAAAATACGCCTATTACGCATTTCTTGACTATTCAAAATTTTTTACTTCTTAAAAATCAAAATTTTAGCCATTTAAAATTTATACTTGAATTTAAACTGCAATTTAATTAAACATTAAAAATCTTTGTATTATTATTCGCCGCGTTAATAATCAATTCTATAATCATTTAAAAGGAAGGATGAATGTTTAGAAGATTCTCTCTCTCTCTCTATGCCTCGCTGCTCTTTTATGGCTCGCTTTACGCGGAAGAGCCGGCCAACTCACAAGAACTGGGAACTATCCAGGTAACGGGCAATGTCGATTCGCAAAGCGTAGCCGAGCAAAAGGTCGGCGAAACTAAAACTACCGCGCAGACTATCAAGAAGCAGCAGATCACCGATAGCAGAGACTTGGTGCGATACCAAACGGGTATCACAGCGGTCGAGACGGGCAGATTCGGCGCTAGCGGATACGCCGTTCGCGGCGTGGACGAAAACCGCGTGGCTATCACAGTGGACGGACTTCGCCAAGCGGAGACTCTAAGCTCGCAGGGCTTTAAAGACCTCTTTGAGGGGTATGGAAATTTTAACAACACAAGAAACGGCGTAGAGATGGAAAACGTCAAAACGGCCAATATCACCAAAGGAGCCGACTCCATAAAAGCAGGAAGCGGCGCACTCGGCGGATCGGTTATGTTTGAAACCAAAGACGCCAGGGATTTCTTGACGGAAAAGAATTATCATTTCGGCTTTAAGCAGGGCTATCAAAGCGTCGATAGTCAAAATTTTCACTCCTTTACCGGTGCGGCTAGATACGGCTGGTTTGATCTTTTGGTTATAAACACCAATAGACACGGTCATGAAAGAAAAAACTATTTCTACGACATATATGATAGTAAAGAGGACAAACTTCACATAGGTAAAACTCGCGAAAAGGCGGACCCATACACCATAACCAAAAAAAGCACGCTCGTAAAGGTGGGTTTTCAGCCGGGCGATAACCATAGATTGTCTATCGCGATAGATGACTCGAAGCAAAATTCCGACGGCGAGGATCTTTCTTATACGTTAAGAATGGGTAGCCGTCCGGATGCTCCGGAACGATATGGAAATAGGACAAACCACGATAGCTCTACCAGAAAAAACGTGCAATTAGCTTACGAAAATTTTAGCGAGACACCGCTTTGGGATCACGTTAAAATTTCATACTCGAAGCAGAGTATTAAAAACCGTGCAATAAATAAAGAGGGCTGCCAAGGCAATAGATGCCAGAATGTACAAAATCCTTCTGGGATGCATCTAAATGAAAGCTCAAGTGGTTATGATATCGTAGATAAAAACAATAGACCCCTAAGCGTTGATCCGCGACCTGTCGAAGAAGGCGAAGAAATTATTAAAGATGGTTCGGGCAATATTCTAAATAGGGGTAGCGATTATAAAAAAAGAGATGGTGAAGGATATTATTTGGATTGTTCCAAAGTAAATTGTAATAAAAAATTCAAAGTATTAAAAGAAACATACGATGGAGATACTTGGGAGTATAATTACGAATTAGTGGAAAGAGAGATAGAAAAGCATACTCTTCCTGACGGCAGAGTTTACGGGACTATAAAAAGAGATCCGAGCGATATGGACACTATGACAAAGGCTTATAAGCTATTTCATTTAACTCCATATACCGATGGTTACAATTCCGTCCAATACACCGATAGAACACTAGATACTGAAACGCAACAATTAAATTTAGATTTTGAGAAAGAGTTTAACTTATTTAATGTCATAGATAATTCTATATCATACGGCGGACTTTTGGATCAAACAGATAAATCTATGACTAATAAAGATGGATTTTACTCGGGTGATTCACAATGGTGGGATAATATACTATTCGGTAGAACTCCTGGAGGTGGCGTGCCAAACCCTAATTACCATATGAATGGTAGTCAAAGAAGCAATACCACTGCGGTGAGCACCTATCTGATCCCGGTACAAACTACGACTACGGCAAGCTATATCGGAGATGAAATTCAAATAACCAAATACGTAGGCTTTGATCTTGGCTATCGCTACGACAAGGTAAAACATAAACCGAAATATACCGGCTATCCCGAAGTGCCCAGAGGCATCATAACCGGTTTGTGGGTGCCGTATCCTTACAATCCCTATGACGGAATACATGGTTACTACACTCCTTATGGAGAGGAAAATTATCAGCAAAATTTAAAATTCCTGCTAAGAGAGAAGGAATACAAAAGCGGCTCATATAAACTAGGTCTAAATTTAGATCCGCTGGATTGGATAAGAATACAGCTAAAAAGTTCTAAAGGTTTCCGCGCTCCGACATCAGACGAAGCGTATATGACCTTTAAACATCCTGATTTTTCGATCCGTCCTAATATATTTTTAGAACCAGAAATTGCAAGGACGAAAGAGATCGCTCTTACTTTTTATAGAGAGAGAAGCCGCATAACTTTCGATGTTTTTAAGACGGATTATAAAAATTTTATCGATCTTGAATTTTTGGGAAATTTACAAGTCGTAGATCAGCAGATACCCTATCCGTTTTATCAAAACGTAAACCGAGATAGCGCCAAAGTGCATGGATTTGAGATAAATACCCATCTGGAGCTCGGCGATGTATCGGAGAGCCTGGAGGGATTTAGGCTGGGATATAAATATAGCAGACAAAAGGGCAGAATGTCGTGCGCCAGCAACGGCTCAAACGCCAATAATTCAAACTCCGGATGCAGCAGGGGCGAAGAGGTGCCGATGAATGCGATCCAACCGCCTACTTCCGTCTATAATATCGGCTATTCTACGCCCGGCGACAAATATGGCATTGATCTTTTTATCACCGACGTAGGAGCCAAGAAGCGCAAAGATACCTACAATATGTATTGGAAAAGCCAAGTCGAAAGAACGGATCCGTATTGGGGGCATATCGATGCTTCTATAGTAAACGGAGAGCCCGTAACCGATAATACCAAAGGTTGGCGAAGCGGCGATTATACGGTAGTGGACGTTATTGCTTATGCAAAGCCGCAAAAAAATTTTAACTTTAGTCTAGGCGTTTACAACCTAACCAATGCCAAATATATCACTTGGGATAGCGCGCGCTCGATCAGGGCTTTTGGAACGGTCAATATGATCGATCAAGCGACGGGTGCGGGCATCGGTAGGTTTTACGCGCCACGCAGAAATTTTAGATTTAACTGGGAGGTAACGTTTTAAATCGGCTGCTTGCTTAGACGCTAGCGCTAAGCACGATTAAAATTTATCCAATAGGCTCAAGCAAATCCAAGCTTGCTTGAGCTTCCGCAAGCTTTAAAGCAAACGAAAAGCAATCGGAAAACTTGGGATGCGGATTTTGAAAAACATAAAATTTGTAGCGGCATGATTTCTTGACGCGACGGGATTTTATCGCTTGTCGTATTTCTCCATGAGACAGAATTTTGCGATTTAGCGGCACATAAAATTTATAGCGCAGCGTGAAATTCTGCCCGGCAAAATTTAAAGAGACGGAATTATGAAACTCCGCACAGCGTATTTGTGCGGCGGAGTAGCGCTATTTTCTTACTTTTATGAAAAGTTTACGCCGCAACGCACGCTTTGATAAATTTTACGCGCGTAATATCCGCGCCGCGTGCTAAAACATCCACTAAATTTGAAGTCATGAAATTTAAAATTTGCTAAATGCCAAGTTTGTAAGCCGCAAATTTAAACGCAAAACTCAAATACTATCGCGCGCAGATACAGCTTTTGAGATCTTAGTAAAATTTTGCCCTTTAAATTTACGCGCAGTTTTCGTCGTATATAAATTTTGGCGCGATTTTGAAAGTATTTCTTAGACGTATTTTACCGGGCAAATTTAAGCGCAAATCCTGCGCAGTGCAACTTTTTACTTGCGTAAAATTTTAGTGCAAGCTAAGCCGATTAAATTTGACCTCGAAATTTTAACGAGGTTTTAGTGCACAAGTCCCATTGTAGCTCTAGCGATTCAAATTTCAGCCAAAAGCAACTACGCGCAAAATCAAAAATTTTATTAAACCCGCGTTTGAACCAAAATTTACTAAATTTTGAGGCTACACGGACTAAATTTCAACGTACCTAAAAATAAATTCTAAACGTTAAATCTAAAATGCATCACGTCGCCGTCTTGCACGACGTAGTCCTTGCCCTCAAGGCGCATTTTGCCCGCTTCTTTCGCCCTGCTCTCGCCGCCGCACGCGATAAAATCATCAAATCCGATCACCTCGGCTCTGATAAATCCGCGCTCAAAGTCGTTGTGGATCACGCTCGCGGCCTTCGGAGCCTTCCAGCCCTTCGTGATCGTCCACGCGCGCACCTCCATCTCGCCGGCGGTAAAGTAGCTGATGAGGCTGAGCTTTGCAAAGGAGCGCTTGATGATGATCTCCAGCCCGCTTTGCTGTGCGCCTAGGCTCTGCAGCATCTCGTGAGTCTCCTCGTCGCTTAAGCCTATGAGCTCCTCTTCGATCTTGGCGCAGAGCTTTATCACCTCGGCGCCGCTGGCATTTGCGTATTCTCTTACGCGTGCGACATATTCGTTATCCTGCGCGATGCCGTCTTCGTCCACATTTGCGCCGTAGATTACATCTTTGGCGCTAAGCAGGCGCAGCTCGCGATTTAAAGCGATGTAGCTTTCGTCCTCTTTGAGTGCAAAATTTGAAGCGGGCTTGCCGCCATTTAGATGCGCTAAAAGCTCGTTTGCTACGGCTAGCGCCTCTTTAGCGCCCTTTTGATTTGCTTTGGCTTCCTTGCCGAGGCGCTCGATCTTGCGGCCAAGCTGCTCTATGTCCGCTAAAATAAGCTCGGTTTCGATGATCTCGATATCGCGGATGGGATCGACACAGCCTTCGACGTGAGTTATGTCGCCGCTTTCAAAGCAGCGCACGATATGAAGGATGATCTCGCACTCGCGGATATTCGAAAGAAATTTATTCCCCAGCCCCTCGCCCTTGCTAGCTCCGCGCACTAGACCCGCGATATCTACAAACTCGATAGTCGAATGCACGATACGACCGGGCTTAACGATCTGCGCTAGTTTGCCGAGCCTGACATCGGGCACGGGCACGACCGCTTTATTGGGCTCGATCGTGCAGAATGGATAGTTCTGCGCCTGCGCGTTTTGCGCGCCGCTAAGTGCATTAAAGGTGGTGGATTTACCGACGTTCGGAAGCCCTACGATCCCTACAGAAAGCCCCATCTACGCGTCCTTCAGCTCTTTTGCTAGAGCCTGCAAGAAATACAAGTTTGCTCTCACGCCCGCACCTGTCGCGCCCGCGGCGTAATAGCCCCACGCCTTTTCCAGATACGCAGGACCTGCGATGTCGAGGTGCAGCCACTTGTCTTTATACTCGTCTTTTATAAATTTATCCAAAAATAGCCCCGCGGTTATCGCGCCGCCGTATCTGCTGGAAGCGCAGTTGGAGACGTCTGCGATACTGCTTTTGATTAGCTCGCGCAGATAATCGTTAAATTCCAAAATGCTAAATAGCTCGCCGCTGCAGCCGCTAAGATCTTTAAATTTACTCTTTAGCTCCTCGCTGTTTCCCATGATACCGCTAGTGTATTCGCCCAGGCCCACGACGCAAGCGCCGGTTAGCGTCGCCATATCGATTAGCAGATCGGGGGCAAGATCCTGCGCGTAGCTTAGGCAGTCGGCAAGCACGAGCCTACCCTCCGCATCGGTATTTCGCACCTCTATGCTTACGCCGCTGCGACTAAGTAGCACGTCATCGGGTTTATACGAATCGCCGCCGATCATATTTTCGGTAGCGCCGATAACCGCATGTATCTCAAACGGCAACTCAAGCTCGGCAGCGCCCTTGATGATACCCATCGCAGCAAGCGCGCCGCTTTTGTCGCTTTTCATCGTAAGCATATAATCGGCAGGCTTGAGGCTTAGCCCGCCGCTGTCGTAAGTAAGCCCTTTGCCCACGAAAACGATGCGCTTTAGGCAGCGCTGCGGCTTATAGATCAGATGGATGAGGCGAGGCGGATGAGCGCTGGAGCGATTGACCGCCAAAAACGCATTCATATTCTGCTCGCGCAAAAAGTCTTCGTCGTAAATTTTAACGCTCACATCGTCGTAGTTCGAGGCTAAAATTTCAGCCTCACTCGCCATCTTTTCGGGCGTGTAAATTTCAGGGATCTCATTGACGCCGTCGCGCGCGAAATTTGCGGCGTTTGCCATCACGATGCCCTGCTGCACGCCGTAATTCATCTTTTGCACGTCGGGGCTACCGCCGCCGTACCCCTGCGTAGAGATTAAAATTTCATTCAAGCTAGAGCTTTTTTTATCGCTTTTGTATTTATTAAACTCATAGCCGCCCAAAAGCACGCCCTCGACCATCGCCATCGTGCTTCTGCGGTCGCAGCCGCATTTGTAAAAGGCGATTTTGAAATTTTTGATCGCGTAGCCCTTAAGCGTGTTGTATGCGCTCGCAAGTGCTGTGCGGACGCGGTCATATTCTAGCGCCTTGACGCCAACGTACAGCCGTCCGCTCTCGGCAAGAAATAGATTGCCCTCGCCTTTATAGTTAAAAAGTGCAAACTTATCCGCGTCTTTAATAAATTCGTGATTTAAATTTTTATCCACGACCAAAATAACTTCAAAATCCGCCTCTATCTCGTTAATTTTACGATCTAGCAGTTTTACTTTCATCTCGTTCCTTTCGTGAGTTCATAAAGTGATTTTCCATACGTTTAAATAGCCTAAAAAATAGATATAAAATTCCGCCTATGATAGGTATCGCAAAATACCAGTGTTGCTCGATTAGCCGCAGCCCGCTCCAGATCTCCTCACCGAAATACCACGCTAAAACCATCGTCGCACCCGACCAGCACCAAGCGCTAAAAAGATTGATAATCGCAAATTTCTTTGCGCTGTAGCGAGTGATGCCGATACTCATCGGGATGATGACGCGGAAGCCATACATATAGCGCTGCATTAAAATTATCGGCCAGCCGTAGCGTTGCAAAAGCAAGTGCGCAATCGCAAATTTACGGCGCTGCGCTGCGAGTTTTTTACTGATATATTTTTTATTGTAGCGACCGATATAAAAATAAAACTGATCGCCACAAAATGCCCCAAGACCCGCGACAAAGATACCTAGCGGCAAATTTATATGTCCCTCGTGCGCCATTATGCCGCCTAAAATCAGTGCGATTTCGCCTTCTAAAATACACCAAACGAAAAGCACGATATAGGCGTATTGGTGGTATTCTTGCAGTAAATTTTTAAGTAGCTCTTCCAAAATCACGCCTCTAAAACGCAATAAACATTTGTGCGTCGCAAAAACTCGCCTAGATCGTTTAACTCGCGCAAATTTAATAAAAAGCACGCCTCGACGCACTTAGCCTGCGTCTGCGCGATGAGATCTAATGCCGCGCGCGCCGTGCCTCCGGTGGCGATAAGATCGTCGATTAGCAGCACCTTGGCATCTTGCACGCCAGAGAATGCATCCACATGCATCTCGACCTGATCGAAGCCGTATTCAAGGCTGTATTTTTGCGAAATCGTGATATAAGGAAGCTTCTTTGGCTTTCTAATTGGCACAAAAGCAACCCTCAACCTCGCAGCAAGTGCCGCTGCAAAAATAAATCCGCGACTTTCTATGCCTACTATGTAATCAAGTCCGTAATCGGCGTAGCGCTCGGCTAGATGATCAAGCAGGAAATTAAACGCCTCGCGATCGCCTACGAGCGTCGTGATATCGTAAAACAAAATACCGGGCTTTGGGAAGTCGCGCACGGTGCGGATCGAGCGAAATAAATAGCTTTTTTGCTCGTTGCTTAGACTTTTCATAGCTTACCTCTTTTCAATCTTGCGTTTTGGATTTTTAAGCTGCAGTTTTCGCTCTCCTCATTTTGCAGGGCCTCAATGCCGAAGCGAAGGGCAGTTTTGAGCTTTTCGTTATCGCTTTTAAGCTTTGAAATTCTTTCTTCGCTCTTTCGAAGTAAGGCGTAAATTTTAGAATTTTTTCGTATCGATAGAATAAGTAGTGCTGCAAAAAGTAGTGCTAAAGCACCCAATGCTACGCTCATTGCTTGCCTCCTTCATTTGGATTTACAAAGCGCATAGTATCGGAGGTTGCGCTAAAATAGGCAGAATTTATGCTCCTAAAATACGCGTTAGAAAGATTTGCACCCTTTAAATTTACGCTCGTAATGGCAAAATTCGCATCTTTTAAACCTGCACTAGCGCAATTTATATTTTCTGGCTTAACGCTCATGCAAACAGAATTTGTAGCCTTGAAATTTATAATCGCTGGGTTCAAACCGACAAAATCTTTGGGGCTAGCTTTTTGAGCGAAATTTTTCTTGCAAACGCTCGCGCGCGTAAAATTTAACGTAGAATTTGTGCTAGTGGAATTTTTATCTAGTGGATTTTTCTCATTAAAGATTATCTTTGCGTGCGTCAAATCTAAATTTATATGACGTGCACCGCAAAAGCCTATCAAGGAATTCTCGCCGGTAAATAAGGAATTTTTATCGTTAAAGCTCCGTGCAAAATTTGACGCGGAATCCGTGCCGATAGGATTTTTGTCGGAAGGATTTTTACCACCGAAGCTTAATTTGGAATTCCGCCCATTTAAATTAGCGCCACAGCTTTGTTCCGTAAAATTTTGAGCGGAATTCTGCATGAAATTCTCCCCATCAAATCCATGCGCGCAATTCGCACTGCCGCAAACGCCTAGCTTTGCGACGCGCTTAATGTGCCTGCCGCCCGCAAAATCGGTGCTAAAAAACGCCCTAATCATATCTTCAATCACCAGCGCGCCCATCAATCGCTCGCCGAAGGCTAGGACGTTGGCGTCGTTGTGTTCTCTAGCTAATCTAGCGCTAGTCGCGTCATGACACAACGCGCAGCGGATGTGAGCGTGGCGATTTGCGGCGATGCTGATACCGATGCCCGTACCGCAAATCAAAACACCGTAAATGCCGTAGTCGGTGGAATTTAAAATTTTATCTTTGCTCGCATTCTGGCTTACGGCTGCATTTACGCTGGTAGTCATGCTTTCGCTAGCGTTAAAATTTTCATTTTTTTGGCTGCATTGTGCAGCATCGTTAAAATTTCCGCCGTCGTTTTCTTTAAAATTTTCACTTCGCGCGCAGGCTTCACATTTGGCTAAAATAGCTTCCGCCAGTGCGCCTGCAAAATCGGGGTAATCCACGCTCGCTTCGGCACTATGCGTGCCAAGGTCGACCGCTTCGTAACCTAAAGCGGCGAGCGCTTTTTTGGCTTGCTCTTTGGCGCGAAAGCCCGCATGATCGCTCGCTATGAAAATTTTATTTATTTGCATTGCCGCTCCTTATTTTTGCTTGTAGATTAGGCTCTCGTCGTTTTGCAAGGTATCGACGAAACGCCCGATTCGCTCCCAGCGGATCTTGCGATCGGCATCGATACTAAAATATGTAAACCACGGCTTACCGACGATCAGACGATAAGGTACCGGACCCCAAAAGCGGCTATCGGCGGAATTATTTCGATTATCGCCTATCATAAAATACTCATCCTGCGGCACTTTGATGTAAAAGGCATTGAAACTTATCCCCGCAGCTTCGAAGCTGTGAGGAATTTCACTTAGACTAATGGGTTTCATAGAAAATTCACCCTTCTCAAGTGCGATTTTGACATTTGTTAGCATTGAGTTTCTAGCATTAGGGTCGTAGTGAATGCCCTTAAATTTATACGGCTCTTTGACATATTTTTCGCCACCTAAAATCACAATATCGCGGGCGTCATAGTTCGCGGCAATGAACTCGTCGCCTTCATGCGGACGAAGGTAGAAATTATTCAGATCAAATATCACCTCGTCGCCACCTACGGCAAAATTTCGCTTTACAAAGTGCATTTTTTCATTAAGCGGATAGCGAAAAACCACGATGTCGCCGCGCTTCGGACCCTCGCCGCGGATGATATGCCCATCTCCGTCGCTATCAGGAGCTACCTGCCACTCTACAAATGGAATATGCGGGGTCGGGATGCCGTAGCTAAATTTTTTAACGAATAAAAAATCACCCTCCAAAAGCGTAGTGCGCATCGATCCACTAGGGATCACGAAGGCTTGCGCCACAAAAAGAATGACGAATAAAACGACGATGACCGTCCCCGTCCAACTTGATAAAAAGTGATAAATTTTGCTTAGTATTTTCATTTAGGCTCTTTGTCTTAAGCGATTTTTCGCCGATTTTATCGTATTGCTCAAAAGCATTGCAATCGTCATCGGCCCCACGCCTCCGGGCACGGGCGTGATGAATGAGCACTTAGGCGCGACTGCTTCAAAATCGACGTCGCCCCTTAGTTTGCCGTCGCCGCCGCGATTGATCCCCACGTCGATTACCACCGCGCCTTGTTTTATCATATCGGCGCCCACAAAATGCGCCTTACCGACCGCCGCGACCAAAATGTCGGCGTCTGCGCAAATCCGCTTTAAGTCTTTCGTCTTGCTATGAGCGATAGTGACGGTGGCATCGGCATTTAATAGCAGGCTCGCCATCGGCTTTCCGACGATATTGCTGCGACCCAGCACGACGGCGTTTTTGCCCGCAATCTGCACGCCGTATTCCTCAAGTAGACGCATCACGCCAAGCGGAGTGCAAGGCACAAAACCGTCTGCAAGCCCGCTAGTAAGCTTGCCTACGTTTATTGCGCTAAATCCGTCCACGTCCTTTTGCGGGCTTATTTTTTCTAAAATTTTATTCGTATCAATGTGCTTTGGAAGCGGCAGCTGCACCAAGATGCCGTCGATACTTTCGTCTTCGTTTAAATTTTCTATCAGTTCTAAAAGCGCTGCCTCGCTCACGTTGGAGCTCAAGCGGTGCGCTACGGATCGGATCCCACAGGCGGCGCAGGCTTTTTCCTTGCTCGCGACATAGGTCTTGCTAGCCGCGTCCTCGCCTACCAAAATCACCGCGAGCGCGGGCTCTACGCCCTTTGCGGCAAGGTCCGAAGCGGCCGATTTGATCTCCTCTTTTACCTTTGCGCTTATGCTTTTGCCGTCGATTAAAGTCATTTAAAGCCTTTTTGAAAAATAAGGCAAATGTTACCCTAAAATTTATAAAATTTAGATTTATTCAGCGGGATTTTATGGGAATTTGAAAGAATTTTAAAAAGAATTTCGTCCTGAATTTAAGCCTGCTCAAATAAGCCTAAATTTTATCATCATTATAGACGGATGGACACCTTGACACCGCTATATTCAGGCTGCAACGCTGCTAAGGCTCGTATTGCGGAATGAAGCCTTGTTTGAGCAAGAACTACGACCTTGTTATTTGCTCGCCTTTAAACGCTCCGTATCGTCGCCCGCCGCGCAATATACGCTATGCGTAATAGTAGCCTGTATAATGGTGGCTCGGTGCTTTATTTTGCTCTGGCTTTGGGACATCTTGCGGTCCGCTCCTAGAGCAGCCACATAGAAACAGCGCCGCACACAGAAATAAAACGATCTTTTGCACCATAGATCCTTTTCAAAATTTTTATAATTTTATCTTTGATTGGTTGCAAAATTTCATAAAATTTTTCAAAGCACTCATAAAAATTTTATCCCCTTTGAAATTTAAAATTTTTGGCGAATTCTAACAACACAAATTTCGTCGAAATTTAGGCTTCGCGCAGCTTATAATCTCGCGAAAAAATTAAAATTCTGGCGATGCGAGCCGTATTAATGCGACATCCACGCGATACGCGCCGTGCAAGATCGCGCAATCTCCGCCTCGCGCGCCGAAATACCGCGCCAAATAAGCCGCGCCGCTCTAAATTTCAAAATTTAGCTAAATTTTAAAGCGCCGCGTTTAAATTTACTCGTTGCGTAGTGTTTGCAGCACGTCGATCTGCGTGGCTTTTTTGGCAGGATACCACGACGAAAGCGCCACGATAAGCACCGCGCCGATTAAAATCATCGCTAAATCGCCTAGCGAGAGCTTCATCGGCAGCTTCGAGCTTCCGTAAACGTCGGCCGGCAGATTTACGATGTCGAAGCTTCCGAGCAGCCACACGCCAAATAGGCCCAAAATGAGCCCGAATATGATGCCACCGCCGCCGATCGTGGCTCCGAGCGCAAAAAAGGTCCTCTTAACCTCCTTTTTGCTGGCTCCCAGACTAAGTAAAAGCGCGATCTCTTGGCGACGGTTCATCACGGTCATCAGAAGCGAACTTACGATATTTAGGCTCGCGACTAGGATTATTAGCATCAGCACGATGAAAAGCGCGCGCTTCTCAAGCGCAAGGGCGCTGAAAAAATTGCCGTTTTGCTGCCACCAGCCCACGGCGCTAGTGCCGCTAGGGAGGCTTTTTTTGATGCGCTCCAGATCCTTAAACGGATCGTTTGAAAAAACATGCACGCCGTCGAATGTCCCCTCGTCGTAGCCTAAAATTTTGGCTAGATCGCTTGCGTCTGCGTAGGAATACGCCTTGTCGTAGGCGATCAGCCCGGAGCTGAAATCCGCGCGCACGTCAAAGCGCTTCATCTTAGGGATCAGCGCAAAGCCGCCCGGATCGCTCTTCGTAAAGATCATCGTGATCTTACTGCCCTCATCCAGCATAAACTCGTCCTTGATCCCGCACCCTATCATGATGCCGTAGTCCGTTAGATTGGCGTCTTTGGCGCCTGCTGCAACGACCGAATTAATGCGTTTTTCGTCGTTTAAATTTACGCCGAAAATCAGCCCGCCCTCGAGCTTCTCGCCGCTTTTGGCGATAACTTGCGAGCTAATATACGGACTAAAGATCAGATCGGGGAAGTCCGCCCGCAGCCCCTCCACGTCGTCTTTTGAAATGCCGCCGCGAAAGTGGCTGTGGATCGTGATCGGGTAGTTCATCGTAAAGAGCTTGCGCTCGAATTCTTTATCAAAGCCATTCATTATCGCCATCGCGACGATCAGCACCGTAAGCCCCACGCCGACGCCCAAGAACGCAAGCAGCGCCGAAAGCGTAATGAAGGGCTGAGAGCGGTCGAATCTGAGATATTTGAACAATAAATACTTTACCAAAAAGCCGTCCTTGTAAAATTTCACATAAAATTTAGCGCTAAATTCTATGTGAAATTTTAAGTATTTTGAAATTTTGAAATTTCAAAAACAGGCTTCACACCTTGGAATACTAAGCTTTAACTAAATAGAATTTTACCTAGGTATGAACTATAATTTTAAACACTCTTGAAATATTTCAAATCCCAACGGGACAAAATTGAAGTTAAATTTAAAGATAGTAGAAGATGAGCCTTAACTCCCAGCGGGATAGAATTCTACTCTATTGTTTCTTGCACTTTGCTTGATTGCTAGCCGGTTTCAAACCGCAGCGAGTTTTAAAAATTTAAAATCGCACCGAAATCTATTTATACGCAATGAAATTCGCCCCCAAGATATCCGATACGACAAACCAAACAGATCGTCTTGCCAAAACCTCGAAATTTTAAACCCGAATTCTAAATTTTAAAATTTCAAACGCCTCGAAATTTTAAAATTTTAGAAATTTAAAACTTTTTTAGAATTTTGAAATTCTTAAAATTTAAAAGGCAAATTTCCCTTGAAAGCTCGCCCGCAGTCGCATAAATTTAAAATTTTAAATGCGCGCAGTGTCCCAGCCGCGCACTAAATTTAAGTATCACGCGCTGATTGGCTTGCGTTTTACCGCACGGTGCGCCGAAACGGCGCTGCGAAAACAAGTAGCCAAAGGCACCCCCAAATGCGTTTTGAAATTTTAAAATTTCAAAACCAAAATTCCGCCTCATCGCGCAAGCTTTACGCACCGTTCGTGCCACCTCGCGAACAAGCTTTTTTAAAATTTCTGTCCACGCCGCCTCGCGATCAAATTTCCCTTTAAAATTTTATGACGTTTCGCCTGCGACCGATCCGCCAAATACAAAAGCAAGATCGAAAAGCGCCAATTGCGCAATGCTAGCAATCAAGATCACCGATCGCGCGATACTTACGACCGAGCGCCGCGCCTACCTCGCAAAGCCGCCTTTTTTCGGACCGCCCTTGCCGTGGCAGTCTTTGTATTTTTTGCCGCTGCCGCAAGGGCAAGGATCGTTGCGCTTAGGCTTTTTGTCGCCAAACTCTTCTGCGCCCTTTAGCTGCGCCTCATTCGTGCTTGCAGCGGCGAGTTCTTTGGCGTTTGAGCTCTCCATACGCTCCTGCATCGCGCGCTGCTCGGCTTCGATCTCCTCCCTAGATTTAAACTGGATCGAATGCAGTAAGCGGATGCTATCGGATTTAAGGCGCATTACAAGCTCCATAAAGAGATTGTAGCTCTCCTTTTTATACTCGGTAAGCGGGTCTTTGTGGTTGTAGCCGCGAAGTCCGATGCCCGCCTTTAGGATATCCATCTGATACAGATGCTCTCTCCAGTCGCGATCGACGATCTGCAGATAAAGCATCTTTTCGATACTTTTTCGCTGCTGCGGATCGATCGGCGACATCTTATTTTCATACGAAACGGCAAGCGCGCCGATGATCTTTTCTTTTAGCTCTTTGAAATCATCGACCTTCTCAAGCTCGCTATTTTCGAGTACCTCGCCCGTTTCTTGAGCGATTTTGGCGACGATCGGGAATTTATCGACCTCTTTGATATTTGCGCCGTCGAAAATTTCAAGCTCCTCAAGCACGCTAGAGATGTACTCCTCGCGGTTTTGGATAATTTTATCTTTTAGATCGTAGTCAGGATCCAAAAGCTCATTGCGATATTTATAGATCGTCTTGCGCTGCTCGTTTGCGACGTCGTCGTATTCTAAGATATTTTTACGCGCTTCAAAATGCAGGCTCTCGACCTTTTTCTGCGCGTTCTCTACTGCGCGCGAAACCATGCCTGATTCGATATGTTCGCCATCTTTTAGCCCCAAGCGATCCATGATATTTTTGATCTTGTCGCTGCCAAAAATTCTAAGCAGATTATCCTCCAAGCTTAAGAAAAACCTACTCTCGCCCGGATCACCTTGGCGTCCGCTTCGACCGCGGAGCTGATTATCGATGCGGCGGCTTTCGTGGCGCTCGGTACCTAAAATATACAGCCCGCCCAAAGCGCGCACTTCATCGTCTATGCGGATATCCACGCCGCGTCCCGCCATATTCGTAGCGATCGTTACGGCACCCTTTACGCCTGCGTCTTTGATGATCTGCGCCTCGCGCTCGTGATTTTTAGCGTTTAGCACGGAGTGCGCGATGTTTTCTTTAACCAAAAGCTCGTGCAGCTTCTCACTCTTTTCAATCGACGCCGTACCCACTAGTACGGGCTGACCTTTGGAATTTAGCCGTTTAATTTCGTTTATGACGGCGTCAAATTTCTCGCGCTCGGTCTTGTAGATAAGATCGTTTTGATCCTTTCTGATAACCGGCACATTCGTAGGGATAGAGACTACTTCGAGTTTGTAAATTTGAGAAAATTCCGTTGCTTCCGTCTGTGCCGTACCCGTCATACCGGCGAGTTTTTCGTAAAGACGGAAGTAGTTTTGAAAGGTAATGTCGGCAAGAGTTTGGCTTTCCTCTTGGATCTGCACGCCCTCTTTAGCTTCAAGAGCCTGGTGCAAGCCTTCGCTGAATCTGCGGCCCTCGCTAAGACGACCCGTAAATTCATCCACGATTATGACCTGCCCGTCGCGCACGACGTAGTGCACATCCTTTTCAAATAGATAATTCGCCTTAAGTGCTTGATCAAGGTAGTGGCTAAGCACGGCATTTTCGAGACTATAGAGGTTATCGACGCCAAAAAGCTTCTCGGCTTTTGAAATTCCTGCCTCCGTGATCAAAACGGCGCGGTTTTTCTCATCTACGGTAAAATCACCCGTCGCCTTGCCTTTCGGATCGGCTGGCGCCTCGCCGCGGATCATTTGGCGAGCTACTTCGTTTGCCTTGATGTAGCCGTCTAGAGTGCGATTCGTAGGACCTGAGATGATAAGTGGCGTCCTGGCTTCGTCGATCAAAATACTATCAACTTCATCGACGATTACGAAATGATGCCCACGCTGCACCTTTTCATCTGCGCTAAATTTCATATTATCGCGCAGGTAGTCAAAGCCGAACTCGTTGTTTGTGCCGTAAGTAATATCGCACGCGTATGCGGCTTTGCGCTTGGCGTCGTCGTATTCTCCGCCTACGATCACGCCGGTGCTAAGCCCTAAAAATTCATATAGCTCGCCCATTTGCGCGGCATCGCGCTTAGCTAGGTAGTCGTTTACGGTTACGACATGCACGCCCTTGCCCTCCATCGCGTTTAACACCACCGCTAAAGTCGCTACGAGGGTCTTTCCTTCGCCCGTTTTCATCTCGGCAATCGCGCCGTCGTTTAGCACCAAACCACCTATTAGCTGAACGTCGAAGTGGCGCATATTTAGCACTCTTTTGCCCGCCTCTCGCACGATAGCAAATACTTCGTTAAGCACGTCATCCGTGCTCTTTTCGCCCGCGCGAACTTGCGCTCTTAACGCTTCAAATTCCGCCTTAAGCGCCGCATCGTCCATCGCCGCGTAGTTTTCTTCAAGTGCACTGATCTGCGCTGCGCGCTTGGCGTATTGTTTGACGATCCTATCGTTTTTAGTACCGAAAATCCCGTGGATGACCTTTTTAAACATCTCAAACCTTAGTTTTAAAATTTTAACCGCGCATATTAACATATTTTTAGTTTCTATTTAATTAAATCCTAGAAAAACGGCTATAATACGCGCAAATTTTCAAAAATAAAGGCAAAATTTATGAAAAAAACTCTTATTTCTTTAGCGGCAAGCTGCATTTTTGCATTCGCAAGCGGGATAGAATTTAACACTCTGAGCGCAAATTTTTCGCAAACCGTGCAGAGCGACGATGCAAAAATCAGCTACGGCGGCGATTTTAGCGCCACGAAAGAGCACGCCGTGTGGCATTACAAGACCCCTACGATAAAAAATATATTCTTTAGCTTCACAAAGGTCGTCGTAATCGAGCCCGAACTTGAGCAAGCTATCATCACGAATATCAAAGAAACACCGAATTTAACGGCGATTCTAGCGAACGCAAAACCCAATAAAAACGGCGTTTATGAGGCAAGCTTCGACGACGTAAAATATCTCATCGAGATGAAGGGCGATCTGCCGAGCAAGATCAGCTACACCGACAAAATGGACAATAAAGTAGTCATTAATCTAAGCAACGTCCGCAAAAACGCGCCGGTAAATGAGGCGATCTTTAAGCCTGCAATCCCGAAAAACTACGACATCATCACGCAGTAGGCGCGCGCGTGAGGCTACTTTTCGTCTGTCACGGCAACATCTGCCGCTCGCCGATGGCGCAGTCCGTGATGCAAAATTTTATTAATAAAAGCGGCCTAAGTGCGCGCTTGAGCGTAGATTCTGCGGCGACGCACGCCGACGAGATCGGCTCGCCGCCCTACTACGAAACGCAGCGCGTGCTAAAAGAGCAAAAGGTGCCGCTCGTAGCGCATCGCGCCGTGCAGGTCACGCCCGCAGACTACGAGCGCTACGATCTCATACTTTGCATGGATGATGAAAATATGCACTCGCTGTGGCGAATTTTTCGCGGCAAGGATATGGCTAAGGTAAAATTTCTTTTGGAATTTAAAGAGGGAAATTTTACAGACTGCGATGCGCGAAATTTTAAAGGCGCACTAAAACAAACCGACTTAAATTTAAAAGACGCCGGTTCAAATTTAACCCATCCCGGACACCTACAAATCGCAGATCCCTACTATACGCGCGATTTTGAGCGCTGCTACGCAGATATCAAGCGCGGCTGCGAGGGGCTCTTGCGATACATTAAAAATTCAGACGGAATTTGCTAAAATCCGCGATTAAATTTTAGCGTCTTTAAAGAGGCGCGATTTAAAGCGATAATTCAAGGAAAAATATGTTTAGGCTTTTGATCGTTCCATATCTGATAATTGAAGCATTTACGACCTATTATTTCGTAAGCGCAAACGGCTTTGCGGCGTATGCGGTGGAGATCGTCATAAGCGCGATTTTAGGCGGTTACGTCGTAGCGAACCGCTCGTGGATGGGCTTTTTTAATCTAATGAAAATCTCGCCGAAAGAAATTTTAAGCGGCGTAGGCTTCGTCGTAGGCGGCGTTTTTCTCATTGCACCTGGCATTTTCGGCGATATTTTGGGCGTTTGCGTAATCACTGCGTCGTTTTACTGCGTCACCAGCGACGTGCCTAAATTTAATACGAGCAGCGAAAATTCCGAAAAAAGAGAGCGAAAATTCTGGCGACGCCACCGCGCAAACGACGACGTCATCGACGTAGAGGTGATCGAGGAGAACGAAATCGAGATCCGAAAGAGCATAGGAGAGGAAAAATGAAAAATTTGATCATCGCTACGCGAGGCAGCGTGCTTGCGCTGTGGCAGAGCAAACATATCGCATCGCTACTTAACGCCCGCGGCATCCAAGCGCAGCTAAAAAGCATGAAAACCAAAGGCGATAAAATTTTAGACACGCCGCTTGCAAAGATCGGCGGCAAGGGGCTTTTTACAAAGGAGCTTGAGGAGAGCATGCTTCGCGGCGAAGCTCACATCGCCGTGCATAGTCTAAAGGACGTGCCCGTGGAGTTTCCGCAGGGGCTCGTGCTGGCTGCGATCTGCGCGCGCGAAGATGTGCGCGATGCGATGATCAGCGAAAAATACTCTAAATTTGATGAGCTGCCCCGCGGCGCAAAAGTCGGCACCACAAGCCTTCGCCGCAAGATGCAGCTGCTTAGCATGCGCCCCGATTTAGAGGTTATCTCCTTGCGCGGCAACGTCCAAACTCGCTTGCGAAAGCTCAAAGAGGGGGAATTCGACGCGATCATCTTGGCGATGGCTGGCATCAACCGCTTAAATTTACGCGCCGAAGTGAGACACGTAGCGCCCTTTGAGGTCTCGCAGATGATCCCCGCTATGGGACAAGGAGCGCTCGGCATCGAGGCGATGGACGAGCCGCAAATTCTGCGCGCGATAGAATTTTTAAAAGACGAACGCGCGATCATCGAAACGACCGTGGAGCGGGATTTCGTCAGGGTTTTAGAGGGCGGCTGCCAGGTGCCGATCGGTATCAACGCGCGCCTTGACGGCGAAAATATCCACATAAGCGCGATCGTGGGCCTACCCGACGGCAGCGAAAGCATACGCCAAGACATCGTCGCGCAAAAATCGCAATACCAAAGCGTAGGCGCGGAGCTCGCGCGCGTTTTTGTCGAAAAGGGCGCAAAGCAGCTTCTTGCGCGCGCCGAGGAGATGGCGAGCCTATAAGAACTATGATGCAAAAAGAGCAAATGCCGCTTTTTATAATCAAAGATTATTGGATCAGGATTTATATCGATCTGGGAGTTACTTCGTCCATCGTCATGCTTGCTTTTGAGCTCGTTACTAGGGGCATTCACTGGCATTACTGGGTTGGGGTTTGGATTTTAACCTTAATAGGTCTTTTAGGGATAAATAAAAACAAATTTTTAAGCTTCTATCCCGGCAGAATAGAATATAACAAATCCTCCGCAAACTATCAAGAAACGATAGTTACAAAAAAATCTATCGACATGGCGCGTATTGATAAGGTAGCGATTTATAAATTCGTAGATTTTGCGGTAGAAGAATTTAGCTATGATAAAAATATTGGCACCTTTAAAAAGCTTATTTTAACGGCTTTTTCGTGGATATTGTATTTGATGGATTTGATATGCTTTGCCGTTTTACGGCTAAGGGGTAGGATAAAAAGCATAAATTTATATGTCTTAATATTTTTAGACAGCGAAAATGGGGTATTCGTCGGTATCCCGCTTGCGATGTTAAGCGATTTTGAACGAAAAAATTTGGAAAAATATTTAAGAGATGAACTCAAACTAAACCTGGAGGATATCGAGGTTAGAGATAGGCTTTTGAATATAAATTTTATGTAACGCCGCTAGCTTACGTGACGATGTAGAATTTTACGTCGATATGAAATTTCTAAGATTTATGTGGCAAAATGCTAGATAGATCTGAAAGCGGCGAAGTAACGTATAAATTCTGGAATTTATACGGTAACAATGCAAAAATTGCTCATCGGCGGGGTCACCGATAACTCCGTGGGCTTTTTGCGGGTGCAAGATGAGGCGGATCTGCCGCAAATGAGCCCTAGCGAGTTTATAATGATAGAAAAAATTGCGCCGAATTGGTATCTTTTTAAAACCACATAAAAAGCCGCGCCGCAAGCGGATTTAAAGCTTCGCGGCGATCTAAATTTAAAAGCGATACCAAAGCCTTAACCATACCGCCGATCAAAAATCGAGCGAATTTTAAATTTAAATGGACGATCTACAAATTCCGTCTGCCGCGACTTTTGGGCGAAATTTTAAAATTTTGAAGTCTAAATTTAAACAAAGCGTCGCCAAAGCGCGCCGCGATAAATTTAAACATTGCGCGAAAAAGGCTTAAACATAGCGCTCACAATCAATACGCTTAAAAACGCCGACCCGGCCCAGGCTTAAACTGCGCAAAGTCCACTCCCGTCGCGTCCAAAACCACCCGCGAATAAAAATAGAGGCTGTAAAATAGCTCATCGTCGTAAAAGTACTCCTCCCAGAGCTCTTCGTCATTCTCATCGCTCTGCGGCCACAGATATTTTTCCGCAAGCATATCCGAAAAGTTCGACAGCGGCGCTGCGTGCAAGATCTTATCGGCACCATCGCAAATCTCAATCATAAACGCAAAAAACCTGCTGAGCCGAGCCGCGATAAAGCCTGCCGCATCATTTTGCCGGCTTTTATCCGCATTTCCATCCGCCGCGTTCTGATTATTTTTATTCGCGTTTTTGCCCGCCACAGCGCGAGCCCGCATAAAGATGCGCGCCAAAAACAGCAGCGCAAAAGGGGTTGCGTGTCAAAGCGTACTTTGATGCTCTATCTCGTTAAAAATCTTACTAAGCGCGTCCTGAATGGCTTTGGCGTCAAATTTTTCCCGCTCGCTCGCATCCGAGCTCTTATCCGCCGCGCTCGCTTTAAATTTTATCGCCGCGCTATCCGCACTCTTAAATTACGCCTCACCGCACTTCGCCGTACCCGTTTTAAGCTCCGTCTCTCCGCCCGTTTTAAATTTCGCCGCCTCGTTATCCGCCTTTTTAAATTTAGACTCGCTCTTTTGCGCTAAATTTACGAAATTTTGCGCTGCACCGCATCTTGCCGCATCCGTAGAATTTTTCCCGCAACCGGACTTGCTTTTTAAATTTTGCCCTGCGTCGGGCTCACTTTTTAAATTTTGCTCGCCACCCAAACCGCGCGTCGAATTTCAAGAGCCAAGCTAAAGCGCAAAATTCTACCTCGTAAGCTCCCTACTCTGCTCGATTAGATCCTCAATCTGTTCGCGCGGCACCGCATCAAGACAGACGCTGATCCAGTGCTTTTTATTCATATGATAGGCGGGAAAGATTCCTTTTTCATCGCGCAAAATCGCCGCCAAATCGGGCGAAACTTTTAAATTTATCACGTCGCTTGAGCCAGGAAGTGCGCGACCGAGCTTTTCGTTTGCAAGCCCGCGCATCAGAAGTGCAAACCACTTGCGCTTCCCTCCACCGTGACGGAAAACCGCAAAATTAGGATATTCATCCCACAGATACTCGCCGTCCGCACCATAGCGCTGCTTCATTAGTTTTAGGACGCTGCTGAAGTTCATTCTCGTTCCTTAATATCGATCTTTTCTTTGCGCAATCGCGCCAGCCACTCATCCAGCGTCTTTTCAAAGCCGATCCCCTTGCTTTCGTAAAATTTCGCCGCTTCGCTCATATAGGCCTGCTCGACCCAGCCGCCGAAGTCGTGCGGGTATTTGTAGTCCGCTATCTGCTTGTCGGAGTTGATGAGATAGCGCGGCGTAGGCAGCGGAGCGGCGGAGCGGACGAACTTCAAAGCGGCGTTGATGCCCAAATACGCGGCGTTTGATTTGGGGCTGTGCGCCAGATAGATCGCGCATTGCCCTAAAATAATGCGAGCCTCGGGGTAGCCGATCTTGCTGACGGCAGTTAGCGTGCTAGCGGCGATATTTAGGGCGTTTGGATTGGCATTGCCGATGTCCTCGCTAGCTAAGATCACCATCCTGCGTGCGATGAAATCCGCGCTCTCGCCCGCATCTATCAGCCTCGCAACATAATACAGCGCGGCGTCGGCGTCGCTGCCGCGTAGGCTTTTGATCATTGCGCTGGCAAGCTCATAATGCACGTCATCGCTGCTAACGCCCGCAGCTACGGCATTTGCACGCAGCGTGCGAAGCGTATCCAGCGTAATGGCGCTGTCTGCCAAAAGCGCAAATTCGAGCAGATTTAACATACTCCTTGCATCGCCGCTACTGGAGTTTAGCAAGTATTTTCGCGCCTCCTCGTCCATCTCAAAGCCGATCTCGCCCTGTACCCGCGCCAAAAGCGCCTCCAAATCCTCATAGCTAAGCGGTTCGAACTCAAAGATCATCGAGCGCGAGCGGATGCCGCTGCTTAGCACAAACTGCGGATTTTCCGTCGTCGCGCCGATGATGATCGCGGCGTAGTTCTCCATCGGGATTAGCAGCACCTCCTGCTGCGTCTTGCTGAGGCGGTGGATCTCGTCGATGAAAATGAGCGGCTTGATGAGCGAGCCGGCGTGCGAGGATAGAATTTTGCGGATATCCTCGACTTTCAGGCTCGTGGCGTCAAGCTCGTAAAAATCGTAGTTCAGCTCGCTTGCGATCACGCGCGCCATCGTCGTTTTGCCACTGCCTGCGGCGCCGAAAAATATACTGTGCGGGATGCTACCTGCGGCGACGAATTTTTTAAAAACCGCTACGATCTTGCCCTGCCCCACGATCTGCTCTAAGCTTTTGGGGCGAAATTTCAAGCTCAAACTCATTTTACAACCTTAAAAATTTTGCCCCGATGATAGCGTTTTTATGATTAAATTTTGAAATTCGGCTAAATTTAAAGGGCGATTTGGCTTTACATACGGCGAGGATTTGAAATTTATGCACGGTGAGAGCTTGGAATTTACGTCGCACGAGCGAGCTTTAAAATTTCAGATAGGATTTTAAAATTTATGCCGCGTGTGCGGACGGCGATATAAAATTTTGCTGAGTACAGATCGTGCAGATTTGGCGAGCCTAGCGGTTTAAAATTTAATGCCCTGCGCGGTCGCGCCGTCATACGTAGCGCGCCAAAAATCAGCTCGGGCGCGCAAGATGAAATTTTAAAATTTAGCCCTATTTTGGGGCTAAATTTTATCTCTCAGCGAGCGACGAGCTGATAAATCAACAAATTAATAAACGTAAAATCGACAAAGCAAAAAATCGCGATGCTCACATAAACTCATCGCGCGACCATCGCGACTATCGCTTCGCTCGCGCAGAGAAACTTTCGCATTAATTCTCGCGCCTACGTAACGCAAAAATGTAAAATATGGTCGCTCAATCGTTGCAATAACCCGCGCGATTGCGCAAAACTCATCGCGCCAATTCCGACGCCAGCGTGAAATTTAATCGCGCAAAGCTGCGCGCCCGCGTAAAATGCGTAAAATTACCGCGCTAACGCCGCACTGGCGCAAAACTGCTGTCTATTTAAAAAGCTCGGTAGAAAGATACCTCTCGCCGGTATCGCAAAGGATCGTAACGATCACTTTGCCCCTGTTTTCGGGCTTGGCGGCGATCTGCGCGGCTGCGTAAACGTTCGCACCGCTTGAGATGCCCACGAGCAAGCCCTCTTTTTGTGCCAGCTGTCTAGCTGCCGCAAACGCATCGTCGTTCTCGACGCTCAAAAAGCCGTCGATGACGCTTCTATCAAGATTATCAGGGATAAAATTTGCACCAATACCCTGGATCTTATGGCCGCCCGCACTGCCGCACGTAAGAAGCGGCGAGCTAGCAGGCTCCACGCCGTAGGCTTTTAGGTTTGGATTTTTAGATTTTAAAAATTTCGCCGTGCCACTGAGCGTGCCACCGGTGCCAAATCCCGCGACTAAAATATCTACCTTGCCGCCGCTTTGCTCCCAAATTTCAGGTCCAGTGCTTTGAAAATGCGCCTTTGGATTGCTTGGGTTATCAAACTGGCTCGGGATGAAGCTATTTGGAGTGCTCGCAGCCAGCTCATTTGCCCTATCTACCGCGCCTTTCATTCCGAATTTCGGATCGGTCAGCTCGATTTTAGCGCCGAATGCGGCTATGAGCTTTTGGCGCTCGATACTCATCGAGCTTGGCATCGTTAGGATGAGCTTCATACCGAGCTTCGCCGCGATCATCGCAAGCCCCACGCCCGTGTTTCCGCTGGTAGGCTCTATCAAAACGCTATTTTTGTCGATCTTGCCCGAGCTTAGCGCGTCTTTTACGATCTGCCACGCGATGCGATCTTTGACCGAGTGGCTCGGATTTAAAAATTCCGCCTTGGCTAGGATGAGGGCATTTTTGCCAAACGTATTGATTCTGACTAACGGAGTATTGCCGATGAGCTCCGTAACATCGTTTGCTATTTTCATATTTTTCCTTTAAATGCTGAAATTTAAATACTGGACGCTTCGCGCCATCATCTCCTCGTAGCTGCTTAGAGGCTCGTTAAATATCTCTGCCAGCTTGACGTCAAATTTCTCAAAAAACGCCCGCAGTCCGGGATCACTCATCTGAATGCTAGTCATCCGCAGATCCTTCTCAAGAGCGGTAAAAATTTCACCGAAAGAAATCTCGCTAGCATCTCTAGCTAGGTGATAGCCGCCGTTTTTACCTTTGATGCTACACACTAGCTTCTCGTTTCTAAGGGTATTTAGAATTTGCTCCAAATAATTCTTAGAAACTCCCGTACGCTCGGCGATCTCTTTTATACTTATAGGCGCTACTTCGCTAGCTTTGGCGATCTGCAAAATCGCAGCCAGCCCATAAACGCCCTTTGTGCTTAAAAGTGCCATTATTTCAGTGCCTCGCTAAGATCGGAAATCAAATCGTTCGCGTCCTCTATACCCACGCTTAGGCGGATTAGGCTCGCAGGCACGCCAGCGCGGTTTAGCTGCTCCTCGTTTAGCTGCGAATGCGTCGTGCTCGCAGGATGAGTGATGATCGACTTCGTATCGCCGATATTTGCTACGACGGAGAAAATTTTAACCTTGCTAACCGCCTTTAGCGCTGTTTCTTCGCTATCTACGATGAAACTCATCAGACTGCTTGCATAGCCGTTTTTAAATTTTGCTTTGATTGCGGCATTAAATGGCGAGCTTGCAAGCCCTGGATAATTAACCTGCTTTACCTTCGGATGATTTTGCAAAAATTCTGCTATCTTTAATGCATTTTGCGAGTGTTTTTGCATGCGAAGCGGCAGTGTTTCAAGCCCCTGGATGAGCTGAAACGCGTTAAACGGCGATAGCGTCGCACCAATATCGCGAAGCAAGGACAAGCGAATCCTAAGCGTGTAAATGTCGAAATTATCTACTAAATCCGCATAAACTAAGCCGTGATAGCTCTCATCAGGCTCGTTGAAATGTGCGTAACGCGGATTGCCTTTGAGTTTGGAATTTAATCCTTTGCCCGAAACGATCGCACCTGCAATGCTAAGCCCCTGTCCGCTTATGTATTTGCTAGCGCTGTGGATTACGACATCGGCGCCGTCATCAAGCGGATTGTAAAGCGCAGGACTTGGGATCGTGTTATCCGCAATCGTTACTACGCCGTGCTTATTTGCGATTGTAGCGATTTTAGCGGTATTTGCAACTGAAATTTGAGGATTTGAAAGCGTCTCAAAAAAGATCGCTCTAGTCTTATCGTCGATTAAACCTTCCAAATTATCCGCAGTTTCGGAGTCAAAAACCCTAGCTTCGATGCCGAAACGCTTGATCGTGTGCGCTAAAAGCGTAGTTGCGCCGCCGTAAATTTTCTCGGCGATGATGATATTTTCGCCCGCCGCGGCTAAATTTGCCACCGCAAAAAATATCGCCGCCTGCCCGCTAGAGACCGCGATTGCGGCTTTGCCGTTTTCCAGCGCCGCAAGTCGCGCCTCAAAAACATCAGTAGTAGGATTTGTCAAACGCCCATAAATCGGCCCTAGATCACGCAGCGCGAAGCGATCGGCGGCCTTTTTGCTAGAACCGAAGTTAAACGCGGTGCTTTGATAAATGGGAACAGCCATCGTGCCGTAGCCTGCGACGGAGTCGTAACCGAAATGAGTTGCGAGGGTTTCTTTTTGCATTTTTGTCCTTTGTAAAAAATTTGGCGAATAATAGCTAAATTTTAAAATAAAGTCAAGTATTTTTATATGGTTTTAAAATGCCTATAATAACGGGATTTATAGAAAAAATATTATTAAAATATAGTTTTACAATATGCGTAATTTTGCCAAAATTTCGAATTTTGCTATAATGCGCGCTTTAATTAAGGAAAGATCATGCAAATCAAAGAAAAAGATGAGCGCGTTAAATATATCCGCGCACTAGAACGCTTCGTAAAATCCGCCGTAGCGCTGCTAAAGCGCGAGGATTTCGACGCAGAGCTTTTTGCGAAGCGAATAGCTAAAAACTACGAAATTTTATCTAAAGCGGCCGCTACAAATCTCGATAGTCCCTACACCAAGGCGCTTGAGAGCTTTGCTAAAAACGTCCTTGATGCTAGCGAGGCAGGACAGATCAGCGATGCTGCGTTTAGATCGGCGCTACAGCATGAAGCAAACGCCTTGCAAAAGCTCAAAAACAATAAGAGTTACAAAAAAGACAAGCACAAAATCGATTTTTTAAAGGATTATTAGATGAAAACCGTGATTTTTGATATGGATGGCACGCTGCTTGACTCTTCGCGCGCGATCGAAATCAGCGTCAATAACACTCGCCGCGAGCTCTACGGCCTAGCGCCGCTACAAAAGAATTTCATCGTCCACACCATCAACGATCCGAGCAAGAACGCCTTTTTGGAATTTTACGGCAAAACCGAAGCGAACGCCGAGGAGCTTGCGTTTTTCGAGAAGGAATTTGTAAGCAATTACCGCGATTTTGCCGTGCTTTACGAGGGTATCGAAGATCTTTTGCACTCGTGCAAAAAAGCAGGATTTTTTCTCGCAGTCGCTTCTAATGCGCCTTCCTATACCCTAAGCGCGATCTTAGAAAAAACGGGGGTGCGCAGGCTATTTGATCTGGTCGTAGGCGCGAACGAGCAGATGCCATCAAAACCCAACCCTGCGATGCTGCTACACGTAATTGCATGCTCGCCGCACAAAAACGCGATTTTTTTAGGCGATAGCAAAAAGGATGAGCTAGCCGCACTCCGTGGCGCGGAATTTTTACAAAATTTAGAATTTCAAGGCGGCAATAACGGCGAGAGCTTAAATGCTAGCCGCGACACGAGTAGAAAGAATTTCAGCGTTAGCAGCGGAAGCTTAAGCTCTTGCGGCGAAAATCTTAACGCAGATGAAAAATTCCGCCCTAACGACACAGATGCTGACGGAGCGGCAACGCTAAGCTTTAAAGGCGCTAAAATTTCCGCAAAAGCAGAAGCGACGAAAAGCGCACAAGCTGCAGTAGCGCGATGTTTTCAGGCAAACTTGGCAGATCTAAAAGGCGCAAAACTTGAGTATTTGCAGGTATGCTGGGGGTTTGGCGAGCCTAGCGAACTAAGTCGCAATGCTCTAAGCATCACGCAAGCGCGCGAAATCATCGGCGGAATTTAAAGTAGCCCGGCTTTTGAGGCATAGCTAATTAAAAGTAGTATTGTAGCAGGGTAAAATCACGCTTAGGCTCTTAAAACGGAGCGAATTCCATCTTCGCGTGCAACGCAAGCGAAATTAAAATTTAAAAATAATCCTTGCGCGAAAAATTTCACTAGCACGAGAAACCGGGATTTCATCTGCGCGAGTGGAATTTAAAATTTTAAAAGTAGCTCTTATGGTGCGCGATTTTATCTGCGTAAAAAATGAAAATCCTATTTGTAAAAGGTGACGGAATTTTAAAAATTTAAAGACGCTCTCTCGCGGCTTAATTTAAAATTTGCCTCGAAAGCCAGACTTAAAATTTAATGCCAAACGCGATTTTGGAATTTTGCTGCGTCCATGAAATTTCAAATTCTCGCAAAGCGGCGGAATTTTAAAATTTTAAAAAGCCTGATCTGTGTTATGCACGCGAGTAAATTTTGTGAGAATAGAATTTACCCGCCGCTCAGAAATCAAAATTTTACCGCACAAGCAAAGCGAAAATCCTCTCCGCCTACGCGAAATTTAAGAATTTTACCGCTTAAACAAAGTGGAATTTTATCCACTCGCGCGAAATCTAAAATTTCACTCGCACCACAAAATTTTAAAATTTCCGCAAAAATCAAGCCGCTTATCTGCAAATTTAAAATTCCGCTTATCTACAAAGCTTCGCGTTTAATCTGCCACGCGACCAAGATTAAATTTTTAAATTCCGCTCGCTCTGCTTATCTCGCAAATAAGTAAAATTTTAAAATTGCGAAATCTAAAGCCCAAAATCCCGCGCTTAGGCTTAAAATTTACCGCACGCAAGCGCAAAATCTGCTTAATCGCTCCTGTTTAAAAGCCCCGATAGTTTGCCGCGCCCTAACCTAAATTAAATTTTACATTTGCTATAATCGCGAAATTTTAAGGAAGGTAAATGGATATTTTTGAAGGCAGCCCAAGAGAGAAATTTTTTGAAATTTTATACGCTGCAAGCCCTACTTTAGTGCAAAACGAAATCGAAGAAGCTCTAATCCGCCTCATCGCCTGTGAGCGGCTCTGCGAAACGCGCGGCATTAGCGAGCGCGAGATCGAAAGCTTCATCGCGCAGCAGGATCTACAAGACGAGCTAAACGACAAATTTTTGCAAATGAGCGGAAATATCCTAAGCAATAACGAATAATGCAAGATCAAATTGATTTAATCATGAAAAGCTTCATCGCAGACTGCGGCTACGAGCCCGCTAGCGAGATGTTTGATAGGCTAAGCCCCGGTAAAAAATTGCGCTCCAAGCTACTGCTAAACATCGCGCAAAAGGATGAAAAATCGCTACGCCTGTGCGCGATCATCGAGCTCATTCAAGCCGCGAGTCTGCTGCACGACGACGTCATCGACGAAAGCTCGGTGCGCCGCGGCAAGCCCTCGATAAACGCCACCTACGGCTCAAAAAACGCCGTGATGCTGGGCGACATACTCTATTCCAAAGCGTATTTCGAGCTTAGCAAATTTAAAAACTGCATCGCCGCCGCGCTTTCGCTCGCCGTCACGAAGCTTGCCGTGGGCGAGCTAATGGATGTGAGCTTAAGCAACGATTTCAACGACGATGCGAGCAAATATCTGCAGATGATCTATCTAAAAACCTCGGCTCTCATAGAGGAAGTTGCGCGCTGCGGGGCGTTTTTAAAATTCGGCGGCGCGGAAAATCGCGGCGAAATTTCAGATATGAACAGCACAAAAAACAAAGGCGAAATTCCAAGCGCCGCGAAAGATCACGATAAAATTTCAAGCGCAAGCGCGAAATTTGGCGAATACGGCAAAAACCTTGGGCTTGCCTTTCAGATCATCGACGATATTTTAGACGTGACGCAAAGCTCAGAAGCGCTCGGTAAGCCGAACTTGAGCGATTTTGCGGAGGGCAAAACCACCCTGCCCTACATCTATTTGTATGAAAATTTAGATGATGCGCAGCGGCAAAAGCTAAAAACGTTTTTTAAAAAACAGCTTCGCCAGAGCGAAATTTCATGGATCAAGACGAAGCTTAGCGAGCACGGCATTATTGAGCGCTGTATAAACGAAGCTCGTGCCTACGGGCAGAAGGCGCTCGAAGCCGTGGCGGAATTTAAAAACGACAAGCTGGAGCAAATCGTGCGAGATATGATAGATAGGGAGTTTTGATGGCGTATATGAGCGTGAGCTTTACCCACAAAAACACGGACATCACGGTGCGCGAGAAACTTTCGTTTTCAAACGACGTGCGCAAGAAAGAAATTTTGCGTCTTTTGGCTTCAAACTCCGCGATAGAGGAGTGTTTGGTGTTAAGCACCTGCAACCGCGTAGAAATTTTTACCGCGGTGGACGACTTCAAAGCGGCTAGCAAATTCGTGCTTTTAGCGCTTTCTCGCGTAAGCGGCGTGAGCTACGACGAGTTAGCCGAGCGTGCCGATATTTACGAGGATTATGGCGCGATACACCATCTCTTCGCCGTCGCAGCTTCTCTTGACAGCCTCGTAGTGGGCGAAACTCAAATCGTAGGCCAGCTCAAGGACGCTTTTAAATTTGCCAAACAAAACGCCCACGCGGGCGCGCAGATCGCAAGAGCGATAGATGAAGCGCTAAAGTGCGCGGCGCGCATCCGCAACCAAACCGAAATTTCAAAAAATCCGATCTCGGTCTCAAGCGTCGCCGTGGCGATGGCAAAGGAAAAGTTAGGCTCCTTGCAGGGCGCGGACGCCGTGGTAGTGGGCGCGGGAGAGATGAGCGAGCTAGCGTGCAAACACCTGCTCGCAAACGGCGCTAATATCACGATCTTGAACCGAAATTTAGCCGGTGCGCAGAGGCTAGCCGCCTCGCTACTTGGCGAGAATTCCTTGGATACGAAAAATTGCGCGGATGAAAATCCTGGTGCAGAAAATAATTCAGACGACTTAAATTCCGGAAATGTCGCGAATTTCGCGGGTGAAAATCCCACGCAAAAACAAAATTCCAAAGACGGCGTAAATTTTAATAAAGAGATTTTTGCAGACGGCAATGAATCTCGCATAGCAGGCGGAAATTCCAAAGGCGATAAAAATTCTGCCCCCTTCACGAATTCCTCCGCGCAGGTACAATCCCGTATTAAAATCGATAGCCTTGATAATCTCAAAAAATATCTGAACGTAAATAGCCTATTTTTCAGCGCTACGGGCTCGCAAGAGCCGATCATTACCGATAGCTTGCTTGAGCCCAAAAGCTTTAAGCGATATTTTTTCGATATAGCCGTGCCGCGCGACGTGGAGCTTAGTCAGAGCGAGGACGTCGAGGTTTATAGCGTCGATGATCTGGAGGAGATCGTAAAGAAAAATTTGCTGCTTCGCGAGGAGCAGGCGCAGATCGCTTACTCGATCGTGGCAAAATGCACGAATGAGTTTTTCAAATGGCTCAAAGCGGCGGCATCCACGCCGATCATCAAAGCCTTGCGTCAAAGCGCAAAGCAAGTAGCCGAGCTGGAGCTAGCCAAGGCGCTTAAAAAGGGCTATCTAAAGCACAGCGATGCGGAGGAGGCGCGCAAGCTGATCCACCAGGTTTTTAAAGCGTTTCTGCACGCTCCGACGGTAAATTTAAAAAACCTTGGCGACGCGGATAATGCCGATAACGCGGTAAACGCGCTAGTCGAAATTTTTGAACTGCAAGAAAACTACGAAAAATTTTTAAATCAAGAAAATGAGAAAAAGGACAGACAGAATGAAATTTAGCAAGCTTTTCGCTCCGAGCCTAAAAGAGGCCCCCAGAGACGCGGTACTACCTAGCCACGCGCTTTTGATCCGCGCGGGATTTATCGAGCAGCTGGGCAGCGGGCTTTATAATTTTTTGCCGCTAGGAAAGATAGTGCTGGAGCGGATCTGCGCCGTCATCAGGCAGGAGATGGACGCCGCGGGCGCGCAGGAGGTCTCTTTTAGCGTCGTGACGTCCGCAGATGCGTGGAAAAAAAGCGGCCGCTACGCCAAATACGGCAAAGAGCTGTTGCGCTTCAAAGACCGCAAGGATAACGACTTCGTGCTAAGCCCAACTAACGAGGAAGCGGCGGTTTTGATGATCGCGGATAAGATCACGAGCTATAAGCAGCTGCCGCTAAATATCTATCAGATCAATACGAAATTTCGCGATGAGGCGCGCCCTCGCTTCGGACTTCTGCGCGGTCGCGAGTTTACGATGAAGGACGCTTATAGCTTCCACGCAGACGCTGCGGATATGAAGCGCGAGTTTGAGGTGATGAGACAGGCGTACTCGCGGATTTTTACGCGACTTGGATTAAATTTTAGAGCGGTCGATGCGGACAGCGGCGCGATCGGCGGCAGCGGCAGCAAGGAGTTTATGGTGCTAGCGGATAACGGCGAGGATGATATCGTCGTGTGCAAGCGCTGCGAGTATGCCGCAAATATCGAGGCTGCGCGCCGTGCGCCAAAAACCACGAACGCTGCCGCGCCCGAAACCGACGGCATGATGAAATTTAAAACGCCCGCGATGAAAACGATCGATGCGGTGGCGGAATTTTTCAAAGTGGATAAATTCTACACCATCAAGGCGGTGATCAAAAAAGCGCTATATGAGGATCGCAGCGAGATCGTAGCGTTTTTTATCCGCGGCTGCGACGAGCTGCAAGAGACCAAGGCGCAAAATGCCTGCGGCGCGCTTGAGCTAATCGATGCCAGCGAGGAGGAGATCGCGCGAGCTGGCTTTACGGCGGGCTTTTGCGGACCTTTCGGGCTCGGCGAAGGGGCGAAATTTTACATCGATGCCGAGCTAAAAGGAGCGCGCGAGATGATTGCGGGCGCGAACGAGCCGGATTACCACTACGTGGGCGCTAGCGTGATAAATTTTAACGAATCGCGCTTTGCAGATCTCGCCGCCGTGGGCGAAGGCGACGCATGTCCGTGCTGCGGCGGCGAACTTAGCATCACAAAAGGCATCGAGGTAGGCCATATCTTTCAGCTCGGCGCGCGCTATTCCGAGCCGATGGGAGCGCGATTTTTGGACGCAAACGGCAAGGCGCAGCCTTTTTTTATGGGCTGCTACGGCATCGGTGCAAGCCGTCTCATCGCTGTGGCGATCGAAAGCAGCCACGACGAGCGAGGCTGCATCTGGCCGCGCGAGCTGGCGCCTTTCGAGCTTGAGATCATTATCTCAAATCACAAAGACGCGGCTGCGGTAGAATTTGCCGAGAAACTATACGAGCAGTGCCGTGCGCGCGGAGTTCGCGTGCTGCTCGACGATCGCGCGGAGCGCTTCGGCGTGAAGATGAACGACTTCGAGCTGATGGGCTTTCCGTACGCGGTGCTCGCGGGTAAGGCCCTAACTGAGGGAAACGTCGAGTTCATCACTCGCGCAGGCCTAAAGCGGCAGAGCGTAAGCGCGGATGAAATTTTAAAGCTTATCGAGAAGAAATTAATCGAGAAAAATTAAGAAGCGCGTAAAAATTTAGCCCTAAATCTGGGCTAAATTTTGCCACCTATTTGAGAAATTTACAGACCAATTTTTCTTGCGCTGCACAGCGTGAAATTTTATAAATTTACCGTGCATGACGTCTAAGTAAAACTTAGGCGCAACGATAAAATTTACGCTTAAGCTGCACTGCCATTTCACTAAAGCTAAATTTTAAAGTATGAGTTTGCGACTAAGATTATATAGACAGCCAAACCGCTGTTTCAAGGCGAGAATTTAAAGTACCAACTTGACCGCGCAAGTAAAAAATAAAGAGCGTGCGCTTCTGTCGCTCCTCGCAGGAGTTGCCAAAAACAAAATTCCGTGATAAAATCCCGATCTCTGCCCGCCCTTTTACTAAAACGATTTTTAAAAAGCGAAATTTAAGCAGCGTTTTCACTCCTTTGATTTCGCTCTTTAAATTAAGATTTAAATTTTGTGGCGCAATTAGCGCGTAAATTTAATCAGCGCGCAAAAGCCGATCAGAAATTTTACCGGGTCAAAATTTTGCTTAAATTTATTCGGCGACGACCGATTTTAAATTTTATTCGTAGGTTTTTCGTAGTAGCCCCATTTGGCGCGGTATTTTCTCCTCGCTATCCGAGTCAAAACGATCTGAACGATCAAAAGCGCAAGCGCACCGCCGCCCCATTTCAAATATGTGATTCTATAGGAATCGGATATGGTATCGTAATAAAACCTGGTTGCAAAGACATAATCGTATTTTAAAACCATTTGCCCGTCTTTAAGGGCGATCTGCCGTGCAAGGTCGGTATCACCCCAGATCCTTTGGTACCAAATTTTTACGTCCTTGTCGTATATCGCAGCCCTGTATCCATCTATCTCGGTGCTATAAACATCTAAATAAAAACGCCTCTGTTTAAGCGCGCCATCCACCAAATTTAACTTATAATAACTAGTCCCTCTGCTCTTATTTGTTTGCACATATATAACGCGCCCCTCTATGGTCTGCAAATCCTCGGGGCTAGACGGCAGCACGGCCGTGTAGGACGTATACGGCGCCGCGCCAAGGATAAAAACAGCAGCACGCATCTTAAAAGCGCATTCATCTGATTAAAGCTAGCGATCTTTTTTTCATCGTATTTTGTATCAAAAAATATCAAACCTCTTTTGTTTAAAATTTTATCTCGGCACTTCATCCTAGCGCACCGTAGCGGCAGAAAAGCGGAGATACGTCGCTCCAAACTTTCACGATCTTTAAATCCGCACTTCTGTAGCCAATACGGCTCGGTTTTTCCGGCGCCGTACGCGATACAAGGCGCCGCTTCTGCCAAAATTCGTCTTGGATTTTCATTCGACGAAAAGTAAATTTAAAAGCTAAATTTAAAAAGTGCGCGAAAGAAAAATATTTCTCTTTTTAAATTCCGCTAAAATTTTATCCAAAATGCGGCAAGCTCGTAGCCGCGGGGCTCGCCCAAGCCGCTCAAGCTTTCAAACGCAAGCGTAACGCCGCTGCTTAAACTTAGCTCCAAACCCTCATCCCTTGAGCGCTCGCGATACTCGATCCGCTCACGATTTAAAGCGCTTTTTACGGCCGCAAGATCGATAGGAGCAGGGCAGCCTGATAATATCCAAGGCTCGATTTCGATTTGCCCCGCCCTTCCATCGCCGAAATTTAGAGGCCCGCTTCTGAAATGATCCGAAAAAATCATAAAAATTTCGTCCCGAAAAAAGTGAAACTCAAAGGCGCCATATTTTAAAATTTCAGCCCCCGCGCTCTTAAAGCTCGCGTCTGCGGGGCCAAACATCGAGGCGATCTGCGCGCAACTCAATCCTCTTCTTACGTCAGTAAACTCGCCCCAGCGAAAAAACTCAAGCATATCGATTTTTAACATCTCTTCCCCTGTAAATACACATCGCGCCTCTTAAAGCCACTAGCAGCACTGAACGGCACGCTAATAGCTACACGAGCCAGCCATCGCACTCATCCATGCTTAGGCACTCGCTGACATGGCACTAACGAGCAACGGCAAGCCAGACGCGTACATCACATAAAAGTGCGCTGCGTAAAATTTTATCTCGCGCTGAGCTAAAATACAGCGCATTTTCAAAATTAAAAACGATCGCAAAATGCCACGTCGTTTCGCAAGTTTTATTTCGCACCGACTTAAAAGCTGCGACAGCCATATGAAATTTTATATAGTGACTGCATAAATCACGCGCCGCAAGACTTGAAAAATTCACACCTCCCGCACATCACGCAGTGTCAATCAGCCGAGCAAAGCTCGAATCTTGCGATTTACGAAAACCTCGCGCGTCGCAAGCCACACTCGAACAAGTACTGCTTGGCATTATTTTAAAATTTCACAAGCGCCGTAATATCCGGCTTAAGAAGCGATCTTATAAATCCGCTTTAGCTCATCTGACGCTGTACTACGAGCAGATAAACTCGTTTGAGTCCGTTAAGGCTAGCCGAAAACCCTTTTTAAATGCGCTTCGTAATCCCTCGTAAAACGCTCTACGTCGGGGTTTTTAATGACGTCGTTGCACATAAAAGTAGGTAGCCTTTTCGTGCCTAAAAACTCGTTGGCTTTATGAAAATGCAAATAAACGCCGTCCACGCCCACACTCTCGAAAAAATCGCCCGGCTTATCAAACGCCTGAAGCGGCGCATTCCAAGTGACGCTTAGCATGTGCGATTTGCCCTTTATCAGTCCACCCGTGCCGTAGCCGTCGTTTGGGCTTACGCTGTGCCGCCCGTCGTTTGCCACTATCTTGCCTATGCCGCCCATAAACACCTCGTCCACGTATTTTTTGACTAGCCAAGGCTCACCCATCCACCACGCGGGCATCTGCCAGATCACAGCGTCCATCCATAGAAATTTTTCTACCTCGCCCTCTATATTGTAGCCCTCAAATATCGTAGTTTCGCGCGTTTCGTGCCCTAGGGCTTGTAGCGTCTTTTTGGCTAGCTCGTGCAAAGTTTTGTTTAGCTTGCCGCCTTTGCCGTTAAACGGCGCTCCGCCGTTGATAAGTAGTATTTTCATTTTGATCCTTTGATTAAATTTATTCGTTAGCGACTCGCTGCACCTAAGTTCAAATTTCACCTCGCAGCCCTATGCGAAAATATAAGCGTAAATTTTTACGAAGCGTTTAATTACTAAATTTTACTTTTACGCCGCAGTTTAGCGCCCTAAAATTTCAAATTTATCGCCGTGCACCGCGATCGCTTCGGCGTTATTTATCGGCGCCAAATTTAGCTTGCCGCCGTAAATTTTTAAAATTTTAGCCGTGCTTTGCACGAAGGGCTCCTCGCCGTAGTGCGGTACGGGGTAAAATTTCACCAGATCAAGCCCTGTTTGCGCCGCAGCCCCGTAGTCGCCCGCATTGTCCATCGCGCTCGCGTACTCCACGCTGGGTGCAGCGATCATCGCGCCTGCCGACTCGCCCACGTATACGAGCTCGCCGCTTCGGACGCGACTAGCGATGAGGCCTGCGAGATCTTTCTTTTTAAGCTCGCGCAAAAGATAAAAGGTGTTGCCGCCGCTTACGTAAAGCACCTGCGCCGCGCCGATCTTTGCTTTCGCTTCGGCCTCGCCTACTTTGGAAACGTCTAAAATTTGAACCTCAAAGCCCATTTTAGAAAACGCCTCTTTCGCCTCGTCCACGTAGTCCCGGTACTCCTCTACGTTTGCGGCGGTCGGGATGAAAAGCACTTCTTTGGTGCGGATATTTTGCTCGGCAAAATCCTCAAAAAGCGTCGCCGCGCCCGCAAAATAGGAGCATAAAAACATCTCTATCATTGTTTTTCCTTTAATTAAATTTGCGCTGATTTAAAGCGCTCGTAAAGCTTTGCTGCAATGACTGCGAGCAATGCGACCCAAACTAGCAGAGTAAATTCTACCGCGCCCACAAAGCAAGCACACGACAAAAAATGGCGCAGGCAGAATTTCGCCGATAAAAGGGCAAAATTTACCGCCGCAGCGATTACAAAATACGCCAAAACCCAAACGGCAACGCAAACCACTCCACAATCGCCAACTGCCTGGCGATTTCAAACTTCACTGAAACGACGCGAACCGATCAAATCGAGCTGGCTAGAGGAGTCGATCAGAGCGAACGATCAAAACGATCAAATCAAGCCGATCGATCTAATCAGCCAAGGCGAAACGGCTAGTGCTTTTTATCTCTAAAAAATCTAACGATCTTAGCCTGCAGTTTGAACCACTCGCTAAGCTCCATTATAGGCTGCCCGGCGTATTTTTTACCGCCCGCTAAGTCCTTGCTTATGCCGCCGCGCGCCGCGATCTGAGCGAAATCGCCCACGCTTACGTGCCCGCCGCTGCCGCTCTGTCCGCCCATCACGACGTTGCGCCCAAGCGTCGTCGAGCCCGCAAGCCCCACCTGAGAGACGATGAGGCAGTTTTGCCCAAGCTCGCAGTTGTGCCCGATCTGAACGAGATTGTCGATCTTGCTGCCGCGCTTAACGATCGTAGAGCCGAACACCGCGCGGTCGATCGTCGTGCACGCGCCGATCTCGACCTCGTCTTGCAGCACGACGTTGCCGTTATGATAAATTTTAACGTGCTCACCCGTTTTGGTATGCGCGTAGCCGAAGCCGTCGCTTCCGATAACGGCGTTTGCGTGGATTATGCAGCGCTCACCGATGATCGCGTCGTTGTAGATGACGGCGTTTGCGTGGATTATGCAGCCGCTTCCGATATGCACGTCATCGCCGATATACGCGCCGCTTAAAATGACGCAATCCTCGCCGATCGTGGAATTTACGCCGATATGCACGCCCTGCCCGATCTGCGCACTAGCGGCGATCTTTGCGGGCGCGCCGCTGCGAATGAGGGGCTTGGCAAAATGCGCGCTTAAGATCGCAAAGGCTAGATGCGGATTTTCGCACTCCAGCGCTCGCACGCCGTTTGGAACCGCAGTGCCGCACTTTACCAATACGGCGGCCGCTTTGGTGGCTGATAAAAATTTCTCGTTTTTGTCGCTATCGCAGTAGCTCAGCTCGCTTTCGTTTGCATTTTGAAGCGAATTTATCGCGGCGATCTCCGCGTCCGCTCCGCTAAGCTCTATATTTAAAATTTCGGCAATTTTTGATAATTTCATTTGCGCTCCTTTGATTAAATTTTATCGCCGCTTACATATCCAGCGCGACGCTGCCTCCGCGGACGACGTCGATCGGATTGTATTTTTTTATCGTCTTTAAAAATCCATCGATGCGGTCTGCGTCGTCGCACGCCATGATGACGATCTTGCTGTCGTCGCTGTTTGCGATGCTGCCGTTGTAGGCTTTTAAAACGGCATCGAGCCCCGCTAAATTTTCACCCAGCGCGATCTTTACCAGAACCATCTCCTTTTCGACGAATTTTGCATCATCGATGACCTTGTAGACGGGGATCAGCTTGTGAAGCTGCTTGGTAATCTGCTCTATGACGCGCTCGTCGCCCGAAGTGACGATGCTAAGGCGCGATAGACCGGTGTTTGGAATCGGCGCAACGGTGAGGGTGTCGATATTATAGCCGCGCCCCGCAAAAAGCCCCGAGATCCGCGACAAAACGCCGTGCTCGTCGGTAACGACGACCGATATTACTCTTCTTATGCTATTCATCTTTACGACTCCTGCTCAAAAATCATATTATAAAGTGCGCCGCCTGCAGGCACCATCGGCCAGACGTTTTCGAAGCGATCGATCTTGGCCTCGATGACGCTTACCTTTTTGCTAGCAAGAGCCTGCTTCAGCGCGTCTTCAAATTCCGCTTTGGTGCTAACGCTAAAGCCTACGCCGCCGAAGCCCCCCGCAATTTTTACGAAATCTGGCTGCGAGCTAAGATCGGTCGATGAGAAGCGCTGCCCGTAAAATAGGCTCTGCCACTGCCGCACCATGCCTAAGAAATTGTTGTTTAATACGATATTTACGACGTTTAGACCGCTCGCGCTCGCCGTCATCAGCTCTTGGATATTCATCAAAATCGAGCCGTCGCCGCTAAAATTTATAACGGGTCTATCTCCCGCATAAGCCTTCGCGCCCAATGCTGCAGGAAGCCCGTATCCCATCGTGCCCTGCCCGCCGCTACTTAGCAGAGTGCGCGGCTTACAAAACGGATAAAATTGCGCGACCCACATCTGATGCTGCCCCACGTCCGTAGCGATGATAGCGTCCTCGCCCGCGATTTTTGCGGTGCTTTGGATAACCCACTGCGGCTTTAAAATTTCATCGCTGTCGTTAAATTTAAGCGGGTGAATTTCATTGTATTTGCGGATGAGCTCGCGCCACTGCTCGAAATTTGCAGGGCTAACCTCGCTTTTAATGCGCGGCAGCATCTCCTCTAGCACCGATTTTACGTCACCAACGATCGGATAATCCGCGTTTATGATCTTTGAGATCGAGCTAGGATCGATATCGACGTGAATGATCTTTGCGTTTTTGCCGAATTCGCTAAGCTTGCCCGTGACGCGATCGTCAAATCTCGCGCCCAAGCAGATTATCAGATCAGACTCGCTAAGCGCCATATTTGCGGCGTAGCTGCCGTGCATTCCGACCATGCCTAGATTTAGCTTATCATCGCTTCGCACGGCCCCTAGCGCCATAAGGGTTTCAACGACCGGGATCTGCGCAAACTCGCTAAGCTCGCGTACCAGCTCGCTTGCGCCCGCGCTAATAACGCCGCCTCCGATGTAGAGGATAGGTTTTTTGGAATTAGCGATTAGCTCGACGGCTTTTTTGATCTGTTTAGCGTTGCCCTTATAATTCGGCTTGTAAGTTTGCATCTTGATTTCGCTAGGATATTCAAAAACGCCAAGCTTCGCTGTTACGTCTTTGGGAATATCAACGTGCACGGGTCCAGGTCTGCCGCTGCGAGCGATATAGAAAGCTTCTTTTAAAATTCTGGGCAGCTCTTCGATCGTTTTAACTAGATAGTTGTGCTTGACGCAAGGGCGCGAAATTCCGATCGCATCGATCTCTTGAAAGGCGTCGGTACCGATGAGCGAGGTCGCAACCTGCCCGCTAATAAGCACGATCGGGATGCTATCGCTATACGCCGTAGCAAGCCCCGTAAGCGCGTTAGTAAATCCAGGACCGCTCGTGACGACGGCCACACCGACCTTGCCGCTAGCGCGCGCGTATCCGTCCGCAGCCATCGCCGCAGCCTGCTCGTGGCGCACCAAAATGTGTCTGAAGTATTTTTGTTTGTAAATTTCATCATATATGTTCAGCGCCGCGCCGCCGGGATAGCCGAAAACAACCTCGACCCCCTCCTGCCGCAACGCCTCCACGATCATCTGCGATCCGCTAATTTCTTTCATACGCCCATCCTGTTTCGTTGGAATAATTTTGTGATTATATTATTTTGTATATAAATTTTACGAATTTTAGGCGCTAAATCGGGTCGAATTTCAAATTTAATAGCGGCGCAGACTGGGGCAAAATTTCGGAATTTAGCGAGAGTAGAAAAGGCAAATTTAAAATTTAGCCATAAATTTAAAACGGACGGGATGTTCGGATTTAAAATTTTAAAGTACAGATTTTATCTTGACCAAACGCGGCACGGAATTTTTAACGTAAAATTTTAGCTTGAAATTTTACCATGCGAGGCTTGGATTAAATTTATAAAATTTTTTGGAATTTTATCGTAGCGCGGAGCGACGCCTGCGTAAATTTTAAATTCTACGTTACGAAATTTTAAAATTTAGCCGTAAATTTAAGGGGGGGCGGAATCTCGATTATAAAATTCTAAAATTCCGCCCGCGTAAAATTAAATTTTAAAACCCTCTATCTACCTGCACGCCTACGCCCACGCTAGCGCAGTTGCCACTTTGCGGATCGCAGTCGCCGAAGCTTGTGACGCTACTGGATCTTTTCGAGCGGATCGTTCCCATATGCATAGGCACCGGCATGTTACGGCGCGAGCTTCCGCCAATCTCGCTATCGCTCATACTGCCAGAACTTCTCCTGCGAGAATAATCATCGCGCGGAGGTGGCGGTGGCGGAGGAGGTGGTTTTATACCTCCGTGCGGAGGTGGTGGCATGCCGCCAGGAGGCGGGGGAGGAGGCGGCATCATGTCGCCTTGCCTACCATATCCTCGCGGAGGAGGCGGCGGTAAAGTACCGGTCTCTGTGATCGTGATGCCATTGCCGTAATTTTCAACGCGTTTGTAAGTATAGCCTCCATAAACCGTGCGGGTGCGGGTCTTTTCGACCACGACTATATCGCGATCAGGCTGCACCGGCTGCTGCACGTTAGCTCTAGGCGATATTTCAAAGCTCTTCTGCAATTTGGCGGTATCGTAACTTGCAAAGCCGTTGATGCCCTTTAGCTCATCTGCACTTGAAATTTCGCGCTTTTGGCGGTATTGCATAAGCATATCCGCCCTACCCGCATCAAGTCCGCCGATCGTCATCAGCTCGTAGCGACTAGCTTCGTTTATATTGATTTTCGCCAAGGCGAGGCTCACTAAAAGAGCCAAAATCACTAAATTTTTCATGTGCGCTCCTTTGTTGAAAGTTACCAAATTCTAAACCCTCACGATAAATCTTTGATTAACACGCAAGCAAAATTTTGCTACAATTGCCTATCTTATTTCAAAGGATCAACCGATGAACGGAATTTTGCTCCTATGCGACGAACCAGCCGCCTACCAATCCGAGCTAAAAAAACTAGATAAAATTTTATCCATGAGCTTTCACAACGTTTTGCAACTTTGCATCGCTGGCGACAATGCCCTTTTTAGCAGGAGTGAGCTTGAAAGAGCACTCGCAGACGGGCAGGATGAGCGCGTGCGAAAGGCGGCAATAGAGCGCTTTGCACAGATTTTAGAGCAGTGTAATTTCGTACTGGTTCGCGGCGCGACGGGAGCCGATATGCGCGAGCTAAATTTACAAATCGCAAAGGATCTAAATATCCCCGTTTGCGGATTTTATCCTAACGAAATTGCCGCGCGCATCGGCACGCGCTTGATCACCGCAGCAAAAGCGGTAAGCTTTGCCAGCATATATGAGGATAAAATTTCATTTTCCGCGCTAAGACCTGCACAAGATGGCGCAAATTCTAAAAAATCGGAGCTTTGCGGTAAAAATTCCGCCTGCGAAAGCGATGCAAAATTTCACGACGAAAATTCCGCTTGCCAAAGCGGCGCGATAGAGCTTGATAAAGTCGTTGCCGACAAAAGCTACTTCACGGACGCCGCAAACTCCACGCGCTGTGAAATTCTAACCCCATTGAAATTTGAAAGCAAGCTCTACGCAAAGGCTCGTGCGAACGTTAAAACCATAGTACTGCCCGAAAGCGACGATGAGAGAATTTTGCGCGCGGCTGCGATTATAAAGCAAAGCGGTGCTGCAAATTTGATCCTTTTAGGGCGACAAGACGAAGTGCAAAGAAGCGCGAGCGAGCTGGGGCTCAATCTAAGCGGCGTTAAAATTTTAGATCCGCAGACGGATGCGAGCTTAGAAAAATTTGCGCTTGATCTTTATGAGCTTCGCAAGGCAAAGGGTATGAGCGAGGCTCAGGCGCGCGATTTAGTGCGCGATCGCACCTACTTCGGCACGATGCTCGTGTATGAAGGGCTAGCCGATGCGATGGTAAGCGGTGCCGGCACGACTACTGCAGAGACGATCCGCCCCGCGCTTCAGATCATCAAGACAAAGCCGGGCATCGCTACCGTTAGCGGCGCGTTTATAATGTGCCTGGATACGCAGGCTATGCTTTTTGCCGACTGCGCCGTAGCGCCGAGCCCGAGCGCAGAGTATCTGGCTGGTATTGCGATCTCAAGCGCTGCGACCGCAAAGGCTTTCGGGCTTGAGCCGCGCGTGGCGATGTTAAGCTACTCAAGCGGCGATAGCGGCAGCGGAGAGAGCGTAGAATTTATCAAAACTGCAACGCAAAAAGCGCGCGAAAAGGCGCCTGATCTCACAATCGACGGGCCGCTACAATTCGATGCGGCGGTCGATGCCGCGGTCGCTAATAAAAAGATGCCGGGCTCCGCGGTCGCAGGACGCGCGAACGTATTTATCTTCCCCGATCTTAACTGCGGAAATATCTGTTATAAGGCCGTTCAGCGCACTGCAGGCGCTGTGGCGATCGGACCGATTTTACAGGGCTTAAAAAAGCCGATAAACGATCTAAGCCGCGGCTGCAAGATTGCAGACATCGTAAACACGATACTTATCAGCGCAATTCAAGCGGGAGAGAATTAATGGATATCCTAGTCATAAATTCCGGCTCGAGCTCGGTTAAATTTAAATTCCACGATATGCTAAATCACGCCTGCATCGCAAGTGGGCTCATTGAGGAGATCGGCTCGACGCACGCAAGCGGAAGTATCAATTGCGCCAATGGACGAGGCATAAAGGTTGAAAACGAGCAAATTCCAAATCACGAAACCGCGATTGCGATTGCGATTGATCTTTTAAAACAAAGCGGAGTAATCAAAGATCTAACTCAAGTAGGCGGCATCGGACATCGCATCGTTCAGGGTGCGGATTATTTCGACGCTCCTGCGCTCATAGATGAGGACGTAATGGATAAAATCGCCGAGCTTGCGCCGCTTGCGCCGCTACACAATCCCGCAAATTTAGCAGGCATCAAATCCTGCCTAAAGATCGCTCCGAAAATTCCAAACGTAGCGGTTTTCGATACGATCTTTCATCAAAGCATCCCGTCGTATGCGTATATGTACGCGCTGCCGTATGAATTCTACGAAAAATATAAGGTTCGTCGCTACGGCGCGCACGGCACATCGCATTGGTTTGTCTCGACGATGGGAGCGAAATTTTTGCGTAAAAAATACGAAAACTTCAACGCCATTACGCTACATCTCGGCAACGGCTCGAGCGTGAGCGCCATAGAAAACGGCAAGTGCATCGACACCTCAATGGGGCTAACGCCGCTTGAAGGCATCATCATGGGCACCAGATGCGGCTCGATCGATCCTGCGATCATCCCATACATCGAGCGTGTCGCGGGCTACAACGCGCAGGATATGGACGTTATAATGAACAAAAAAAGCGGACTTTTGGGTATCTGCGGTGCAAGCGATCTGCGAAAAGTATATGAAAAGATGGAAGGCGGCGAGCCGCGCGCGAAACTTGCGTTTGAGATGCTGGTGTACAGCGTCGTTAAGATGATCGGAGCGTATTATGCCGTGCTCGGGCGAGTGGACGCTTTGATCTTTACCGGAGGTATCGGCGAAAATGCGCCGCATTTTAGGCAAAATGTCTGCGAGAAGCTCGCACATATCGGCATCGAAATCGATGCAACAAAAAACGCAAAAAATACCGGCTCGATTAGAAATTTAAGCGCGGCGGATAGTAAAATCAAAACGCTCGTAATCCCTACCAACGAGGAACTTGCGATCGCTGAAGCTACGGTCGATACGATCAACAAAAACTCCGCGCAGATCGACTATCAGAAATACTCGGAATTTTAAATTCTATCTAGTGAGGTTCTGCGGTTATTTTGCGAGCAGCAACGCCAACTTGCCTTTTTCGTTAGGCGATTACATTTTAAGCTTTGGCTGTGAGCTTGCGTGAAATGAAAGGGCTTTCTTTATTTTAGTGGCTTTCTGGCTCCGACGATACGAGAAATTGCTACACTGCGTACGAGTTTGTGCTTTTCTTGATAAGGCTTAAATTTTTCCTTGGGGCGGAAGGGGTTCTACTTACGAAGCGTCGCCCCTTCCGCCCCCAAACCCCCACCACCCCACTGCGCGTTAGAGGTGGCGACGCTTTGTTTTTAAACAAAGCTTTGCTGGTTAAATTTAATAAATTTTATTTCAAATTAGACCGCGAAATTCCAAAGCAAGTCCTTATTGTGAAATTTACCGGATAATAAGGCATAAAATTTTAAAATTTAGCGCAAGCCGGGTTTTGCCGTAAAGATTTATTAAAGGAGCGAACGATGAGCGATTTGCTAAATTCACAAGGCGCGCAAGAGCAAGAGGCGCCATATCCCGATACGAAATTCACTAAATTTTTCGGGCGACTTTACGCGGCGGTTTTTGCGCTGTTTGCGATCACGGCGCTTAGCGTATTCGTGCTGTCCGAAAATATTTTAGACGCCAGCGCGGCATGCGCAGACTTCGTTAAATTTATGAAGCGGTTTTTTCCAAACATCGCCGCAATTGGCAAGATTAGCCCGCATACGCAGCTTGCGGAATTTTACGTCGCGGTATTGTGGGTACCTATTTTAACGGCTTTCGCGCTAAGCTGCGTGTATTATCCAATCGCCGTATTCTTATATGAAAAAGAGCTTCCCGCCGTCAAGACGCAGCTAATTATGCTTATCGGCATACCTTTTATCTATTGGCTTCTAAATAATTATTTCTACGCCGATTTTGCCATAAACGGCATCCCACACAAAGTAGGCAACGGACGGATATTTCCAACTTTTGCGAGCAGAGAAAGCCTGTTTGGTTGGCTATCGTTTTTTGGAGGCGGCTCAATGTTTTTTGGTATATCTGTTCCGATTTTATTCAGTAATATAATCCACTGGATATACTTATCAAGAAATAAAAGCTAAATTTTATGAAATCGCGGACGAATAAAATTCCGCACCAATAACTTTCAGGGTCATTTTACGAGCGCAAAGCGAACGGGCGATTAAATTTTAAACGCTCCGGCAATTAGACCCTTTTTGCGCGGAATTTAAGCGACCGAGCGACGATTAAATTTAAACCGCAGGCGGTCGCTTTTAAATTTTAAAATTTTACTAAATTTTGAAATTTTATTCGCGCCACGTAAGGCGAAAGGTTGTTATCTCGCCCGGCACGCTGTCGTAGGAGATAGAAAAGGAGTATTTTTTGCAGACCTCGCTTACGATGCTAAGTCCGATGCCAAAGCCGCCCTCGCTTGAGTTAAAGCGCGCAAAGCGCCTGAAAATTTCGTCGCCTTTTTTCCTATCGATCCCTTCGCCGCTATTTGAGATCGCTAGCTCGCCGTGCCTTAGCCGCACATCCACGTAGCCGCCTGCATCGGCGTATTTTACGGCGTTGCTTAGCAGATTGTCGATCAGGCGCGAAATTTCATAGACATTTGCATTCATACTCGCATCCAAAAGATCGGTTTTAAGGCTTAGTCTGCATTTTTGAATAAACGGCGCGAAGTATTCGCAGCGCGAAGCGACGAGGCTTTTTAGATCGATCGAGCTAATCTCGCCCTCCTTATTCATACCGAAGGTTAAAAACACGAGATCCTCGTAGATGCGAGAAAGCGTCTTAGCGGCAAGGTCGATATTAGCGACGCGCTTGGCGTTGTATTCCCCAAGCTCTGCGTGCCGCATCGTCTCGACGCTCATAGAAATAATGCTAAGCGGAGTGTTGATCTCGTGGGTACTATCTTTGATGAAGCGATTTAACGTGTCGATCTTGTCGTAAAGCGGCTTTGTGCCTAGCCGCACCAGATAAAACGCCACGGCTAATATCACGCCCAAAAGCGCTATCATCATCGCTGCTGTTTTGATACGAAGCGTTAAAATTTCGCCCTGCACGCTACTTCCAAGCAGAATGATTTTAGCCTTGGAAAAGGCGTTTCGCTCCTCCATATTTTGCAGATTTTCATAAATTCCTAGCCTTCCGCCACTTATAAATTCCGCCTTTAGCTTCGCTTTATCAAGTGCGCCAAGTTCGCCGTCACAGCCGTAAATTTCATCAGAGTTTGGCTTAAATATACACGCACTCACGCCCTTTTCGCGCTCAAAGTCCGCTAGCGATTCCAGCCCATCCATACTTGCTTTCATATAGATCATCATCTTGATCTCTTTTAGCTCTTTTATCCTGTGCGAAAGCAGCGCGGCTTCGTTCATCCTGTAATTTATCTTGAAAAAATATCCTAAAAACAACGCGCTTGAAATGAGATATAAAGATAGAATTTTAAGCGTTAAAGCGGTCTTTTCAGACATACAGATACCCTGCGTTACGGCGATTTATGATGCGCGATTCGCCTAGGACGCGGCGCAAATTTTTGATATAAGTTCGCAGCGCTTCTTCGCTTGGCGTTTCGTTAAAAACATAGATCGCGGAGAAAATTTCATCCTTGCTTAAAAGCCTATTTTTATTTTGTAAAAAAAGCGCCAGCAGCTCGCGCTCTTTGTTTGAAAGCGCGACGGGCACGCCCGATCTGCGCAGCTCTTTGCTTGCAAAATAAAATTTAAACTCGTCGTCAATCGTTGCGAATTCGTCAAAATTGTGGCTGAAGTTTCGCTTTATGAGTGAATTAACACGCAGCATCAGCTCTTTTAATTCATACGGTTTTTTGAGATAGTCGTCGCAGCCGCTTTTAAAACCGACCTCAAGATCATCGAGCGTATTTAGCGACGTGGCGAATATCGCAGGAGTGCGATCGCCGCTCTTGCGCAGCTCTTTTAAAAGTGAAAAACCGTCGCCTTTGGGGATTTTTACGTCAAAGATAAAAAGATCAAATTTTTGCTCATAAGCAAGATCCGCGGCGCTTTGAGCGTCGCTGCAAACGCATACGTCAAAGCCCGCGTCTTTTAGATATTCACCGATGAGATCGCAAAGGGTCTCATCGTCCTCTACGAGTAAAATTTTACTCACTACATCTCTTTTTTCATCTCTTTTTTCATTTCGCCTTTCATCTCATCCTTCATATGTTTACCCTCTTTCATAGCATCCTTGTGCATATCTTTCATGTCGCCCTTCATCTCTTTCGCACCATTATGCATTGATGTATTGGCGTCCTTCATCTCATCTTTCATGCCCATGTCGGCAGCTACGGCAAAAGTGCCAGCAAATAGCGCACTAAGCGCAAACAAAGTAAGTTTTTTCATTACGTACTCCTTAAAAGAAATTAGCGGAATTATACTTCCGTAAAAGTGAAGTATGTGTGAAATTCCGAAAAAATTCAAATTTAAATTTAAACGCCTATAATTTCAAACGCGGCGCGGCTTAAATGCGCTCGGTCGGTCTCGATCCCTGAAATTTAAATCGCCTCGCTACGGCTAGTCAAATTCTAAACGCGAATCAAAGTTAGCCAGAGCGCACGCCAACAGCGCATTGCCGAGCTTACTTTATCGAGGCAAAATAGAAATTTAAACCGCCGCCGTAACTGATTAAATTTATAATGCCACGACGCGCACATCAAATCAAAACGCCGAGCCAGCCTTTGAGTTCGCGACCTCGCGCGAGCTTTTAAATTCGCCATGCCGCATAAGCCCTTAAATTTAGTGCGGCGCAAGCGCACAGGGCGCGAAATCGCACCTAGATCGCGGCGCAGCTTTTGATCTCGTCCTGCGATACGATCTCATAGATTACGCCCGCGTTTTTGATAAACTCCTCCACACGTGCGACGTGTGCGGGCTCTACGTTGATAACGAGGCTTCCGACGACGTTTTTATCAAGCCGCTCGAGCTTGCCCCAGACGATGTTAAAATTTATCTCCAAAGCGCGCGCCATGTGCGTGATCACGCTGTCAAACGCGACCGCGGGCGGGAAAAAGAGCCTGATATTCACGCCGCTTGCGGGCAGCACCTCCTCCTCGCCCAAAAACTCCTTCATATTTTCATCCGGGTGCAGAAACAGCGAGACGATATCGCCCGAGTTGCTCACGCGCCCGCCCTTAAGCAGGATTGCTCGCTGCGCGATGCCCTTTACGACCTCCATCTCGTGCGTGACGAGCACGATCGTGATGCCTAGCTCGCGATTGATGCGGCGCAGAAGCGATAAAATTTGCGCGGTAGTGTTGGGATCAAGCGCCGAGGTCGCCTCGTCGGAAAGCAAAATTTTAGGGCTCAAGGCAAGCGCGCGCGCAATCGCCACGCGCTGTTTCTGTCCGCCGCTAAGCTCGCTAGGATAGGCATTTGCTTTATCTGCAAGCCCCACGAGCTCCAAAAGCTCGGCAACGCGGCGCTTCGTGTGATCCTCGGGATGGCCCCAAAATGCTAACGGCGTGGCGACGTTTTGCGCGACGCTGCGGCGGCTCATAAGCGCAAAGTGCTGAAAAATCATACCGATATTTTTACGCAGCTCGCGGATCTGCGCGGCGCTTAGCTCTCTTACCTCCCTGCCCTCTACTTTGAGGCTTCCTTCTTGATAGTCCTCAAGGCCGTTTACGCAGCGCAGCAGTGTGCTTTTACCCGCGCCGCTGCGACCGACGATGGCAAAAATTTCGCCCTGTTTTACCTCCAGGCTCACATCGTCGATCACGCAGGTTTTGCCGTAAAATTTCTTTAAATTCTCTATCTTTATCACTCAGATTTCCTCGTTCATAATTCCGCCGAAACGCCCCCAGAAATTTATAAAATTTCGCGCCTTAGCTCATCTGCGCTCTTTGGCGAAAGGAGCGCCGGAGCGATGTCAAATACGCTAAACGCGCCGCGCTCGCCTTTTTTTGCTAAGCGATGTGCCGCGCGGGCGTAGGCTACGAGCACGCTTGCGGTAAATTCGGGATTTGAGTCAAGCTTTAGCGAAAACTCGATCAAGTGTTTATTTTCGCCGTGCTCGCCAGTCGCTCCGCTTCGCAAAACAAATCCTCCGTGAGGGATGCCGTCGTGCTCTTTTTTAAGCGTCGCAAGACCCACGAAATGTACGCTCGTATCGTAGTCGGCGAAGTAATTCGGCATCGTTTTTATCTCACGCTCGATGCGCGTTTTATCGGCGCCGTCCTCGGCCACGACGTAGCACTCGCGCAGGTGTTTTTCGCGCGTGCTAAGACTCGGGTTTTCGCCCGCGCGAACTCGCTCTAGCGCGCTTTCTATCGGCACGGTGTATTGGCGCGCATCCACGACGCCCTCGATCCTGCGGATGGCGTCGGAGTGGCCTTGGCTCACGCCTTTACCCCAAAACGTATAACTGCTGCCGTTTTGCAGCACACTCTCGCCAAATAATCTATTTAGCGAAAACAGGCCCGGATCCCAACCCACGGCGATGATACCTACGTTTCCACCTTTTTTAGCTGCGGCGTCTACCGCGGCGAAGTGCTCCGGGATTTTTGCATGTGTATCGAAGCTATCTACGACGTTAAAGCTCTGCGCAAACTCTGGCGTCTGCGTCGGCAGATCGGTCGCGCTACCGCCGCAAAGCACCAAAACGTCAAATTTGCCCTTGTGCGATAAAATTTCATCCGCGCTAAATACCGGAGCGCCGCATGTTTTTACTTCGCTTGGATTTCTGCGGCTAAAAACTGCCGAAAGCTGCAAATCCTTGCTATTTCGCGCGGCAAGCTCTACGCCGCGACCTAAATTTCCATATCCTAAAACTGCTATTTTTATTTTTTTGCTCATTTTTTATCCTTCAAATTTTAAAATTTAGCGCGTAAAACGGCGCGCCGCCGATGAAATTTACCTCAGTAGGAAATAATAAATCACGTATAACCAACTTAAAAATCCGTGGATTATCGCCCACATTATGCTTTTATTGACTCCCCATGATAGTGCGACGGCTATGACCGTGCCTAACGTAAATCCACCGATACTACCTTTTGACATATTTTTCTCCTTGATTTAAATTTAGACTCAGACGAGCGGACTACTCGCCAAACGCCTTTAGCTCGTCACATACTTTGGCAAATTTTTCCTGCGCGCTTTGCAGCCCTTCGCGGTTTGCGGCGACGACGTCAGCGGGCGCGGAGGAGATAAATTTTTCATTGCCAAGCATTGCAGAGAGCTTTTCGATCTCTTTTTGCAGTTTTGCTTTCTGCGCGCTAAGGCGCGAAATCACGCCACTAAGATCGACCCCCTCAAGCGGTACGAAAGTTTCTAGCCTCTCGCTTACGTCGCGAGCGGAATTTACGATATTTTGCTGCGTAAATTCCACTTCATCGACCTTGGCAAGCGTTTTGATGTAGTCCGCAGCGGCGCTTAGATCGACTGCGGATTTGACGTAGGCTTTGGCTACGCGCGCATTGCCGAGCTCGATCGTCGCCTTTGCGCGACGGATGCTAACGATCGCTTCAATAACGAGTGAAAATAGCTCCTCGATCCGCTCGTCGCGCTCGCCAGGATGTGGGTATCGCATCACCATGATGGAGCGCGCGTCTTGTAGCTTCGTGCCGCTTAGCTCCTGATACAGATACTCGCTTAGAAACGGCATAAACGGGCTTAGCAGTTTCATCGCTTCTTTAAAAATCATCCCCAGCTCGCCGATCGCGGCCTTGTCCGCCTTGCTAAGCTCGATGCCCCAATCGCAAAACTCGTCCCAAAAAAACTTATAAAGCTCGGTCGCAGCGTCGTTAAAGCGGTATTCGTCTAAATTTTCCCGCACCGCGCTCACGCAGCAGTTAAAGCGCGAAAGCATATATTTGCCGAGGCTCGTTTTGATCCGCGCTACGTCCAAATCATCGAATTTAGAAGCGTTTAAAAGCAAAAATTTGCTCGCGTTATAGAGCTTATTCGTAAAATTTCGATATATCAAAAGCTTATCGTCGCTAAGGCGCAAATCGCGCCCCTGCACGCACAAAATCGTAAGCGCAAAGCGCAAAATATCGGCGCTAAATTCATCGATTTTTAGCAGCGGATCGACTACATTTTTGCTCGATTTGCTCATCTTTTTGCCGTCTTTGTCCTTAACCAGAGCATGCAGGTAGATGTCGCGAAACGGCAGCTCTCCCATGGCGTTTTGGCACTGAAACATCATGCGCGCGACCCAGAAAAATAAAATGTCAAAGCCGGTAATCAGCATGGTATTCGGATAAAATTCGCTCAAATCCTCTTCAAACCACTTCTCGTTTTTCAGCGCCTCGCCGTTACCCCAGCCAAGCGTACTGATCGGCCAAAGACCGCTTGAAAACCACGTATCGAGCACGTCGGGGTCTTGAGTAAAATTTTTACCGCCGCATTTCGGGCAGGCATCAGGGCTCTCGCGCTCATCCGCCCACTGATGACCGCAGTCGCAGTAAAATACGGGAATTCTATGCCCCCACCACAGCTGGCGGCTGATACACCAGTCCTTCAGCTCGCGCATCCAGGCGTTGAAGCTGTTGATCCAGTGCTTCGGGAAAAATTCCGCCTCTCCCGCATTTACTCTGGCGATCGCATCTTTTGCGATATCTGCGCGCACGAACCACTGCTGCGAGATGTACGGCTCGACGACGTTTTTGCAGCGGTAGCAGTAGCCGACTTGATTTTCGTAGTCCTCGATTTTTTCGATAAAGCCCAGCCGTTCGAGCTCCGCTACGATCTGATCGCGCGCGGCAAGTCGCTCTAGGCCTTTGAATTTACCGCACTGCTCGTTTAAAATTCCTTTTTCGTCAAATACCGTGATAAAGCCCAGCTCGTGGCGCTTGCCGACCTCGTAGTCGTTGGTATCGTGCGCGGGCGTGACCTTAACCGCACCCGTTCCGAAGCTCATATCGACGTATTCGTCGGCGATGATCTCTATCTCGCGGCCGATTAGCGGCAATACGACTTTTTTGCCGATCAAATTTTTATAGCGTTCGTCCGCGGGATTTACCATGACGGCAGTATCACCGAAGTAGGTTTCGGGGCGCGTCGTCGCGACAACAATGTAGTTGCGGCTCATCTCGCTCGAATCTTTGCAAGAGTTTGAACTTTGTCCGTCCGCAAAGTAATAACGCAAGTGATAAAGTTTGCCCTTGTTCTCCCTGTGCTCTACCTCCACGTCGCTTAGCGCGCCGTCGTGCGTGCACCAATTTACCATGTAGTTTCCGCGCACGATGAGCCCCGCGTCGTATAAGCTTACGAAGGCTTTGCGCACGGCGTTTTTAAGCCCCTCATCCATCGTGAAGCGCTGTCTGCTCCACGCGGGCGTGACGCCCAGGCGCTTCATCTGTTTTACGATCTGCCCGCCGCTTTGCTCTTTCCAGCGCCAAACGTGCTTTAAAAACTCCTCGCGCCCTATCTCTTCTTTTTTGATCCCTTGCGCCAAAAGCTCGCGCTCGACGACGTTTTGCGTCGCAATGCCTGCGTGGTCTAACCCCGGCTGCCATAGCGTGCGGTAGCCGTCCATTCGCTTGTATCGCGTCATAATGTCTTGTAGCGTAAAAGTGAGCGAGTGGCCGATATGAAGCACTCCGGTGACGTTAGGAGGTGGCATCATAATGCAAAAGTTTTTGCCTTTTTGCCGGATATCTTTATTGCCGTCGATCTCGAAGTAGCCGCGCTGCTCCCAAATTTTATAAAAGCTCTCCTCTACGGCTTTCGCGTCGTAAAAATCTGCCATTTTTAGCCCTTTTTTAAAATTTTAAATTTTGCGATTTTAGCGGAATTTATGTAAAGCGCTCATTAAAGCGTGCCAATTCTGCATTATACAATAAAATGTAGTATTTAAATATATATAAAAATATCGAATTTTAGAATATTTTAGATAAAATTTTGAAAAATCATATAAAAACACTTGACATTAAAAATTCTACCTGCTATAATACCGCGAAATTTTAACCAAAAGGATTAAATATGAAGAAATTTCTTCTCGCTTCGCTTCTTAGCGCCAGCGTCGTCAGCTTCGCTCTTGCCGAAAAAATCGTAGTCGCCGCTACTCCTATACCGCATGCCGAAATTTTGGAGCAGATCAAACCCGATCTAAAAGCCCAAGGCTACGATCTTGAGGTCAAGGTTTTCAACGACTACGTAACCCCAAATCTCGCTACCGATAGCGGCGACGTGGATGCGGGATTTTTTCAGCACGTGCCGTATATGGAGGAATTTAACGTTAACAAAGGCACAAAATTAAAAGCGACCGTGGGCGTGCACCTAGAGCCGATGGGCATCTACAGCCATAAGATTAAAAATTTAAAAGATCTTAAAAACGGCGCCAAAGTTGCCGTGCCAAACGATCCGACGAACGAAAGCCGCGCTCTTGATCTGCTCGTAGCCGCGGGGCTCATCGAAGTTGATCAAAACGCTAAGCTTCGCACGCCGTTAGATGTCACGAAAAATCCTAAAAATTTAGAAATTTTAGAGCTTGAAGGCGCCGCGCTTCCACGCACCCTGGGCGATGTCGATATTGCCGTTATCAACTCAAATTTTGCCTTTAACGCAAATTTAAACCCAATCAAGGATTCGCTATTTTTAGAAAAGGCTGAGGGCAACCCTTATACAAATGTTATTAGCGTTAAAGAAGGCAACGAAAACAGCCCTAAAATCAAGGCGCTAGATAAAGCGATTCAAAGCGAGAAAGTGAAAAAATTTATCGAGACGCAATATAAAGGCGCAATCATCCCGTCGTTTTAACTCCCATCTTTTAAAAATTCGGCGCACGATTCGCGCCGAATTTGCTGACATTCGCTATTTTATTTACTATCTTTTTTTATAATTGCGCGAAATTTACCGAATAAAGGAAAAATAATGAAAAGAATTTTATCTTTCAGCTTTGTTGCCGCTATGGCTATATCTTCGCTTAATGCAGGCGTTTTGGCTACTGCAAAAGACGCAAATATCACTATTACGGATGAGGATGTTGCACCGTTTTTGGCTCAAGGTATGCAGCACGGCGGACAGGAACCAACCGCCGATGAGAAGAAAAAACTAATCGACGATCTAATCAAATACAAACTTCTAATCGCAGAGGCGAAAAAATCAGGCATTGAAAACAGCGACGAATATAAGCATCAGCTAGAGCTAGCTAAAGATGGCATCGCATTTAATCTATGGCAACGCGAACAGGCTAAAGACGTAAGCGTCAGCGACGAGGAAGCTAAAAAAATTTATGATGAAAATAAACAAAATTTCATGCAACCAGATTCCGTTACCGCAAGTCATATCTTAGTAGCAGACGAAAAGGCTGCTAAAAACGCGATTGCGAAGCTATCAAAAGTCAAAAAAGAGAATTTAAAAGAGGAATTTAATAAGCTAGCCAAAGAAATTTCAATCGATCCAAGTGCGAAAGAAAACGGTGGCGATTTGGGCTCTTTTGGCAAAGGGATGATGGTGCCGGAGTTTGAAAAAGCGGCGTTTGCGCTAAAAGATGGCGAGATGAGCAAAACTCCGGTAAAGACACAATTCGGATATCATGTAATCTACAAAGAAAGCAGCAAAAAGGCTGAGACTATGCCGTTTGAAAAGGTAAAAGATCTCATTAAAAATCAATTACTTCCAAGCAAAGTAAACAAAAAAATCGATGATAAGGCTAATGAGCTATTCGGCAAACTAAACATCGAATACGCAAAATAGTTTTAATTTTAAGGCGCGAGGCTATTAAATTTATATGCAAGTTCGCTGCGGCAGTAACTTGCAGGGATAAATTTTAGCCCGCGCCTTTGTTTTATATGCGATAAATTTTGCGAAATTTTGAGCTCACTCTTATATCGACGGATTGTTAAATTTCAAGCTTATTTGCTTTGCTGATGCTAAATTTCGCGAAATTTTAAGCGTATCCGGTTTTTTATACATTAAGTCAAGGAATTCAAATGCTTTCTGATATCGTAAATTTTATCGTAGAATTTGTCGCAGGTTGGGGATACCTTGGCATTTTTGTGATGATGTTTTTAGAAAGCAGCTTCTTTCCTTTCCCAAGTGAAGTAGTGATGATCCCTGCAGGCTATCTGGCCTCAAAATCGCAGATGAGCTTTGCTCTAGCATTTGTTTGTGGGCTTGGCGGCAGCATCACTGGCGCGCTGTTTAATTACTATCTATGCTACTTTTTTGGACGTAAGATTATCGTTAAATACGGCAAATACGTAGGCATCACCGAGGAGAAATTTGCAAAATTCGAAGCGTTTTTTAACCGTCATGGCGAAATTTCAACGTTTAACTGCCGCCTAATCCCAGGCATTCGTCAATACATCAGCCTTCCTGCGGGTCTTGCAAAGATGAATGTCGCGCGCTTCGTGCTATTTACTGGGCTTGGAGCTGCGATTTGGACACTAATACTAATGAGTTTGGGATATTTCATCGGCGAAAACGAGGAGCTAATCAAGCAAGATCTGCATCTAATTACGATCGCTCTGTTCGCTGTCGTCATTATAATCTCGCTCCTATATGTTTATTTTATAAAACGCAAAAAATAGTTCCACGCCAGTAAATACAAATACAATGAAAAATTCCATTTTATCGCCTTTAAGTTCAAATTTTTCAAATTATAATTTAAGCTAAACAAGAATTTTTATAATTTCACTTTCATAATCTGCGTGCAATACGATATTTCTATTAAAGTGTAATTATGCCTTAGTAGCGAATTCCAAAATATTTTTTTAAGTAAAATTCTATTTAAAGCCTTAAACAATCATACTAATTTCTAAATTTTAATTTTTCGTTACGTTTTAAGCTGCTTTTAATACTAAAAGCTTTAAAATTCCATTAACAATTTCAACGAAAGGACTTATTATGGCAAAGACCAGAAAAGAACACGATTTCATCGGAGAATTAGAAATTTCCGACGATTTTTACTACGGTGTGCAAACATTTAGGGCACTAGAGAACTTCCATCTAAGCGGACGAGCGCTCAAAGACTATCCATTTTTTATCAAGGCATTTGCACAAATCAAAAAAGCAGCTGCACTAGCCAATAAAGAGGTCGGAGTCCTAGACGCACAAAAAGCCGATACGATTGCAAAAGCTTGCGATAGGCTCATCGCAGGAGAGTTCAGAGATCAATTCGTAGTCGATATGATCCAAGGTGGCGCCGGAACTTCAACGAATATGAATACCAACGAGGTCATCACCAACATTGCCTTAGAGAGCATGGGACATAAAAAAGGTGAATACCAATACCTCCATCCAAACGACCACACAAATTTGGGTCAAAGCACTAACGATACCTATCCTAGCTCGATCAAAGTCGCCGCTTATGCCAAGCTAACCGATCTATTAAAAGCTATGGAAAATTTGAAAAAAGAGCTTGAAGTTAAAGCCAAAGAATACAAAGATGTCATCAAAATGGGAAGGACGGAGCTTGAGGATGCCGTCCCTACTACTCTTGGAAATACTTTCAACGCTTTTGCTACCTACATCAAAACCGATATCGCGCTTATCAAAGCTGCTAGAGAGTCGATGACTTACCTAAATATGGGCGCTACGGCGATTGGTACGGGCATAAACTGCCACCCTGATTACAAAAACGTAGTCGAGAAAAAACTGGGCGAAATCACCGGCGTTAAATTTAAAGCCGCAGAGGACTTCATCGCCGCCACACAAGACACTGCGGACTTCGTCCACGTTAGCGGCGCGTTAAAAACGGCAGCCGTCCGCCTAAGCAAGATCGCAAACGACCTAAGGCTCATGAACTCGGGCCCTAGATGCGGCCTAGGAGAGATAGAGCTTCCTAAGATGCAACCGGGCAGCTCCATCATGCCGGGCAAAGTAAATCCAGTCATCGCCGAGGTCGTAGGCGAGGCTTGCTATGAGGTAATCGGTAACGACGTTACGATTATGCTCTGCTCCGAGCGCGGAGAATTCGAGCTTAATGCGTTTGAGCCTGGCATCGCATATGCGTTATTTAACTCGATCGTGCTTTTGGAAAATGCGATGAATACGCTAGCCGAAAAAGCTATCAAACATCTAAAAGCAAACCCTGAAGCTTGCCTAAAATCGGTGTTAAATTCCGTCGGTATCGTTACGGCGTTTAATCCTTACATTGGCTACGAGAAATCCGCAAGTATCGCCAAAGAGGCACTTCAGACCGGAAAATCCGTCGGCGAAATCTGCCTAGAGCGCGGATATTTGAAAAAAGAGGAGATTGATAAGATCCTAGAGCCTAAATCTATGCTCAACCCACATATGAGCAAAAAATAGTTTCAAACTAGGTGTGGCGCGGAATTTCGTCGGTTAATTTAATAGGCGAAATTCCGCAAAGTAGAATTCTAAATAGATAAAATTGATCGTGCAGAATTCCGTAGATGCAGAATTTCATCAAGTTAGATTTAGCTTCTGTGGAGTAAAATTCCACTTGCGAAATTTTAGGATAAAATTCCGCATAGAATTCCGACCACTGAATTATAAAGATAATTCGGATTTTACCTGCTGAAATCTTTAGAATTCTGCGCGCCGTTAAAAAATTACTTTATAAGGAGTTTTGCAATGGACTTTATGGTGATATTGCAATTTATCGTGTTGCTCGGCGGCATCTACCTAGGCGTTAAGCTAGGCGGCATGGGCGTCGGTTATGCAGGCGGCTTGGGCGTTGTCGTCCTAGCCATTTTGGGAATGAAGGTCGATATGAAGGATATCCCGATTGACGTTATCCTAATTATCGCATCGGTAATCTCCGCGATTACGGCGTTGCAAGTCGCAGGCGGACTTGATTATTTGGTTCAGGTAGCATCTAAAATTTTAAGGAAAAATCCTAAGCAGATCAACTTCCTAGCGCCTATCGTTACGTATCTTCTTACGATACTAGCGGGCACCGGACATACTGCGTTTTCTATGATCCCTGTTATCGTAGAGGTCGCAAAGACGCAGAACATCAAGCCTTCCGCTCCTCTTGCGCTTTCGGTCGTTTCGTCTCAGGTAGCGATCACTGCGAGCCCTATTTCGGCGGCGTTCGTCGCTATGAGCGGTCTGTGCGAGAAGCTAGGCGTTAGCTATCCTAAGCTTTTGTTTATCTGCATCTCTACTACCTTCGTAGCTATGATCATCACGGCTTTCATCGTAAATAAATTCTACGATCTCGATCTTTCAAAAGACCCTGTTTACAAAGAGAGGCTTTCAAAAGGTCTTGTAGCCGAGATCAAAGCCGAGGAGTATAAAGAGCCGAAGCCTTACGCGAAAAGATCGGTTGCTATATTTGCTATCGGTGTTTTGATCGTCGTTTGCTATGCACTTGCGATCTCAAAGAGCGTCGGCTTGGTAGAAAAACCGATCCTTTCAAGAGATAGCGCGATCATCAGCTTTATGCTAACTATCGGCTTTCTTATCGCTGTTTTATGCAAGATTGATACGGGCAAGCTGCTCTCTACCAGCACCTTCCAAAGCGGTATGAATGCGTGCATCTGCGTCATCGGTATCGCATGGCTAGGTACTACTTTCGTAAACGGTCACATCGATAGTATCAAAGAGGTAGCTAAAAACGTCGTTACGCAGTATCCTTTCGTACTAGCCGTCGCGCTATATTTCCTAAGCTGCTTGCTATACTCGCAGGCTGCGACTACAAAGGTTATGATGCCTGCCGTTGCCGCTGCGCTTGGAATGACCAGCCCTGAAAATTCCGGTCAAATTTGGATCTTGGTCGCATCGTTCGCAGCCGTTTCGGGCTTGTTCGTGCTCCCTACCTATCCTACGACGCTCGGCGCGATCGCTATGGACGATACCGGAACGACAAGAGTCGGTAAATTTGTATTTAACCACTCGTTCTTCCTTCCGGGAACCATTATGGTTGCGCTTTCGGTTGCTCTAGGATTTTTAGTAGCTCCTGCGCTAATCTAGCGCTATCTCCTTACCCCCGACAATCTGTTCGGGGGTAAAATTTATTCGAAATTTACCGCTTAAAATTTACCGAGAATAAAATTTAGCCGTTTACTACGACTAAACAAAACATATGCTTTACTTAATAAACCGCAGAGCGGCTGATTGATCCGCCATTTTGCGATTAAATTTAGCCAAAAATTTTATCTAAATTTACGTCCTACCGCCGATCTGTAAAACGACTTGTAAAACTGCGCCGCATTACTTAGAAAGCAGCCTGAAATCCCCAAAAAACGCTCAAGCCTAGATCAAACAAGCAGCCAAAACTTGCAAGCATATCTTACAAAGCCGCTTTAAATTTTATCCCGCGACGCGATTTACCCAGATCAAAAACTCGTCGCTTGGGTTCTCGTCGTCCAAATGCGCGGGAGTGACGAGCTCAAGCGCGGTCTGCGGGATCGTCGTTTTAAACGTCTGTGTTACCCACTGCTGAAATTTCAGGTTTGGATGCACGATAAAGTCGTCATTCTCGCTGTTTGGCGGCGCGCTAAAATCCTCGTCCCAGCAGATTTCATCATATCCTATCGCAAGCAATCGCAAAAAATCAAGTCCGCTATGAGCCAAAATGCAGGTCATCGTCGAGCCCGAGCCGGAGCCCATATGTACAATCTTTGTCTCGCCTGCATCGTCCAGCCATAGCGCACACATCGAGCCCTCCGAGCCGCTGCCTGCGAACACGCAAAGCCGCTGTTTGATCTCGACGGCAAGCTCGCGATCCTCGCCGTAAAACCAATACCTTAGCTCCTCGTCGCGATTTTTCGGCTCATCCGTGAAAAATACGATGTCCGTGCCGCCCTCTCGCTCATCGTCACTCCAACTCTGCTGCAGCCGATCCTGCGGGTAGAGATAGCCGCGTCTGCGCCCGCCAACGTCGTCATAAAAGCCGTTTGCTTCGATCCATGCATAAAGCGCCTCAAGTTCGCTTGGCACGCGCATACCCTGCGGTAGCGCCTCGCGCAGCTGCGCTAACAATAAATTTTCCACGATCGCTCCTTTTGCTAAATTTGCCGCTCGAATTTTACTCTGTTTCGGCTAAATTTACGGATATTTTTCTAAATATCTGCGGCGTTTTACGCGCCCCGTCGCCACAAGCGCAAATCAAGCTCTAAATTTAGCCGATTTGATTGCGATACACGCGCCGCAGCGATATGAGCGCATATTTGAAAAAGGGTATGAGAATTTTCAGTAGAAAAATGCGTAAAATTTTACGACCTGAATTTTACTATTTTAAGGTTTCTTTGCTTTTTTGCAGAAATTTACGTTTTTAAATTTAGCTCGCTGCAAAGAGTAAAATTTTAGCGATACCTATAAATTTAAAATTTCCCGCGCCTTTTGCTTGCACGCCTCAAATTTTTGCTCAAACTCCGCGCGCCTTTGCAGCTTGTTTTTCGCCCCCATTTTGGTGTATCCCGAGCTTCGCCCCAGAAAATATACATAGCCTGTATCTTTAAACTCCACAGCAAGCGGCATTTGCGCGCCCTCTACGCCCTCGCAAATAAGCTGCACAAGCGCGTACTCCTCTAGCGCAAAGGCGTGCGGATACAGGCTTATCTTTTTTAAATTTTTAAGAGCGGCGAGCGGCAAAAGCGCCGGATATGGGGCCTTGCACTTCACCCAGGTTAGTTTTAGCACTTCAAGACCCGTTATGCCTTTGAGAAACTCGAAATCTGCAATCGGCTGATCCCAATCCAGCGTGCCGCTAATGCACAGATATCGTAGCGAGGCTATGCCGCTAATCCCCGAAAAATCGCTCACTCTGCGTAAATTTTCAAAATGCGCCGATCTTAAGTTTTTCAGCTCGCGCAGAGGCGAAAGATCGCAAAATCCCGATACGTATTCCAAAACGAGCTCCTGCAAAAGCGGCAGTTCGGCCAGAAAATCGATATTTTTTACTTGAACTCTCGTAATGCGCAGACGCTTAAGCTGCCTAAGTCTAGATATCGCGGCGATCTGCTCCTTGCTCGGAAGATGCAGAGTAAGCTCCTGCAGATCCTCACACTCAAAAATCTGCTCCCAAAAAGGAGTATCCGCCCCTATCGTAGCGATCTGCAAGCTCTGCTTGTCCGCCACGGGGCCGTTTATCGCGAATGCGAAACGCTCGCGGTTGGGCACCATCGCCCAGTAATCGTCCTTTCGATCTAGCAGATCCGCAAAGTGATGTATCATTTGCAATCTCCGTTTTTGAAATTTTAAAGTGCGAATTTTATCGCACAAGCGGTGCGCTAAATTTAAGCCCGTTTTCAAGCTCACAAACCCTACCGGCCTAAAAATTTAGGCTCGCCGCGGCTCATCCCGCAAATGTCTCCGCTACAATAGCTCGCCCGGCTTAGTTCTCCTTTAAATTTAAAGCCTGCCGAATTTAAGCCAGGCGGGCTCTAGTCGAATTTAAGCCGCTCAAGCTTTTGTTAAATCAAGCTCACGCGCTTCGAATTCGCAAATTTCACGCCGTTTGGCTGGGCGGGAAAATAAAATTTCGTCTAAATTCCAAGCTCGGCTCTTACGAGCGCTTCGTTTTGCGGCGTCAAAAAGTCCGCGATATCCTGCCACATGGAGTGAAAGCCGTATCCGCCGTCTATCATCTCGCTGCGTGCGGCATCCAGGCTCCAGCCCTGATAGATCACGCGGTACATCGCCACCACAAGGCCCGTGCGATCGGCTCCGTGATAGCAGTGCACGAGCACGGCGCCCTCCTTTTGGCGCTCACGAATGATGCGCAAGACGTCCGCGATCTGCGCGGGCTTTATCTCCCAGCTTTGAAGCGGCTTGTTCGCGAACCAAAATTGATCCCCAAACGCCCTTTTATCGCCGCCTCTGCTGAAATGGCGCAGATTTACGATGCTTTTGATGCCAAGCTCATGCAGTTTCGCGGCATCGCTCCCGTCAAGCTGCGCGCTGCGAAACAGCCGCTCGTCCACGCGGTAAAAATTTTTCGCTTCGTCGATGAGGGTTGCTTTTTGCGATGAGTTTGGGTTTGTACCGCGCGCTGCGGTATCTGCGCTTTTAAAATGCGCGCCCTGAAATTTGGCGTCTTTTGCGTCCGCGAGATTTAGCTCCGCGCCGCTCGTTGTTTTGGAATTTATAGAATTCGCTTCTATCGCGAGCTCTGCATTCATGTCGGTCGCAAAGCAAAATACAGCCGCTAGCGCAAGGGTTTTAAATTTCAAATTTCATCCTTTAAATTTGGCTAAATTTTATGATGTTGTAAAAATTTAATGCCAGACGAGTCAAAATGCAAAATGACCAGCGCGCCTAAAATTTAACGCAAAATTTGAGCGTCAAGGCCGCCCAGATCGCCGCGAAATTTTGCCGCGAGCCGGCAAGCCGCGCCGTTAAGATCAAAATTTCGTTTTAAATTTCCCCGTTCCCGCCCTCGGTATCGCTAGATCAGTACGCGGTAGTTACATTGCGTAGTTACATTGCCCTTGTAAATTTACTGAAAATAAATCGTAAAAGGGGTGCGCCGTTTCCGCGAGCGCTGCCATAAACCTGTTTCACAGGTGAGTTTCGTACTCGCCTCTTGCGATACTTACCCGAAATTTTATCTTTTCGCGAAATCCTTTCAAATTTCGCCGCTAAATTTTACGCTTTTAGCCTTCGATCAGATCGGTCTGCCAGTTCGCGCCTTGCAGCGTCGTATCAAGCTGTCTGATCTGCCTAGCTAGCTCGTCCACCTGCTTTTGCAGCGCCGCAACGTCGACCGTGCTTAAAATTTTAATCTCGCTACGCGAATAAACATCCACCTTTTGCGCGGAAGCTTGCGCGAAAGTCCGTAGCGCTCCCGCTTTTAGCGTGAGTATGTCGCGTTTGGCGATTAGCTCGGTGAGACTCTTGCCGTCCGCTTTTGCGGTGCAGTTGGTTAAATTTATCCGAACGATTAGTCGCTCAAGCTCGCCAGTAAGCGCATCTAGCTCGGCTAGCAGCGCATTAGGCTCCTCGCTGGGTTTCTCGCCCTCTTGCACTTTCGCGTTATCTGCGAGCCTTGATTTTAGCTGCTCGATGCGTTTTTGTATGTCGGCGCGCAGTATCAGCGCCTCGGCTAGTTTCATTTTCGTCCTTTTTTCAAATTATTTGCCGCTTATTTGCCGCCGCCAAGCTGCCTATCCTGGCCGTAGTGCGGTGAATACGGGCCGTAGAGCAAGCATTTGTTGCAGTTTTGGCCTAGCAGCATCGCATCTGCGCTCGCGGAGAGCTTGTATCCCGCGTCGGAGACGGTATCGCCGATCTGTTTGATGACCGCGGAGATCAGCATGCCTACAAGATCGTTACTGCCTCTGCTTGAGTCGTCGCTTACCTGCGCCGAGCCCTCCCAGAGCGTCGCGCCGCTTCGCAGATCCACGAGCTTGGCATTGACCGCCACGACGCTTACGCTATTTAGCAGCATATACGAAGTGCCGTATTTGACGACATCCATGTATAGCACGGCGTCCGCGCCGAAAATTTGTCTTAGCTTGTGCGCGGAGACGTTTTGGATCTCGCTCGCCTCGTAAATTCCATTATTTTTGAAGGTCTCATGCACGAGCGCGGGCGAAAATACGTAATACCCCGCCTCGCTTAGCGGATAGATCGCATGAGCAAGCACGGCAGGGCCTGCGTCCACTTCGGTAGTTTCGTTTGTCGGCATCAAAACCAAAATCGATCGCGGCTTAGCCTGCTGAAGCGCCGAATAATCGTAAATTTCAGGCTCGCTTAGAGCGCACGCGTTAAAAAACAGCGCCACGAATACGCTAAAAATCGCTATTTGAGCTTTATTTTTCATTTTTTAGCCTTTTTATTCGTTTTGTCGCCCTGCTTCGTGGCAACTTTGCCTTGCTTTGCAGAGACCGTTTTGGCGGCTTCGCGTCCGCTTGATCCTTGGGCTTTATCGGCGCCCGGCTTGGCTGCAGCCTCAGCTTTTTTAAGCGCGGCTGGGTTTGTAATGAAGGTCAAAAACGGCTTTGATTCAGGGAAGGCCTGAGCTTCTTTTTCAAAGTTCTCTCTCGCCCTCGCGCCGTTGCCCGCGCTTAGATACAAAAGCCCCAGATGCGAATAAAGCCCCGGCGGGACTTTGAGCCCCTTTTCGTATGCCTTTTGGATAGATTTTTCAAGCGCTTCGATCTGCTCGCCTACGTCGCCTTCCTGCTTAAGATACTGATAGGTCGAGTCCGTGTAGCTGCCGTCCCAGTAATAAATTTGATTCCGGCTCCCGCCACCGCAGCCGCAAAAGATCACGGCCGCAGCAGCAAGAGCAAGAGCGCTGCTCGCTTTCAAATTTAATCCTTATCTTAGTTTAAACGCGCCGTTTTCAAGGCCGTTTACGAGATTATTGACCGCTTCAATGATCGCCAGGCTTAGCACCTTGCCGTTTAGCGTCGAATCATAGCCCGCAGTGCCGCCGAAACCTAGCACTTCGCGGTTTGATAGCTCATACTCGCCCGCGCCCTGAGTCGAAAAGACCACCTCGGACGTTCTGACGTCAACGATGTTTAAATTTACTTTAGAATACGCGGTTTGGGTCTTTCCTTTACCCAAAATTCCAAACAGCTGATGATCTCCGGTCGTCTTGCGGCCAAACTCAGTCACGTCGCCGGTGATAACGTATCTGGCGCCTTTTAAGTTTTGTGCGCTTTTGGAGATTGCGCTTTCCTCTTTGATGGCGCGCATATTCGTGCGATCAAGCACCGAGAAGCGTCCGCTTTGCTGTAAATTTGAAATAAGGATCGTCTGCGCTTGGTTGCCCAGTCTGTCCTCGCCGTCCGAGAAAACGCCGTTGTTGTAAGAGGATTGGTTGTTAAAACGTCCTACCGACACGGCGATCCGCTCGCCAGAGTAATTGGTATTTAGACTCGCTACCGTAGGGGTTTGCACTACGCGAGAGCTTTCTTTCGCGCATCCGCTAAATAGCGCCAGCACCGAAGCTGCAATAACGGCAGCCGATATGGTTTTTTTGAAATTCATTCTTTACTCCTTGAAAAAATTTACGTATAATATCTCATTATTTCTTAAAATTTTATGTATAAATTTAAGCGCATAAATTTAGCAAAACAGGAGCGATTATGCTTAATATTTTACTGGTCGAAGACGACGAGGCTTTGAGTTCGGCGATAAGAGAAAAGCTGCTTGACGAGGGCTTTAGCGTGAGCTGCGCCTTCGATGGCAAGCAGGCGGCAGAGGCGCTGGATGAGGCGCACTTCGATCTGATCATCTCGGACGTGATGATGCCTAAGATGGACGGCTTTGAGCTTAGCAGATACGTTAGGCGCGACGGCAAGAGCCAGCCGATACTGATCATAACGGCAAAAAGCGAGATCGAGGATATGCAGACGGGCTTTAAAAGCGGCGCGGACGATTATATGAGTAAGCCGATAAATTTAAAAGAGCTCGTGCTGCGCGTGCATGCGCTGCTAAGGCGCGCAAAGATCGCGAACGAAAAGCGACTTCTCATCGGCGGAAGCGAGCTTGATTATGATACGCTTAGCGTCCGCACCGAGGGCGAGTGGATAAGCCTGGCGCCGAAGGAATTTCGTCTTTTGTTTTTGCTGCTAAGCTATGCGGGCAGAATTTTTACGAGGTTTGAAATAATGAGCGAAATTTGGGGTTACGAAACGGACAGCGACGAGCGCGTCGTCGATACGCACATCAAAAAGCTACGGGCGAAATTTGAAACCTCCAAGGATTTTGAGATAATCACCGTGCGCGGACTCGGTTACAAAGCCGTAAAAAAGGAGCGGGCATGAAAAAATACCTCATCAGCCTCAAAAGCTTCATCGCGTTTTACTCTTCGCTCGCATTTGGCGTGATAAATTTCATCGTCTGCTTTGCGGTTTGCATGCTTTTTTACATAGGCATCGGCGGCAAGATCGGCGGGTTTTGGGACGGAGTGGCGCTGTGCGCGATCATCTGCCTAATCACGATGGCGCTAAATTTTACCCTGCTTTACTTCGGACTTAAAATTTTATTCCGCCCGATCAAGCGGCTACTAGACGCGATCACCGCGATCGCAAACGGCGATTTTGAGGCGCGCGCCGAGCGCAAGCTACACGGACATCGCACCGATTACGTCTATATGCACGAGTTGGACGAGCTCGTAGTAAACGTCAATAAAATGGCGCAGAAGCTGCAAAAGCACGAGCAGCTGCAAAAGGAGTTCGTCTCAAACGTCTCGCACGAGATGAAAACGCCGATCTCCTCAATCGCCGCGTTAAGCGAGATGATAGAGGGCGGCGTGAGCGAGGAGCGCGCGGTGCGATACGCAGCCTCCATCGGCGCAGAAGCAAACCGCCTAAGCAAGCTCTGCACCGACATGCTAAAGCTAACGAGACTTGATAGCGGCGCGGCGATCCGCCTAGATGAGACGGTACGTATCGACGAGCAGCTTAGGCAATGCATCATATCGCTAAGCCAAAGCTACGAAGGGCACGAGTTTGAGCTAAATTTGTCGCCGCTTAGCGTGCGATCAAACGCGGGACTGCTAAATCAAATTTGGCGAAATTTAATCGAAAACGCGCTTAAGTACTCGCGCCCGGGCGGTAAAATTTTCATCCGTTGCCGCGCTTGCGACGGCTTTGCACAGGTGATCATAAAAGACGAAGGCATCGGCATCGCACGCGAGAAGCTGGATAAAATTTTTGACCGATTTTATCAGTGCGAGGAATCGCATAAGGAGCTTGGCAGCGGGCTTGGGCTTAGCATCGTACGCACGGCGGCGGGTCTTTTAGGCGGACAGATCGAATATGAAAGTGAACCCGGCATCGGAACCGAGGCGCGCGTTAAAATTCCGCTTTAAATTTCAGATCAAGACGGCGCGGATGAGCTGCGTCTTGTAATTCATAGCTCGTCGTAAAATTTCGCCCCACAGGCGCAAGTCGCGCCGATGCAAGCTTTGACGATGCAAGCTTTGACGACGTAGAAAAGCGCGGGCGTGTCGCGCACCGCATTCACATAAAATTCTACTTTAAATTTTATATCGATTTGCCGCGGACGCTTCACGCACCGCGACGAGGTCGGAATTCTGCTTTAAATTTACCGCGCGCTGCGACTTTGCCGCCCTTTACGACTTTACCGCGCATTACGGCGGACGGTAGGCTCGCTTAAATTTGCAGCGCCTTAACGTAGGTAGCTGAATTTTGCCTGAAATATGCCGCCGCTCGCTCGCGCTTTACGACAGGCGGTAAAAATTTCGCCGTAAATTTTAAAAGACACATTAAGAACACAATCACCTTATATAATCCCGCCCATAGATCGATCGGGCACGCCTCTAGCAGCCCGAGTCCGGCAAATAATAAAATTAAAAACAAAGGAGAAGCGATGAGTAAGGCCGTACTTCACTCGGTGCTAGCGATAGAAGCCATTTTATGGGGGCTTTTATCGGCTGTGATTATAGGTGCGTAATTTTTACGCTTTGAGCTAGGCGATCTGCCGAAATAATTTATAAAATTTACGAAATTTGCGCCCCGCTTCGCATCTGCTGCGAAAAAGGGCGCACCCTCGCTAACTATCTAAACTAAAATTTAATCGGCTCACTGCGTACACGCAAGTCCCGCCGCTAGCCGTTTTTGCGCGCAACCTCGCAGTAGACAAGCCAGCCGCGCGATCTTAAATCAATAAAATTACCAGATACTACTAGCGGACGAACGAGCTAGTTGATACTCCCATTTCATCCGCGCCTTTTGCAATATGTGCTCGCTCGCAAAACAGCTTGCGATAGGAAAATGATTTGAACGGTGCGGATTTTAAAATACGCAACCCGTTCCCAAGCGCGCGAATTTATGCTTTTGCCGCTAAGCGATTTTTAAAAGCTCTCGAGCTAAAATTTATCTCGATCTAAGATCAAATTTAAACTCAACCAAGACGGCAAAAATTTCACAAAAGACGCCGCAAGCGGCGAAATCTCAAAGGAGCCTAGCGTGAAAAGATTGATAAATTTCCTGGAGCGCATTTGCGCAGATTTGCTTGCAGGCAGGGCGCTGCTGCATCCGATCCTGCTTACGGCTGCGTTTTTAGCGGTGAAATTCGGCACGCTATATATCATAGATCAAAAAATTTTAGAAAGCGGCTATGATTTGGGGATATTTGGAGAATTTGCTTATTACATATTTTTCGATTTTGTCGCAGGCGCCTTTTTTTATAATACTTTGTGCGCACATCATCTACGCAACATCTAAAGTCCAATCACTTAAAATTTTACGTAAAATTCTGCTCGCGGTGATCTTAGCATCCTGCGCGCTGGGTTATTTTGCTTCGGACGTAAACTACCAAAAACTAGGCGTCTTTGAAGCCTTTTTGATCGCCTCGCTAATTTGCATTTGCATCTATTCGGTCGCGATCGAAATATCAAGCGACTGCTCAAATGCGGTATTTTGGGATTTTGTTTATGTTCTTAATTACATAGGTGCCTTATTTATAATATTTCATGCGCAAGCCGCCGACGTCGTAGCCGTCATTTTAATAATCCTTTGTCCGCTGGCGTGGGCGTTTTATTTCAAATATGAATTTCAAAAATCACTCGCGAAATACGCCGCAAGCAATGATGAAATTTTAAATAGTGCAAGCAGCGATGAAATTTCAAAAAGCAAAGCGCGCACGGAGAGTTAAATTTATAAATTTTCACCGCAAAGGGCTAAATTTATGAAATTTCGCCAGGGTTAAATTTTAAAATTTACCGCGCGGCGCTTTTATTCATTTATATCCTCGATCACCGCCTCTACGAAACGGGCTGTATCAATTAGCCTAAAGCCCCATATTTTGGGATCTGCCGTGATTTTATTATAAAAATCTTCCAATTCTTTCGCGGGAGATAATTCGCCCAATTTAAACGGGGCAAATTTTACTTTGCCGATCTTTTTTAGATGAGGCAGTAGCTCCTTTAAATCCTTATGATTAAACCAGCGGTCCGCTCTAAGGAAGCCGCCGTTTTTTGAGCTCGCGATCTTGCTTTTTAAAAAATCGTCCATGTTAGGCGGCTCTTTTTGCAGCAATCTGGTGCAGGCTAGGTGGTACTCGAGCTTTCTGGGGGTTTGATCTACCGCCGAGACAAAGCAAACGCCGTATCCCTGCTGCATCCGGATAGACAAAACGTCGCCCTCCTCGAAACAGGGCGTTTTTTGCTTCGAAATTTTGGCTCGCTTAAGCGGTCTAGGGTTTTCGCTTTTTAGCTGAACGGCTAATTTGTCAAGCGCTTTTTGGCGGCTCTTTTGAGATCCGTCAAAGACTTTATTCCACATCTGGCTTGCGCCGCCTTTTATGATAGCAAGGGCTTTTTCGCGGATCTCGTCGTTTAAAAAGCCGATCTTCCAAAGCGAATACGCCAGGGCTGTCCAATAAATCTCGCTATAAAGCTCATCGGTGCAGAAATTTTCCGCCTGCGCCAAAACATCTTGCATTATCGTTTCAACATTTTCGCCGTCCTTGTAACGCTCTGTGATAGTCAAATAGATATCGTATCCGTCGTCGCTGTCGATAATTTTTACCCCGTCTATCGCCATTTTTTCTCCTTTATCTTGGACTTTTATCTGCCGATTTCGCCGAGCCGAATTTTATCAAAATTTGAGCACCTGAAAGACAAATCGCCATTGAAATTTCGCTTTAACGGCGGCGAGCTTTGCTTATAAATACAGCGCCGCCCAGTTTATAAAATTTAACTAGCTCAAAATTTGGATGAATTTTTAAAATTTCACTCGCAAGAGCGGCTATCTACCAAATTCAGACATTCTTAAATTTTAAGCTTTTCTCTTGGGGGCGGAAGGGGTTCTACTTACGAAGCGTCGCTTTCCTTTGCTTCGGCACTACCTCGCAACTGCAAGCAGACCCGTCAAATCCTCACAATCTCGTTAAACATTAGCAGCGATTACGCCGATCTATCGTTTTTGTTAAGGGGGAAGGGGCTTAAATTACGAGGTCGCTCCCTTCCCCCTTAACAATCCTCCATCCCCGACGACGTTAGAGGTGGCGATGCTTTGTTAACGCAAAGCATCGCTGAGTTAAATTTAATAAATTTGCTTTAGATTTGAATATAAAATTCTAAAGCGAAGCACCCAAGATAAGGCGCAGTATTTTTGCGTTTAGACGAGGCGGAAACGACGGAGGCGAGGGAGCGTATGTAAAAATACGTGACCGAAGCCGACCGAGTTCCCAACGAAGTATAAAGGAAAAAGACAAGCCGTAAATAGCCGCTAGATCGAAATTTCCTTCTGCCAGTTTTTACCCCACACGGCATACGCCGCACTCTCTTTCTCGTGCTCGCTCAGCCCCGAGATCGCGCGCGCAAACAGAGCTTTGTTCGCGGGCCCCTTCATTAGCGCCTTTAAGCTTTTGTAAATTTTATCCTCCTGATATGACAGCAGCCCCGCGACGATCACTTCTAGACTGCTCTCGCTAATGCCGTAGCGATCGATAAATGCCTCGATAAATTTTATATGTGCGCTCTGATGTTCGGCATCCACAGTCTCAAAGTAGCGCCGCGCGAGCTCAAAATATTTTTCGCTCTTTAGCGCAAGGCCGAAAACTGCGTAGCTGCCGCTCATCAGGCACTTTTCGCCGTCCGTGTCGGTGTAGAACTCAAACTTGTGCTTTAGCGCCTCGTTCGCGTAAAGCTCAAGCTCCTCGTCCAGCCCGTGCGCGAGCGCGACGGCGAAAAAGCGGTGCGTGGGCGTAGGCGCAAGGCCTTTGATCGGCAGATAAGTTTTCTGCGCTTTGGAGCTAAGCTTTACGGCGTAGCTCGTAGAAAAGCCCGCCTCCAGCAGCTTTATGATGAAATTTAGCGCCTTTTTATACGCGTCCACCGTTTCGTTTTTGATTTTCACGTGAACCTGCGTAAAAACATCGTTTGCGCTACACTCTACGTCCGCGTCTTTAAATTTTACCAGCTCTCCCTTAAGCTCGCCCGTGCCATGATCCAGATAGCTTTGCGCCTGAGCTGAGCCGAAAATTTTAGCCGCGCACTCCAAATCTTTGCGCGCAAGATTCACATCCCAGCTATAGCGCTTAAATTTGATATTCCAAAACGCCGCTCGCACGAAAAACGCAAGCTCGCCCGCGTCCACGCTTTGCCGCGTAAAATCCTTTTTAAGCTCGTAATCTTTACTCCAGCTGTCATCGCTGATATCGTAAAATTTCGGCAGGAATTTCTCCTCTTTCCAGCGCCGCAGATTATTCTCTAGCGCGATTATAAAATCCCCCAAAAGCCGCCTGTTTTTGACGTCCTGCACCGCGGCGATAACCCGCTCAAGCAGCGCCGTTAGCGCCGCTTCGTCGTAATCCATAAGCGAAAGATCGAAAATGCGGTCCATAAACACGAAAATTTCGCGACCGTCTTTGATCTTTTTATCGCGGCGGATGATGATTTCGTCTATATAATCATCCATTTTGCGCTTTAGCTCGGCTTTTCGCGCAGTGTTTTCAAAATAAAATTTATGCTCGCAGCTGCGCTGAGCTAGGCTACCGCTCGCGCCTTCAAATTTGACCGCCAAATCCAGCTTATACGCAAAAAACGGCATATTTGCTTCGGCCAAAAACTCCTCCTGCGCGCTCTTTGCGATGAGCGAGACGATGGCCTCAAACTCCTCGCGATCTAGCTCGTCTATCTCGGGCGCATCGGCTCTAAAGCTGTCCGCGCCGAAGTCGTGAAGGTAGAGCCTGATGCGCGATCCGCGGCACTCCACGCCCAAAAAATCAAAATACCCCTCTTGCACGCGACACCCCGAATACGGCGCCTCGCCCTTGTACTGCGAGCCGAGCTTGTCTCTGATCAGGCGCTTTAGCGCGTCTGAAATTTTGCCCGCTAGCGAAATTTGAGCTTCGTTCATTGACGATCCTTTTAAATTTGAGTTAAATTTAGCGGCAAGGCGCCGCGACTAAATTTAGATCCGATCTTAGCTTCGATTCGGCAAGCACGCCTAGCTCAAAGCCAAAAATTTTCTAACCGTTATACAAAGTATCGTGACGATAAGTGCGATCATCCAGCGCTTTTGAGCTTTTTTGCCGATCTTGTGCGAGGTTTTGACGCCCGCATAAACGCCCGCTAGCGAGCCGACGCCGAGTAACGCGCCGATTTCGTAGTACACGAGCCCGTGCGCGGAGAGGCTAATAAAGCCCGCACTTGAGGAAAATATCACGAAAAATAGCCCCGTGCTGACGGCCTTTTTGATGTCGTAGTTTAAAAAGCTGATCAAAATAGGCATCACGAATACCGCACCGCCGATACCCACGCTGATCGCCACGGCGCCGACGAACAACCCGACCAAAAATAGTAAAATTTTGGATTCATTAGCCTCGCCCGTGGGCTCGGTCGGGGTTTTGAAGAGCTTGATTAAATTTATGATCTGCACCAAAATAAGCGTGCCCAGTAGAAATTTTGAGGAGAAATAGCTTACGATAAAGCCGCTGCTAAGCGCGCCGCAAAAGCCCCCGAGCCCCAGCACCAGCGCCGGCGCGACGTCGAGCATTTTGCTTTTAAAATTTACGAATGAGCCGAAAATCGAGCTGAAGATCATCTGCATGATGCTGATGCCGATGGCGTACTTGACGTCGTAGCCGAAGAGCATCATCACGGGCACCACGACCGTGCCGCCGCCGATGCCGAAAAATCCGCTGATAAAGCCTACGCAGGCGCCGATTAAAATGTATTCAAAAAACATCCGTATTCCTTATTTCAGCCCCTTTGGTCTCGCCGAATTCCGCTTTTTGCGGCTCGTAATTAAATTTTACTGTTTTGCGAGTCTTTAAATTTAAGCGCAAAATTTAGCAAATTTAAAGCTTATAGTCGTTTTGATTCGCGCATCCATTCGCGGTATTGCTCGCGCGAAATTTTTACTTTTTCATATCGCAAGGCGTCCGCGCGAAAGCATTTTAGGCTCAGTTCATTACCCTCAAAGCCCGCAAAATCAGCCTGCTCGTAGATGTCGTAACCGCCCCGTATGCAGTCTAAAACGTCTACATATCTCTGCTCTTCGCTCATCGGCTCGGCAAAGCTCACCAAATGCACGCCGTTTGGAGCGCCCCAGTAGCAGCCGTCCACCGCCAGCGCGTCCCAACCCCGCAGATAGTGCACGCCGTCCCAAATGAAGCTCTCCTTGCCGTCTAGCCAGGCGTCCGGCACGAAGCGCATGATCTGCGCTGAGGCTAGATCAAGCACGCTGTAGCCGTATAGATCCTGACGAAAAACAAGGTAAAATTTGCTGTCTGCGTGGCGGATTAGGCTAAAAAATTCCGCCCTATCGTCTATACAGCGCCAGCTTATTATCTGCGTTTTGCGAGTATCAAACAGCGCGTATTCGCCGCCGCTAAAGCTTGTCGCGCCGAGCCTATATGCGTCTTTTACGATCTCATATCCGCCGCTTAAATTTATCGTTTGGCGCCGGGTAAAATTTCGCCCCTCGAAAAGAGTTTCCGCCTGTTTGATGCGCGCTTGGTACTGCGCGGAATTTACGGCGTTTGCCATCGTACGCTCCTTAAAATTTCATGCAAGCGGGTTAAATTTTGCGCTGCCGCCAACGCCGCGCGCTTCCTGAATTTAATGCGAACCTAATAAATTTAGCCTCGCAGGCGGCAAAATTTGACCGATAAACGGCAGAGCCCAAGTATTTGACAACAACCGATAACCGCTAAGCGCAGCCTATGGCGGGTAGCCGCGCGTCCTAAATTTTACTTCGCCTTGCGAATTTTTTAAAATTTACCCGCAGTTTCGGCATCCTGTGGATATCTTGTGATATCGCGCCGCCTTTAAACGCTCGCGAGAGTTTGAAATTCCACGATATTTAAAATTCTGCAGCATTTTAAAATTTCACGACGTTTTAAATTCCAGCGAAATTCTAAATTTTGCGAGTATTTAGAATTTACAACCTTTAAAATTCCGCTAACGCCTTAAATTTTATCCGACGCAAGCAGGCCAAAAACCACCCGGACGGACAAACCGCTCAAATTTGCTCGCCTGCGCGGTGCCGCTAGCGATTACTCAAATTTACTCTCCTCCGCAGCGCCGATAGTGTATAAATTTAAAATTTTACTCGCCCGAGATGTTGCGAACATTACTCGGTGCGAATATTACTCGGATTTATCCTCACCCTTAGCGCCCGAAATTTTATCCAGCACCTTTTTGCCGACCTCGCTTTGATTTAGCGCTTCGAGCATCGCGGCTAGCTGCGTGCCGCCCTTGGCGCTTAAAATTTCGCCGAATTTGCTCATCCCCTCGCCCACGCTACCTTCGTTTGCGATGATCTTAAGATCCGCCGCGCTTAGCGCCTTGGCCTGCTCCAGACCGATATCGCGGTTTGCTTCGATCTGTTTGATCGAAATGAGATAGGTTTGGTATCCCTGATTTTCGCCGATCTCGCGCGCGAGCTCGATCTGTGCGTTTACCGGCGCGAGCTCTTTTAACCTAAGCGCCTCGGCCTCGGCAGAGCCTATCTTTAGCGTACCCTGCGCCTCTTTGTCCTTCATCTCCAAAAGCGCCGCGGCGGCAAGAAACTGCTTCTCCTTATCGCCCTGCGCTACTAAAATTTGATTTTCTTTGATCGCTTCGGCGTCGCGGATTTTGGCGTTTTTGCGCGCTTCGGCGTCGATCTCGATCTTGCGCTGCTCCTGCTCGGCTTTTACGATCTCCACTTGCTTTTTGATCTCGGCCTGCTTGACGTCGTTTACCCGCACGACCTCCATCGCCTTTTCCTGCGTGATCTTTTGCTGATCCTTGATGAGCTGCTCGGCCTGCTCCTTTGAGATCGCGACCTCTCGCTCGTTTTCGACGGTCTTAAGGCCCACCATCTTGTTGGCTTCCTGCTGGCGCACTTCGGTTGCCTGCGCGGCTTCGATCTCGGCGATCTGGGCAAGCTTGGTGTTGTTTGCGACCTCTACGCGGCTTTCCTTTTCGATCTGGGATTTTTTCTTCTCCATGATGTTTAAGATGACCTTGCTGCCGCTGCTATCTCGGATATCCATCAGCTCGATGTTTTTAACTGGCTCAATACCCCAGTTTTGCAGCTGCGTCTTTACCGCCTTGGTAAAATCATCTCCGAGCTCGGAGCGGATTTGCAAGATGTCCTCAAGCACGCGGCTCGAAAGGATCGAACGGATCGAGCCTTGAATGATGTTTGTGAGCTGATTGTTCAAATCTTGAAAATTATTGACGCGTTGTGCGGCTAAATTTGAATCCACGATCCTAAAAAACGCTGTAATATCGACTACGAAAGGAAGCCTGCCTAGATCATACGCCTCGTAATCCTCGATCTTGATACTAAAGACCGAGACCGGCAAAACGATCTTCGTAACGCCCAGCACCGGCACCCAGCTTGGGAATTCATAATAGCTGTTGCCGTTGCCGGTATCTTTGCCGTAGCTCGTCGTCTTACGCGCGCTCTGGACGATATGCACTTCGTTCGTCTCCACTATGCGCCTGAAAAACAGAGGCACGATGATAAAAAGCGCGATTAAAACCCCGGCGGCGGCGCCTATTAAATACAAAATTTCATCCATTTTCTCTCCTTTAAAAATGCTAAATTTAAAATGGATTATATAAAAATTTACTTTGAAAAATAATAAATAATCGCGGCGACAGCGGTTAAAATTTACGCAATTTTAATGAGATTTTATGTAATATCGCAGCGTATATTTCAATACCTTTTAGGAGAAAAAATGAAAAAATTTTTACTACTGCTTTTGGCGGGCGCGCTTTTTGCGAGCGCAGCAGAGCTTAGAACTATCAAGGATATGGACGGAGCTGAGGTCAAAATCCCCGCAAAAGTTGAGCGCATCGCGGCACTCTGGCACTCGAACAATCAAATTTTACTGGCCCTAGGAGGAGCGGACAAGATCGTCGCTACCACCGATAACATCAGCAAAAACGCATGGTTTCTTAAAATTTATCCGCGCCTAGCGCAAATCCCCGTGCTGCTAAAAAATAATGACGTAAATTTAGAGGAGCTAATGAGCCGCAACCCCGACGTAGTCATAGTCCCAACCGCACTGGCAGGCGAAAATTTAGCTAAGCAGGGCTTTACCGTTTTAAAGGCGAGCTTTAGCGATTACGAGCAGATGAGGCGCAGCATCAGGATGTGCGGCGATATGCTAGGCGGCGACGCGCCGCAAAGAGCGAAGGATCTGATCTCAAATCTCGATAAAAATATCGCTTTGGTTAGCGGCCGCACCGCGAATTTAAGCCCCGATAAGCGTCCGCGCGTCCTTCACATCGTAGGCGGAAGCGATCTTTTAAAGATCGATGGTAAGGGCACGCTGATCGACTCATGGATAGAGCTGGCCGGCGGAACGAATGCGATCACCGCCACAAAAGGTCCGATGAAAACAATCACTGCCGAGGAGATCATCGCGAGCAACCCGCAGATCATAATCGTAGGCGGCGATCACAACGAAGATGCGGTAGAGAAAATCAAATCTAGCCCGGTTTACAGCGGCACGGATGCGGTCAAAAACGGACGCGTTTACGGCAATCCGCGCGGGGTTTTTAACTGGGATAGATACGGCGCGGATGCGGTGCTTCAAATTTTATGGGCGGCAAAAACTATCCAGCCAGAGCTCTTTGCCGACATCGACGTAAAGGCCGAAACGAAGGCGTTTTATAAAAAATTTATGAATTACGAGCTAAGCGATACGGAATTTGGCTATATTTTAAAAGGACTTAACCCGGAGGGCAAATAAGACGCGGCACCGAAGCAACGGCATCAGCGCTACACCTAGCAGGCAGCATCTGTGCCGAACGCCATCGTGCAGCGGTACATCGGCGCCGAGAAGACCGCCATTCTACCAGCGCCGAAACCTCTTTCAACAAATAGCGCCAAGCGGGCCGATGCCATATACTTCATCAAAGCGGCATCGGCGGCGGGCGGCGTACCGAGCGAGCAGCGCACCCGAATATACAGCGCGAGGCGGAGTAAAATTTAGACCCACGGCGGGCGAAAAAAGACAAAGCAGCGACAAGCAAACAAGGGCAAAACAAAGCTACGGATAGAATTTAAAGCAAAGGGAGCGGTCATGGAAATTTCATTTTTTACGACGCTTGAGCCTACTCTATCGGGCGCTTGGATACCCTCATTTGCGATGGTGCTTATACAGTTCGCATATATGTTTATCTACAAAGAGGTCGGCAAGCGCGCCACCGATACCTCGTGGTACACGCTCGCGGACAAGCGAAATGCGATCATAAGCTCGCTGCTGCAAGTAGCGCTGCTCATTTTGTCGGTGTTCGTGCCGCTTAAGACGGGCAGCGCGTGGTTTTGGATCGGAGCGGTGATCTATATAGCGGCTTTTGCGGGCTTCATCAAGGCGTTTTACGACTATGCGGCGGCGCCTACGGACAGAGCCGCACAGGGAGGCATCTACCGCCTATCGCGCAATCCGATGTATTTCTTTTATTTCCTCGGTATGGCGGGCGTTTGCGTCGCTTCGGCGTCGCTGTGGCTACTCATAGTGATAGCACCCTTTGCCATATACAACCATCTCGTGGTCCTCGGCGAGGAGCGCTACTGCGAGCAAGCCTACGGACAGGAGTATTTAGAGTATAAGCGCAAGACGCCGAGATATTTTTTGTTCTTTTAAGGGGAGCAGCGCGCGATTGAGCTTTAAAGCAGGAGCGTAAATTTAGATAGCGCTTTAAAATTTTAACCAGACTTGCGAGCTAATTTTAAAATTTGCCCAAAATTTTAAGAACTACAAGAGCTGAGGCTTAAATTTAGACTAAATTTAAGCCCGAAATTTTAAATTTGCTCGCCGTCTAGGCTAAATTTAAAATGGCGCAGCACTTAAAACGCCATTTTAAATTTGCGCTTGCGCGCACCGCAGCATCGTCAAGCGCGCGACTCCACCAACGGCAAAAGCAAACTATGACGGCAGCTGCTAAGCGAAGTCCAATTCACGCCCATACCCGCAAGCAGCCTAATTTCCGCTCGCATACGCAGACAGAGTGCTCGGATCCTCAGGAGCGAACCGATCGTCCGAAATAGCGTCATCCTCACCCGAAAGCACGCTCATCGCGCTGATACGCGAGATTAGCAGGCGATCCTCGGCGATGTCCGCGCGATCCGAGCCGATAGTAAGCGACGTAATCGCCGTGCGCCCGATGACTGCGCGCCCGCCATCCATCGTGCGAAGCCCCCAGATATCGTGCAGCACCGCCGGCTTGCCGTCCACCTGCCCTACGTAGAGCATCACGTGGCCGGGCATATACAGCAGCGTTTTATACGCCACGCCGTTTTTGCCGATGAAGCTAAGCTTTTCATCCGCGCTCATCCCTGCCAGCGAAAAACGCTCGCCGCGGCCCGATTGCGCCTTGGAATTTCGCGGCAGCCACAGCCCGAAATTCGCCAAAAAGTCTTTCGTCATAAGCGAGCAATCGCGAAGAAATTTATACCCGCCCCAGCCGTATTTCTGCCCGAGCAGGCTAGCGGCTACGATCTTTGAGTTTTGCTCATCAAGCGGCGCGGGCCAAAGCCTCGCATCCTCCGCGCTAACGAAATATCTCTTGCCGCCAAACTGAGTTAAAATTTCGCCGCTAAATACGCTCCGCACGCCGAGCGTGCCGCCAAGATCGCGCTCGCCGCTAAAATCATACGGCAAAATCGTGCCGGTGCGCGCTCTAAAAAGCTCCGCGGCGCTTTCATCATAAACGATCGCGCCGTCGCGCAGGATCGTTATAAATTTAGAATTTGCGTAGATATCCGCTTGTTGCGGGCTGATGCGCTTTATCGCATCGCTTCTTATCCAGCCCCACACGCCGTCGTTGCGCACGAACGCCCACGCGCCGTCTCTGCTGTAATGCGACAGCAGCAGCGGATAGCCCACGCTCACGGCGGAATTTGCGGCGTAATCAAACGGCTCGCCCTCCCCCGGCTCGCTCGGATCGCCGAAAATCGGCAAGTCGCTTGGGATATTTCGCAGCAGCGCGTTTTTTACCGTTATAGCGGGCTCAGATATTAGCCCGAACGCCTCTTCGTTCGCATTTATGCGGATGCTTTGATAGATCGCGTCGTTATATATCCTGCCTGCGGCGTCAAAGTGGCGCCCCTTGGCGTAATTAAGCCCCCAAAACGTATCGATTCCCGCCTTCACGGGCGCATCGTCAAACCAAATTTTAAAATAGCGGCTCTTAAACGCGCTTCCGCTTATGTTTTGCACCGAAGCGGGAGCGGGCAGCCGCTCGCTGTTTTGAGCGTATTCGAGATCTAAAACCGCGGGATTTTCCGGGATAAACTTATGGGTGGCGCAACCTGCAAGGATTAAAGCCGCGAAGATGAGAGATACTAGTCGTTTCAAACAAAATGCCTTTTAAAAAATTTTGGCTATAATTTTGCCAAAAAATAGGAAAAAACTTGATAAATTTCATCATCCAAAAGCTAAAAGATCGAAATATTTTCATCACGGGCGGCGCAGGCGTGGGCAAAAGCTACGTGATAAAAGAGCTCATCAAGGATTACCGCGCTCGCGGCAAGCTCGTCATCGTGCTCGGCAGCACCGGCATCAGCGCCGTAGAGATCGGCGGCGTGACCGTGCATAGCTTCTTCCGCTTCGGCATTTGCAAAAATCACGAGGAGCTAAAGGGCTTCGATCGCAAACAAAGCGGCAAACTAAGCGAGCTACGAAAAATTTTAGCCCTCGCAGACCTCATCGTGATCGATGAAATTTCGATGATCGGCGCCGAGCTTTTCGAGATGATCTATCTTAGAATTTCAAGCTCTAAATTTAACGGACGGCTGCTCGTTACGGGCGATTTTTACCAGCTTCCGCCGGTGCGCAAAGAGGGCGAGAGCGTGTCGCGCGCGAGCCTATTTAGCGACTCGGATTACGCCTTCGGCTCGTACGCGTGGAGGCAGTGCGAGTTTTTTTACGTCGAGATGATAGGCTCTAAGCGCACCGCGGATGCGGCGCTATACCGCCTGCTTTGCGAGCTGCGGCTCGGCATCGCAAGCGAGCAGACGGCGGAGCTGATGCGATCTTTGCTCATCGATGCCGCGCGAGCAGAACCAGATGCTACGATAATCTCGGGCCGAAACGCCGAAGTAGATGCGATAAATAACGCCAGACTAGCCAAGCTTAATGCGCCGCAGAGCAGCTTTGAGGGTGTTTACGAAGCGCTGCAAGGCGGAGTGAACGAGCAGAAAATTCAAAAATGGATCGCCTCGCTAAACGCGCCGCAAAGTCTGACGCTGAAAGAAGGCGCAAAGGTGCTGTTTACCGCGAATAAAAGCGGCGAGTTTTTTAACGGCGAGCAAGGCGTCGTCGAAAAGATCGAAAAAAGCTCCGGCGGAGAGATCGAAAGCGTGGTCGTAAAAAAGCCCTCTGGCATACTAAGCCGCGTGGGGCTGCAAACATACGAACTAAGCGAGATCGCCACAAGCGGCGCGGATGCCGAGCAGATCGTGCTGGCGCGGTATTATCAGTTCCCGCTCAAGCTCGCATACGCCATCACGATCCACAAATCCCAAGGCATGAGCATCCCGCAGCTCATCTGCGACATCGACAGGATCTTTGCCAAAGGGCAGCTCTACGTGGCACTTTCGCGTGCAACGAGCCTTGCCGGGCTTGGCGTGATATATACGCGCACGGAGCCCTTGCTGAAGTATTTGCAGCGCAACGCAAGCGCGGACGAGGCTGTGGTGAAATTTTACGAAGAGAACGAATTTTATAAAATTTCGGATCAAAAAATTTAAGGAAACGCATGCAACTAGACAGGGCGATAGCGCTAAGTAGAGCCAAACAAAAAAAGTGTATTTGCAAGGTAGTGATGATCTATGCCAAGATAGTATTTTTGTATCTGTTCCCATTTATCGTAATGTTTGCGATCGATGCGGTATTTAAAACAGACGATGATACGGATTACAAGATGATCGAAGTTTATCTTATCTACGCGGTGCTTTTGATTATTTATGTTGCTTGCATTTACGACGGTATTGCGGACGCCGCTTATGAATATAAACTATTTTACAAAAAAATTTTGGTGCGCACGGCGATCTCACAGGCGTATCCGCAGCTTACTTATTCGCCAGGACGTGGCATAAGCGCGAAGGAATTCAGGAGAGCGGGAATCTTTGCAAACTCCGATTTTATCGGCGAAGATGAGATAAAAGGCGAATGGGATGGGGTAAAATTTAGCCTTAGCGAGGCGATTAGAATCAAAAAGAACTACGATCTGGGCATAGACAATACCTATGTGAAGCTAGCTTCGCTTGCAATGAGCTTATATGATGCGTATATGGATTTTAGCAGCAGCGTGCTGATATGCGAATTCGGCAAGAGATTTTACGCCAAAACCATCTTGGCGAGCCGCGAGCTAAATACAAAAATTTTAGGCGAGAAGGAGTTAATGGACAACGTCATTTTTAATAGCGAATTTCGCGTGTTTGCCGACGACAAGGTAGAAGCTCGATATCTATTGACGCCCGCGCTGATGGAGCGACTAAACGAGCTAAAGCGATACTACCATAAATTTAGCATAAGTGCGGCGTTTATGGATAATAAATTTTACCTATTTCTAAACGGCGCGCCGAATCGCTTTGAAACAGAGCTATTTAGCATACCTCCGACAACCGGAACAGCGTATGCTCATCAATACGAACTGGCTGAAATTTTAGAATTAGTAAGCGAGCTAGGCCGCATAACCGGCGAGCTAGAAAGCAAAATTTAATCAGCCCGCATAATTTAAATTTAACGGGCTAAATTTGACTGCCCTATTACAGTCCTGCTTCGGCTCTTAGCCGCGCGGCATACATCTCACGCAGGCGCGGTACGTATTTGCCGACCGCACCGCCGCCGATCGCCCTGCCGTCAGCCTTTACGATCGGCAGCACCATCAGCGTCGCCGCGCTGATAAAGGCCTCATCGGCTTCATAAACCTCGCTCATTCCAAACGCCCGCTGCTGCACGCTAAGTCCCGCCTGCTCGGCAAGGCCTAGGATCACCTTGCGGCGGATGCCAGGCAGTATGTCGTTTGAAAGCGGTCGCGTGATCAGAACGTCATCTTTGATGATAAATGCGCTGGAGCTCGAACACTCAGTAACCAGCCCGTCCTCGATCAAAAAGCACTCATAAGCACCAGCTTTGTGGGCCTCGTGCTTTAAGATACACTGGGATAAAAGCGAGATCGATTTTATATCGCGCCTGTGCCAGCGGATCTCGGGCAGGCTTACGATCTCGATACCCTCTTTTGCAAGCGGGTTGTCAAAAATTTGCGTATGATAGACAAAGGCAAAGACGCTGGGCTCTATGCCGCGGACGTAGTCAAAATCGCGCATCGCCGCGCCTCTTGTGATCTGAGTGTAGAAAGCGCCCTCTTTTACGCCGCCCTGCGCGATGAGCTCATATAAAATTTCCTCATATTTTTCGCGAGAATATGGAATTTTCAGCTCGATCTGAGAAGTGCTGCGCTCAAAGCGCTCCCAAAAATCCGCCCTGTCGCAAATTTTAGAATTTACCACGGGAGCTACCTCATAGATGCCGTCTCCAAGCACGAAACCGCGATCAAAAGGGCTTATCGCAGCCTCTTTGGCTTTGCAAAATTTGCCGTTAATATAAACTATCTCCTCACCGCTCATTCCGCTGATTTCAAACATAATCGCTCCTTGAAATTTTGCACCATTTTATCTTATAACAATTTAATTTAAGATATAATGCCGCAAAAATCGAAGGAACCCCGATGGATAGGTCAAATTTTAAAAGCAAGCTTTTAGATATTATGTTTCATGTATCGCACAAACCCGTGCTTTTCCGCGATCTGCTCGAAGCCAATGCCGAATTTAACGACGGAATGCTCGTCGATCCTTCGAAGCTAAATTTTAAATTTAACTACGGCAAATCCTACGTGATCTTCGCGATATTCGCATTCGTCTGCGTTATGTTTTTGATAACTCTTACGCACGCGATGTTTCAAAAGATCGACTTTCACTTCTCCATTTTATTTACGATCATAGCGACATCGGCGGTTTTTATCGGATTTGATTGCTTTAAGGCGTGGGCTAGAAAAAAGCTAACCCACGAGCTCATCAAACGCGCTTGGGCGAACCATTTCCTCTACTTTCCTTACGAAAAATACAGCCACATAGTCGAAAATATCTACAACGAAGCGCTCAAAAATGACGTACCTAGACGCGAGCTAGAACAATACGTGCTAAGCAAAATCGTAGAAGTCGGCGAAAAATAGTTTTAAAATACCGCAAAATTCTATAATACAAAACAGCATTTCAACCCAAGCAAATTTTAAAATTTTATTGCAAAATATGCGGCACGTAGGCAAGACGTAAAAATTCCAGCTCGAAAAGCAAGCAGGTATGATGGATGAATTCTAAATTAAAATTCTATGCCGATACAGCAAAAACTGCGCCATAAATTACGATAGATAAATTTTAATCAAAGCTTATACTTTCCTGCGCCACATTTCGCTACGGCTAAATTTCACTTCATAAAATTTATCTATCGTTTCTTAAATTCTAATCTCGTTCACTTACTGCCGATTTAGCAATCCGTATTATGTAATTGAAGTTATGTTTAACTATTTTAGGGTAAAATCACGTAATATCTAAGGGATAGTATTAAATTTAAGAAAAGGATAGTTTATGAAACTACTTTTTTGCATTATTTTTACGCTTTGCAGCGGTGTTTTTGCGGGCAGTTTGGAGCAGATCAGATCTGCCGGAGTTGTTAAAATCGGTGTTCGTGATGGTAGGCCACCTTTCAGTGATGAAAAAAGTGGTAATTTCGAAGGCTTTGAAATCAACCTTGCAGACGCTATAGCTAAGAGCATATTCGGTGATAAGCGCGGTAGAGTCGAGTTCGTCCCTTTAAACGCCAGCGATAGGATCTCTGCATTACAAAACGATAAGGTAGATCTTGCAGTCGCGACCATCACGATAACGCAAGATAGAAAAAGGCAAATCGACTTTTCTTATCCATATTTCTCGATGAGCTTGGGAGTTTTGACGCGTAAAAGCGATGGCATCAAAAGCATAGACGATCTTTCAAACAAAAAGGTCCTAGTAGAGGGTAGCGGGACTACGGCAGAAAATTTTTTGTATAAAAATAAAATCCACAATCTAATCCATTGCTCCATTACTACCGAATGCTACGATATGCTTAAGCAAGGCAAAGCCGATGCTTACGTTAACGATAATCTCATCGTGCTAGCTTATTCCATTATCGACGACAACTTAGAAGTAGCAATCCAAAATCTAGGTAATCCGGAATTCTTAGGCATCGGGGTGCGCAAAGGTAATACCGAATTGCTTGATCTGATAAATAAAGAGCTTGTTACACTTAGTAAACAAGGCTTTTTCGAACGTTCTTATGATGAAACTTTCAAGCCATTTTATCAAGGCGCTGCAGATAAAAAATATTTCTTACTAGATGGGCTCTATGCCATATTTTAGGACGGAATTTAGCAGTGTTTTATCTAACGCCTTCGACTAAAACATCATTTATTATAAGCGGATAATATGCGAAATCCCATTTTAAGGACATAAAATGAAACTACTTTTTATAGCAGCTCTATTTTGTGCGGCGCTTTTTGCAGATAGCCTAGATCAAATCAGACAAAACGGCGTCATTCGCATCGGAGTGCGCGACGCCCATCCGCCGCTTTGCGAGTCTAATGGCGGCAAATTTGAAGGATTTGAAATCGATCTTGCAAACGCTATTGCTAAAGAAATTTTCGGCAAAAAAGAGGGCAAAATCGAGTTCATCCCGTTAAGCGTAAATGATAGAATTCCATTTTTAGAGGCAAATAAGCTTGATTTGGTGATCGGCCTATTTAGCATCACCAACGAACGAAAAAGAAAGATCGATTTCTCCCTCCCCTACCTCTCCGTAAATTTAGGCATATTAACGCGCAAAGCCGACGCTTTTACCGATATCGCGCAGCTTCATGATAAAAAGATCGTATTCGAAGGCGACGCGACGGTGGCGGAGAAATTTTTCAAAACCAAGGGATTTAAAAATTTAGGCCATTGCGCTTCGGCTAAGGAATGTTACGAAATGATTCGAAATGGCGATGCGGACGGCTATATAAACGACAATCTCATCGTGCTTGCATATTCCGTCATCGATGATACTTTAGAGGTGCCGTTTAAAAACCTAGGCCCTAGCGATTTCATCGGCATCGGCGTGCAGAAGGACAACAAAGAACTACTTGATTTCGTCAATGCAGAGCTCATTAAGCTGAGCAAAGAGGGCTTTTTCAAAAAGGCCTACGAGCAGAGCTTTGATCCATTTTATCGCGGTACGGCGGATAAGAAATATTTTCTGCTAGATGGAATTTATAATATGCTCTAAGGGCTTGCTTTAAATTTTGAGTCCGGCTTTTAGAATTTTAGCAAATAAAATTTCCCGCTTGGTTTGAAAGCGGAAGAGAGATTAAATTTAAGGATTTGCCATGAAATTGCTTCTTGCAATGTTGCTACCATTTATCGTTGCTTTCGCCGATAGTCTGGAACAGATCAGATCAAAAGGCGTCGTTCGCATCGGCGTTTACGACGGACAGCCTCCTTTTAGTGAGCTAAACGATGGAACTTTTGAGGGTTTTGAAGTTACGATGGCACAGGCCATAGCAAATGATCTTTTCGGCGAAAAAGGCGGCAGAATCGAACTTGTGCCGATGAAGGTCGAGGATAGAATTCCAGCACTAGTAAATAACCGCGTAGATATCGTCATCGCTACGATTACCATTACGCCTGAACGCGCGCAGCAGATCGATTTTTCAACACCGTATTTTTCGGTAAATCTTGGAGTTTTAACCCGCAAAGCCGATAGAATAAAATCCTTAGCCGATCTGAAAGAGAAAAGAATTTTGCTCGAAAGCGGCGGTACAGGCGAGGCATTTTTTAAACAAGAAGGCTTTGGAAATTTTACATTTTGTAAGATCGCCAGAGAGTGCTACCGCATGCTAAAAGACGGCGACGTGGACGCCTACGCGACCGATAATCTCATCGCAATGGCATATCCGGTAGTCGATAGCGAGGTAGAAGTACCGCTTAAAACGCTAGGTAAGCCCGATTTCATGGGTATTGGCGTGCAGAAAGGCAATAAAGAGCTACTGGATTTCGTCAATGCAGAGCTTATAAAGCTAAGCAAAGAAGGCTTTTTTGAAAAGGCATACGAAGGGACTTTTAATCCATTTTATCACGGCGCTGCGGATAAAAGATATTTCTTGCTAGATGGAATTTACAGCTTCTTGTAGGATTTGCGGCTCATTTTAAAATTTATTACGCAAGATTTATCACGTAAATTTTATCTCCTGCTTGCTATACTTTAGCTCTTGCAGCGGGGATCACATAAAATTTATCGCGCAATCTTGCTCGTTTAAATTTTTCAAAAAAGCTTTTTCGCGGGCGAAACGGCATTTATATAAAATTCCGCTCGTTTAAAATTTATCCTGCATAAATTCTACGTAGGTTTTGCAGCGCGCAGACTTTTGTTTTGTCCTTTTAAAATTTATCCTGCATAAATTTTACCGCAGCTTGAATTGCCAGAATTAACTTAGCTCATATTTTTATTATTTCAAATTTTACTAAAAATCCTCTTGCTGGGATTTTTTCACCACTTGCAATCCGCTCAAAATGCCCCCCACTAAAAAAAGGTTAAATTTTTCAGCCAGGAATTTATTCTGCACAAAGAGTAAATTTTTACTACTTAAAATTACAAACGCAGCCCTCCTCTGTAAAAAACCGATCAGTGATTTTCATATTGCAAACTGATCTATTTTTATGTATAATCGCAAACTTTACGAATTTCAAAGGATCAATATATGAAAAAATCCATCTGCTCCTCTATGCTTAGCCTCGCAGCGGTGCTCGCACTAGCGCCCGCACAAGCGCTTTGCAACGCAGATTCTAATCCGCCGCTTATCCACACCCACAATAATCTATATTCGGCAGGATTTGGCGGCAATACTAGCGGCAGCGGTAGCACCAGCCCGAACGGCAATATTACAACGATTACGGGTGTTGCAAGCGGCGGGACGGATTATTCCGGCAGCGTGATTTACGGCGGAGGAAGCGGCGACGGAATTTCGGGCTTTACCGAGTTAAGCTCCGCCTCCAACAATAGACTTACGATTAGAGGCGCAAACGCTTACGTGGGTATCGCAATAGGCGCCGAAGCCAAGGGCGTATCTGATAATTACGTGAGCTTAGAAAATGGCTCTAAGGTAAATTTGGTCGTGGGCGGGCAAGGCATAGCGGCGTCTAAAACAGGTAACGAAGGCGAAGCGACGCGGAATCAGGTTTTTGTAAAATACGGCGCCGAAATCACGGGAAATGCCGATAACTTCGGCGGCAGCTCAAATAGACATTATAATATCATCGGCGGCAGAAGCGGAGCGGATAAAAAAGCTTCTTCTAACGCCATAACGATCGACGGAGGCATTATTGGCAATAGCTCCGTTACAAATGTAATCGTAGGCAGCATAGTAAGCGGCGGCGGTGATGCCCTATCAAATAGAATAACTATCAAAGGTGGCACGTTTATAGGGAGCTTCGATATATTCGGCGCGCAATCCTCCACAGGGCAAAGTAATTCTAATAGCGTCAATATAACGGCGCCTTATTACGGCGGCACAAGCACTATTACTTTAAGCGGTAGTGGTAGAATTTGGGGCGCAGCGGGCGGAAGCGGAAACTCTAGCGCAAACTCCGTATCCATAAGCGCAAAGCTAAAAGCGCAAAATTACCAAGTAATCGGCGGCCAAGCAAATAGCGCTAGCGTAATGAGCGCAAATCGCGTAGAAATCAACAACGACGATGCAATCGTAGGCAGCGTCACAGGCTCTTTGGGCGGCGCCTCAAGCTCGCGAAGCGTAGTTGATCTTATAAAAGGTACAGTAAAAGGTGATGTCGCGGCAGCAAGCGGCATTGCAGGTGAATCGGATGGCGATAGAGTTACTCTAGGAGCGTTAGATTCTAACAAAGGCGTGCATATCGGAGGCAATGTCTATGGCGCACGTGCAGGAAGCGTCAAAAATGCGGTCGTTTATATCAATAAAGAAAGAACGACGATAGCAGGAGACGTCTTTGCGGGCTACGCTACAAGCGGCAGCGTCGAGAATAGCAACGTAAATTTTAGAGGCGGCACGATAAACGGCACGATCTACGGCAGCAATAGCTCCGCAGACAAAACCAATACCTTGCATATCGAAAATTGGGTCGGCGGCGGCATTAAAAAAGCCAAAGACATTAAAAATTTCGGCTCTATAAATTTTCACGATCTATATTCCACTACCCAAGCCGATGCGCCTCTTACTCTAACCACTAGCGGCAATACAAATTTAAACGGCACAAAGATAGAGGGTATAAAATCAGATCTTGGCGAAGGAAAGTACTATCTGATCCACAACTCTGGCGGCGGCACGATCACTAGAGCCGCGCAGACCGTGCAAGATAATCAAATTTATACGATTACAGACAAAGATCACTATCAGATCACCGGCACCACGATCGAAGTCGAAAACAATAAGAATTTAATTATGCAAAAGGGCACTCTAACTCGTTCTTGGATAGACCCCAACTTCGATCAAAGCGAGCTAATGCAAAATCAAAATTCCAACAAGGCTGCGGGCGCTACTGATCTATTCGGTAATAAAGGAAACACCGTAATAGTAAAGGAGAATGCAGGCAATCTAGGCGGCAAAAACATAAGCTCGGGCAGAGACGATACTACCGACGGGAGCAACAGCGTCCACGATAACCACGCTAAGATTAGAGGTGGAAGCAACATAGGCGAGATCGATGGAGGATATTCAAATTCCGCTACCTCGCAAGAAATTTATAATAACCATGTAACTTTCGAAGCAAGCGGAATAGACGTGGGGTATGTAAATGCGGGCATCACCCACAGCAGTAGCGGCGGCGGAAACGTCCACGACAATAGCGTAACTACGAATGCTACGATAATCCGTAATAGCATTTACGGCGGCAATACTAGCAACGGAGAAGCCAAATCCAATATCGTAACTATAAACAACGGCAGCGTAGGAGCAATGGCGGTAGGCGGCAAGGGAAACAGCGCGATTTCCAACACCATAACTCTTAACTCGGTAAACGTAGGCGGAAGCGTATACGGCGGAAAGGCTAGCGGCGCTGCCTCCTTCAACACTGTAAATTTAAACGGCAACACGCAAGTTGCTGGCAACGTCTACGCGACGGAAGCTACTAGCGGCAGCAACAACGTAGTAAATTTCAGAAGCGGCAGCGTAGCGGGCACGATATACGGAGTATCTAGCGCAAACGCTAGCAATTCGGGCAATAGCCTAAATATACTATCTTCAAACTCCGGCAATGGCCTAAATGCAGGGAATTTTGCAAATTTCAATAAATTGGAATTTAACCTAGCCTCCCTTAGCGAGATAGAAAACGATGCTTCGTCCAATACTAAAAGGGCTTTAAGCTTAACCGGCTCCGGCAATACCGATCTAAGCGGTACAGATATATTTGTAAACTCGGCAAGAGAATTTAATGCTTTAAACAATGCAAGCTATCCAGATGGCGACAATAAGAAATATACCCTTGCCTATAAAAGCGGAGGCGGTAAATTTACCGGATATGATCCGCGCTTTAAAGACAAGGGCTACGTAACTCAGCTAAATAAAAACTATGTCATAAAAGATGCCAATACCTTTAGCAGAAACATAGGCGGTATGCATATAAGCGAGGATGAGAAGGAACTTTATATTCAAAAGCTTATTAAGACTAACGAGAGCATAAATGGAGACTTTGATGCGGATGAGCTACAGAAGTATCTTGGTGCCGGCGGTCTTAACGGAAATAACATAGATATAGGCAAGGCCGGGGAGGATAAGAATTTTAACGCTAGAAATATCCACGCAGCAGGCGCAAATAATACGCTAAATTTCATCAGCGGTCATAATGTAGGCGTAATAAGCGCAAGCGGTAGCGGCAACACTCTTAACATAGGAGCTAGCAATAGCTCTCCTGCTGTAGTAAATTCCTTAAGCGCTAAAAATATTAGCGGTTTTGACAAGTTAAATTTTTTCCTTCCTAGCTCTATTAGAGCAGGCGATAGCGTGCTTACCCTAAGCGATCCTACCGCTAACACAGATCTAAGCAACGTAAGCAATATCACGGCTTATATCAGCGGAGTAAGCGGCCCGTTAAGTCCAAGCAGCGAGATGCATCTAATCAATAAGCAAGGAAGCGGCAGCCTTATAGCTCCTAACGCAGCCAATATGCATGCAACGCTAAATGTAGGGGTAAGTCTAAGCTATAACCCTAAAATTTATCAAAGCGGCAATTATCTAAATTTAGGATTTGATGCTTCCTCGGCTCCTAGCGCGCGCGTAAATTCTAATACCAAATCCTTCTCCGAAACCAGAGCTGCAAGCTTAGCTAGCCTAAAGAGCGGAAGCGAGTTAATCACCAACTACCTAGATAAGCTAATACCTGATGGCCATTTAGAGCTATTTCCTTTTGCTATAAGCGAAGCTTACTCTCTAAGACATGAGA